>CAJQSO010000001.1 GCA_905614365.1 uncultured Candidatus Thioglobus sp.
CATTCGCATAAGGGGGGCCATCATGAAGTACAAATAATGGCTTTCCTTTAAACTTGTTACGAATTTGTTGATATAAGTCTTGATCCTGCCATGTTTTTAGGAAACCGCCTTCGCGATTTGCTAAATTGGCTTTCATCGGAAAATCAGTTGCAGGTAAATTTAAGGTGGTTTTATAATCAGACATTAAGGCGTTAATTTTTTCTATATAAAAACGCCATTATACTTGACACACATGGTTTAACAAGATTGATAATGCCTTTGAAAAACAAATTAAAACGAATAAAAAAACATTAAATTAGCCTTTTAATTTAACTGCACTAAGCAATGCTTGAACTTGTTTGGGTTTGAGAAGTTCAGACTGATTTGCTCGTAAGCTATCTGGCATGCGAATATCACTAAATCTTGTTCTAATAAGCCGTGAAACTTTAAAATCCAGAGCCTCCCAAAGCCTTCTCACTTCTCTTTTTCTGCCCTCCCTTACCACAACGTGATACCAACGATTTGCACCATCACCGCCGCCAAGGGTTACTTTATGAAATTTAGCAAATCCATCTTCGAGCTCTACTCCGCTAATTAATTGTTTTATATCCTCATCGCTAACCCTTCCTAAAACCCTTACAGCATATTCTCTATCTATTTCAGAGCTGGGATGCATTAGCTTGTTTGCGAGCTCTCCATTATTAGTAAAAAGTAATAATCCAGCTGAATTAAGATCTAACCTACCGACCATAACCCAGCGAGTATTTTCAGGCAAGAAGTCAAATACACTTTTACGGCCCTCTTCATCTTTATTTGAACAAATAACGCCTGCTTGCTTGTTCAGCATCAGCACTTTAGTCTCTTCTTCTGAATAACGCTTTAGATCTATAAACCTTCCATCAATTGTAACTTTGTCAGCGATTGTTGCTTTATCACCAAGCGTTGCTTCTTTATTATTAATAGAAATTCTGCCTTGCTCTATAAGCCTTTCCGCCCAGCGTCTTGATCCATAGCCAGCATTGGCAATAAGTTTTTGTAGTCTTTCTGACATTTATTTTTTATCTCTTTTTAGTAGGTTATGCCCATTGCATCTCGAACCTCTTCCATAGTGCTTCGAGCTACTGCCCTGGCACTCTCTGAGCCTTCAAAGATAATTTCTTGAATAAGGTTAGGATTCGATTGATACTTGGCTATATTCTCTTGAATAGGCTCTAACTCAGTATTAATTGCCTCTATAACAGGCTTTTTACATTCAATACAACCTATCTTAGCTTTTGTGCACCCATCATTTACCCACTTGAGAGAATCTTCTGATGAATATATTTGATGCAACTGCCATACTGGACATTTTTTAGGGTCGCCTGGATCAGTTAATTTAACGCGAGCAGGATCTGTTGGCATTCTGTTAATTTTTTGCTTAACAGACTCTGGCTCTTCTCTCAAGGAAATCATATTATTATAGGATTTTGACATTTTCTGCCCATCTAGGCCAGGCATTTTCGACGCTTTAGTTAAAAGAGCTTCAGGCTCCGTTAAAATGATCTTACCTAAACCTTCTGCATATCCTAATAGCCTTTCTCGATCACCAAGAGTAATATTTTGCTGCTCTCCAAGTAAAGCTTTTGCCTTCAGCAAAGACTCATCATCACCTGTCTCTTGATAGGATTTCCTTAAAGATCTGTAGAGTTTTGATTGTTTTTTACCCATCTTAGTTACAGCAACTTCAGCTTTCTCTTCAAAATCAGCTTCACGTCCATAAATAAAATTAAAGCGTCTTGCAACCTCCCTTGTGAATTCAACATGCGCTACTTGGTCCTCACCTACAGGAACCAGACCAGCTTTATAAATTAATATATCTGCACTTTGTAAAAGTGGATAGCCTAAGAAGCCATAGGTCGATAAATCCTTAGTTTTAAGTTTTTCTTGTTGGTCTTTATAAGATGGCACCCTCTCTAACCAGCTAAGAGGAGTTGTCATTGAGAGCAGTAAATGAAGCTCTGCATGTTCAGGTACTTTAGATTGAACAAAAATTGTAGAAGTATTAGGATTAAGACCAGTTGCCAGCCAATCAACAACCATATCCGAAACATTTTTTTCTAGATTAATTCTGTCAGAGTAGTGCGTTGTAAAGGCATGCCAATCAGCAACAAAGTAGTAAGAATCATACTCATTTTGAAGTTGAATCCAATTTTTTAGGACTCCATGATAATGGCCAAGGTGTAATTGGCCGGTAGGTCGCATTCCAGATAATACTCGATGATCTTTCATTGTATTTAATAAAGAGCTTTAATGTTAATGAATCAATTATCCCATAGATTGGCTATAGCTTTCCAAGCCATCTAGCACCAAATTATCAAAGAATTTAACTGAAAATGGAAGCTCTATAAGTATTTCATTAACGATGCCACCACAAATAGTTACAACACCATCTGGATATTGTAATTCAAAATTTTGAATTTGCGAATTAATAGCTGAAACTAGCATCGCGTGAGTTCCGCTTTGCCATGCCTCTTTAGTGCTATTTTTAAGCTCACTAGTCTTTAGAGATAAATCATTTGTTGAGAACTTATTAAAGCTTTTTCTTAGAGCCTTAATGCCCGGCATTATTAATCCACCTTTGTGTACCCCCTGACTGTCTATAACATCAAATGTAACTGCACTTCCGGTATCAATTACTAGTAAAGGTGAATTTGGGAAGCGCTCAAGAGCTCCCAGCATAGCAAGAAATCTATCCACACCAAACTTAGACGGATCAACATACGATAGGGTTAACTTTCCATAAAGCTTTGATGGCTTAACTAGGTTAACGGAAGTAAATTTAGCCTTTATCTCTTCAACAATATTTAGATGCGCAACGGCGCTTATCCAAACTGTGTCAACTTTAGGTAATAATTCTGATGAAAATTGATCTATTTCCTCAGTAAAAACCTCTGAACCATGCGAGCGCCATTTGACCGCTGAGTTCCCTATATCAACAAAGAGGCTAGATTGGGACATCAAAGAGGGCTGCGTTGATCCATAAGTGCATAAAAATACTTGCCACATATCCTAGAGCAATGGCCCATATCCATTTAAGGTGTGAGACGAATGTATAGTGTCCTTTTGATTGCCCCATCAACGCAACACCCGCCGCCGATCCGATAGAAAGCATACTTCCCCCAACGCCTGCAGTGAGTGTTACCAAGAGCCACTGGCCTAGAGACATATCTGGTGTCATTGTAAGTACTGCAAACATTACTGGAATGTTATCAACAATGGCAGAAAGGATACCTACTAAAACATTCGCATAGGTAGCGCCCAACTGAACATACATTGCCTCAGAAACTAATGCTAGGTAACCCATAAAGCCTAAACCACCAACACTTACAATAACTCCAAAAAAGAAGAGTAGCGTATCCCACTCTGCCCTAGAGACCTTTCTAAATACATCAAACCTCTCTGAAATTGGATCATTCGAGTTATGCCTAACTTTAACAAAGTAGCCCACTACCATAAGGTATCCAAGTCCTGTCATCATTCCCATAGCAGGTGGGAGATGCAGGAAATTATGAAAACTTACCGCTGTTGCAATCGTCAACAAAAACATAAAGGTTATTACAATGCCACCATTCTTAATATCAACCACTTCATCTACAACCTCTGGCTTCTCATTTTTAATTGCAAAATGCATGATCGCAGCGGGTATAAGAAAATTAACCAGTGATGGAAAGAATAAGACAAAGAACTGCTGGAAGTCAACCAGACCTTTCTGCCAGACCATGAGCGTAGTAATATCTCCAAACGGGCTAAACGCGCCGCCAGCATTCGCAGCAACAACGATATTCACAAAGGCCACAGAAATAAACTTTGCATTCCCAGCACCAACTGCCAAGACCACTGCGCCCATTACAAGAGCTGTAGTAAGATTGTCAGCGATAGGCGACATAAAGAACGCTATAAATCCTGTCAGCCAGAAAAGCTGTCTATAACTGAATCCTTTTGATATAAGATATACCTTCAATTTCTCGAAAACGAGACGCTCACGCATCGCTTCAATGTAGGTCATTGCAACTAATAGGAAAAGGAATAGCTCCGCGTACTCCAAAAAATTATGCCTTAAAGCTGCTTCAGCGGCGTGTGGTATCCCTCTAGAGGCATAGACCCAGCCAATAATGCCCCAAATTAATCCAGCGACCAAAATAACTGGTTTGGATTTACGAAAGTGCGTGAACTCTTCAAGCATCACAAAGGCGTATGCAATAACAAATAACGTAACAGCAAGATAACCAGACCAGTGCCTAGTTAAATCAAGGTTTGCAGCATCCGTTGAAGCAAAAGTTAGGCTTGGAATTAAACCAATTATTATTAGTAAGATTTTATTCATTATTTATTTTATTTAGTAGTGGACCGTGTTTATTATTAAGGGTTATTTTTTCATCTTTAATCTCAACGTCAAGAGTTGCTAAGCAATAAAAATTCGAATTATACTTTAACTTAAATACTACCATTCCGCTAGATTTATATCGAGCCCCTCTAGCTTTTGCAGACTTTGAAGAGGCGCAGTATAGAGCATCGCCAATATTTGCATCAGAGTCGAGCTTAAAAGCAAAAAGACGGCGTTTTGCTGAGCCCAGATAATGAAGCCTCGCAACGACTTCCTGGCCAGGATAGCAACCTTTTGAAAAATTAACGCCAAACTCGTTAATGTCTAAATTAAGCATCTGTGGCACTAGTTTCTCACTTGTCACTGAAAATATTTCTGGCAAAGAAGAATCGATACAAGCCTTATCCCAATGATCTATTGGCTGCATATCGTATTTATTAATGTCTTGTTTGTCAGCAATTATTAGTGATAATTTATCATTAATAGCCAGTGCCTTTTGATGAGTCTCACCAATAGAACCAACCTGAATATATTCTTTTGTTATGTCTTCAATAATAACATCGGACATTATGACAAACATTTGAAGCCTTGGTTTTATAGCCTCAAGCAAATCTGAAGGAAATGACAGAAAGAAACTATCTTCATTTTTTATTACCCAGAACAAAGCTAAGATTTTACCTTGATGCTGGCAATAGGCATTGAGCTGAACGCTCAATTCATTGAGCTTGTTGATATCATTACTTAGCTGTCCCTGCAGAAAAGTTTCAGCATCTGATCCAGTTACTCTTAAAAGTGCGCGATTTTGTAAATGAACAAACATAACTTATTTAGTTATTTGAATAGCTGTATTTTATCTATTTTCACTGCATTTATTTTTAATTAGGTATAAAAAAACCCAGAGCAAGCCCTGGGTTTTTTCGAATATTAACTTATTCCTAAGTCAACCGTACAATCTAAATAAATTTAGAATGCAACAGATGCCTTAAGTGTAAGTGAATCATCAAACGTGTTATAAGTCGCAGCTAATGTTGCACCTGAAGTAAGGCTACGAGATATAGCAACTGTTGCGTATGAAGCTTTCGCAGTAGTTGCGAAAGTACCAGATACACCAGCTACAGTAGTTACAGCGTCTGCTGCAGCACGTGCAGGAACAGAAGTCACAACCATTGTGTTACCAGCTAGACCAAATGTAGCAGTAACTTTCTGGCTGCTAGCTAATGTCAGACCAACACCACTTACTGTTGTACCTAATGACCAAGTAGTTGCGCCAGCTTTGTTAGTTACACTAACGTCCATACCAGCAATGCTTCCAGCAGCAGTAGTAGTATCACCCGCTGACTTAGAAGTATGGCTCATAGTAATACCAGACCAAGTACCTGAAATAGTTACGTTTCCAGAGTTATCTACACCAACTGTAGCGTCACCAATTGGAGCGTCTAGGCTAATAGTTACGCCTGTATCTTCAGAAGCAGAACCTTCATAACCCTGTCCACCAGCACCAGTGTTAGAACCGATAGAAGTTTCGTTGAACATATCAGCAGTAACAGTTACTGGGCCAATTGTAGTAGCCATAGTAGAACTAGTAATTGAAGGCTTCTGGCTTGTGTTGTTTCCTGAAGTAGAATCTGCTCCACTTCCATCAACGTCCATACCTACTGTAACAGTAGTTGCGCCTGCAGTTCCTGTGACTAATAAGTCAGCGTCATAAGTAGTTGCTGAAGCAGCAGAACCGTTATCATCATATGATACAGAAGCTGTTCCACTTAAAGCGATTGCCGCAACTGCTGAAGTAGAAGCTACTGCAGATACTGCGAATAATGCGATTAGTTTTTTCATTTTATTCTCCATTTAGAATATATTAAATTGCTAAGGTCTTCCTTAGCAGCCTTTGCTATCCTTACGAATAACAATACTCCAATAATAACCACTTCCTATGCCAATGTCAACAACTTTTTGTAAAAATGATACATTTAGTTGTTTTTTTTCAACAATTTATACTTATTTTAGTTTTAACGCCGTTAGAGTAGTCACTAAACTAATTATTTTCTTACTTAAAATAACCTATTAATCATTAATATTATGTGGATTTTTGTAGCTTTTTTGCAGTTTTGTTGTTTTTTTACTCATACAATAAAAAACCGGGCGAGCCCGGTTTTAAAATTTAACTGATTCTTAGTTATTTAAAATAGGTAACCACCATGTCCAGCACCAATCATGCAAAGAAGCATTGGAACCGAAAGCACCACATTAGTTCGTGAAGCCATCGCCGCAGTGAACTTAGCTTTAGCAATTTCTTCTGCGCTCGCCTCTACCATTCCAAGAATTTTTTTCTGGTTTGGCCAAATAAGAACCCACACATTAAAGAGCATAATCGTTCCTAACCAAGATCCTAAGCCAATCATTTCAGCGCCAGGCTTCAAAAGGAATGCGTTCGTAAAACCATAGCCCAATGAAAGCGCCCACGCACCTGTTAACCACGTTACAGCTGCTGACATACGAAACCATAATAAAGCCTTTGGTGCAACATACTTACCAATTGCAGCCGGCCCTGGACCGCCCTCATCAGCTAGCGCGTCAGCCATTGCTGGCACTTGCACAAAATTAAAGTAATAAAGTAGCCCAACCCAAGTAACTCCTGCGAGTGAATGAATCCACACACTAAGGTTACGTTGAATCAAAGATGAGCCTTCAGGAGACAAATAAAATGCAACAAGAATTGCTAAAACAAAGCCTGATGCAATAGTGCCTTTAACAGAGGTTAATGGATTCATAAAAATAACTTCCTTTAGTTATAAAGTCATTATTATAAATTGTTCGTTATTAATTAAATGTTTTTTTGTAATTTATATTTATAATACGATATACTCGATTATGAATGAAAATTTGGGAATAACCTATGATGACTAAATCAAAAATACTACTACCATTGTTAATCTTAATTAGCATATTTGCATTATCACCAGTTAATGCTGCAGAAGCCCCCAGCTCTATGAAGTACGAAGGAACAGAGCTAATGCTTAATGGTCAGGGTACCCGTATAAAGTTCTTTATGAAAGTTTATGAAACAAGTCTTTATCTAGGCTCTCAAAACACTAATGCTGAAGAAATACTTAACAGTAATGAGGCAATGGCTATTCGTCTTGATGTTACCTCTACTATGGTTACTACAGATGCTATGAAGGATGCATTGAATTCAGGATTAATTAAATCAACAGGAAATAACATATCGCCTATTAGTAAAGAAATTGAGCAACTTATCTCTACCTTTAATAGTGATGTTACTGATAGTGATTTTTTTGAATTTATCTATATGCCAGATACTGGTACTAATGTGCTTAAAAATTCAACATACATCGATACAATTCCCGGGATTGAATTCAAAAAAGCTTTCTTTGGAATCTGGCTATCTAAAAACCCAATTCAGAAAAATTTGAAAAAGGCGATGCTTGGAGGTTAGTCATTAGTGCAACTAAAAAGATTGCATTAGTTAACGACCAGGAATAAAAACTATGCCTGAACTACCGGAGGTTGAAACTACTAAAAGGGGGCTAGAACCTCTAATAGTTAATAGAAAAATTACATCGGTTCATATCTATAAAAAAAAGCTTCGCTGGGAAATTCCTCAACATCTTATAGATACTTTAAAAAACCAAACTATCCAAAAAATATCAAGACGTGCAAAGTATTTACTCGTTGACTTTGCTGACGGACAACTGGTTATGCATCTTGGAATGACTGGATCAATAAGTGTTGTCCCTATTATTGAACCGCTAAAAAAACATCATCATTTTGAGCTCAAATTAGATAATAAAACGAGTATGCGTTTTCATGATCCACGTCGATTTGGCTCAATTCTTTGGCAAAAAAATGATGAGCAGCTTTCGCTCCTTGAAAAACTAGGTCCAGAGCCTTTGAGTTATGAGTTTGATGAAAACTCACTCTTCAATTCGTCCATTGGTAAGACAAAAAACATAAAAACATTTATTATGGATAGTCAGGTAGTTGTGGGAGTTGGAAATATTTATGCATCAGAAAGTTTATTTTTAGCAGGTATATCACCCAAAAGAGAAGCAGGGAAAACATCAAAGAAGCGTTTCAAGATGCTTGTTAAGTGCATTAAAAAGGTACTGACAGAATCAATTAATAATGGTGGCACTACTTTAAATGACTTTTCTAATGTGGATGGTGAGGCTGGTTATTTTTATCAAATCTTATCTGTCTATGATCGCAAAGACATGCCATGTAGGAGATGCAGTGGTAAAATTAAGAAGATTGTACAAAATCAACGAGCAACTTATTATTGTCCTAAATGTCAGCATTAGATAACCCAAAGGCTTTATTTCAAAGCACATGCTCTACTAATTCAGAGCCTTATGCACTTCAAAATATTGGTGACATGATGTCGCCTGAATTTAGCGAAAATTGCATTATTATTGTTGATCCTGGAATGCCAATTCATAATGAAGCTTATGTCATTATTGATTTTAATGATGAACTTTATTTTCGTCAGTATGTTGTCGAAAATAATACACAGCTTTTGAGATGCCTTAACTCTTCATATGATGATATACAGCTAAATAATGATTTTGAAGTTCGTGGCTGTATTACTCAACAAAAGCAGCGCAAACAGAAATCACTTCACTATTACTTACTTGAAAAAGAGAGTGGAGAAATGAAATTTAGCGAGAACGGTAAAGAAAAAGAAATAGCCAATTAGGGCTTCTCCATCCATATTAGATGCGCCATCCTTCCTGAGCATTTACCATCTCTTCGGTATGAAAAATATTGATCTGACTCTTGATAAGCGCACCTATCTCCACCGCTAATTGAACTAACTCTAAAGTTTTTAAGAACTACCCTTGCTGCATCATATAAATCAAGATAATATTTGTTATTTAGAGTAGTAAAACAGTTTTCAAAATTTTTATTTTTAGATAAATATTGAGATTTAACCTCACCACCTACTTCAAAAGCTAATTGAGAAATTGCAGGCCCTAAGTGAACTACTAAGTCTTCTCCATCACAATTAAAAGACTCAACTAAAGATTCGATTATTCCGTCAACTAACCCCCTCCAGCCAGCATGAGCAATTCCAACAGCAGTTCCCTCTTTATTACAAATAAAAACTGGTAAGCAGTCAGCTGTTAGAACCCCACAAACAGTTCCAATTTTTTTGCTATAGCTTGCATCAGCATCTACTATTGATGATATTGAATCGGCATTAACACTTATTTTGGAGTGCGTTTGATTTATCCATACTGGAGAGGATGGTAAATTATAGTGTGTTAATAATAAGTCACGATTTGCCAATACCGCGCTCTGCGAATCATCGACATGTAGCGCCAAATTAAAGTTATCAAAGCTACCTTTGCTACTCCCACCCTCTAAAAATCTTGGTGTTGAAAGTAATTTAACATTATTTGGGAAAAAATTCATTAATGTAAGTATATCAAAATTATTAAGAATCGAATTTTTTTAAGACTTCCAATAACACTGTCATATCTTCTGGTAGCGGGGCTTTCCATGACATTGACTCTCCTGAAATAGGATGAGTAAGAGTTAACTTTTTTGAATGAAGCGCCTGCCTTTTAAAATTAAGTAGAGCATCCTTTAGCTCCTCACTTGCTTTTTTTGGAAAACGTAC
Organism: uncultured Candidatus Thioglobus sp.; assembly: GCA_905614365.1. Lineage (GTDB taxonomy): Bacteria > Pseudomonadota > Gammaproteobacteria > PS1 > Pseudothioglobaceae > Pseudothioglobus. The sequence goes on from CAJQSO010000001.1 coordinate 9,987, forward strand.
ACGACCTCCATACATTGGATCTCCTATCAAAGAATGTCCAACATGAGAGAGGTGGACTCGTATTTGATGAGTGCGGCCAGTTTCTAAAATGGCTTTCACATGGGTGTGACTTTTAAACCGGTCAATTGCTCTGTAGTGAGTTGTTGCATCTTTTCCACTCATTAAAACAGCCTGCTTAACCCTATCTCTAGGATCACGACCTATTGGTTCATCGACAGTCCCTCCAGCAATCATATGTCCATAGACTATTGCAGAATATTCCCTATCAACAGAATGATTTTGGAGCTGTTCAACCAAATATTTTTGTGACTTTTCATTTCTAGCAATAACCATTAATCCTGAAGTATTTTTATCTAGCCTATGAACAATACCAGCCCTATCAAGAGTAGATAAAGCTGGATCATAATAAAGAAGAGCATTTGCTAGTGTCCCAGTCCAATTTCCCGCACCTGGATGAGTAACAAGACCGAATTGCTTGTTTATTACAATAATATCCTCGTCTTCATAAACAACATTCAAGGAAATTTTTTCAGCAATCCAGTCATTACTTTGCTTCTGGTTTAAAGTTAAAAAGACAATTTCAGAGCCACTCACCTTATCCTTTGGTTTAAAAGTCTTTTGATTAATTAAGGCGTCTCCAGATTTAATCCATGTAGTTATTTTTGAGCGAGAATAATCAGGAAGCATTTCTGATAGTGAAGCATCTAGCCTATTTCCTATCATCCTCTCTGGAATAATGATATTTAGTGTTTTCATATTGTCATTTTAATTGATATCCATAATGAACTTAGCCTTGTTGATAATTTAAGAAGTTAAGGTTTAATATAGACAGAAGACACTTAAATCTAACCTCGCAAGATAATTAAATAGGCATCAAGAATTCAGATAATATGTAAAATAAAAAGAAAAAACAAAGCATAAATCTATTTTTAAGTTCAAAAACTCTTAATATGAAAAACGAAAACGAAAATACTCCACTTAGCCTTTCCAAAGAACAAGTTGATACTGTTTTAGGTCTTTATTCCAATGACAAAATAAGTGAGGCAATCAATATGATTAAAGCCTTAAATGATGATTATCCTAATGTGCCATTACTTTTCAACTTACTAGGCGCATGCTATTTAAAATTAGGACAATTTGACCCTGCTGCACAGTTCTTTGAAACTGCAATTTCAATAAAGCCAGACTACGCTGAAGCATTTTTAAACCATGGTGTCGTTATGAGGGAGGTTGGTAAGCTTGATCACGCAGCCAAAAGCTTTAAAAGAGCAGTAGAAATTCTACCAAGTTACTTTGAAGCCCATAATAAACTTGGAGTTACGTTTATAGATTTAAACCAATATGAAGATGCGATTGAACATTTAGAATGGGCAATAGCTTACAAATATGATTTTGCTGAGGCTCATAATAATCTTGGAGTCGCTAATAGAAAACTTAGTCAAATTGATAATGCAGCTAAGAATTTTAAAAAAGCTATAGATATTAATCCGAGCTATACTCTGGCTCATTTAAATCTCGGCATTACCCTTGCAGATCTTGGACAAAAAGATAGCGCTGTTAAGTGTTTTGAGCAGGTCTTATCTATGGAGCCTGATAACTCTCTTGCATATGAAAAATTAAAAGAACTCAGCTCTGATTAGAGTTTTAATATGAACACTCCTAATGATCTAAATATTAAAATTAATTCTATTATTGAGCTTCACTCTTCTGGACATATAAGTGAAGCACTGGATGCCGTTCAAACTTTAATAAGTCAGCATCCTAACGAATCATTACTTTACAATATTAGTGGTGTTTGTTTTAAAGCAACTGGCCAGCTAGAGATGGCACTCAAATGTTTTGAGGAGGCTGTAAAACTTAAGCCTAACTTCGCTGATGCTAATTATAATCTTGGTCTAACGCTTCAAGATCTCAATCAGCTGGATGCTGCAATTGAGAGCTATCAAGCTACGTTAGGCCTTCAAAAAAGCTATTTTAAGGCACATAATAACCTTGGTATTATTTATAAAGAGCTTGGACAAATGGGAGATGCAGTTAAGTCATATAAAAAAGCAATAGATCTTCATCCAAACTTTGCAGAGGCGCATAACAATTTGGGCACAACACTTCAAGAAATGGGGCAATTAGATGAAGCAGCTAATTGCTATGAAAGAGCATTAGCCATTCAGCCAGATTATATTGAGGTCCATAATAACCTTGGCAATACCCTCAATTTACTCGGTCAGACTGATGAGGCACTTAATTCTTATAAACAGGCGCTATCCATTAATCCGGACTATGCTGATGCACGTAATAATTTAGGAATTATTCACCACGAAATGGGTCAATTGGATGAAGCGATTAAATGTTATGAAAAAGTAATAGCTATTAATCCTGAGAATGCTGAGGCGCATAACAACCTTGGTGTTACTCTGAATAAACTTACTCAATTTCATGAGGCAATTAATTGTTATGAGCAGGCGCTCGCTATTAATCCAAACTATGATGAGTCATACTTCAATCTTGGCACTACTCTTTATGAGCTTGGCCGAAACGATGAAGCACTAAATTCTTATAAACAGACACTAATAATTAATCCAGACTATGCTGATGCATATAATAATATAGGTAATATTCTTCAAGAATTAGGTCAATTTGATGAGGCGTTTAGTAACTATGTTTACGCACTAGCGATTGATCCTGATAATGCTGAATTTCACCGAAATCTAGCCCTAATGAAGAATTATAAAAAAGGTGATACACAGGTTATTAAAATGCAATCTCTCCTTTCTGATGATAACCTTAGCAAATCAGAGCGTATACAATTGTGCTTTGCTTTAGCGAAAGCATACGATGATTTGGGTGAGAAAGATGAATTATTTAAAATCTTAAATCAAGGAAACTATCTTCGTAAAGATGAGTTAAATTATTCCATTGAAAAAGATCTAAATAACCATTCACTATTTAAAAAAATGTTTGTTTCAAACATAGAAAATTTATCGTCATATGATTCACTATCAATTAGGCCAATTTTTATTGTTGGAATGCCTCGCTCTGGTACCACTCTGGTAGAACAAATTATCTCCAGTCATCATAAAGTGCATGGAGCTGGAGAATTAAATGCATTAGATAATCTTATTGCCCCAATAATGAATAATTATTCGCCTCATAATAACTCTCTTTCTGAAAAAAACTTTTTGTTAATTCGTCAAGGATACTCAAAAAAATTATCAAATCTTGATGTTATTGAAAGCGTTATTACTGACAAAATGCCCACAAATTTTAAAAATATAGGGTTTATTCTAAAAGCTTTTCCAGAAGCAAAGATTATTCATCTAAAAAGAGACGCTATGGCTATTTGTTGGTCAATTTATCAGCGATATTTTCCTGCTGAAGGTATTGGCTTTGCATATGATATGGAAGATTTAGGGGAATTCTATAATTCTTATACTGAAATGATGACTTTTTGGCATGAATTATTTCCTAATCAGATATATGATATTAGTTATGAGGACTTAACTACCAATCAAGAACAAGAGACTAAAAAATTATTAGAGTACTGTGAATTAGATTGGGATAAAAATTGCCTAAATTTTCATAAAAACAAACGTGCTGTCAAAACATCTAGCTCTTTTCAAGTCAAAGAAAAAATGTATCAAGGAAGTTCTGATGTATGGACCAAATATAAGACTCAATTAAAGCCACTTATTGATTCTCTTGGTTATTTGTCATAATGGGAAAATTAAGTCTATCAATAGACCCGCCTAGAGAGCTTATTCAACTAATTATTAATAACTTCTCCAAGGGAAAAAAGAAAGAGGCTATTATTGAAATAGAGGCATTAATCAAGGATTACCCTTTCGCGCCAATACTATTTAACGTTAGTGGTACTTTTTACAAGTCAAATGGCCAGCTAGATATAGCCGTAAAAAAATTTGAGCAAGCATTAGCCCTAAAACCAGATTATGCTGAAGTTCATTATAATCTTGGAGTCACGCTTCGGGAGCTTGATAAAATTGAAGAAGCTATTAAAAGCTACAAGAAAGCCATCAGTATTAAAAATGCATATCCAAATGCGCATTATAATCTCGGTAATGCACTTTCAAGCCTTAAGCAATATGATGGCGCCATTAAACATCTTGAATTGGCATTAATTTTTAATCCTAGGTTTGCTCAAGCATATAATAATTTAGGTCTTTTGTATAAGAACCTTGGAAAAGATCAGGAAGCGGGCAAAAAATTTGATGAAGCATTAATTATTAAGCCTGATTATGCGGAGGCAGCTAACTTTCGTGGTGTTATTTTTCAGAATAGTGGAGATCTTGAAAATGCAATGAAGTATTATCAAAAATCTCTAGAAATCAACCCAAATCTAGTGGATGCTTATAATAATATTGGCCTTGCTGAAAAAGAACTAAATAAAACTGATAATGCTATAAAAGCTTTTGAAAATGCTCTATCAATTAATCCTAATTTTGCAAGTGCCTACTATAACCTAAGTCGATTTAAGCATTACACTCTAAGTAACGAACAAATTGCAAAAATGCAATTACTTCTCAGTACAGATGGTATCAGTCAATCTGATCTAATCTATATAAATTTTGCATTAGCAAACGCTAATGAAAACTTTGAAAACCAAGATGATTTTTTTAAATATCTTCATGAAGCTAATCGTTTACGTAAAAAAGAACTTAAATATTCTTTTGATACTTCTCAAAAGTTATTTTCAATTATTTATGAAATCTTTACTGAAGTGCCTAACTCAACTAAAAAACCTCTAAAAACTATAAAATCTGATAAACGCCCGATATTTATTCTTGGTATGCCCAGATCTGGCACAAGTCTAGTTGAACAAATTATTTCTAGTCATGCATCAGTTTATGGCGCAGGAGAACTAAGCACTTTAACAGAACTTCTACACCCAATGCTTAAGAATAAGCTCTCTAACGGAAGTGATAAAAATATATCTTCTAAAAAAAATCTAACATTAATTCGTGAAAAATATCTAGACTCTCTTGCTCACTTAGACACTTCTGCTAATTTTATTACAGATAAGACGCCAGCAAACTTCCAAAATATAGGTTTTATTTTTTCAATATTTCCTGATGCAAAAATTATTCATCTAAAAAGAGATCCTAGGGCAATCTGCTGGTCGATTTATAAGTCAAATTGGAGCGGAACAGGCTATGGATTTTCTTACAATATTAGCGATTTAGTTAAATTTTATAGCCTATACTCAAATTTAATGGATTTTTGGCACAAGAAGTTTCCAGGACAAATTTATGACATTTGTTATGAGGACTTAACTTCTAATCAAGAGCAAGAGACTAAAAAGTTATTAGAGTACTGTGAATTAGATTGGGATAAAAATTGCTTAAGCTTTCATAAAAACAAACGTGCTGTTAAAACAGCCAGTTCATTACAAGTAAGAGATAAGATGTACCAAGGAAGCTCTGAGGCTTGGAAAAAATATGAAACACATATTCGACCACTTATTGATGGCCTTAAGCCCTATTTGGACCAATAATTAAGCTATTTAATTATTTCATTTAATTCTAAGAAGTTAAGAATAGCAGAAACTGAATCTTCTAGACTTTGATTATCCGTATCTATTATTAACCCTGGATTTTCCGGTACCTCATAAGGGGAGTCAATGCCTGTATAGTTTTTGATTTCTCCTGCTCTTGCTCTCTTATAAAGCCCTTTGACATCTCTACTCTCACAAGCTTCTAAACTAGCTTTACAGTAAATTTCGATAAAATCATCACTAGAAATTAATTTTTTTGCTTCATTGCGGTCTTTTTTGATTGGACTAATAAAAGCTGTCATTACAATTAAGCCAGATTCAAGCATTAACTTACTAACTTCACTAATTCGACGAATATTTTCAGTTCTACTAGCCTCACTAAAGTCAAGATTAGAATTCAAACCATGACGAACATTATCACCATCTAATACAAAAGTTCTGCATCCTTTTTGAAATAATTTTTCTTCTAAAGCATGAGCTAACGTAGACTTTCCAGAACCAGATAGACCTGTAAACCAAAGAACAATTGAGCGATGATTATTTAATTTATTTCGCCTTTTTCGAGTTACAGATGCTTGATGATAAATAACGTTTGAGCTTTTCATTTTAGCTATTAGATAAATGTACTAATTTAAATAAAGTAATTATATAGACGAATCAGACAAATATATTTCGATATCTAACGACTTTTTAAGAAGTGGCGTCCCGTAGGAGATTTGAACTACCTGTTTCCAAGATGAAATCCTGGCGTCCTAGGCCACTAGACGAACGGGACAAAGAGTTTTAGTTAATATTTAATTAGGATATTAGATTAAAATTTATTTTATATAATTAAAAAATGGCATCGCGTAGGGGAATCGAACCCCTCTTGCCAGGATGAAAACCTGGAGTCCTAACCGATAGACGAACGCGACATTAAAACTATTTTTTTGCAAAAGCTAGGAATAAGTCAGATAATACTTGTCGCAATTAATCCTTGTTCAAACATACTCAAAAACACAAATAAAGGACTTAGTTAAAAGATTAAATAGTTGCTGTTACATGACATTATATTGTACCAAATTAGTAATCTATTTGCAAAAAAATAAACACAATAACAGCAGCTATTTATACAAATCAAATCTCAAATTTAAATGCTAATATCGAACCCTTTTGAATAAATAGTTAATCAAAGAAACTTTAAGAAATATTATTAAAGTGAAGTCAAGTTAAATAAATCCATTCGGGTCTTGGCTTGATCATAAATATGTTGATAATATAATATATTTTGGTTTAATAAATCAGCGCTTGGGTCTCCAATACCCTTTGCATAATCAATCCACTTTCGAATAATTAAAATATCACTTAAACTTAGACCATAAAGACTTTTTCTGATGATTTTTTTAGCGTATAAAGAGTTTTTTTTATCATGAGATTCTTCAAAAACTTTCCAGTCTTTATTAAAGCTCATTAATTGAGGGCCAGACTTATTAATTTCTTTATAATCAGGGTAAGAAATTGAATATTCTGAACAGCCTCTTTTTATTGAGGAAGTTAACTCAGGTGCAATACTCCCTTTAATAATAAAATCAAGATGATTAGCAATTGATTGAGCTTGCTTCAGCCCAGAACAAAAAATAATGCCCTTGTAAGATCCAGAAATTTCTGACCTCAACTCTACCATACACTTTCGAGTATTATTTTCATTTAGCTCTAATTGATCAAAAACAATAAATAACTTTATTAAGTCAATTACAGTTCTAGGTTCAACTTGAACTTTATAACAACCAAAACAAAACTCGGGAATAATGTCATGTTTATCAAAGATTGACATGTGTCTTTCGCAATCCAAATTAACTGAATTACGACGGAAAACCTGAGACAGCTTAGTTTCAAGTTCTAATCCAAAACTACTTATACAATCTTCAGCCCTAGAAAGTAAGTTTACAACTTGTTCATCAGAAATAACTCTTGATAAATCACCTTCAATCTCAATTTTTCTAATTTCTTCATTGACTTTTATTATTAGATTTGAATTTTCTTTTTGTGCTCTATAGCTTGTCATTAGCGACACTAGGCTTTCTTTAGCCTCAGAGTAATCAGATTTAATCTCAATCGCTTTTTTGTAGCTATCGATAGCAGCTTCTAAATCACCCTTATCCCTTAAAACATCGCCTATATTGAAATAAGCCTCAGCATGGCCCGGCTCAATTTTTAGTACATTTTTATAGCTATCGATAGCAGACTCTAAATCACCCTTATCCTTATGGATATTACCCATATTGATATAAGCCTCAGCATGGTTTGGTTTAATTTTTAGTACATTTTTATAGCTATCGATAGCAGCCTCTAAATCATCATTCTTCTTAAGGGCAATACCCATGTTGTAATAAGCCTCAGCGAAGTCAGATTTAATTTCTAACGCATTTTTGTAGCTAACAATAGCACCTTCAAAATTACCCTTATCCTTCAGGGCATTCCCCATGTTGTAATAAGCCTCAGCATAATCAGATTTAATTTCTAACGCATGTTTGTAACTTACGATAGCTCCCTCTAAATCACCCTTCTTCTTAAGAGCAATACCTATGTTGTAATAAGCCTCAGCATACTCAGGTTTAATCTTTAGAGCTTTTTTATAGTTATCAATAGCATCATCGAATTGCATTAATCCTACATTGGAGGCACCAGAAATATTGCAAAGGATAACGGAGTTTGGAAATTTCTCCAGCATTTTTCTGGAGTTAGCTAAGGCTTGCTGCAAATTCCCATTAGAAAAGAGATTAAAAATTGGCTGTAAAATCTCTATTGGAGGGTCTTGACTTTTCATACTTCAATTATATTTTAATTTAATCGTAATGAAAATCTAAATCTCTTTCTGATATTTTATGAATAAAAATATTAAAAGGCCTCATCCTAAGAGGATCATTAAGATTTGAATACTTATGAAAGAGGAAAGTGGGTATATTTATTGAAATACTTAAAAATAATCCTATATGCCTAGAATATAAGAATAATTTTTTATAAAGTTTAGTAGTGCTTTTTTTCTCTAAGCCAAATTTACAAGGTTAACTTTGAGTATGGCATCGCGTAGGGGAATCGAACCCCTCTTGCCAGGATGAAAACCTGGAGTCCTAACCGATAGACGAACGCGACATTAAAACTATTTTGCTTGGTGGAGCTAGGCGGGATCGAACCGCCGACCTCTTCACTGCCAGCGAAGCGCTCTCCCAGCTGAGCTATAGCCCCAAGTAACTAGGATGTTTAGCAAAAGCGTAAATTATAATCTGTATCTCATTTCAGTCAAGTCAAAATTGGTAAAATAATACATTATGGAAAAAACATACACTAGCAATCAATACTCAATCGAAGTGCTTTATCATATTGGCGCCTATGAAAATTCAATTCATTTTATTTTTGATGAGGCAACTAAGACATGCGCAATTGTCGACCCAGCTTGGGAGCCAGATTTATTTCTAAAGAAAATTAACGACAAAGGCTATACCCTTACTGATATTTGGATTACTCACTGGCATGGTGACCATACAAATGCGGTCGATGACTTAGCTAATAAAACAGGGGCAAAAATTACTGCTGGCGTTAATGAAGTTCCTTACCTAAATATTGAAAATAAAGTTCATACTGTTAAAGATGGTGAAATCATCAACCTAGGCAAAACTGAAATAAAAATTATTGAAACGCCTGGCCATACAGCTGGCGGTATTTGCTATCTTTTAGCTGAGCACCTTATTGCTGGTGACACATTATTTGTTTATGGTGTTGGTATTTGTAGCCTTGCAGGCTCAAATCCAGTTACATTATTTCATTCACTTAAAAAATTATTGGCTGAAGTAGATGATGATATTCACTTATTATGTGGGCACAACTATGGTTCAGCAATAACAACAACAATAGCAGAACAAAAAAAAGCAAACCCTTTCTTACTTATCGAAGATGAAGATACCTTTGTAAGATACAGAATGCATGTTCATGATTCAACTAGAACATACCCAATGTCTCCAATGACATTAGAAGAAGTAAATGCCTTACTATGATAGGAATTTATGGTGGTTCCTTTGATCCCGTTCATCTTGGACACCTTCAAACAGCAACATTAATAAAAAACGAACTCAATATTGATCGACTGTTTATGCTGCCATGCTTCGAGCCTGTCCATAAAAACTCTCTAAATTACACCTCCAAACAAAGACTTCAAATGCTAGATCTGGCTATTGAAGAGTTTAATAGTCTTGAAATTGATACCAGAGAAATTCTTCGTGGTGGAAGCTCGTTCATGATTGACACCCTGCTCGATTTAAAAGAGTCATTTAAAAATGAGTCAATTTGCTTAATTATTGGAATGGATAGCTTTATCAATTTTAAAACTTGGAAAAACTGGGATGAATTCTCAAAATTGATTCATTTAGCAGTACTCCCAAGAAATGGCAATCAGCCAGTTAGTAAAACTCTCACAACTTTTGAGACAGTAGAAAATATTAATAAGCTTGAATCAAACTCAAGTGGGTATTTATATTTCTCTAATTCTCAAATGATAGATATTTCATCAAGTGCTATTAGAGGTAAAATTGCCGCCAATCAAAATCTTGATAATTTATTACCTATTTCTATAATTAACTTTCTAAAAAAAATATGAATCTTGATAAACAAATAAAAATTGTTGAAAACGTAATTGATGATTTAAAAGGTGAGAACGTTGTAACTCTTAATGTTATGAAGCAATGTGATGATATGGAGGCTATTATTATAGCTACTGGTAGATCGATTCAGCATGTCAAGAGTATGGCTAATAACGTCAGCACTGAGGCAAAAAGAGTGGATATGGTTGTTCTAGGAATCGAGGGTAAACAACAAAGTGAATGGGCCTTGGTTGATCTAGGTGAGGTTGTTGTGCATTTAATGACTGAAAAAACTAGAGACTTTTATAAATTAGAAAAATTATGGTCTACCGAGGAAGATGAGGATTAATCTAATTACGATCGGAAAAAAAATGCCTAATTGGATTAACCTTGGCATTGAACATTATCAAAAACAGCTTCCTAGTTACTATAATTTCACAATTACAAGCTTAGATTCTCAAAGCCGTAAATCAAGCAGTGCTGAAAATTCAAAAAACCTTGAAGCAAAATTACTTTTAGAAGCTTCCAGTGAGTCAACCTTTTTAATAGCTTTTGATGAACTTGGAAAGCAACAAACTAGTAAACAAATTTCTAAGTCAATTGAAAGCTGGCAGCTTGAAGGTGAGAGTGTTGCACTGATTATTGGAGGCGCCGATGGACTTTCTTCAGAAGTTAAACAGAAATGTCATCAGATTTGGGGACTATCCAACCTAACAATGACGCACTCAATGGCAAGATTGTTAGTAGTAGAGCAAGTTTACCGTGGATATAGCTTACTTAATAACCACCCGTACCATAGAGAATAAAATAAATATCAGAGTATTGATTGAATATTCTCTGGAGGCCTTCCAATAGCAATGCCCTTCTCTGTTCTAACAATTGGACGCTCAATTAAAATTGGATGCTCAAGCATTGCTTTGATTAACTCGTCTTCGCTTAAAGATTTATTAGAGAGCTCCAATTCCTTGTACATAAACTCACCCTTTCTAAGAAGCTCTCTAGCGCTCATACCCAAGTCATTCAAAATTGCTCTGAGCTCGGATTCACTAGGAGGTTCAATTAAGTAATTAACAACATCAAAGTCAACATCATTTTGTTCTAAAATAGCAACAGTTGCTCTTGATTTAGAGCAACGAGAATTATGATAAATTTTTGCATTCATAAAACTAACTAATGAAAAAAATTCTAATTATACTCTGGCTAATAACTCCATTTCATGCAAGCCAAGCGTTAAGTTTTAATGATATAACAAACTGGGTAAAGCCTTTAATGCCATGGTATGAATCTATTTCAGAACTTTCATTTAGCCTGACAGACACTGAAGGCAAGATCTTTAATGAGAAAAATACTCGCGGCAAATACCTTGTTATTAATTTTTGGGCAACTTGGTGCACTCCTTGTTTAAAAGAAATTCCTGCATTTGTAAAATTTTATGATAAAAACTCTGACTACGTTGAGATCCTTGGATTAGATTTTGAGCCTGTGGACCTAGAAGTAATTAATGATTATGTGGGGCGCTTCTCAATTAACTACCCTATCGTACTTTACAACGAAGATAACGACTCTGAATATTTAAATTTTGGAGAAATTGTAGGCATGCCAACAACTCAAATTTATAGCCCAGAGGGTGAGCTGCTTCATACTTTTATGGGTGAGATTACAATAGATGATTTGAATGAATTTATAGTACCAACCTCTTAGAGTAACCACCCTCATCTCGAACCATTCTTGGTACCAAATAACCCGGCAATAAGGTTTGAAGTGTTTTATAGATCTCTTTGGCTCTTTTATCAGTGACTAAAAAACGCTCAGCCCCTGACACCTTATCAAGAAGGTGGACATAGTATGGCAATATATTAGACTCAAAAAGCTTACTAGACAATTCAGATAAAACTTTAGCACTATCATTCACATCCTTAAGTAATACTGACTGATTTAATAAAGTATGGGTCTTTAACCTCTGAACATTTTTCATAAACTCGTCAGATATTTCCCTCGCATGATTTATATGAAAAACAAAAACAACTTTTAACTTAGTTTTATTAAGCATATCAATCAGCTCCTGAGTAATTCTTGATGGAATTACTACAGCTGTTCTAGTATGAAACCTAACTGTTTTAATATGACCAATAACCTCAATTTTATTTAGTATATTGCTAAGTTTTTTATCACTTAATGTCAAAGGATCACCGCCACTCAAAATAACTTCACTCACTTCTTTTTTATTTATTAAATAATTCTCAATAGCGGGCCAATTTTTTAAAATATCATTAGATACATAATCAAAATTCTGTCTAAAGCAGTACTGGCAATGTATTGCACACACGCTAGTTGCTATTAGGAGGACTCGCGAGGGATACTTATGAATTAAACCTTTAACTGGAGAGTATTGTTCATCTGAAACGGGTGAATCAAAAAAGCCATCAGTAGCTTTTAATTCTTTTGGAAGAATTTGAAGCATTAGTGGATCCAAAGGATCAGACTTATCAATTCTTTCTGCAAATTCAAGTGGTATTTTGATTGGAAAGTGAAAATCTTTAAACGTACTTCCTTCAAAATATTCGTTGCACTCATTAGCGCTTTTCATTGATGAGCGCACACTCTCATTCCAAGATTTATTCATATTAATTTAGTAGTAAGCCAGCTTAACTGTGACAAAGAAATCAGTCATCATTATAATGACTCACAAACTGATTATAATTTATCTATACTGCCATACAGTAATATCCTTTTTCAAGTAATCAGAACAAAAAAACTCCAAATTAAATTTAATACCTAATATGAATTCAGTGCCAATAGTGGACGGACTAAACGAAAAACAACAGCAATCTGTCACCCTAAGTGAAGACACAAATGCATTAATTCTTGCAGGTGCTGGAAGTGGAAAAACGCGCGTATTAACTCAAAGAATTCATTATTTAGTGACGTCAAAGAATCATCATGTTGACGACATACTTGCAGTTACTTTTACCAATAAGGCTGCTAATGAGATGAAAGAGCGTTTGAGTGAGCTTCTCAGGGGGCCGATTGGCAGGATGTGGGTTGGCACTTTCCACTCGCTTGCTCATAGGCTACTAAGGACTCATCCAGTAGAGGCGAATCTTTCGCCCACATTCCAAATTTTAGATGCACAAGATCAGTTTCGAATTGTTAAACGCTTGATGAAAGATAATGGTATTGATGAAACAAAGTTTCCCATAAAAAAGGTGCAGTGGTTTATTAATCAACAGAAAGATGAAGGCATATTGCCACATCAAATTGATGCAGGTTATAACTTTTTTGTAAAACAGAGCACTAAAGTTTTTGATCTTTATGAGAAGCATTGTCAGGCCAATGACTTGGTTGATTTTGCAGGCTTACTCGTTAAAAGTTACGAGCTTTTAAAGAATAATCAATCCCTTTTAGATCACTACCAAAAAAAATTTCGTCATATCTTAGTTGATGAATTTCAAGATACTAACCGAGTCCAATATCAGTTTATAAAGATACTTCATAATCAAAGTAATCATGTTTTCTGTGTTGGGGATGATGATCAATCAATTTACGGCTGGAGGGGCGCAAGAATTGAAAATATTCAGAAAATAGAGAGTGACTTTAAACCAATTCAGGTTATCAAGCTTGAGCAAAATTATCGTTCAACAGGAAATATTCTTAGCGCATCAAACGCATTGATTGCAAATAATCAAAATCGTCTTGAAAAATCACTCTGGACGGAGTCAGGAGATGGCGATCTTGTCAATGTATTTAATGCAAGAACCGAAACAGAGGAAGCTCAATATGTAATTGGTGAAATCCAGACCCAATTTAATCAAGGTAGAAACCTAGATGAGTGCGCCATACTTTATCGATCAAACGCCCAATCTAGAGAATTTGAACAAGCGCTTAGGGGGCAAAATCTTAACTATAAAATCTATGGAGGTTTGCCATTTTTTGTACGTGCAGAAGTAAAAGATGCAATGGGTTATGTTCGACTTATTGAAAACACTTCTGATAATATTGCTTTTGAGAGGATTGTGAACTTTCCAACTCGTGGGATTGGACTATCAACTATTGAAAAAATCAGATCTCACGCTATTGAAAACCATACTGATCTTTTTCAGTCATCTATTGCTATTATTAATAGCCTCCCAGCAAGGGCAGCAAATGCTATGCAATCGTTTATCCATTTAATTGAAGAAATTAGTGATAGCACTAAAAATCTAATGCTTAGTGAAAAAGTCGACTCTATTCTACTTCAATCTGGATTAATGGCACACTATGTTAATGATAAGACTGATAAGGCTGGCACTAAAAAAGCAAACCTAGGTGAACTAGTTACAGCAGCAACTAAATATACCCATGAAGAAGATAATGAACTAAATGAAACTCAGGGCTTTATTGCTCTTGCAACTCTTGACTCAAGTGGTGAGTCTAATAAAAGTAATCAAGGATCTGTTCAACTTATGACTGTTCATTCTGCAAAGGGATTAGAGTTTCCTGTAGTCTTTTTGGTAGGGCTGGAAGAGGATTTATTTCCCTCAAGACAACGAGAGGGAGAGGCCCCTAATACTGATGAAGAAAGGCGTCTTTGTTATGTGGGTATGACTAGAGCAATGAAGTCTCTTACCCTCTCCTATGCAAGTAGACGTTTTATTAATGGGCAATCCTTTTATTCAATGCAATCAAGGTTCCTTGATGAAATTCCAAAAAATTTTTTAAACTATATTAAAAACCCTAATAGTGAAAACACTCATCAAGGATATGAAAAAAATACCAGCGTTAGTAGGAAGATGGTTGCAACTTCAGATTCAATTTACTCAATAGGTCAAGTTGTTAAGCATGCAAAATTTGGACTTGGCACTATTTTAAATTATGAGGGAAGTGGTGACTCAATGCGACTGCAAATTAATTTTCAAAAAGCTGGTACGAAATGGTTGATTAGCTCTTACGCTAACCTAGAGATAGTTCAGCCTTGAGACCAAGGCATGCCATCATGCCTCCAACCATTAAGGTTACCGCGATGATCGTTTTCATCAAGGTCTCCTTCAAAACCACTGGCTACGTGTGAAACTGTGTTAAATCCATTACTTTGAAGGCATTTTAAAGCTTCATTTGATCTAAATCCACTTCTGCATATAAAAATCAGTTCAGTATTCAGTACTTCACTTTGGTCTCCAAGTTCATTCAGAACTGATTCGTAAAAAGCCACTGGATCAGATTTTAAATCCGGCTCATCAAACCAAGGAATAAGAATTGAATTTTCTGGATAGCCTACATACTTATGTTCAGCACGTGTTCTAACATCAATCAATACAGCCTCTGGATTTGCCTTAAGTCTTTCCATAGCCATATTTGGCAACAAATTTCGCTTATAGGTCATTTATCTTTCCTATAGAAATTAAAATTTTATCTAATATTATCATACGTTAATACTCATTTTTTACGAGTAAAAAGTGCAATTGACTCTACATGTGCTGTTTGTGGAAACATATCCATCACGCCCGCACTCATTAAAGTAAACCCTAATTCAATTAAACGAGCAGTGTCTCTCGCTAGGGTTGATGGATTACAAGAAACATAAACTAATCGCTCAATATTTAATTTTGGGAGAAGTTCAACGATTTCAATTGCCCCAGTTCTAGCTGGATCAATTAAAGCTTTATTATATTTTTGACCTCTAAACCATTCAGAGCCTGAAACATCTTCAGATAGATCCGCTTTATAAAATGAGGCGTTAGTAATTCCATTAGCATCAGCATTGGCTTTAGCTCTTTCTACCAAGCCTTTATCACCCTCTATTCCAACAATTTTTTCCACATATTTTGAAATAGGAAGCGTAAAGTTACCAAGCCCACAAAAAAGATCAATCACACTATCTTTATCATTCAATTCCAGTAATTTAATTGCAAGGTTAATCATTTTTTGATTAAGTGCAAAGTTAACTTGAGTAAAGTCATTTGGTAAAAACGACATTTCAATCTTATGATCTGGAATAGAGTAAGATAAAGTTACAGCCTCAATTAAAGGTTTGATGGTATCTAAACCTCCGCTCTGCGTATACCAAGTTATTGATAATGTTTCACCACACTCTTTAAGTATAGATTCATCAGTCTCAGTTAAAGGTTGGAGATGCCTTAAAATTAATATTGTATGTGACTCCGAAATTGCAGCTTCAATCTGAGGAATATGCTCCCTAATACTGAGCTTACCAATACAGTTTGCAATTATTTCTAGATTGTCACCAAGCGATGGATGTAAAACCTCACAGCGGCTCATCACAGTTATAAATGAAGACTTTCTTTCTCTAAAACCTACAAGAACTTTTTCTTTTTTGGCAACATAGCGAACACCCAATCGGGCTTTGCGGCGATATCCCCAGCTTTGAATTTGCATTGGTTCTAGCCAGTTTTTAGGTTCTGTCTTAGCTTGGCCAATAAATGCACTTTGAAGCCAACTCTGCTTTGCAATAATTTGATTTTCAGATGAAAGATGTTGAAATGAACAGCCACCACATACTCCATATACAGCGCACTTTGCCTCAATTCTATCTGGAGATGATTTAATTATTTCGATAACATCAGCCTCTTCAAACTTTGCTCTAGAGAGTGTGCGAGATGCAATAACTTTTTCTCCAGGCAGCGCCCCTCTAGTAAAAATAACCTTGTTATCACTATGAGAAATACCCCTTCCTTCATGTGATAAAGACTCAATTTCTATTTCATAAATCTTACTCTTTAGCTTTCTACCTCTAGACATCTAGCAACTCCACCCAATGCTTCACAGGGATTGAGCTTCCCTTTTGAAGATGTAATAAACAACCAATATTAGAAGTAATAATCATTTTTGGATTTGAAGCATTCAAATTTTCAAGCTTGTTTACCATTAATTGGTTTGATATTTCAGATTCAAAAATTGAATAAGCCCCTGCAGAGCCACAACAAATATGAGAATCTTTGATTGAATTTTTAATGTAGCCAAACTGCGTAAGAATAGATTCAACAAGTCCACTTAACTTTTGTCCATGCTGCAAAGTACATGGTTCATGATAGGAAACATTCAATTCTGATAATTGCAGTTTACTCAAGTCTTTACTAGAGAGAAACTCAGCAATATCTTGAGTTTTTAAAGATATACCTTTAGCCTTTTCAAAATATGGGTCTGACTCTTCAAATAATTTTGGGTAGTCTTTTATCATTACCCCACATCCACTTGCACTTGATAATATGACCTCAGCTCCATCATTAAGCTGTGATGACCACTTATCAATATTACGCTTAACTTTTTTTATTGCATCGCCAGATACGCCCATGTGCTGATCAAGAGCTCCGCAACATTCACTTTGTGAAGCCTCTAAAACTTCAATATCTAATTTAGCTAAAATATTTTTGATGCTGTGATTAATATTTGGAGCTAAAGTTGGCTGAACACAACCGCCCATAAGAAGGACAGTTGACTTTACACTTTTAAGTTTAATTGACTTTGAAACAACTTTTGAGTGACGGAAAAAATATCCAACTGGTTTAAATAGTAATGGCGTTGATAATGTCTTGCGCACCGTGTACCGATAAAGAGTTTGAAGTTTTGATCTCTTTGACTCCATAATTTCTCTTCCAATCTCAAGCAACTGGCCATACTCAACGCCAGATGGACAAGTTGTTTCACATGATCGACATGTAAGGCATTGGTCGATGTGCTTTAGAGATTTAGAACTATGGTAATTATTTTCCAATGCTGACTTTATTAAATAAATTCGCCCTCTTGGAGAATCAAGCTCATCTCCTGAGAGTTGATAGGTTGGACAAGTTGGCAAGCAGAAACCACAGTGAACACAAGATGCAATTATTTGGCCAGCCTTCTTATTATTATGCTCTGAAATTGAATGATGATTTAACTCTGCATGCATCAGATAAATACACCATAAGGATCAAATACTTTTTTTAACTTAGCTTCAATTTCTAATCTTAATGAAGACTCTTTATTTTTTATTGATGGCCTTTGTTGGAACTGCATTGCAACCTTAGTAGGTAAGATTTTCAAACTAATTTGAGTTATTATTGCCAAGCGGCCCATTGATCCAACTAAAAGTCGAGACACATCATATCCAGCTACATTTTTCATAACCTGGCCACCAAAATTAAGCAATTCACCTTTTCCATTAATTATTTGAACACCAAGAACGCTATCTGAAAACTCTGCTCCAGATGTTGCAAATAGAGAGCCAATAGTTTTTTCTGAGTTTACTGAAAAGAATGCTAGGGCTTGATTATTTTTTGATAGAACCTTATTCACTTCATCAATAGTTGTCCCAGCCTTAAGTGTTATAACTAATTCTTCAGGAAAATACTCAACAACTCCAGAATATGAAGACATATTCAACAACTCATCTTCACAATCCTTCTCATAATTAGTAATTCTTAGTTGATTAGTATTCCTAACTTTTTGCTGGATTTCTGCGATTGAATTCATAGTCAGAAGCGCTCTAACTCCGGGTGTGGTAAGTTACCATGATGAACATGCATATTACCTAATTCAGCGCATCTATGAAGAGTAGGAACAGCTTTTCCAGGATTAAGCAAAGAAAAGGGATCAAAGGCTGCCTTGATTTGATGAAATACATTCAACTCTGCAGTGTTGTATTGATGACACATGGCATCTAATTTTTCAATCCCCACGCCGTGCTCACCAGTTATTGATCCGCCCATATCAACGCATATTTTTAGAATATCGTTGCCAAAGTCTTCTGCTTTCTCAAGCTCTCCTAGCTGACCAGCATCATAAAGAATCAAAGGATGTAAATTACCATCGCCTGCATGAAAAACATTTGCAACCCGCAAATTATATTTCTTTGAAAGGTTGCTGATTTTTTCAAGAACCTCAGCTAAATATCGTTTTGGTATAGTTCCGTCCATACAGTAATAATCAGGTGACAATCTTCCTACTGCTGGAAATGCAGACTTCCTGCCTTTCCAAAAAAGTAAACGCTCATCTTCATTTTTTGAAACCCTTACTGATGTTGCCTCAGAAAATACTTCTAAAACTTTAATCAAATCTTCGCTTACTTGATCATCAGAGCCATCTAATTCACAAAGCAATAGTGCTTCAGCATCTAAAGGATATCCTGGTTTAGCAAAAGCCTCAGACGCCTCTATGGCAAATTTATCCATCATCTCAAGCCCTGCAGGAATAACGCCCATCTTTATAATATTTGAAACTGTATTTGCGCACTCCCTTACACTTGGGAAGCCAGCCATAATCACTTTAGCAAGTTGTGGTTTTTTAGTTAACTTAACAGTAACCTCAGAAATAACTCCCAAAAGACCCTCTGAACCAGTCATTAATGCAAGCAATCCTAATCCCTCATCTTGTCTAGAGAAAAGCAACTCTTTGCCATCAATGGTCAATATTTTTACTGCTTCTATGTTTTGAACTGTAAGTCCATACTTAAGGCAATGAACTCCGCCTGAATTCTCTGCAACATTACCGCCAATAGTACACGCTATTTGAGAAGAAGGATCTGGCGCATAATAAAGACCGTACTCTTCCACTGCTTCACTAATAGCAATATTGCGAACTCCTGGTTCAACTATTGCTGTTTGACCTTCTGGGTCAATAGACAAAATACGGGTTAGCTTTGAAAGCCCAAGAACGATACTATCTTTAAGTGGTAAAGCGCCTCCAGATAATCCTGTCCCAGCTCCTCTTGTAACAACAGGAGTATTATTTTTCTTACAAATTTTTAAAACTTTTTTTATTTGGTCAATATTAGTCGGCAGAACAACAGCTAAGGGGTTTTGTTTATAAACACTAAGACCATCACACTCAAAAGGACGAGTATTCTCCTCCCCAGATATAACTGAATTTTTTGGTAAAGCCTTGGTTAATTCCGAAATAATAGACATATACATTTGCTCAATTAATATAGTTCAAGTTGTTGTGAAAATTTTTAAAAACTATTTACACTGCATCTATGATAATGCTTAAGACTGAAAACATTATAAAGAGTTATTTATTATATTTCTTAAATAAAACTTATGAAATCATTTAACCCTCCTTCAAGAATTCTTATGGGACCTGGTCCTTCAGATGTGCACCCAAGAATCCTTAACGCAATGGCAAAAACAACTATTGGCCATCTAGATCCCTCTTTTATAGATATGATGGACGAAATTAAAAAAATGCTTCAGTATGCCTTCATGACTGAAAATGCATTAACAATGCCAATATCTGCGCCTGGTTCAGCTGGAATGGAAGCCTGCTTTGTAAATCTTGTAGAACCTGGAGATAAGGTTATCGTTTGCATAAATGGTGTCTTTGGATCAAGGATGAAAGAGAATGTAACTCGAATTGGTGGTCAAGTAATAATCATTGAGGATGACTGGGGAATGCCTGTTAGTCCTCAAAAACTTGAGCAGTGCTTACATGAAAATCCTGATACTAAAATTGTTGCATTTGTTCATGCAGAAACTTCAACAGGCGCTTTGTCTGATGCAAAATTACTTTGTGAAATTGCTAAAAAGTATAACTGCTTAACTATTGTTGATGCAGTAACCTCTTTAGTAGGCTCAGAACTTAGAGTTGACGACTGGGGTATTGATGCAATCTACTCTGGATCTCAAAAATGTCTTTCTGCAATGCCAGGCTTGTCACCTGTTAGCTTTAGTGAAAAAGCAGTTCATAAAATAAGTAATCGAAAAACACCAGTAACAAGCTGGTTTTTAGATCTTAATTTAGTGATGGGTTATTGGGGTAAAGGTGCGAAGCGTGCATACCATCATACAGCTCCAGTCAATACTCTATATGGCCTTCATGAATCTTTAGTCATGCTTTATGAAGAAGGGCTTGAAAACTCATGGAATCGACACCAACAAAACCACCAATTACTTAGAGATGGCTTAATTGAACTTGGAATTAGTTACTTGGTTGAAAAGTCTAGCAGACTTCCTCAGCTAAATAGTGTGTTCATTCCTGAAGGTGTAAATGACGCTGAAGTTCGCACCACTTTATTGAATGATTACAATATGGAAATTGGCGCTGGCCTTGGTAACTTGGCAGGAAAGATATGGAGAATAGGACTAATGGGCTATACTTCAAGAAAAGAGAATATAGAGCTTTGTTTATCTGCGCTAAAAAAGACGATATAAACTCTAGCTTTCTTTTTCTTTAATTTTTGCTAAAAGGACTTCATCTGTCTCAACCCTATCAGGATCTGGAAGACAGCAATCTACTGGACAGACTTCTACGCATTGTGGAGTATCAAAATGTCCTACGCACTCAGTACAAAGATCACCATCAATTTCGTAGATTTCTTCACCCATATAAATCGCCTCATTTGGGCATTCTGGGACACAGACATCACAATTGATACATTCATCTGTAATTAGCAAAGACATAAACTACCCTCAAGTTAAATATTAATTAAATACAACCACTGGTTGCATTTTTTAATTTAAATCATGCATATTTTAACGTATCAGAGTAAAAATAAAGATGATTTTGGGTATCATTAATCATTTTAATTCTAGGGTTATTATGAGAGTACTTTTAGTTGTTTTTTCATTATTATTATCTTCTATTTCATTTGCTGCAACTAATGATGGAATCTATGCTCATTTGCAAACCAATAAGGGAGAAATAGTTGTTGAGCTTGCATATAAAAAAGCACCACTCACTGTAATCAACTTTATTTCATTAGCAGAAGGCACTAAAAAAAGTAACAAAGATATTGGCGTTCCTTTTTATGATGGCATATCTTTTCATAGAGTAATAGATGACTTTATGATTCAAGGTGGGGACCCTAAAGGAGATGGTACTGGTGGACCTGGGTATCGATTTGCAGATGAATTTACTGACTTAATGCATGACAAACCTGGAGTCCTATCAATGGCTAACTCAGGACCGGCAACGAATGGATCACAATTTTTTATTACTCATGTACCAACTCCATGGCTAGATGGAAAGCATACTGTTTTTGGTCATGTCGTCGAGGGGATGGATGTTGTAAATTCCATTCAAAAAGATGACACTTTAGAGACTGTAAAAATTGAGCGAATTGGTGATGATGCAAATAATTTTATTGCTAATGAGGGCTCATTTAATGATCTATTAGCAAAAGCAAATGAAGGAATTATTGCTCAACAAGCCTTGCGTCAAATTGATTTTGAAGACTTTGCTTCCTCAACTTATCCTGATGCTACAAAAAATGCTTTAGGTTACTTCACAAGAATTAATAAAAAAGGTGATGGCAATCTTGTAACTAATGGTCAGGTTGTTTTAGTAGATATAGCACTCAAAGCTAATAGCGGACAAGTAATGCGCGCGCCAGGAAGTCCAATTGAACTCACACTTGGAAGTGGAGAGATAATTAGGATTATTGAGGAAACCACTCAAGTAATGTCAATTGGCGAAGAACGTACTATTATTGCAACATATGAATATGTATTTGGTGACGCTCCAAGTGGTAACATTCCTCAAGATTCATTCATAATATTTGAGCTAATTCTAATTTCTGCAAAGGATAAATAAAAAAGTGTTTCTAGAAATATTAAGCTTCCTTTCCTCTCTTGATACTGGCTTTAATGTTCTAAGCTATCTAACTGTAAGAGCTGTATTTGCAATGATGACTGCCCTTCTGATTACACTAGTTCTTGGAAAGTGGATTATTTCAAAACTACAGCATTATCAAATTGGTCAAGTTATTCGTGAGGATGGTCCAGAAACGCACCTAGAAAAGCAAGGAACGCCAACTATGGGAGGAGTGCTTATACTTTTTGCTTTTTTTATCAGTATTCTAATCTGGGGAGACTGGGATAACCCCTTCCTCTGGATAGTAATTGTTACAGCCCTTCTATTTAGTTCAATTGGCTTTATCGATGACTATCTAAAAATTAAAAAGCAAAACTCAGATGGTCTCAGTCGAAGACAAAAAATTGCAGCACAGTCAATTAGCGCAATATTAATTTGTTTATGGCTACTTAGCTTAAATTCTAAAACAATTGGCGCAGAGCTATTAATTCCTTTCTTTAAAGACCTTATTATTCCGCTTAATGCAATAGCCTTTTTGATTGTTGGCTGGTTTGCACTTGTTGGAAGCTCTAATTCTGTAAATCTTACAGACGGCTTAGATGGCTTAGCAATCATGCCTGTTATTTTAATCAGTGGTGCGCTTGCAGTTTTTGCCTATATTGGGGGAAATTATAATTTCTCGGGTTATCTTAATATGCCATTCATGCCTGGAACAGGTGAAATATTCGTAATATGCGCAGCATTAGTAGGAGCTGGTTTTGGCTTTCTTTGGTTTAATACCTACCCAGCTGAAATATTTATGGGTGACACTGGATCGCTATCTTTAGGCGCGATCTTAGGAGTTATCGCTATTATTGTTCACCAGGAGATATTATTAATTCTAATGGGCGGTATATTTGTTGCTGAGACCTTATCAGTAATTATTCAAATAGGCTACTTTAAACGAACTCAAAAAAGATTTTTTTTAATGGCTCCAATTCATCATCATTACGAAAAAAAGGGGCTTAAAGAGCCAAAAATAATTGTGAGGTTTTGGATAATTACTTTGATTTTGGTTCTAATTAGTTTAGCCAGCATAAAGATTCGATAATGTTGATTGTTTACGCACTGTAAAATACCGAGTCATGAGTATAAAATCAGACAATTGGATTCGTAAAATGTCTCTAGAAAATGGAATGATTCATCCATTTGAGCCAAAACAAGTTCGACAATCAAATAATCAAAAGATTGTATCTTATGGGACCTCTAGCTATGGCTATGACGTGCGATGCTCAACAGAATTTAAAATATTTACTAATATTAATCATAATATTGTTGACCCTAAAAACTTTAATGCCAAAAGCTTTGTTGAGATTGACTCAGATGAATGCATTATTCCTCCAAATTCTTTTGCGCTTGCAAGAACAGTTGAGTATTTCAAAATTCCTCGCTCGACGCTCGTTATTTGTCTTGGAAAATCAACTTACGCTAGATGCGGCATTATTGTTAATGTCACTCCACTTGAACCAGAATGGGAAGGACATGTAACGTTAGAATTTTCTAATACGACCCCTTTACCAGCAAAAATATATGCCAATGAAGGTGTTGCTCAGATGCTCTTTTTTGAGTCTGATGAGGTTTGCGAAACTTCTTATAAAGATAGAGATGGTAAATATCAAGGCCAGACTGGCGTAACCCTGCCAAAGGCTTAGGCATTATGTCTGAAACCTCTAAACGTCGTACTTTTGCGATCATTTCTCATCCTGATGCTGGCAAGACAACAGTCACTGAAAAGCTGTTGCTTTATGGTGGTGCTATTAAAACTGCAGGAAGCGTAAAAGCGAGAAAAGCAGATAGTCATGCAACAAGCGACTGGATGGAAATGGAGAAGGAAAGAGGCATCTCTATAACTTCATCTGTGATGCAGTTCCCTTACGATAATCATGTTATCAATTTGCTAGATACTCCAGGTCATGAAGACTTCTCTGAAGACACTTACCGTACACTAACAGCTGTAGATTCTGCATTGATGGTTATTGATGTCGCCAAAGGTGTTGAGCAAAGAACGATTAAACTAATGGAAGTATGCAGACTTCGTGATACTCCAATCATAACCTTTATCAACAAGATGGACCGAGAAGGACGCGAGCCTATTGATCTGCTTGATGAGGTTGAATCTGTTCTAAATATTGAATGCTCACCAATCACATGGCCAATTGGAATGGGTAAAGGGTTTAAAGGCGTTTTTCAC
Organism: uncultured Candidatus Thioglobus sp.; assembly: GCA_905614365.1. Taxonomy (GTDB): domain Bacteria; phylum Pseudomonadota; class Gammaproteobacteria; order PS1; family Pseudothioglobaceae; genus Pseudothioglobus. Next base: position 34,837 of record CAJQSO010000001.1, read on the forward strand.
TTGCTTGAAAATAAAGTTTATTTATTTGAAAGTGGTAAAAATGCAAATATAGGTGACAACACAATCATCGAAGGAATTGATAATCCTCAGCTTGATGAAATTTTGGGTGAAGATTTTGCAAAAGAAGCTCGAGAAGAAATTGAACTTATTAGCGGAACGACTAACCCTTTTAATATAAATGATTTTCTCGAAGGTAAGCAGACGCCCGTATTTTTTGGGTCAGCGATCAACAATTTTGGTATTGAAAACTTGCTAGATGGATTTATTAAATATGCTCCAATACCTCAAAGCAGGCAATCTGATACTAGAAAAGTGCTTCCTGAAGAGGCAAAACTAACTGGATTTATCTTTAAAATCCAAGCAAATATGGACCCTAAGCATCATGATAGATTAGCCTTTATGCGCATTGTTAGCGGTGAATATCAAAAAGGAATGAAGGTTCTTCAAGTTCCAACAGGTAAGCAAATAAAAATTGCAAATGCTGTTACCTTTATGTCTCGTGAAAGAAGCTCAACTGAAGTCGCTTATGCTGGAGATGTCATAGGAATTCATAATCATGGTGGGATTAGTATTGGAGACACTTTCACTCAAGGCGAGAAGATTAATTTCCAAGGTATCCCTAACTTTGCTCCAGAACTTTTTAGAAGAGCTCAGCTTAAAGATCCGCTCAAAGCTAAGGCACTGCAAAAAGGGCTTGATCAGCTTTCAGAAGAAGGAGCAACTCAAGTATTCAGGCCAATTTCTAACAGTTCGCAAATTTTAGGAGCTGTCGGTATTCTGCAATTTGACGTCGTAGCGCATAGACTCAAATATGAATACGGTGTTGATTGTCAATTCGAAACGATAAATGTAGCAACAGCAAGATGGGTTACAGGATTGGATAAAGATATCGACCAACTCAAGATAAAAGCTGGGAATAACGTAGCAATTGATAGCGCTGGAATGCTTTCTTACTTAGCTCCAAGTATGGTCAATCTTCAGCTTACAATCGAGCGCCACCCAGATTTAACCTTTAGCTCTACAAGAGAACATTGATGCTTTAAGCTTCTAAAGGCTTAACAACTTCAGCAATATCTTTCTTATTTAAATAACCCACAACTGAGCCACTTGAATCTTGAACAATGCAACAGTCAGCATTTTCACGAAGCATTTCACATAAGGCAGAATCGACTGAATCCATCTCATCAACTGCTATTGTCATAGAGTCCTTTGATGGTTTAAGATCTGTCATTACAGATTTTGTTTGAAGTACATGAGAGCGATTTACTTTTTTCACAAAGTCTCTTACATAGTCATCGGCAGGCGTCATTAAAATTTCCTGCGTTGTGCCATGCTGAACCAATTCACCACCATTCAAAATAGCTATACGATCACCAATCTTAAGCGCCTCATCAAGGTCATGAGTAATGAAAACAATTGTCTTGTGAAGCTCTTTTTGAAGCTCTAGAAGTAAATCTTGCATATCACTTCGAATTAGAGGGTCAAGGGCACTAAAAGCCTCATCCATCATTAATATTTCAGTATCACAAGTTAAAGCTCTAGCCAATCCAACGCGCTGTTGCATTCCACCAGAAAGTTGAGACGGGTAGCGATTCTCATAGCCAGATAATCCTACTCGGTCAATCCATTTTTTTGCTTTTTTAATAGCATCATCACCTTTAATGCCTTGTAAATGGATACCTAGGCAAACATTATCCATAATTGTTTTATGGGGCAGTAATGCAAAACTTTGAAAAACCATCGCTGTTTTTTGCTGTCTAAACTTACGAAGCTGTTCCATAGGCATTTTAATTACATCCTCACCACCAATCATAATAGAGCCAGCAGTAGGCTCAATAAGTCGATTAATGTGACGAATCAATGTGGACTTTCCAGAGCCAGAGAGACCCATAATAACTTCAATATTCTTATTTGCTAGATCAAGGTTAATATTACTCAACCCAAGGACATGTTGATGCTCCTTAAGAAGATCATCTTTTCCCATTCCGTTGTCAACATACTTTATGACAGAGTCTGCTTTAGGTCCAAAAATCTTAGTTAAATTTGAAATTTTGATTTTTATATCTTGCGTCATAGCACATCTCCAGAGCGGTGTTTTTGAATCCGAGTACCAAACGCTTGAGAAACTCTATCAAATATTACTGCTAGAGCAACAATTGCAAGTCCATTTAGAGTGCCCATTGACAAGTATTGGTTTTGAACAGCCTGAAGCACTGGAAGTCCAAGTCCTGCCACTCCAATCATTGAAGCAATAACAACCATCGCTAGTGCCATCATAATAGTCTGATTTATCCCAGCAAAAATATTTGGCAGAGCAAGTGGAATTTGTACCATAAATAATCGCTGCCTATACGTTGCACCAAATGCATCTGCTGCCTCCATGGCTTCTTTATCAACTAACCGTATACCTAAATTTGTTAGTCTCACAATAGGCGGCATAGCGTAAATACAAACTGCAATTAATCCAGGCACCTTACCAATACCTAACATCATAACAACAGGTATAAGATACACAAAGGGAGGAATTGTTTGCATAATATCCAGTACTGGAGTTATCCACGATTGGGCTCTTTCGGACTTTGACATCCATACTCCAAGTGGCATGCCTAAAGTCAAACATAGAAGAGTTGCAGCTGAAATCATTGTCACAGTTGATATCATGGGATCCCACATATCAAGAAATCCAATTGCAAAGAATGCAAGCATAACTGAAATTGAGACCTTAATACTTCGTGCGCCAAGCCAAGCCAGAATACCTGCTACCGCAAGAAAAACTGGCCATGGTGTAGACAATAATAATCTTTCCAACCAAACCAAAAAAAACATTAACGGATCAAAGAATGCTTCAATGTTGCTCCCAAACTCTCTTGTAAAGTCTTTAAAGGCAGCATCAACACAGTTACGAGAGCTCATCATCACGTCACCTGGAATTGATATCACATTATTAACAAATAGAGTAAAGTCTGAAGTAGTTATTGATTCACCAACTCGTAAACTCATAGAGGAAAAATACTCTACTTGAGATTCTGGATCAACAGAAAGAATAGACCCCATGTTTGATTCTATATTGTTAGAAAGAGCTTCAATTTTTATGCCAAGAGCCTCAGGATCTGTTGATCGAACTGATATATACTGCCTGTCAAGCCTTTCTACAGTTTTATCAAAACTAGCTACCGCTCTAAGTTTTATGTCACCATAATTACCAGTATCGTATCTGCCTGCTAATTCAATTACTTTTGCACTGAGCTCATTAGCTTTTGATGTTAGTGGCATTAGCACACTCTCAACTGTACTAACATTAGTTCTAATAGCAGCCTCCTTTACACCTCTAACAAGAGCCTCAGGATCATTTATTAAGGGCATTAAGTCAGATACAATTTCATTACTATTTACCATTTCTGTAACTTTGGCATGCGTTGAAATACTCAATGTATCTAGATTGAAAATCATATCCCTAACACCAGGAAAATTTTTATATATTGGCGCTGAAGCATTAACTTGCTCTCTTATTTGAGAAAGCTGATCTAAATGCAACTGAAGATTGGAGTTGGAGCTAAGGTAGTCTATATTAGCTTTTAATGTATAGATTTTTTCATTTAATAACGCTATTTGTGAGCCCATCTCATTTAAAAAAGCATCATTATATTGCTCTGCTTTATCTGCAAAGCCTTTTGAAAGTTCTTGAACTTTATCTGCAATATCCTGTGACTCAGCACTATTATTTAAATAACGAATATTTTCATCAATGGTCTTAAACAAAGATTCAAGTTCAGGAAATACTGAGACAACACCATCAGCCGAGCTGATTGAATCAACTCTATTGATGAGCTCATTAAGTGAGCCTCCATATGAGTCAATTAAAGAATTTTCATTTGATTTATATTGACTCGAAAGTTCTTGAGTTTTAGTTTGAAGTGCTTGAGTAAGTAGCTGAACTTTTTCAAGTAGCTCTGCAGAATTACTGACTTCAGTTAAGGGGTTAGAATCATTCGCTAACTCTTTTAGCGTTTTCGTTTTAGCCTCTGCTCGATCAGTAAGTTTTGCAAAGCTATCCGTTATTTTAACCAACTGAGTGTAATCTGTAGCGCTTAGAGCCTGAGTTGTTAAATCATCAGCTCTTTTTGTCATTGCTTGAATGAAGTTTAAATCTTTACCAAGTATTCTTAAATCTGCAATTTCAGATGCTGGCGGAATACACTCTATTATTGACTGTTGTGGTATTGACCTAACTACTGCCATAGTAAACTCCCTTTAAACTCTTATAATTTAAACATTTTTTTACTTGAAATTTATATTCAATTGAACTTAAAATTTATACAACCTGTAAAAAAATAAACCACTAAAAATATAATTTTTATGATTAAAGACTAATGTTTATTCTTTAATCATAAAAATTGCCCGTAATCATAAAATCTACGGGCAATCAGTATTTGCTTGAAACTAGAATAACTTAATCGTTAACTAATTTCTTTTAAGCCTTATAGAGAAGCTTCAACAGAGGCTGCAACATCAGCGCTAACCCAAGTTTTCCAGACATCTCCATGAGAAGACAAGAACTCAACAGAAGCGTCTGCTCCAGTTCCACCTGTATCTTCCATCCATACAAGCATTTGATTCATTACAGTTCCAGGCCATGTGCGAGCTTTGAAATACTTCATCGCATCTGATGGTCCGTTGTAATACATGTTATCACTAAGAATTGTATTAACACGAGAATTAATCCAAGAAGATGGCTCACAACCAGAACCAGCTTTAGCAACACAATCATTCCAGTTATCATCACCAGCATAAGAGCCCATGTCGATAGCCTGCATGTCATATTTACCAACTAATGATGTAGGATTCCAGTAGTAACCGAACCAGTTATCCCCACTCTCTGATGCTTTTGCAATTGAACCGTCAAGTCCAGCAGCTGAACCTGGATCAATTAACTTCCAACCTTTAGCTTCCATATCATACGCTTCATAAAGAGCTTGGTTTGATAGCTGACAACCCCAACCTGCAGGGCAACCATGGAATGCACCCATAGAAGGATCTTCTTTGTCTGGGAATAAATCTGGACGCGCTAGAATTGCTTCAGCTGAAGTCAACTCAGGATTTGCATCAAGCGTTGCAGGTAAAACCCACCAGCCTTCACCAAGACCTGACATTGGAGCTATATTGCCAATATGTAAACGTCCTGCACCAACAGCACTATCAACTAAATCAGCCATAGCGTTAGCCCAAATTTCTGGAGCAACGTCTGGCGAGCCAGTTTCATTCATTGAAGTAAATGTAGGCATTGTTGAACCAGCAACTAACTCAATTTCACAGCCCATTGCTTCCAACATAGCCTTGTCAACATTTGCCATCAATGAAGCTGAAGACCAGTTCATATCTGCAATTGTTATTTTTCCACATGCAGCGTTTGCAGAAGTGCTAAGCAATAATGCTCCAGCAATAGCTCCAAATAGCTTAGTGGTAAACTTAATATTCATATTTTTTTCTCCTAAGGATTGTTTGTAAAT
>CAJQSO010000002.1 GCA_905614365.1 uncultured Candidatus Thioglobus sp.
CAAATAAAATTAAAAAAATGTGACAAATAGTTTGAATATCCATGTTAATTCCCCTTAAAGTTAATTGAACGCTTGAGTAATTTCAAGCCTCATAATCAGTATACTTATTTTTTTTGTTAATTTAAATACTAATCAATCGAGTGAAAAATATGGATATATCTAAAATACAAAACCAGCTTGAAAAGTTTGCAATTGAGAGAGACTGGGAGCAATTTCATACGCCAAAAAATTTAGCAATGGCGCTAAGTGTTGAGGCTTCAGAACTTGTTGAGATTTTTCAGTGGTTAAAGGCAGAAGAATCAAATAAGCCTAATCAAAAGCAGATAGAGGCAATTAATGCTGAAGTAGCTGATATTGCAATGTACTTGTTGCGTTTTTGCAGTATTTTGGAGATTGACCTAGAGAAGTCGATTGAAGATAAGCTAGTAAAAAATGCAGAGAAATATCCAGTTAATCTATCAAAGGGCAATGCACAGAAATATAATCAAAGAGAAGAGTAGTTATATTTCAACCTTGTGACATTCGTATGGCTTACCAGTTGAAGGCTGAAGATTAATATAATCATCAGAAAGAACAATAATCTCTTCAGATCTTTTATCGTTGAGAGTAAATTGTTCTTCCATATTAAAATACTCATCAAGCCATGGATGGTTCCTATTAACAACTTTAATAGAATCAATCATACTTACTAAGCTTTGATCATTAATTTCCCATACCCCAGTTCCAAGGGCGCTATAATTCACTTTAACCGTATTTTCTTCGATTGGAAAGTCAACAATCAGCTGACCAAAGCTATTCCAAGTACCATCTTTCTTATATCTTATAAATTCTAAAGCAGTATAACCAGGCCAAGTATCTTTACAAATCCAGTTACCCAGAATTTCAGTCTCATAATAACGAGGAGACATTGCTGCTGATGCAGAAGTGTTTAAAATTAGAGCTGCAAGAATAGTCAGAAAGTATTTCATGGATAGGAGTTTAGATTATTTTTTGTTACGCCTATGTGAATTATTGATGAATTTTAGAAGAATTTATTATCTTTTTTTATGTTCTTCAGCCATCTTTATAATTTTATTACTGACAGTGTCTTTAAAAATAAATGGCAAGATTGAGTGAATAATAGCGATAATAAAAAGCCCTAAAAGCGTAAAGCTGTATTTCCATGCTCCCCAGAAATGCTGAAAGTAGTTATATCCAAACTCATTGGGATGCTTAGTGAAAATATTATTCATATAAGTTTTAATGAAGTTTATTTAATTGATTAAGTATAAAGAATTTCATAAAGAAGGTTAAATTTTTGTAATAAAATAAACTTTTTTGAATAAATTACCTTCTATACAAAGGATGAAAGAAATGCCTAAAGTTTTAACAAAAGATCAGATTGAGCAATATCATGATCAAGGTTTTATATCTCCAGTAAGAGTTATTTCTGAAAAAGATGCCTTATCTATTAAAACGCAACTGGAAGAAGCAGAGGCAAAATACCCTGATGAAATTAATTCAGAGAGCCGCAATAATTTACATCTCTCATTTACATTTTTAGATGCGCTTGCTCACAACACTTCCATAGTGGACGCAATAGAAGATCTTATTGGCCCTGATATTGCCCTTTGGGCATCTGTTATGTTCATTAAAGAGCCTTCCTCTAAACAGTTTGTTAGTTGGCATCAAGATGCCACTTATATGGGTCTTGATAGCTTTGAATTTCCAACACCATGGATTGCGCTAAGTCCTAGTAACCTAGAGACGGGCTGTATGACTATGATTTCAGGTAGTCATAAATTTGAGATACAAAAGCATGAGGATACATACGCAGAAAATAATATCTTGACTAGAGGCCAAGCTATTAAAAGTGTAGATCAAAGTAAGGCCGTTGATCTAATATTAAGGCCAGGCGAAATGTCAATCCACCATGGTGCAATTATTCATGGCTCTCAGCCAAATAAAAGCAATCAAAGGAGGATAGGATTCTCTCTTCAATCGTATGTTCCACCATCAATAAAACAGGTAGTTGGCAGAAATATGTGGACTCATATTAGAGGTCAAAAAAGGGATGATATAGACGGAATTTTTTTAGATCGACCTAAATATAATATGGATCCAATAACTGTTTCCCAAAGGAAGATTGCAGAAGAAAATATATCAGAGATTCTTTATAAGGGCGCAAAATTAAAGCGTAAATACTAGGTATTTTTTTTAAGCCAGTCTACGATTTTAATCACTCCATTCTTAGTTTGAGTGGGGCTTAATATGTCACCTAAAACCCCATGTTTTGATGGGTCATCTTCGCTTGTGAGGGTTGGGCTATAAACTGAAACATTGTCACCCATTTTTGAAATAATTTTTCGTGTTGCCTTGCTAGATACAATTTTATCTTCATCTGAAAACCAAAATAGCATCGGTAATTTTATTTTACTGTGTTTAGTTTTTGAGGCTACAACAACTGAATCTTTGACTGCAAATAATGCATGAATTGGGTATTTAGTCGTCCAGCATCTTTCATGTTCAGCATTTTTTGCAACAAAAGAGTGTTCCTGTCCAAACAAAAAAGGTACAAGCCATTTTGCTCCAGGGAGTCTAAGTATATGGGCTTTATAAGAGATAGGACCAAAGTTTGGCGAGACATAAATTACAGCTTTAATTTTAAAATGCTGTTCAAGGACTGAATGAATTAATGAGCAGCCAGTTGAAGATCCAATCAATATAACACTATCACCCAGTATTTCACCAACTTTAATGGCTTCTTTTGTATCAATGATCCAATCATCTAAAGTAGCTTCTGCAAGAGACTGGCCATCTTGTCCATGACCTGTAAGCCTTGTAAAAAAAACATTCGCCTTAAGCTCTTTAGCAACATTTTCAATTACTGGGCTTAGTTCAGCTCGAGTTGCTGAAAAGCCATGTATAAAAACCAGGCTTATTTTTGTCTTAACAGATGGCCTATCAACCCAAAGAATTTTTTTTTCTATATTAGGGCGTAAATTTTTATACTGTTGTTCATCCAACTTAATGGACTCTTCTATAGAGCTAATATGAATCATTTTTTTAAATATTTTGAATTTATTTTGGATTAATTATAGCTCTCTATTTTTTTTTAATTGCTTTATTATTTGTTTACAATAAGATTACTAATAATAATACTTAATGTATACAAAATGTGTATACTTCTTATTAGATAGTAAATTGATAAATGTGTAGATGGGTAAATACGTAACAAAAAATCAAAAAGAAGATGAAAAGAGAGTGGTAAGCGTCAGAATTCGCAGGCCAATCTTCGAGGCCTTTAAAGGCGCTGCAACTGCTGCAGAGCAGTATGGATATAGCATGACTCTTTCAGGTGTTTTTGAGACCGCTATGGAGGACGCAATTTCTGAGTTTAAAGATATTAGTGGTGTCGATTATCAAGGCCTCACTTCGTCAAAACTCAGTAAGAAATGGGATAGAAAGTACAAGGCCCCCTTGAAAAGTTCAAAGGATAAGCCCAAAAAACGGGATGTATAAATTAATTTTTTTAGGAGTAGAAGTTAATGTCAGAAAGTAGTGTAATTAACAAATTAAAAGATTTAAGAACTGATTTAGACAAAGAGTCTAAATTGCTTCAAGAACAAATAGAGCTTCCATTAAATGAAGCTTTAGTAACTAATTCCCAATCAGATAATAATTCACTTCAGCTCAATAAGGGAATTGTGTTTTCTAAATGGGTTAGAAAAATAACGTCACAATTTGAGTCGGTCGACCCATTTTATAAATAAATTGTAATTTTATTACAAGTTAATCTGTTTCTTTGGCCAGCTCCAATTAATAACTGTGCTGGCAACCCCAGACATTATTAACAAGCCTCCAATTGCCATTGAAGAAGTAAACTTTTCATCAAGTAGAACCATTCCTGCAATAATTGAGGTAATTGGAAGTAGCATCAAGAAGGGCGATACTTTACTTACATCGACACTGCTTAATAAGTGATACCAAACGCTATAACCTAATACTGTCATAATCAATGCTAAGTATAGAATTATTGACCAGTCAATATAACTCGCAGTTGTTATTGCAAGCCACTGCCCATCCTCAATTAGTAAAGATGCAATAAACATTTGTGGGGTGGCCATGATTGCAACCCAGGCTAATATGGTAATGCCTGAGAGATCTTTAAGCCGGCTAATCATTATCTGCGCAACCGCCCATACAGCAGAGCCTGCAATTAATAATATAACGCTATCAATGTGACCATCTAGTCTAGGCTCTCCTGCAATTATCAAGACGCCAATAAAAGCTAGCCCCATACCTAATGCTCTTGTAGTGCCAAGCTTTTCCTTTAATAGAAAAGTTCCCATAATTGCTAAGATTGGACCTTCAAGCTGAACTAGAATTGCAGCAGTAGAGGCATCAATGCCCTTGAGGCCATTGTAGGTGAGGCCATATTGAATAGTTGAGCCAATAAGTGCAACAACAAAGATTTCACGCATATGCCCCCATGGCGGCTTGGTGAACCAAACAAGAATTAAGCCTGCTATACCAAAGCGAATTGTCATAATAAGGAGCGCTGGGAATTGCTCCATTCCAATTTTGGCTAGAGTAAATCCTAAGCCCCAGGTAATAGGAACAATAAGAGCTAATAAGATTTGCTTAGAGTTCATTGTGATTCATACAAAAAAAAGGAGGTCAATTATGACCTCCTTTTAATAACTGAATACTTTTATTTTTCTTATCTAGATTTTGTAAAAAGACCAATAGCAAAAAGAGCCGCGATTGCTGTGCTAATCCAATCCATAGCACCACCAGGAGCTGCTTGAGAAATTAGTATTTGATAGAGCTGAAGTAGTACAAATAAAACCGCAATGAGACCAAAAGATTTTGCAGCAGTTTTAAGCTGACCTTCGCTTGTCCAATTAGGCAAACCGAAGGCAAGAATTGCAAGACCTAGCAGTGCAGTTCCAGCTGCCTGTCCTAGTGCATAAATTCCAACAGATGGCGCCCATCCATACATTGCAAGCATCATATTTGGCATGAAAATTAATTGAATAGCCCATAGTGCATTAAAAGCCGCTAGAAGCCTAAAAATTAAAGATAAACTCATAATTATTTCCCCCTTATTAAAAAAATAACGCTAAAACTTATTTATAAAGTTTTGATAACGCTGAATAAAATTCTACCATAAAGATTTTGTTATATTGTTTTTGAGCAATAAAAATTTCCAAGTACAATTGTAAAATGAAAACAATAACTACCAAAAATCACTCCTATTTCCCTCAACCTGAGTCTCAAGGTGGCTGGCGTTTTTTGAATGATAAAGCAGAAATTAAGAGCCTAACAAGTATTAATTTGGATAAAGTAAATGTTGCTATAGAAGGCTATAAGTTCTTTTTTGATACGTATGCATCAGGAATAGCAATAATCAAAAATGGATATCTAATTAAAGAGCACTATAGCTTTATGACTCTTCCTGGAAGCCGCTTTGATGTTTGGTCTTGCACTAAATCTTTCACAGGAATTGCTTGGGGGCTTCTACTTGAGGAAAGCCGAAAAGGCAATCTACCTGATAACGCTAAAGTTGATTTAGATAGTCTTGCTTATTCTTTTTTGCCAAACAATACTAAGCTAACTGATCCACTTAAAGAAAAAATAACTATTGGGCACTTACTTAGTATGACCTCTGGTATTGCTGGAGAGACTAAACTAGCATTTGGGATACCCACAAAAATTGATATTGGCCCTTTTGAGCATGCACTTGGTTATAGCGAAAATCGATATGGCAAGAAAACTGATGCTCTAGTCGCTGAGCCTGGGAAAATTTGGGATTATAGTGATCCTGCAATGGCCCATTTATCAATATTGTTTAAATCTATTATGAAGCAAGAGATGCATGAATATATGCAAAATAATGTTTTTAATGCTGTTGGAATAGAAAATGCCAGTTGGGATGTTCTTGGAGGTGGTCAATTTATTGGGCCTCACACTAGTGCCCATATTGGCCTTCATATCTCTGCCAGAGAACTTGCAAGGTTTGGTTACCTATTAATGCACAAAGGTTTATGGAATGGTAAGGAAGTTGTGCCGAGTTGGTGGATTGATAAAGCTACAAAATCTTCACAAAATTTAAATCCTGACTATGGATATACTTTTTGGACCAATTCTAATGGAACAAGATGGCCAGGACTTCCAAAAGATATGTTTGCATTAGAGGGATATAATTCAAATAGGTGTTATGTTATTCCTTCAAAGGAGATGGTGGTTGTAAGAGTTGGAGCAGGGCCAAATCAGTGGAATGAGCAATTACTTATTAGTAGTATTTTAGATGCAATTAACTGACAATTAATTTACCATTGCTTGCGTCAGGCACAAAGTCATCAAAGTCCTGAAATGGGTATAACTTTGTATTTCTTTTCTTGTTAGCAATTGAGTGTAAGTCTTGATTTACAGCGCCATCAGACAAAACCATAAATGATGGCACTGAAAGCTCTTTAAGCTCTGGTGAAAGATAGCCTGACTTGACAATGAGCAACTGGAAGCTTCTTAGATCTATTTTTAGGTCAGTAAAATCTGTAAGACTATGAAATGGCCTTCTAAGTTCAGTTATCACAATTGTTGTTTTATTTACTTTAACTATTACGCACTGGCTTTGAAAGTAAACGCTATCAGCATTAAGTTTTAATGAAGGGCCTCCGCCGCCAAATGTCCCACCAATAGTAAACTGATTTCCATTTGTAAGTTCATCATAGGCTGATTTTGATGCAATACCTGCAATAAGTGTTCCTTTTAAATCAGTTTCTAAGATTACTTTTAAAATATCAGCTCTATCTCCAACTCCTCCTGCAGTAGGATTATCTCCACTATCTGCAATTATTGAAAAATCATCTTCTAAAGAATCAAGGGCACTATGAATATCTCCTGTTCTCATCCCATAGTTTAGTTTTTTGCGATTATCCCAGTAGAGATTAGCAATACTTTTACAAATAATAGCGCCAGATTTTTCATCAGTGCAAGTCACCACAGAAGAAGCTATGGCTCTTTTAGTATCAGCCCAAACGTAACCAATCATTAGGTTACAGTCGAGGATGTTAGGCTCTTGGTTATAAAGTTCAAGGCTTTCATATATTGATTGACAGGGCTCTTCAAAAGTTGAAGACATCTCTCCTGAGACTAAAACTGGTATTGCTGACCAAAGAACATAGGGCCTATAGTTCTCATTTAGAGCTTTGGAAAGCATCATTGATGATCGCTGATAAGTTTCTTTTACATCAATATGAGGAGCAGTTTTAAATGCTGCAAAAGCATCTATATTGCTAATAATTTGATCAGTCATCTGACCATGCAAATCAAAGCTTACTGAAATGATACACTTTGGCCCAACTTCTTTGCGAACGGAAGCAATCCATTCTCCTTCTGGATCCTCAATATCTTCAACATACATTGCGCCATGCATTAATAAAAGAACTCCATCTAGTTTTCCCAAAGAGTGAATATCTTCAATGAATTGGTTTTTTACTTGGGTAAAGTATTCTTTTTCAATAGGGCCGCCAGGTACTGACTTGTTAAAGAACAATGGATAAGGCTTTATATCAAATTCACTAAAGGGAAAATCAACAAGATCAAGCAATGCTTGACCTTGGATACTTTTAAAGTCATGTTTACTTTGGTATAGTGGTGAATAACTACTGCACTCTGTGCTAATTCCACCAATGGCAATTTTTTTAGAAGCCATTTGGTATAAGTTAGAAGTTAACTACCTCCAACCAGTAACTACTTTGACCTCGATGAATTCATTTAATCCTAATGATCCACCTTCTCTTCCAATTCCAGAGTGTTTATAACCACCAAAGGGCGCGCCCATTGCTGCTCCATTACCATTAACTTCAACAGTTCCTGAGAGGAGTTTTTTAGATACTCGCTTGGCTCTTTCTGGGTCTTGAGTTTGCAGATAATTTGAAAGTCCGTAGGGCGTATCATTAGCAATTTCGATAGCCTCTTCTTCGGTATCAAATGGAATAATTGATAGAACTGGGCCAAATATTTCAGTTCGAGCAATCGTCATTTGATTATTCACATCTGCAAAGATAGTGGGTTTTACAAAATATCCAGTTTCTAAACCTTCTGGCTTTCCAGTACCACCACTTATAAGAGTTGCATTTTCATCAATACCAATCTGAATCAAGGCTTGAATTTTATCAAATTGCACCTGGGAGATAACTGGACCCATATGTCTTCCTTGTTTTGAAGCAATGTCAACATTTGTTGAATTTGCAGTCTCTTTAGCTATTTCAACAGCTTGATCATAGATAGAGCGCTCAACAAGCATCCTAGTAGGGGCATTACAAGATTGACCCGTGTTATTGAAACAATGTCTTACGCCTCTCTTTACAGCTTTTTCATCAGCATCCGCAAAGATAATATTAGCTCCTTTGCCTCCAAGTTCTAATCCGACTCTCTTAAAGTCATCGGCAGCGTTATGAGATATTAAAGCACCAGCTCTAGTTGAGCCTGTGAAAGAAACCATATCAACATCGGGGTGAGAGGTTAGCTGACTGCCAACACCAACACCGTCTCCATTAACAAGATTAAACACTCCAGGAGGGCAGCCAGCCTCTTCAAGCATTTCAGCAAAAATTACTGAATCTAGAGGTGCAAGCTCAGAAGGCTTTAAGATCATAGTGCAGCCTGCAGCAAGGGCAGGAATAACCTTTAGTGCAACTTGACTGATAGGCCAATTCCAAGGAGTAATTAGTGCGCAAACTCCTTTTGGTTCATAAAATAATTGATTATCAGAATCATCTAACTGTTCTTCAAATTTAAACTGTCTAAGCTGGATAAGAAAGTCTTCAATAGCAAATGTTCCAGCTGTAGCTTGTGATGCTTTAGAAAAATCAATTGGAGCGCCCATTTCCATTGAAATTACTTCGGCCATGTCGTCCATTCTTCTTTCATAAATAGCATAAAGTCTTTCAAGTAGTGCTATTCTGTCAGCTTTAGTAGAAGCGGACCAAGAAGGTAGTGCCACTTTTGCCGCAGCAACTGCTGCATCTGTATCCGCCTGAGAGCCAAGTGAAATTACTGCACAAACCGTTTCATCAGATGGATTAATGACGTCAAAGTCATTTTTAGTTGATGGCTCAACCCATTGTCCATTGATATAAAATTTTCTATTATTTAGCATTTTTTATCCCTAATTTAGAGTGGAAAGAATATATTACGTGATTTTTGATGTCAGGTGAAATAACTAAACAGTTTATTTAGATGCTTGCTAACTTCTCAACCGATAATTTAATATTATCCATGCTTGTGGCAAAAGATAATCTGACATAACCTGGTGCGCCAAAAGCAGAGCCCGGAACAACAGCTAAGCTTAGCTTTTCAAGACAATAAGTTGAAAACTCAACGTCATCTTTAAGACCAATTCTTTCAATTAATCCCTGAACTTTTGGGAAAGAATAGAAAGCTCCACCAGATCTTGGACATTCAATGCCATCTATGGCGTTTAGGCTATCAACAAGAAATTCATGACGACGCTCAAAAGCTTCAACCATCATCGAAATAAATGATTGGTCTCCCGTGATAGCTTCAAGGGCAGCAGCTTGTGAAATTGAACTAGGGTTAGAGGTTGACTGTCCTTGGATCTTTTTCATAGCTTTTATAACTATTTCAGGGCCAGCTGCATAACCAATTCTCCAGCCAGTCATCGCATATGCCTTAGATACACCATTAAGGATGACAACTCTATCTTTAAGCTCTGGACAAGCCATAGCAATATTCACAAAATCATCATCACCCCATCGAATATGCTCGTAGATATCATCACTTATAGTCAGAACTTGAGGGTATTTTTTCAGAACTTCACCAAGAGCCTGAATTTCTGATTTACTATAAACAGAGCCTGTTGGGTTAGAAGGGCTATTAAGAACGAAAAGTTTTGATTTATCCGTTATGCTAGCTTCTAATTGTTCTGGAGTTATTTTAAAGTCTTGCTCTAAGCCAGCTTCAATAAAAACAGGGGTTGCGTCAGCAAGAATAGCCATATCAGGATATGAAACCCAGTAAGGTGTTGGTATGATTACTTCATCACCTTCATTAAGAATTGCTTGGCAGAGGTTGTAAAAAACTTGTTTTCCGCCACAAGAAACCATTACTTCATTTAATGAATAGTCTAGTCCATTCTCTCTTTTAAATTTTTCACATACTGCTTTTTTAAGTTCAGCTGTTCCATCTGCTGGTGTGTAACGAGTATCTCCAGAGCCAATTGCTATAATAGCTGCTTTTTGAATATTAACAGGAGTATCAAAATCTGGCTCACCCGATCCCATTGAAATTATTTGTATTCCTTGTGACTTTAATTCTTTGGCTTTGTCGCTGACAGCCATAGTCGCAGAAGGTTTAACTTTTTGTACACGATTTGATAGGATAGTTGACATTTACTGTGCTCTTTAAATGGTTTAAAATTAAGGGTTTTATTTTAATCAAAAACTGTAGATAATGGCCAGAAAATTTCAACTGAAATCGAATTTTTTACCTAAGGGTGATCAGCCAAAAGCTATTCAAACGTTATTAGATGGAATTAACGCTGGAGAGAAGTATCAAACGCTTGTTGGCGTAACTGGTTCAGGCAAAACATTTACCCTTGCAAATGTTATAGAAAAGAGTCAAAAGCCGAGCCTCATTATGGCTCCAAATAAAACTTTAGCTGCTCAGCTTTATAGTGAGATGAAAGAATTCTTTCCTAACAATGCTGTTGAGTACTTTGTCTCTTATTATGACTATTATCAGCCAGAAGCCTACGTTCCTGCCTCAGACACATTTATTGAGAAAGATGCATCAATTAATGAGCAGATAGAGCAAATGAGACTTTCTGCCACCAAATCTCTTCTTGAACGAAAAGACGTAATAATCATTGCAAGTGTTTCTGCTATCTACGGACTTGGAGACCCTGAAAGTTATATGAAAATGCTGCTTCATTTAACTGTTGGGGAGACTGCCAAGCAAAGAGAAATTCTTGCGACATTATCTAAGATGCAATATTCAAGAAATGACGTTACATTAATTCGAGGTCATTTTAGAGTTAAGGGTGAAGTAATTGATATTTTTCCAGCAGACTCTGAGGAAAGGGCAATTCGAATAGAAATGTTTGATGATGAGGTGGAAAATCTCTCATGGTTTGACCCATTAACAGGTGAAAAACTCAAGTCTCTTCAAAGGGTTACTATTTATCCAAAGACACACTATGTCACTCCTAAATCAACCATTTTAAATATTCTTGATGATATTAAGGTGGAGTTAGGTATTAGGAAAAAAGAGCTACTATCTCAAAATAAATTAGTTGAAGACCAAAGGCTTTCTCAAAGAGTAGCACAGGATATGGAAATGATGAGGGAGTTAGGATACTGCTCAGGTATTGAGAATTATTCCCGCTATTTATCTGGCCGAAAACCAGGTGAGCCACCACCAACCCTGTTTGATTATATGCCAGAAGATTCTTTAATTATTTTGGATGAATCGCACGTAACGGTTAGCCAAATAGGCGCAATGTATAGTGGTGATAGGTCCCGCAAAACAACGCTCGTAGATTTTGGTTTTCGCTTACCATCGGCTCTTGATAATAGACCTCTTAGATTTGAAGAGTTTTCTGAAAGATTAAACCAGTGTATTTTGGTATCAGCAACTCCAGCAAAATTCGAATTAGAGGTATCAACTGTTATTGCTGAGCAAGTCGTTAGGCCAACTGGATTATTAGACCCAGGGATTGTTATAAAGCCTGTTGAAACTCAGGTTGATGATTTACTATCTGAGATTCATAAAAGGGTAGCTGTAAAAGAAAGGGTCCTAGTGACAACGCTGACTAAAAAGATGTCAGAGCAGCTCAGTGACTATTTAAACGATCACAATGTAAAAGTAAGATATCTTCATTCTGATATTGATACTGTTGAAAGGGTAGAAATTATTCGAGACTTACGTCTTGGTGTTTTTGATGTTTTAGTTGGAATAAATCTTTTAAGAGAAGGGCTAGATATTCCAGAGGTTTCGTTGGTTGCAATTCTTGATGCAGACAAAGAGGGTTTTCTTCGCTCAGAGAGATCTTTAATACAAACGATGGGAAGAGCTGCTCGCAATATTAATGGCAGCGTAATCTTATATGCTGACAGGATTACGAACTCAATACAAAGGGCAATGGATGTTACATCTGCAAGAAGAGATAAGCAGGAAGCTTACAACAAAAAACACGGAATAATTCCTAGGGGAGTTGTAAAGCCAATTGTTGATATTTTAGATACAGATCTTTCAGCATCGGATATTGATGATTTAATATCTGAAACTATTCAAGTAAAATTATCTCCTGTTCAGCTTTCTAAAGAACTTAAGCGACTTGAAAAAGAGATGTATAAGTTTGCTGAAGATCTAAAATTTGAGCAGGCAGCGGATACTAGAAATCAAATAAAACGATTAAGAGATGGACAATTTAAATAATATGACTTTAAATATCACTGAGATCTTCTACTCGCTTCAAGGAGAAGCAAGAGAGGTAGGAATTCCAACTGTGTTTGTTCGCCTTACAGGCTGTCCATTAAGATGTAATTACTGTGACACTGCTTATGCATTCAAGGGCAATAACCCTCTATCAATTGAGCAAATATTATCTGAGATTGCAAAATATAAAACTCTCTATGTATGCGTTACTGGCGGAGAACCAATGGCGCAAAGTAATTGCCTTCATTTGCTAGATACTTTGATAGAAAAAGGATATAAGGTGTCAATGGAAACAAGTGGCAGTATTGATATTTCAAAGGTAAATAAAAATGTATCTATTGTGATGGATCTCAAAACGCCATCATCAACTGAGCAACACCAAAATAGATATGAAAATATTCCGCTTTTAGAAAATAAAGATCAACTCAAATTTGTTATCGCTTCAAGGTCAGATTTTGAATGGTGTTGCGGTATTTTAGAGGACCATGAGATTTTATCAGACGTTCTTTTTTCACCTGTTTATGAAAGCTTAAGGCCAGCAGAATTAGCGGATTGGATTTTAGAAAAACAACTTAATGTTCGCCTTCAGGTCCAATTACATAAGATACTTTGGGGCGATGAAAAAGGAAAATAGTTAATCTTAAAAGCTAATTACTAATCCTAAAAATTTCTAGTCTAGACGTAAAAATTATTATATTTCTACGTTGAAACAGCCCCTTCAATTCTAGCCTTTGCCTTATCAATAGCGACATGATAGTGAGGATCTTCAAGTACGTTGACTTCCACTAAATGTTTTGCTGTTTTTAGAAGTAATCTGCACTCTTCACTAAGATGAACTAAATGAAGCGTTTTTCCTGCTTTTTGGTAACGATCAGCAAGCTTATCAATTGCTTCAATAGCAGAATGATCAATTACTCTTGAATCTTCAAAATCTATATAGACATTTTCAGGATCTTCTTTGGGACTAAAGATCGCATGAAAAGTATTAATTGATGCAAAAAATAGAGCGCCATGGAGTTTGTACGTCTTTTTTCCATCTGATTCATTCTCTTCAACGGATTGTATTTTTCCAGCAGATTCCCAGGCATATGATAGCGCTGACATTATGACACCTGTGATAACAGCAAGTGCTAAGTTATCTGTTAATACGGTTATTACTGCAACAGCTATTCCAACAGTAATATCAGGCATTGGAACCTTGCCAAATAATCTAAATGAGCCCCACTCAAAGGTACCAATTACGACCATCATCATGACGCCAATTAAAACAGCAACTGGAATCATTTCTATGTATTTAGATAGATAGAGTATGAAAAATAGTAATACTACAGATGCTACTATTCCAGAGAGTCTGCCCCTTCCTCCAGATTTAATATTAATCAGACTTTGCCCAACCATTGCGCACCCACCCATTCCACCAAAAAGACCGGTAACGGTATTGGCAACTCCTTGTCCAATGCATTCACGATTTGGCTGACCGGTAGTTTCTGTTAAATCATCAATTAAGTTCAGCGTTAATAAACTTTCAATTAGACCAACCAGCGCCATAATCATTGCATAAGGAAAGATGATCTTAAGCATCTCAAAATTAATTGGTACATCGGGCAAATGAAATGGAGGAAATACCCCACCGATAGGTGAGATATCTCCGACTGTCCTTGTGTCAAGTCCTAGAAATAAAACTGCTACCGTTCCAATGACAATTGCAACTAGTGTTGATGGAACTGCACGAGTTAATCTTGGTAAAAAGTGAATAATAGCCATTGTAATGGCAACAATTACTAGCATTAACATTAAAGGGGTTCCAGTAATCCACTCGCCGCCAACTTTAAACTGTTTTACTTGTGCTAAAAATATGACAATTGCTAGGCCATTTACAAAGCCTAAAAAAACTGGGTGAGGAACAAGTCGTATAAATTTACCCAACTTAAATAGACCAAATACTATTTGGATGAGCCCAGTTAATACAACAGCTGCAAATAGATACTCTACTCCATGAATAGCAACTAAGGTTCCAATAACAACTGCGATTGCTCCTGTAGCGCCAGAGATCATTCCAGGTCTTCCACCTATGATTGATGTAACCAGTCCAATAGTAAAAGCAGCATAGAGCCCAACTAGTGGGTTTAGTCCTGCCAAAAGGGCAAATGCAACTGCTTCAGGAACTAATGCTAATGCAACTGTTAGTCCCGATAAGATATCGTTTTTTGCGTTACTGGGAACGCGCTTATGAATGAGCTTAAACATTATTTCCTTTTAGATTGTCTTGTGACTAGGGCTTTTCAGCAGGTATAGACGGTGTGATTGATGATACATCAGCATTTTGAGCGCGATGTCGAAGTGCGTGATCCATTAATGTAATTGCGAGCATTGCTTCTGCTATTGGGGTTGCCCTAATACCGACGCAAGGGTCATGTCTACCAGTGGTGCTAATTTCTGTGGCCTTACCTTTTTTATCAATACTATCAGCAGTAAGCCTTATGCTAGAAGTTGGTTTTAAGGCAATAGAGATTAAAAGATCTTGACCAGAGCTGATGCCGCCTAGTATCCCTCCAGAGTTATTTGAGGTAAATCCTTCAGGAGTAATCGGATCTCTATGAAGCGACCCTTTTTGATTGACAACACTAAATCCAGCGCCAATTTCAATAGCCTTTACAGCGTTAATGCTCATCATTGCGTGAGCAATGTCAGCGTCAAGTCTATCAAAGATCGGTTCACCAAGTCCTGTAATCATGTTACTTGCAACAATGTTGATTCTTGCACCAATTGAATCCCCTGACTTTCTAAGGGTATCCATATAGTCTTCTAACTCATTTACTTTGCTAGCATCAGGGCAAAAGAAAGGATTATTATGAACTTCCTTCCAGTCAAAACTTTCAAAAGAAATTGGCCCTAGTTGTGCTAAATAGCCACGAATTTCAATACCATATTTTTCTTTTAAGTATTTTTTAGCAATGCCGCCAGCTGCTACTCTTATTGCAGTTTCTCTAGCAGAAGAGCGGCCACCACCACGGTAATCTCTAATTCCATATTTTTGCTGGTAAGTAAAATCTGCATGACCAGGTCTAAAAGAGTTTGCAATCTTTGTGTAGTCTCTTGGTCTTTGGTCGGTATTTTCAATCAAAAGGGCAATAGGAGTTCCAGTGGTAACGCCTTCAAAAGTTCCTGATACTATTTTAATTGTATCTGACTCTCTTCTTTGAGTTGTATGCCTTGAGCTTCCAGGTTTTCTAAGATCAAGATCACCTTGCAAATCCTCTTCTTTAAGCTTCATTCCAGGAGGGCATCCATCTACAATACCTACAAGAGCATCTCCATGACTTTCGCCAGCGGTAGTTAATGTGAAGAGTTTTCCAAATGAATTGCCTGACATTGTCTATTAATGAACGTTACTTAGATGGCGGATATTATACCAGTGACAGCTTATATTTCTTATAAGATTAATTCAGAGGATAGATGAAGAGGTTCTTTTAAAAAGTTTTTGTAATCTATTAAATAGATTTATTTAAAGAAAGTCATCAGAGTAAAAGTAATTAACTCCAGGCTTGCTATCAACTTTTGAAACCATAGTTTTAGCAAGTGATTCTGCTTTAACGCTTCTATATTTGCTTGCAGAGCCTATTAAAAATAGGTCTAAAATCTTGGCAAGCTTTATTGCAATTTTTTCAGCAAGCCTTTTTTCAGATCGCTCCCCAACTAAGAAACTAGGCCTAAATATATTTACTGTTAGAAAGCCAAGCTCTTGAAGAGCTTCTTCAAGTTCACCCTTTGTCTTCAAATAAAAATTTTTTGAAGAGCTGTTAGCACCTACAGAAGAAACAAGACTTAATGTTTCAGCACCCGCTTCTTTAGCCTTTTTAGCAATACTAAGGCAGTAATTTATATCAACTTTTTTAAAATTCTCTTTACTCCCAGCAGTTTTAATTGTTGTGCCAAGACAAATAAATATATTATTGCAAGATGGGAGAGATCCATTTTTTTCAAATGCATCAAAATCAATAATCATTTCTGTAATTGTAGGAGGGAGGTTAGGAATAGATCTACGAGTTAGAGCAATAACACTCTGTTTTTTAGTAGAAAGCACTTCAATCACATTTCTACCTATGAGGCCTGTAGATCCTGCAATAATTGAAGTAGCCACTATAAGAAGTATTTAAAAAACTAGTTTGAATGCATTTATTAAGGCAAAACTATTTCAATGTTATCCATATCTTTATCAACATCAATTTTCATTTTGTCAAATTTAGGCGCGCCCATGCCGCTAAATTGATAAAAGCCTGCTGGCTCTTTAGGAATAAAGAAAAAGAAGTCCAATTTACCATTACCATTTTCATCTTCAAATGAAGCTAATGCGTATGGACCTGGGGGAACTTCCATGCTCCAGGAAACATCACAAGTGCCGCTTTTGCTCGGCTCATAAATTTTTTCTTGACTATGATTCATCCCCTTCCATCCAGACTCTTCATAAATAAGCACATGGACTGCATTTTTAGTTGAGCATCCAGTAACGTTACCACTAACAGTATGAGTATGATCATCTGCTATAGCCTGCATAGCAAAAAGAGATAAAAATATAGTAAATAATTTAAAATTTATATTCATTTTTATATTAGAGTTGAAATAAAAAAGCTATAGTCTAGACAATAGTATTGAGATTTTAGTGAATTTTTAGTGAGGTTTATATGAAAATTTAAATTTACTTTTATCAAGCTATTGCTTACTTTATCAGGCAATGTCCTTTAAGTAATCAAGTTTGGTGCCCTGGTCAAGATTCGAACTTGAGACCCCTCGCTTAGGAGGCGAGCGCTCTATCCAGCTGAGCTACCAAGGCAGGGGGTATATTATTGCCACTTCTATGTATTTATTCAAGTGATTATTTGATTAATAATGTAATTAGATTTTAAGTAGTCAATCTTTATCCTTTCAAGATTGCATTCTTTAACTAAGACTAATGATGGGAAGCCTCTTATTGGCATGGTTTTTGTTATTTGAATCTGATCAACAAGAAGTTTATTAACATCAGTTGATTCAAGGTCCTTCTTAAAATTTTTTACATTTAGCCCTATATCTTTAGCAATTTTAATTAATGTATCTTCATTAGAGGGATTTTGAGCGTTTAAGTAGTAAGCCTTTTGGATTCCTTCAATCATTAAAACTTCAAAATCAGTGTGCTGTTTTTTTGCAGAAATTACAGCTCTACAGGAAAGATATGTTGAGCGTCTGGGTTCATTTAAAGTCCAAAAATCATAATTAAATTGAGTTCCAGGGACAACTTTTTGAATTTTTATCCAATTATCTCTTACGTATTTTTGAGTTTCTAAAGGCATTGGTAAATTACTATCAGGAGCAAGTCCGCCTAATAGGTAGCTAACGTTTATATGACACGGTAGTTCACTTAAAACTTTTAACCATGTTGGCCAAAATGCCCAGCACCAAGAGCACATTGGGTCATGAATATAATATAAAGTATTGTTAACAAATTTCATTAATATTAGTAAAAAAGTATATAATTTACATTATAGGGGTTTAACATTTTTGGAGCATACTTATGCGAGCTATCTTAAAAATTTCACTAATTTCTTTATTTTTATTTACATCTCAATTGTCTTTTGCAGGAAGTTTTGTAGACTCTGCGACTGTTACATCAGTTGAGAAGGTGTATAAGCAATATAGAGTTGATGAACCGTATCAAGAATGTTATATTCAGGAAACCGTTCAAAGTGGTGATGGAAGCGCGACCAATGAATTGTTTGGCGCTGTTCTAGGAGGCGCAATTGGCAATAAACTTGGTAAAGGCGATGGCAAAGATGCTATGACTCTTTTTGGAGCTCTTATGGGCGCATCGATAGCAAATGATGCTGAAAAAGCTGCTAACACATCGGGTAAAAAAATAATTACCCAAGAAGTCTGTGAAACAAAGGTTAGGCAGGTGATTGAAAAAAGATTAAGTCATTATTTGGTTACTGTTGATTATGAAGGCCGTGATGTTTCTTTTAAAAGCAAAAGAAGACCTTCTAAAGATGTTATTAAAGTTGAGGTAACTATTGAAGGACTTGGTGATTAATTTTTAAAGTTTTTTTTTAATTGCTATGTTTTTATTTATTGTACCAATTGTAGTTGCAACTTTGATTTTATTTGTAGTTGGCTTTATTTATGTCTCTTCAATAATCGCAACTCCGCCTAAAGGTAGGTCTGCAGAACTATCTCTTAATAATCATCCTAAATCTGGAAGAATTGTTGCCTGTATTGGTGATTCTTTAACGCATGGAAATATTGGTGATTGCTGGGTTGAAAGTCTTCGCAGAGAGTATCCAGAGGATACATTTCTTAATGAAGGCATTAATGGTGATGTAGTTTGGCAAGTTCAGCAGAGGATTAAGCTTATTCTTGATTGTAAGCCAGATGTAGTGCTTTTAATGATTGGGAGTAATGACGCTATGGCTTCATTTGATACTGACTCTGGAAAGCGCTATAAACGTAATAATAAATTACCAGAAGTTCCAACTTTTGAGAGCTATCAAAAGTTATTGCCAGAATTGATTGATAGTCTTAGTGATGTATCAAAAATTGCTTTATGTACGATTCCTCCAATAGGTGAAAATAAAGATTCTACAGTTAATAACCATGTTAAAAAATATAATGAATTTATAGAGTTAACAGCAAAGAATAAAAATATTACACTTCTCCCAGTTTCAAGGCTTCTATGGGAAGATTTATCAATAAGAACTTATCCTTTTAAAAGTGATTATGACCCAAGATCTCTTCCAATTATTAGAAGAATATTTGGAGGTTTAGTTCACCATTATATTTTTAAAAGATCATGGGATGACGTGGCAAAGTCAAAAGGTCAATGGTTATTATTTGATCAAATACATTTGGGTGAGCGTGGCGCAAAAATAGTATTTAAAGTTGCTAAAAAATACATTTCTTCAATCTAATTCTTAACCTTAACTATATAATATAGTTCGAATAAAAGTATTCTGTATTGGTTATTTTTTATATAAATTAATGAGGTTTCATGAAAGACATTAGAATCGAAGATCGTTTAATTTTTGCTTTAGATGTGCCTGAAGTCTCAGAAGCTAAAAAGATTGTCACTGAGCTTGATGACAGTGTTAACTTTTATAAAATTGGTATGGAGCTTTTAATGACTGGCCAATATTTTGAATTACTGGATTGGTTAATAGCCAAAGATAAAAAGGTCTTTGTGGATTTAAAATTTTTTGATGTTCCAGAGACGGTTGGCAGGACAATTGCAAGGCTCAGTGATTATGGTGCTACTTTTGCTACTATTCATGGCAACCAAGCTCTCATGGAAAAAGCAGTTGAAAATAAAAATAACTTGAAGATTCTTGCTGTTACTGCGCTAACGAGCTTAGATAGAGGTGACTTAGATGATTTAGGCTTTGATTGTAACGTTAAAGATTTAGTTATTTCTAGAGCTAAACGAGCTTTTGAAGCTGGATGTGATGGTATTGTTTCCTCTGGTTTAGAAGTTCCATATATTCGTGAATATGTTGATAATAAGCTTATTGCTGTTACTCCAGGTATTCGTCCAGTAGCAAACGATGATGATCAGAAGCGCGTAGTAGATGTTGCGACTGCTTTTAAGAGTGGCTCTGATTATATTGTAGTTGGGAGACCAATTAAAAATGCAGAAAATCGCTACGAAGCAGCAACTAACATTCAAAAAATTATTCGCTCTTCGTTCGAAACAGTATAATTCACAACTTTAGTCGCGTAACTCAGTTGGTTAGAGTGCCACCATGACATGGTGGAAGTCGTCAGTTCAAATCTGACCGTGACTACCACTTAATTTAAAGGATTTTAAAATTATGAAAAATTTTCTCCAGATGCTATTATTATCGGTTGGATTAGCTGGTTGTTCTTCAATAGACTATGCTGAGCTTTCAAAGATTTCTACGGTGAGTCCAACTAATATTCAAATAAATAGGATTCTTGCCCTAAACTTATCTCATGCTGACAGCCTAATTGAGGCTAATAAACTCATGGATCCCATTTTGGTTTCTAACGTAGTCAAAGAACTAGAAGCTAGAAAACTAAAAGCTGAAAATATTTCTATCGAACTAGTTAAAGTTGCAAATTTTGCTGAAATGGTTAAAGTCTCAGATGATAATTTAAAGTTTATGGGCCCAAAAATATCTGATACTAAGAAGCGAAATATGATTGGTAAGGCTGAAAATCTAGATTATTTTTTACTAGGTTTGAAAGATAATAATGGTTCAATTCAACATAAGCTTAATTTCTCAATTACATACACTTCCAATGAAAGAAGAAACTATGCTTCAGCTAGTTTTTGTGATAAATGGGGTGGCTGTGAGAATGAAAATCAAATGGATGTTGCTCTAATTTCGTTTAAGGCTTCTAGCTGCTCTTCTTTTGATTGTAACTACAATGAAATAGTGGAGCTTGATTTAAGTGATAGTTTTTTGAAAGAAAATATGGAAAAAGGCCTTTCATTAGACTTTAATTCAAAAGCAACAATATCAAATAAAATCACTATTCCTTCTAGTTATCTTA
This sequence comes from uncultured Candidatus Thioglobus sp., assembly GCA_905614365.1. Lineage (GTDB taxonomy): Bacteria > Pseudomonadota > Gammaproteobacteria > PS1 > Pseudothioglobaceae > Pseudothioglobus. Next base: position 20,989 of record CAJQSO010000002.1, read on the forward strand.
AGGGCTATTTAAAGGTTGCCAATTAAGTGCATTAAAAGTAATAATTTAATACAGCGGCTATATCCATTTTATATGGTTTTTTTTGTAAGTTAAAAATTAGTATAAATTGCAAAATTTTTTTCTCTGAATAAGTTCTTTATTCTTCACATATTAAACACCTTATATTCATTTACCAAGTGTAGAATCTTCAACTTAATTATTTAAATACGGATTGGGCTTGTGATTCTAGAAATTTTTTTTGCTGCAGGATGTTTTTGGGGTGTTGAAAAAAACTTTGAAAGCATGGATGGTGTAATTGATGTTGTTTCTGGATACTCTGGCGGTAATTATGAGAACCCAACCTATCAAGATGTTCTTGATAATAGAAGAATCCAAAGTGAGGGTTTCTTATCTGTTCTGAAAAATATTGGTCTATCTGATGAAGAAAAATTATCCAATAAAAACACTTTAATCAACCATACAGAAACAGTTAAAGTTGTTTATGATACTGAGAGAGTTTCCACTGAGAAATTACTTAAAAATTTTTGGGAGATTCATGATCCAACCCAGTTAAATAGACAAGGTAATGATGTTGGAAATAACTATCGTTCTGCAATTTATTGGACTAATGATAAACAAAAAGAAATTGCAATTCGAACTGGTCAGCTCTATCAACAACTTCTAACAGCAAAAGGCTACGGGGAAATTATGACTGAGATGGCTGCTTTAGAAAAATTCTGGCCAGCTGAAGATTACCATCAAAATTATATATTGAGAAATCCTAATGGTTATTGCCCCGATCACTCTACTGGTGTCACTTTCATTGAGCAAGCTCCAAGAGAATCATTGGTTGCAGATATATCCCCACTTGGCGGTAAAGAAATTGTTGTTATTGGTCCAGAAGTTGAAGGAACTTGCTTGTTTTGTCTTGAGTTCGAAAAATTAGTAACGTCAAAATATAAAGGAACTATTCCATTAAGATCAGCTCCAGCATCTTCATTGAAGGGCTTTGAACTCATTACAGAGACATGGGCAACTCCTACTATTTTTCTTATAGAGGATGGGCAAGAGGTTTGGGCGCATCAAGGACTAATGTCTTCTGATGATTTTTATAAAGCTTTAGGGGAATTTAAGTTGGGTAAAAATTCAGAGGCCTTTAATGTTGCATTTAATGAAGGTACAGATAGAAGGTTTTGTAAACAGTATGAAGCTTTTAAAAATACCCCAGATGGTATTTTTATAGATAAACTTTCTGGAAGACCACTTTTTGATACAGCAGATCGATTTGATTCTAAGTCAGGCTGGCTATCCTTTACAAGGCCGGTTCGCAATGAGGTTTATGAGTTAGTTGATACGAGTTATGGGATGACTCGAACTGAAATCAGATCAATGAGTTCTGATATCCATTTAGGCCACGTATTTGATGATGGACCTGATGGATTACCTAGGTATTGTATTAATGCAACAGTTTTAGAATTTGTAGCAAGAGGTGATGTTTAGAATCTAAAAAAAACTGTAAAATAAATGTAATATTTCAAAAATAATATTATTTAAATCCAAAATGAACAATACAGCTAAATTATTCAATATCTCTCTAACTAAAATCTTATTGCTAATATCTTTTTCTTTTTTATTACTCTCTCCAGTGATTGCTGAAGATGGTTTGTATGAAAGAGGGATTGAATTAGTAGAGCAAAAAGATTATGAAAAGGCGCTTAAAGCATTTGAATTAGGTGCTAAAACAGGTGACTTGAATGCAATGACTGCTCTTGGAATAATGTATATCACTGGTGTTGGCGTTATTCAGAATGATGTAAAAGGTTTTAAATATGTCCAGGATGCAGCAAATAAATCTCATCCAAAAGCGCAATATACTTTAGGTGCTATTTACTATCTTGGTGCTGGGGTTAATATTGACTTTAATAAAGCATTTAACTGGATTAGATTATCTGCAGATCAGGGTTATCTTGATGCTCAGCATAATTTGGCTCTAATGTATGAGGCTGGAGAAGGAGTATCACAGGACTTTAAGAAAGCTTATGAGTACTATCTTATCGCTGCAAGGAGTGGAAACTTAGACTCTCAAATTAGAGTTGCCCAGATGTACAAAGAAGCTATTGGAACTGAAAAAAATCTTGAAAAAAGCGCATATTGGCTAAAAAAAATTGAAGAGTCAAAATTGAAAAACTAATAAGCTTATTTTGCACTCAAAATTTATGAAAGATAATAAATCTGACAATATCTATGACGTGATAATTATTGGTGCTGGTCCAGCAGGGCTTAGCTTTGCATGCTCATTGGCTAATCAGAGTCAAAGAGTACTTATAGTTGAAAAATCCCCTCAAATTTCGATTTCAGACCCTAAGCCAGATGGAAGAGAGACCGCTTTAACTCATAATTCATTAAAGATACTTCAAAAACTTGGTGTTTGGGATCTCATTGATCAGGCTAAAGTAAGTCCTCTGAGAGAGGCAAAAGTTTTTGATGGTGATTCAGAATCACTATTAAATTTTGAAGCAAATAAAACTTCAATTGACGCTCTTGGATATCTTGTTCCGAATAATTTAATTAGGCTTGCTCTATACCAAAAAGTATCGAGCGCAGATAATGTAACTATTCTAAATGATTTAGCAGTAGATTCTCTTAGCACAAGCTCTTCTAATGCTGAGGTTACTCTTTCAAATAGTGAAACTTTAAATGCAAAACTTATAGTTGCTGCGGATAGTCGTTTTTCAGAAATACGTAGAAAGATGGGGATATCATCGACAATGAAGGATTTTTCTAAAGTAATGATAATTACTAGAGTATCTCATGAAAAATCTCATAATCAAACTGCTCTTGAGTGCTTTAATTATGGACACACCCTAGCACTCTTACCACTAAACGGCAATATATCCTCTGTAGTTCTTACAGTCCCAACTGATGAGGCTGATGAAATGCTTAACATGGATGAAAAGAAATTTTGCGCTCAAGCTAGTGAAGGTTTTAATGGAAGTCTTGGGGAAATGAAACAAATTGGTGAAAGGCATTCTTACCCATTGGTAGGCGTTTATGCCGAAAAGTTTAGAGCTACTCGTTTTGCTCTTATTGGCGATGCTGCAGTTGGAATGCATCCAGTTACTGCACATGGCTTTAATTTAGGATTAAGAGGACAAGACATTCTCTCTCTTGCAATCATTAAAGCTTCTGAAAATGGTAATGATATTGGTTCAGATAAAGTTTTAAGAGAGTTTGAAAATAAACAAATACATTTATCTAGATTGATGTACTTTGGAACTAATGGTGTTGTATCTTTGTTTACGAATGATGATGCAGTAGCTAAAAAAGTTAGAAAGTTAGTCTTAAAGTTTGCAGATCGATTTCCTCCAGTCAAATCTTTGATTACAAAGCATCTAACGGAATCAAAAAAAAGTAATTTAATCCCTTTTTGAAGGAAGCTATATGACAGGTGATTTAAGTAATCTAAGAAAAGAATATCTCAAAAGTGGTATCGTAAAAGGCGATCTTAAAAGCAATCCAATTGAACAGTTTTCCTTATGGTTTAATCAAGCTATTGAAGCTAATATTATTGAGCCTAGTGCAATGAGTCTTGCAACCTCAGATGACTATATAGGTATTAGGACCGTCCTTCTTAAATTTTTTGATGATAAGGGCTTTGTATTTTTTACAAACTACGAGTCAAAAAAATCTAAACAAATTCAAAATAATCCCCAGGCTGCTCTTTTATTTCCCTGGCTTGCTCTAGAAAGACAAGTCAAAATTATTGGAAGTGTTGAAAAAATTACGAAGTTAGAGTCTTTAAAATATTTTTCTTCTAGGCCAAAAGACTCTCAAATTGGCGCATGGTCATCGCAACAATCATCAAGAATTTCCTCTAGAGCGATTTTAGTGGATCAGTTTGCAGCAATGAAAAGGAAATTTGCTAATGGAGAGATTCCTCTTCCTGAATTTTGGGGAGGGTATCGAGTAGTTCCACAAAGTATTGAATTTTGGCAAGGCAGAGAAAGTAGGCTTCATGATCGCCTCATATATGAGCGCAATAATGATGGATGGGATATTAGTCGTCTTTCGCCCTGATTGAATCGATTACTGGCTTAGTCTGAGGGTTTTTCCCTAGCCAAAAAGAAAACGAGAGTGCTGCTTGCTCTACGAGCATTCCAAGGCCATCACTAACTTTTCTAGCAGAGTTTTCATTTGCCCATTTCATGAATGGAGTTTCTTTTCCATACATTAAGTCATAACATAGGGCGCCCTCGACAACACCTTTAGAAATATTAGGGATATTTCCATCAATAGATGCACTGGTCGCATTAATAACTATATCAACTGGCTTGGCTTTAATTTGATCCAATCCAAAGCCACAAACTTTACCATACTGTAAAAACTTGCTTGCAAGTTTTAATGATTTCTCTTTTGTGCGATTTGCTAGTAATATTTTTTTGGGATTACAATCAAGTATTGGTTTTAGAATGCCTTGTGTCGCGCCTCCTGCTCCAATAATTAGGATTTCTTTTCCTTTTAAAGACTGTTTTAAATTATTTGTAAAATCATTTACCAGTCCATTTCCATCAGTATTTTCACCAATCAAAGTTCTGTCTTCAACTCTTATAGCATTTACTGCTCCAGCAGCCCTTGCATTTGGAGTTAATTTTTTTGATAGATTATGCGCTTGGATTTTAAATGGCAGGGTAATGTTAAAGCCTTGACCATCAGAATCAATAAATTTATTTACTGTGTCTTGAAATCCATCAATTGGTGAAAGTATTTTCTCATATGAAATTTCAAGCCCAAACTCCTTAGAGAATTGGGCGTGAATCACTGGAGATATGCTGTGATGAATAGGGTTACCAATTACCGCATATCTGTTCATAAGCTATTAAGAAGTCTTCTCATCAGAATTTTCAGATTTTTTAAGAGATGCTTTTGTTGGAGACTTTTTGACTGGTTTGCGAGCAGGTTTTTTAGTTGGCTTTGCTGCAACGTTCTCAGTCGGTTTCGTTACAACGTTCTCAGTCGGTTTCGTTACAACGTTCTCAGTTAGCTTTTGATTAGAGTTTGCCGTATTCTTTTGGTTTCTGTTCCTATTTTGGTTTCTATTTTTATTCTGGTTTGGATTATTCTGATTAGCCTTATTATTATTAGCCTCATTAGAGCTATTTTTTTGAGCTTCGCCAGTTCCAGATTTCTGATTTTCTTGAGTATTTTGGTTTTGATTTCGATTTCGATTTTGATTTCGGTTTCGGTTTTGATTTCGATTTCGATTTTGATTTTGATTCCTATTCTGAGGTCTGCTAGTTTTTTGCTCAGTATCTGTTTTTTTGTCAGAAGAGAATATTTCAGACAATTTGCTCATAAACGAAACTTTCTTTTCAGGCATCTTAGTTGATGGATGATTAGATGATATTGCAGGAATATCAGGCTTATCAATGTAATTAATTACATTTGGATTTTCTTGAGGTTTAGAAACTCCTTGAAAGCTCTTGTGATGAGAGTTTTTATCACCCTTTTGTTTATTCATTGTGAAATGAGGAAAGTGCATATATTGATTTGGAAGAAGAGTAATTTTAATATTATGTTTATCTTCCATTTCAATTATGTTTTGTCTCTTCTCATTGAGCAAGTAAGTTATTACCTCAACGCAAGATTGAATTGTTATGTCATCACCATTTTTATTTGAATTTAAGTTGTCTTCTAGCTGACGAATAATTCTTAATGATAATGAAGGAATAGTTGGATTTGTTCCACTTCCATTACAAATTGAACAAGTTTTTCCCGTCGATTCAGCAACAGAATTCATTAGCCTTTGGCGTGATAGCTCTAAAAGCCCAAATCTTGATATTGAGCCTATCTGTACGCGAGCCCTATCATTTGCTGTAGCTTTTTCCATTAACTTCTCAATAGCTGTTCTATTAGATTCTGAGGCCATATCAATAAAGTCAATCACTACTAATCCACCAATATCTCTTAATTGAAGTTGAAGTGCGATCTCAGATGCAGCGTCTAAGTTTGCTTTATAAGCAGTATCCTCAATACTTGTCCCTTTTGTTGCTCTAGCAGAGTTGATATCAATTGCTGTTAATGCTTCTGTAGGATCAAATACAATAGTTGCACCAGATCTCAAAGCAACTTCTCTATTAAAGACGCTCTTAACTTGAGACTCTATACTCATATGCGCAAAAAGAGAATGCTCAGTAACATCAAAGAACTTAATCTTGTCTAAGTAATGTGGCATTACAAAGCTAATAAAATCTCTTGCCTTTTGATATGTTTCCAAGTCATCAATAATAACGCTATCGGTATCTTCTCTTAAAAAGTCACGTAAAGCTCTTACAGTTATGTCACTTTCTTGATAAATTAAGAAAGGATCATCTTGCTTTTTAGTTGCAGTTTTAATAGATTTCCAGAGCTGAGTTAGGTGGTCTATCTCCCATTGAAGCTCACTCACACCTCTTCCTGCTCCCTCAGTACGAATTATAAGTCCAGAGTGTTTAGGAACATTAAGACTTGGTAATAAGTTTTTTAAATCTTGGCGATCTGAGGCGCCAATTTGCCTTGAGATGCCTGAGCTTTTAGGGTTGTTTGGGGTGAGTATCATATAAGCACCCGCTAAATTAATATAGGTACTAAGAGCCGCGCCTTTATTACCACGCTCCTCTTTTTCAACTTGTATGATGATGTCTTGTCCTTCTTTAAGAACATCACTAATAGTTATCTTATCACCTTTAGGCTTAATGCCATCAGAAAAGAAAGGTGAGATCTCCTTAAAGGGTAAAAAACCATGCTTGTCTTTGCCATAGTTAACAAAAGCGGCTTCCAAAGATTGCTCTACTCGAGAAATCTTTGCCTTGTATATATTGCCCTTAGTCTTTCTATTGAGGCTTGTCTCGATATCAAGACCAGTAAGCTTTTGGTCCTTGACGATTGCAACTCGAATTTCTTCTTTGTGGGTTGCGTTGATTAGAATATGATTCATTATGAAGTCCTATAATATCTGGACTATTGAGCACGTACAAAGCATCAATACTTACGCATTGAATGGGAATAAAGGTTTGATTAATAAAATTCATCAATTACTAAATAAGGTTTTGTATGCGGCTCAAATTAGCCCATAAAAAAATTAGTTCGTTACAATATTTCTATTTTTTAGTTTGAAATAATTGTAAAAAAATTCTTGTTAGTCGAAAAAAAATGATCGACACGTAAATTATACCACATTAAGACTAAGGTGATTTGTTTACTGATTGAGGGTACGGCCCCCATCAACATTAATTATTTGACCCGTTAGGTAGTTAGAGTTTGCTAAAAAGAGAACCGTATCTGCAATGTCCTGAGGAGAGCCTTGTCTTTTAAGAGCAATTCTTTCAAGCATAATACTCTTATCCAACTCAGAAATTTCTGCACCTTCTTGTGGCCATAAGATCGAGCCAGGTGAGACTCCGTTAACTCTGATAGAAGGAGCAAGCTCTTTAGCAAGTGTTAGAGTAAGCATTTTTAAACCTGCTTTTGAAATATTGTAGACTGAATGTTTTTTGAGCGGTCGATCTGCATGAATATCAATAATATTTATTATTGACCCTTCACTAGATTTAAGTTTTTGACTTAGTCCTTTTGATAGAAAGAAGGGCGCTTTAAGATTAACATCTAATATGTTATCCCAATTTTCAGAGTCACTTTCATCTACAGATAGTGGGTAGAAGACAGATGCATTGTTGACTAGTAAGTCTATAGTTTCAACTGATTTAACAATTGAATTTATAGAGTCAATGTTGTTAAGATTACCCACTATTACTTTTGCTGATTGTTCTTTTAAAAGGTTAAGTTCATCACACAGTAATTGGGCTTTGTCTTTTGATTGATTACAATGAATAATTATTTTAAAGTTATTTTTGTGAAGTGTTTTTGCTATTTGAGCTCCAATTCGAGCTGCACCACCAGTAATTAATGCTGTTTTCATAAGTTTAGTTAGTTAATTAAATTGATTAAGTAAATTTTTTTGAGAGAATAAGGTTGATTCACAGTATAAAATAATTTCTAATATGAGCCTTCGAGATATTATATCTAAAACCATTAAAGATAATGACAAACCCATTGGTTTTGATGTGTTTATGAATCTTGCATTGTATCATTCTGAGTTTGGCTATTACCGCTCCAATAAAACACTATTTGGTCGTCATGGTGACTTTATAACAGCCCCTGAGACTTCTGACTTATTTGGCTATACGCTTGCTAAGCAATGTAAACAGGTTCTTAATAATGGTGATATTCTAGAGTTTGGAGCTGGGAGCGGTGTGCTTGCTGCTCAAATTCTTTTTGAACTGGGCAGGCTAGATTCACTACCTGGTAAATATTATATTATCGAATTAAGCGCTCAGCTTAAAAACAAGCAGATGAAGACTATTAAAAAGGTTTTGCCTGAGATCTTTAATCGGGTTGAATGGCTAATTGAGCTGCCAAAAGATTTTAAGGGTGTTGTAATTGCTAATGAAGTTCTCGATGCTATTCCTGCAAAAAGAATAACTCTCTCTGAGGGTTATTTTGTAGAACTAGGGGTCGGTTTTCAAAACGATAATTTTAAATGGGAAAAGTTTACTCAGCCTTATTTGAGCTCTACCGCCTCTCTTCCTGATATTAAAGAAGAGGGATACACTACTGAAATAAATGTTCAATCAATTGCTTGGATTAAATCGCTTTATGATTTTATTTCTGAGGGCACAGTTCTATTAATTGATTATGGAATGGATAAGTCTGAATATTTTCATCCTCAGAGAAATGATGGAACTCTAAAGTGTTTTTTTAATCATAACTCAAGTGATGATCCCTTTTTTAATATTGGCAATCAGGATATAACAACCTCTGTTAATTTTTCAGATATTGCTGAAAGTGCGGTTGATGCTGGTTTTGAAATTTCTGGATATTGCACTCAAGCAATGTTTTTAATTTCACTCGGAATTGAAAATTATCTTTTGGATGAAGATGATAATGACAATAGAATGAAGCTTGCTCAAGAGGTCAAGCAACTCGTTTTGCCAGGCGCCATGGGAGAGGTTTTTAAAGTGCTGGCATTATCTAAAAAACAAGCAGTAAAATTAGATGGTTTCAAAGAGCAAAATCTTACTAATAAGCTTTAAAATTAACAAATGGATATTACTCAAACAATTACTCTAGCATTAATACAAGGCCTTACTGAGTTTCTGCCTGTATCTTCATCGGCTCATCTAGTAATACTTCCTAAATTCTTAGACTGGCCAGATCAAGGATTAGCTTTTGATGTTATCCTTCATTTTGCTACCTTATGTGCAATTATTTTTTACTATCGCTCTTCATTAGTGTCTTTAACTAGGGACTTTTATGACTCAATTGTAATCAGAAAAACACAAGGGGAGTCAATGCTTGCCTGGGGTATTATTTTAGGAACAATACCAGTTGGAATTGTGGGCTTATTATTTAGAGAAACAATTGAGTTAAATTTAAGAAGCTATCAAATAGTGGCCTTCGCAACTATCTTTTTTGGACTTTTACTAGGCTTTTCAGACTGGCTTCATCGCGCGCTTGATAAGAGTAGAGATTATATTCGTAGTTCTGATATTTTAATTGTAGGCTGCTTTCAGGCTCTAGCTTTAATTCCTGGAACTTCTCGCTCAGGCGTAACTATTACCGCAGCTTTGCTAATTGGCCTTTCAAGGACACTTTCAATAAAGTATGCATTTCTTTTGTCTATACCTGTGATTGCACTTGCAACTTTATTAAAAACTTTTGACTTAGTAAAAGATACAAGTCAAATTGACTGGACCCTTCTTTTAATTGGATTTGTAGTTGCTTTGATTACTTCTTATTTTACAATTGTCTTTTTTATTCGATTAGTTGAAAGAATTGGTTTTTTACCATTCGTCATTTATAGAATTCTTTTAGGAGCATTATTATTTCTACTTTAACCCCGCAGCCTATTTATCGCAAAGATTACGAGCCAAGCTCTCACCTTATAAGCACAACCGAGCTTGACTTTGACCTTGGTGATTCTGAAACAATTGTTTCATCACGCATTTCTTTTTATAAAAATCCTGATATTAATAAAAAAATAGATAAGCTTTTTTTAAATGGCGAGTCTCTTGAATTAATGTCAATAAAAATCGCAGGATTAACTGTTAACTATGATTTAAAAGATGATGGTTTATTTATATTTAATCCACCTGATAATTTTATTTTAGAGGTGCAAGTCCGAATTCATCCTGAAAGCAAAACTGATCTCAATGGTTTGTATCAGTCCAGTGGAAATTTCTGTACTCAGTGTGAGGCTATGGGTTTTAGGCAAATAACATACTATCTTGACAGGCCAGATGTATTAAGCGTATTTACAACTAAGATAAGTGCTAATAGAGGTGATTATCCAGTACTTCTTAGTAATGGAAATCTGGTTAATGAAACTACTACTCAAGTTATTTGGCATGATCCAGCGCCAAAGCCTTGTTATCTATTTGCTTTAGTTGCGGGTAAATTAGATTTTCTTCAAGATAGCTTTGTAACTTCAACAGGAAGGGAGGTCGATTTAAGGTTATACGTTGAGCCTCATAATATGCATAAAACTTCCTTTGCAATGGAGTCCCTTAAAAAATCATTCAAATGGGAAGAAGAGAGGTTTAACCTTTCCTATGACTTGGATATCTACATGATTGTTGCAGTTGATGATTTTAATATGGGCGCTATGGAAAATAAGGGTCTTAATATTTTTAACTCAGACTGTGTTCTTGCTAATCAAGAAACTTCAACAGATGCAAGTTTTATTAGAATTGAGTCTATTATTGGACATGAGTATTTTCATAATTGGACTGGAAATAGAGTAACTTGTAGAGACTGGTTTCAGCTAAGTCTAAAAGAAGGTCTGACTGTTTTTAGAGACCAAGAGTTTTCTTCTGATCTTCGCTCTAGGGCAATCCAAAGAATTACTGACGTTAATGAGCTTAAAACAAGGCAATTTGCTGAGGACTCAGGACCAATGGCCCATCCTGTTAGACCAGAATCATATATTGCAATGGATAATTTTTATACTGCAACGGTGTATGAGAAAGGTGCAGAAGTTATTCGAATGATCCATACAATTTTAGGTGAAGAGGGTTTTCAAAAAGGAATGGCTCTATATTTTGAGCGTCATGATGGCTCTGCAGTCACGATTGATGATTTTGTTGCAAGTATGGCTGATGCAAACCATTTAAATTTTGATAATTTTATGCCTTGGTACAGTAAATCAGGAACCCCCGAAGTAAGTGTCGATGACGAATATGATTCAGAGCTAAATACTTATCGTGCTACTTTTACTCAAAAAAATCAAACGGTGCCTTTTCTTATTCCAAATAAGTTTGGGTTATTGGCAGATGATGGTAAAGAGATTGAGTCAGGAATGGTTTTGATTGATGAACTTGTAAAAACTATATCATTTGAAAACATAAAGAGTAAGCCAGTACCTTCTTGGTTTAGAGGTTTTTCAGCGCCAATTAAGTTTAATTCTAACCTTTCAGTCAGTCAAAAGATTTTTCTTTCATCGAATGATAGTGACCCATTTAATCGCTGGGATAACATTCAAAGTTTATGGCTGGAGTATATTCTCAATCCCCATAATGTTGAGGAAAAAGAACTATTCAGCATGGTTAAAAATCTTTTCAATAAGGATTCAGATTTTGCTCTCCTATCTGAAATGATAAGTTTACCTTCAGAGCAAATTATTCATCAAAATGTTGGTCAAATTGACGTGCAAGAGGTAAGTCACAAGCGAAAAAATTCTAACCTCTCTGTTGCTAAAAACTTTAAAGTACTTTTTCTAGAAACATATCAAAAATTAAACTATAAGAAAGCTTTTGATTTATCTTCTAAGTCAGTAGGTGAGAGAGCTTTAAAAAATAAATGTTTAAGTTATTTGTCTATGCTGGGTGAATATGATTTGGCATATGCACAATATAATAATTCAGATTGTATGACGGATCAATTTAGCGCTTTTCAGTGCTTATTAGACTCTTCAAATCCATACCGTGATGAGGTTATTTCTAGATTTTATAATCAGCATAAGTCAGATGCCCAGGTAATGGATAGGTGGTTTAGTGCTCAAAGCATTTCACCCATTACTTCTGTTGCAGATATTAGAGAGCTCATGAAGCATGAATTATTTTCAATGACTAATCCAAATAGACTTCGATCAGTTATTGGATCGTTTAGCCGAAATAGTATTCAGTTTCATTGTAAAGATGGCTACCAGCTTTTAACTGAAATAATTATTAAACTGGATGGTATGAATCCTCAAATTGCAGCAAGATTTGTAGGTATTTTTAATCACTGGAGACGTTTTACGGGTAAATATTCTTTACTCCAAAAAGCTGAGCTTAACTCAATTATTAACCAAAAAGTTTTATCAGATGATGTTTATGAAATTGTACATATTTCACTAAAGGAGGGCAGTTAATGTCTTACTTAAAAGCAAAACACTTATCTGAACTTCTTGTTTCAAAGGGCCTGACAATTTCTGTTGCTGAGTCTTGTACTGGAGGCTCATTATCAAGTTCTTTGACTTCAATATCAGGGGCATCTTCATATTTTAATTGCGGTTTTGTTACATATAGTAATCAATCAAAAATTGATATGCTTGGAGTTAATCCTGAGTCAATTGAAATGTTTGGAGCTGTAAGTGAAAAAGTTGCTCATGAAATGGTTATAGGAGCTGGTCAAAGATCACATAGTAACTTAGCTGTTTCAATAACTGGTATCGCTGGTCCTTCTGGAGGCACTGCATCAAAACCAGTCGGTATGGTTTGTATTGGCTTTTTCTTTGATGGTGACGTATCAACAACTACTCAATTTTTTAAAGGCTCTAGATCAGACATTGTTTTGCAAAGTATTACTTATGCATTAGTTGAGTTATCTTCAAAGCTCTCATGAACTCTTCAGCAGTCTCAATTGCTCCTATGATGGACTGGACTGATAGACATTGCAGATACTTTTATCGCTTACTCAGTAAAAATACTCAGCTCTATACAGAAATGATAACTGCAAAGGCAATTTTGAATGGTGATAAAAATCGGTTACTTGACTTTAATGCACAAGAGAACCCGCTAACGCTTCAACTTGGAGGAAGCGACCCTAAAGAAATGGCAAAGTGTTCTCTCATAGCACAGGAATGGGGCTATGATGAAGTGAATATAAATGTTGGATGCCCATCAGATAGGGTGCTTTCAGGCAGTTTTGGCGCTTGCCTAATGAAAGAGCCAGATTTAGTTGCTTCATGCGTTGAAAGTATGATTGATAAATGTGACATTCCTATAACAGTCAAAAGCCGAATTGGAATTGATGATATGGAAAGTTATGATCAGCTTTCAGATTTTATAATGCGAATTCATAACAAGGGCTGCCAGCACTTCATAATTCATGCACGTAAAGCATGGCTCCAAGGCTTGAGTCCAAAAGAAAACCGAACTATACCGCCTTTAAACTATCCTTGGGTTTATCAGTTAAAAAAAGATTTTCCACATTTAAAAATAACAATAAATGGTGGTATTGAAAATTGTAATGAAATTAAAAACCATCTTAATTATGTTGATGGCGTAATGCTTGGAAGGTCGGTCTATCATAATCCACTTTTATTAAGAGAGATAGATGAGTCAATTTTTGGTAACAAAAAAAACCTTCTTGATCGAGAGCAAGTTTTAAAAAAATACATAGATTATATTAAGCGGCAAATTAAACTTGGAGTTCCAATACGCTCAATGACTCGCCATATATTGGGACTTTATCATGGTGAAAGTAATGCAAAGTTGTTTAGAAGATTATTGAGCGGAAAAACCGTTGAATTAGAGCATTTAGATGATTGGTTAAATTTTAAAAAAAATAGCTTAACTGAACTTAAAAGTGCTGAATAGTTTGGTAAAATTTTTGAAACAATCACTTTTTATTTAATAGAATATGGCAGGTAATCATTACGAAGCAAGTATCGATATAGGAACAGAGAAGATTGCTTTGTTAGTTGCTGAAAAAGATAATAATGGTCACTTCAGAATTATTGGACATAATGTAAGTCCTTCTGAAGGGGTAAGAAAAGGTTCCTTGTATTCTATTGATTCCCTTGTAAGAGTATTAACAAAATTAATTGATCAAACTCAAAAAAGCTTTAATTTAAAACTAGTACGAACTAGGGTAAATATTTCAGATACTCATCTATCTTGTTCAGATGGTAAAGGAAAAGTATCTATAAATGAAATGGTTACATTAGAAGACTTAGATTCTGTTCTTGAGTCAGCAATGGCAATGTCCACTCCAACTAATAAAGAAAAATTACACATTATAAAAAAGAAATTTATAATTAATGAAACTGTTGTGGTTGATAATCCGATGGAGATGGAAGCAGAAGTGTTGGAGTCTAAAGTACATATTGTGACTGTTTCAAGTTCAAGTATAAGAAATATTGAGCGCTGCCTCGAGCAGAGTATGCTTGAAGTTGATAAAATTGTTCTTAACTCTATTGCTAAATCAAATGCACTTCTCACACAAGAAGATAAAGATAGCGGGGTTTGCCTTGTTGATATTGGTGCTGGTGTTACAAGCTATTCGGTATTTAATGAAGAAGGAATTATTCGAAGTGGCGTAATAGCATTTGGAGGTGATGAAGTTACCCAAGAGATTGCTTACGCATTTGATACTTCATTTGAAGAGGCAAAAAGACTTAAGGAAAATTATGGTGTTGCAAAATCATCAACTCTTAAAGAAGATAAATTTATTAATTTCACCCAAGATAAAGAAGACCATCAACTCTCTAGCTTAGAATTATCAGAAGTTATTGAAGGGGCATATCGTGAAATTTTTACATTATTAAAAGATGAATTAAAACATCATAATTTAGAAGGCATTATTAAATCTGGCTTTATTCTTTGTGGAGGAGCTTCAAATATTAATTCTATAGAAGAACTTGTTCGAGAGGTTTTCTCTAAAAGAGTTAAAATAGGACAAATTCAACGCTCAAGAATTTCTGGCTTGGAGACAATTCTTACTGACTATAAGTTTACAGGTGCTATAGGCCTTCTATTGCATGAGGGAGACTTAAGTAAAGCTGAGTACGTTGAGTCTAATAATAATGGTGTTATTGGTAAATTAAAAAAAGTTATCGTAGGAAATTTCTGATTTATGGTTAAGCAAAGAACAATTAAAAAAACTGTCAAAGCTAGGGGTGTTGGTATTCATAGCGGAAAACTCGTTAATCTAACTTTAATTCCAGCAGCTCCAGACCATGGAGTAGTTTTCAAGAGGTTAGATGTTGGAGGTAGGCAGGTTCATGCTCACAGCGCTTTCGTTAATGAAGTTGTGCTATCAACAGGTCTTGAGAGTCAAGGAGTTAAAGTTTCAACTATTGAGCATTTAATGTCAGCTTTATCAGCGCTTGGTGTAGATAATTTACTGGTTGAGTTGGATTCATTTGAAGTTCCAATTATGGATGGGTCATCAGCCCCATTTGTTTTCTTAGTTCAATCAGCAGGAATTGAGGAGCAAGAGGTACATAAGAGATTTATTGTAATTAAGGACACTATTAGAGTAGAGAATGGCCAATCATGGGCTCAGGTTTCACCACACCATGGCTTTAAAGTGTCACTAGAAATTGATTTTGAGCATAAAAAAATAAAAGAAAGTGGACAAAAGTTAACTATAGATTTTGCTGAGCAGTCTTATCTCAAAGAGATATCACGTGCAAGAACATTTGGATATGAAAGGGATGTAGAAATGCTTCAAAAGCAAAATCTTGCATTAGGAGCCAGCATAGATAATGCAATAGCACTCTCAGATGATGACATTCTAAATGAAGATGGTATGAGATATCATAATGAGTTTGTTAAACACAAAATTTTAGATATAGTTGGGGACCTTTTTCTATTAGGTGGCAATTTTATTGGCCACTACGAAGGTTATAAGACTGGCCATATGCTTAATGATCAACTTTTGTCTGCAATTTTATCTCAGCCCAATGCATTTAAAATTGAAACTTTTGAAGAGGGTAACTCTCCAATACACTACTACTCGGAAGATTGGCAAAACGATTTATAGATTGTAACTACTATTGTCAATATTTTTTTTAATAATTATTCCCATTTTTCACCGCTTTAAAAGCAAAAACTGCTAACAACGAAGTCTTTATGCTTTTAATTCTTTGGGTATAATCAAAAACTTTTAAATTGCAGTTATTAGTAATGAAATTGAACGGTGCTGAAATACTTATAGATTGTTTGCAGAAAGAAGAGGTAGAGCATGTTTTTGGCTATCCTGGTGGAGCTGTGCTTCATATATATGATGCTTTAGAGGCGCAAGATAAAATTACCCATATATTGGTGAGGCACGAGCAAGGTGCTGCTCATGGTGCAGATGGCTATGCAAGAACTAATGGTAAGCCTGGTGTAGTTCTGGTAACTTCAGGTCCTGGAATTACTAATGCTGTGACAGGTATTGCTACTGCTCATATGGACTCTATACCAATGGTTATTATTTCTGGTCAAGTCCCTTCACCATTAATTGGGATGGATGCTTTCCAAGAAGTTGATGCAACTGGAATTACACGCTCATGTGTTAAGCATAACTTTTTAATTAGAGATATTAGTGAAATTGCTATGACTGTTAAGAAGGCTTTTCATATTGCTACTACAGGTAGACCTGGCCCTGTTGTAATTGACATTCCTAAAGATATAACAATTGCCAAGATGGAAGTTGAAGAATATCCTGCGACTATTGAGATGCGATCTTATAAGCCAACTATTAAAGCAAGTGATCGTCAAATCAAAAAAGCAGCAGAAATGTTAGCAAACTCGAAAAGACCAATTCTTTATGCTGGTGGTGGCTGTATTATCGGTAATGCTTCTAATGAGCTTCGTGAATTTACACGTATGGTTGGATTCCCAATTACTCAAACTCTAATGGGCCTAGGTACATATCCAATGACTGACAAGCAATCCCTTGGAATGCTTGGAATGCATGGAACTTATGAGGCTAATATGGCAATGCATGGCTCTGACTGCGTGGTTGCTATTGGCTCTCGATTTGATGACAGAATTACAGGAAACTTAGAAAAATTTTGCCCTACTGCAAAATTTATTCATATTGATATTGATCCATCTCAAATTTCAAAGAATGTTGTTGCTGACATTCCAATTGTTGGTCAAACAAAGCAAGTTCTTCAGGCCCTAATAGATCAGATGAAAGATAAAAAACTTGAAGATATTTCTAATTGGTGGTCTCAAATTGAAGAATGGAGAAAGGTAGACTCTTTAGCCTATAAAAAATCTCCAGGAGTTATTAAGCCTCAGACAGTAATTGAAATGCTTTATGAGGTTACCAAAGGTAAGGCAATCGTTACTTCAGATGTTGGTCAGCATCAAATGTGGGCTGCACAATATTATTTATTTGATGAACCTAGGCAGTGGATTAACTCAGGTGGCTTAGGAACCATGGGTTTTGGACTTCCAGCAGCTATGGGCGCTAAACTTGCAATGCCGGATAGAGATGTAGCCTGTGTTACAGGTGACGGCAGTATTCAAATGATGCTTCAAGAGCTTTCAACAATGCTTCAATATTCGACGCCAGTAAAAGTAATTAACCTTAATAATGGTTACCTTGGAATGGTAAGGCAGTGGCAAGAGTTTTTTTATGAAAAACGTTATGCAATGTCTTATATGGATGCTTTGCCTGATTTTGTAAAACTTGCAGAAAGTTATGGTCATATTGGAATAAGAGTTGAAAAAGAAGAGGATTTAAAACCTGCACTTATTGAAGCATTTAATCAAAAAGATCGGACTGTTTTTCTTGATATTATTACAGATCCATCTGAAAATGTATTTCCAATGATTCCTGCTGGTGGTGGACATAGTGATATGTTGCTTGCAGGTAGAGACGAAATGGTTTCAAAAGATGAAACTGACTTTAATGCGGTATAGCTTATGAGACATATTATTTCAGTAATACTAGAAAACGAGGCTGGAGCGCTTTCAAGAGTTGCTGGTCTTTTTACTCAGCGAGGCTTTAATATTGAGTCACTTACTGTAGCCATAACGAATGATCCAAGCTTGTCAAGAATGACAATTGTATCTTCAGGTAGTGATCGTGTTTTGGAGCAAATTGTAAAGCAACTTAATAAATTAATCGAAGTTGTAAAGGTTAGTGATTTGACTAGTCAAGATCATGTTGAGAGAGAGTTATTACTGGCTAAGATTTCATCAAACTCAAAAGAGGGCGTCAATATAAAAGAATTAGTAGAGATTTTTGGCTGCAAGGTTGTTGATGTTACGGATAAAGTCTACACCATAGAAGTTTCAGGAAAAACAAAGAAAATTAATGCATTTTTAGATGCTTTTGATCCTGCAAGCATTATTGAAGTTTCAAGGACAGGAGTCACTGGGATTTCCAGAGGAAAAAAATTAATTTAAATTTAAGGAAAAAAAATGAATAGATATTACGATAAAGACGCAGACCTTTCAATTATTCAAGGTAAAAAAGTTGCAGTTATTGGTTATGGCTCTCAAGGCCATGCTCAAGCTAATAATCTAAAGGACTCTGGTGTAGAAGTTGTTGTTGGTCTTAGAGATGGCTCATCTTCAGCTACTAAAGCAAAAGAGGCAGGATTGGGTGTTATGTCTGTTGAAGATGCAAGTGCTTGGGCAGATGTTGTTATGTTATTGGCTCCAGATGAGTTTCAAGCCACTATTTATTCAAAAAATATTGAGCCTAACTTAAGACAAGGTGTTGCTTTAGCTTTTTCACATGGCCTTAATATTCATTTTGATATGATCATCCCAAGAGAGGACTTAGACGTAATTATGATTGCCCCCAAAGCGCCTGGTCATACTGTTCGCTCAGAGTTTGTTAGAGGTGGAGGAATACCGGACTTAATAGCAATTGAGCAGGATGCAACTGGAAGCGCTAAAGAAATTGCTCTTTCATATGCCTCAGCAATTGGTGGTGGAAGAACAGGAATACTAGAAACAAGTTTTAGAGAAGAGACTGAAACAGATCTATTTGGTGAACAAGTAGTTTTATGTGGAGGTACTACTGCTCTTGTTCAAGCTGGATTTGAAACACTTGTAGAGGCAGGATACGAGCCAGAAATGGCATATTTTGAATGTCTTCATGAATTAAAGCTTATTGTTGATCTGTTATATGAGGGCGGTATTGCAAATATGCGCTACTCAATTTCAAATACTGCTGAATATGGAGATGTAACTAGAGGTCCAAGAATAGTAACTAATGAAACAAAAGCTGAAATGAAGAAAATTCTAAGTGAAATTCAGAGTGGTGCTTTTGCTAAAGAATTTATCAGTAATGTTGGTGATTTGCCTGGCCGTCGTGATGTTCAGCGTAAACACCAAATTGAAACTGTTGGAGAGAGCTTACGCTCAATGATGCCGTGGATTGCAAAAAATAAATTAGTAGATCAGACTAAAAACTAATTAAATTTTGATATTGTCATCTTCACTTTAAGCAGTCATGACAGAAAATAAACCAAGAAATAGAGGAATCTACTTATTGCCAAGTGTTTTAACGACATTTGGCATGTTTGCTGGTTTTTATTCTATTATTGCATCAATTAATGGTGATTTTACATCAGCAGCAATTGCAATAATGGTTGCAATGTTGTGGGATACTTTAGATGGGCGAGTTGCAAGGTTAACAAATACTCAAAGTGCTTTTGGCGCTGAGTATGATTCTTTAGCTGACCTAGTTTCATTTGGTTTGGCTCCAGCTCTTTTGGTCTACTTGTGGGGCTTCTCTGGCTTAGGAAGGTTTGGTTGGTTTGCTGCATTTATTTATTTAGCTTGCGCTGCTTTACGTCTTGCTAGGTTTAATACGCAAGTAGGCTCTGCTGATAAAAGATACTTTCAGGGTTTGCCATCCCCTGCAGCTGCGGGCGTAATAGCTACAATGATATGGCTTAAAATTTGGGCGTATGCTTTTTTTGATTCGGATGTAATTTCAATAGGTTACATAGGCTACTATCTTGGTGCAGTCATAACCATTATCTGTGGACTTCTTATGGTAAGCAATGTTAGGTATTACAGTTTTAAAGAGCTGGATTCAAAGAAAGCCTCATTTCGTTTTCTTTTGGCTATTGTTCTTAGTTTAATTGTGCTGCTTTATAAACCTAATATTGTTTTATTTACTGGTTTTTTTCTTTACTTGCTTTCAGGTCCATTTATTACAATTATTGGTATTAATAAAAAGCGCATTGAGAAAAAAAAGAGTAAGGCAACTTAAGTTGCTTTATAATCTTATCTTATGACAAGGGACTTTAATTTAATCACTTTACTTTCACTAAGCAAGCTCTTTGCTTTGTTACGATTATTGCCGTAAGGCAATAATAATCATAATAGACGAAAGTCTATCACTAAAACTTAAGATAAAATTCGTAAAATAAAAGGAGCAAGTGATGTCCAAAAAACTAATAATATTTGATACAACACTGAGAGATGGAGAGCAATCACCTGGCGCATCAATGACCAAGGATGAAAAAGTTCGTATTGCTAAAAGTTTAGAGAAAATGAAAGTTGATGTTATTGAGGCAGGTTTTGCAATTGCCTCTCAAGGAGACTTTGAAGCAGTTCAAGCAGTTGCAAAAGCTGTAAAGGATTCGACAATATGTTCATTAGCAAGAGCCCTTGATAAAGATATTGATCGAGCTGGCGAATCTATTAAGTATGCAAATTCAGCTCGAATTCATACTTTTATAGCAACCTCTGACATTCATATGAAGATGAAACTTAGAATGACGCCTGATGAAGTTGTCACTCAAGCAGTTCGCTCTGTTAAAAGAGCAACAAAGTTTACAGATAATATTGAATTTAGCCCAGAAGATGCTGGAAGGTCAGATATTGATTTCCTTTGTCGCATAATTGAGTCAGCTATTAATGCTGGTGCAACTACAATTAACATACCAGACACTGTTGGCTATAGTATTCCTTACCAATTTGGTGAAACAATGAGGGAGCTAATAGAGAGAATTCCAAATTCTGATAAGGCTATTTTTTCTGCTCACTGCCACAATGATTTGGGCCTAGCAGTTTCTAATTCTCTTTCAGCGGTTTTAAATGGTGCAAGACAAATTGAATGCACTATTAATGGATTAGGAGAAAGAGCTGGAAATACTTCTCTTGAAGAAGTTGTAATGGCTGTTCGAACTCGGCAGGATGTATTTGGTTTAGATACAAATATTGATGCTACTGGTATTCTTGCTGCCTCTAGATTAGTGTCTTCCATAACTGGATTTGTTGTTCAGCCAAATAAGGCCGTAGTTGGAGCTAATGCTTTTGCACATGAAGCTGGAATTCATCAGGATGGTGTTCTAAAGCATAGAGAAACTTATGAAATTATGAGGGCAGAGGATGTCGGTTGGAACAGGAATTCATTAGTTCTTGGTAAACATTCTGGCCGTAATGCTTTTAAAGCTAGGCTTGGAGAATTAGGGGTTGAGTTTGATTCAGATAAGGCATTAAATGATGCTTTTTCTAGATTTAAGACTTTAGCTGATAAGAAGCATGATATTTTTGATGAAGATCTTCAGGCTTTGGTTTCAGATGCCCAAACTGAGTCATCTGAAACTATTCAATTGGTTTCACTCAAAGTCTCTGCTGAATCTGGCAAAGAAAATACTGCAAACGTAACTCTATCAATAAATGGCAATGAGCAAAGCGCTTCAGCCAAAACATCTGGTGCAGTTGATGCTACGTTTAATGCAATTCTATCCTTAGTAGATATAGATCCAAAGCTTCAATTATATTCTGTAACAAATGTCACCCAAGGAACTGACTCTCTTGGAGAGGTCAATGTTCGCTTGGAGTATGAAGGAAAAATTGTAAATGGACAGGGTGTTGATACTGATATTATTACTTCCTCAGCTAAAGCTTATGTCAATGCTCTTAATAAAGTAATGGCAAATGTTGAGCGGGCTCATCCGCAGATTTGACTATGAAGTTAAGAAATGAATATCTTGAGGCTTTAGGAATTCCTGACTTTCTCTATTCTAAAATTGAGTCAAAAAATTCTTCTGAGCCATTACTAAAGCTTCTAATAGTTGAGGTAGGAGCTCAAGATTCATTTTGCTCAAAAGGTGATAGTCAAAACTTATTAATAAAGATGCTTGCATCGATCGACTTAAGTATTAAGAGCACTCAACTTGTTTCACTTGAAAAAAATCTTATTGATGAGTGTATAAAAAATAATCCTTCAGAGGCTGTAATGATAATGGGCTCTTCTTATGAGTCGATCAAGTCAGATATTTTTTTAATGCATCATCCAAGAGATATTCTAAAGAATTCAAGTCTGAAGCGTGAATCCTGGGAGATTTTAAAAAAGGTTAAAAAATGTCTCAAATAGATTATTCGCTTAACTCATATAAGAGGCCTAAGTTAGAGACTCCCAATGGTGAAAAAAAACTATTAATGCATTCATGTTGCGCTCCTTGTGCAGGAGAAATTATGGAGGCTTTGGCTGCATCTGAGATTGAAACAACAATTTTTTTCTATAATCCAAATATTCATCCTTTTGATGAGTATGAACTTAGAAAAGAAGAAAATATTCGATTTGCAAAAAAACTTGGTATGCCAATTATTGATGCTGATTATGACCGTGATGAGTGGTTTTCCAGAACAAAAGGCCAAGAAAATGAACCAGAAAGAGGAAAGAGGTGTTCTACTTGTTTTGATATGAGATTTCAAAAAACAGCTAAATATGCCTCTGAAAATAATTTTGATATTATTTCTTCAACACTTGGAATTTCTCGCTGGAAGGATATGAAGCAAATTAATGATTCAGGTGCTAGATCTTCAGAGCCTCACAATGTTCCTTATTGGGATTTTAATTGGCGCAAGCAAGGAGGATCTTCTAGAATGCTCGAATTATCAAAGCAAGAGAACTTCTATCAGCAGGAATATTGTGGATGTGTCTACTCCTTAAGAGATACTAATAATTGGAGAGTCTCAAAGGGTCGAGACAAGATTGAACGAGGAGTTAATTTCTATCAAGAAGCTAAATTAAAATTATCTCAGCTAGATTAGCCTTCAATTAGATATAGTAGTAGTGATTTCTGAACATGAAGTCGATTTTCAGCCTCACTCCAAACAACGCTCTGTTTTCCATCTATCACCTCTGTACTAACCTCTTTACCTCGATAGGCTGGGAGGCAATGCATAAAAAGTGCATTATCTTTAGCCTGATCCATCAATTTTTGATCAACTTGAAAGCCCTTAAACGCTTTTTCTCGCTGTTTTATTTCTAATTCTTGGCCCATACTAGTCCAAACGTCTGTAACAATAATGTCAGCATCTCTGCAAGCATCTTTAGGATTTTCAAAGAAAATGATATTTTTTTTATATTTTTCAATAAATATATCAGAAGGCTCATAACCAGATGGGGTTGCAATTGAAAGCTCAAAATCAAATATTGCAGCAGCCTGCATATATGTTTGACAAACATTACAGCCATCTCCAATCCACGCTATTTTTTTACCTTTGATTGAGCCCCTATATTCTTGATAAGTCATCAAGTCAGCAAGTATTTGACAAGGATGAGACTCATCTGAAAGGGCATTAATAACTGGCTTACTAGAGTGTTTTGAAAACTCAACAATATCTTCATGTGAGGATAGTCTTAGCATAATTGCATCAACCATTGAGCTAATGACTATAGCGCTGTCAGTAATTGGCTCTCCTCTTCCAAGTTGTATGTCTTTCTCAGAGAGAAAAAGTGACTGACCGCCAAGTTGCGTCATTCCTGCTTCAAATGAGACTCTAGTTCGAGTAGAAGATTTATCAAAAATCATTGCTAAAGTTTTATTTTTAAGGGTTTCATTTATGAGCCCAGACTTATGTTCTTTTTTAAGCGAGATAGCTCGATCTATAATTCCCTGTAAGTCATTTTGAGAAAGTTGATCAAAGTTGATGAAATTATTTGGCATAGTTATTCCTAAATACTAATTAGTTTTATAATCTTTTTGATTAAGATATCAATTTCTTTTTTAGATATTATAAGTGGAGGCAGCATTCGAATAGAATTACCAGTGATGTTTATTAAAAACCTATCATCTAGAGCTTTTTGAGTCAGCTTACTGCAATCAATAATCTTTTCATCAAGTCCAATACCAATCATAAGTCCTTTAATTCGTAACTCTTTCACAACATTTAAAGCCATTATCTTTGATTTAAATTCTGACTCAAAATATTGACTCATTTTCATTACGTTATCTAGAATTGAGTCATTCTCAAAGACGTCAAGAACACTTGAGGCTACTCCTGTTACTAGTGGGTTTCCTCCAAAGGTTGAGCCATGGGTTCCTGGAGTGAGCATTTGAGCAGCTTTACCTTTAGCGAGGCAAGCTCCAATTGGAACACCATTACCTAAGCCTTTAGCTAGGCAGAGAATATCAGGAGTAATTTTGTTGTGTTGATGAGCAAAGAGTTTTCCTGTTCTTCCCATTCCTGCCTGAACCTCATCAAGTATATAGAGCCATTCATTTTTTTCACAAAGTAACTTAACTTTATTTAAATAATCTACTTGTGGAATTATAACGCCAGCCTCACCTTGAACAGGCTCAAGCATTACAGCAACCACATCTTTATTTTTACTATATTTGCCTATCGCATCAATATCATCAAAGTCAACATGAACAAACTCGCTCATTAATGGAGAAAAACCCTCTTGAACCTTGCTTTGGCCTGTTGCAGATAGAGTTGCCATAGTGCGGCCATGAAAGCCTTTATTTGCAGTTAAAACAATTGGACTTTGAATGTTTTTAGAGCGAGCATAAAGCCTAGCAATTTTTATAGCAGCTTCATTTGCTTCTGCACCTGAGTTTGAAAAGAAAGCTTTATCCATATTTGCTAAGCTGCATAGGCGTGTTGCAAGTTTTTCCTGATTTGCAATGCGGTAAACATTTGAAGTATGAAGAAGTTTTTTTGACTGATCAATAATGCTCTTTGTAATTGTAGGATGAGAATGACCAAGGTTTACTACGCCAATACCTGAAAGAGCATCAAGGTATTCATTGCCAGATGAATCAGTTAACCAACAGCCACGACCTTTTGTAAAGGTAACCTCGAGTGGGTAGTAGTTAGACATTAAGTTTGACATAAAAAAATCCCAGTTAATAAATAAAAAAAGCCCCATAATGGGGCTTTTGAATCTAATTTATTTGCCAGATTAAGGCAAATTAGCCACCATTAATGAATAAACTTGAAGACAAGATCTTCGTAAAGTGTAAGGACTTAAACAGCATGATTCAGATAACATTTCAGTCTTAAATACAAATTAAAAGAATTATTATATCCTAATTTTTACATTCATACTTTCTGTAATTTACTCAATATAAAAGATAAAAAAGTTAAATATTAAGACTAATTTATGACACAATATATTTGCAAGAAACATAATTTTATTTCATTAATCTAAGGAGTAAAAAATGCAACTTAACCTTTCTGGTCATCATCTTGATATTACATCTTCTATCAGGCAGCATACGAGCGATAAACTCATAAAAATAAAGCATCATTTTGATAATGTGATGAATGTTAATATGATTTTAGAAGTGCAAAAAGATCTTCAAACAGCTGAAGCAACTATCCATGTTAGTGGAGCTAATTTGTTTGCAAAAGCCCAAAGTAATGATATGTATGTATCTATTGATCAACTAATCAATAAGCTTGATTCTCAGATAATTAAGCACAAAGAAAAGCTACATAACCACAGAGATTAGCTTATATAAATTATAATATGATGTAATAACTGCATATCAAGTTAAGCTTGTTATGCAGTGTTAACTATTGGATTATAAATATGGCTGAAGCTGAGCTTACTAACTTTGAAGTAAGCCTTCAAAATTTAATGTTTGCACTAGAGGCATCTAATCATGATGAGGCAAAACATCAAATTAAAGAACTTCACCCTGGAGAAATAGCGAGGCTTTTAGAGGCTATTCAACCTAAAGACAGGGCTGTTATTTGGCCTGGGATAGAAATTTCAATGCAAGGTGAGGTTTTAAAAGAGGTCAATGAAGACGTTCAGTCCCAGTTAATTGGAGAAATGTCGGTAGATGATCTTGTTAAGGCTACTGAAAAATTAGATACCGATGACTTGGCTGATATTGTTCCAAACTTACCTGAGTCTGCAGTTCATAGTCTCTTATTGACACTTGATTTTAAACATCGAGAACGTCTTAATACAATTCTAAGCTACCCTGAAGACTCTGCTGGTGGTTTAATGAATACTGACTTTATAACTGTCAGGCCTGACGTCACAATAAGAACTGTAATAAGATATTTAAGGCTTCTTAAAGAGATGCCTGTAGACACTGACCAAATTTTTGTTGTTGATAGAGACTTTAATTATTTAGGCTCCTTACTAATTACTACTTTGTTGACTGCAGAGCCAGGAAAAATTGTTACTTCTTTGATTAATAGTGATGCTTCTAAACCAATTAATGCTGAGACTGATGAAACTGAAGTGGCCTTACTATTTGAACAAAGAAATCTGATTTCAGCTCCAGTGATTGATGAAAATAACCAGTTAGTTGGCCGAATTACAATCGACGATGTGGTTGACGTAATACGTGACCAAGCTGAACATTCTGTGATGTCCATGGTTGGTTTGGATGAGGATGAGGATGTCTTTGCTCCTATCTTTCAAAGTTCGAAACGCCGAAGTCTCTGGCTAGGAGTTAATCTAATTACGGCATTTATTGCGGTCTACTTTATCGGTCTTTTTGAAGCAACTTTGCAGCAAAAAATTGCTTTGGCAATATTAATGCCGGTTGTTGCTAGTATGGGAGGCATTGCAGGCACGCAAACGCTAATAATAGTTACTCGAGGAATTGCAACGGGAAGAGTGACCTCGGCCAACATCAAGACTCTAATTAGTAAAGAAGTTGCAGTAAGCGGCCTTAACGGCATAATTTGGTCAATCGTTATTGGTCTGATTACTTACTACTGGTTC
Source organism: uncultured Candidatus Thioglobus sp. (assembly GCA_905614365.1). Taxonomy (GTDB): domain Bacteria; phylum Pseudomonadota; class Gammaproteobacteria; order PS1; family Pseudothioglobaceae; genus Pseudothioglobus. The sequence continues at coordinate 47,947 of CAJQSO010000002.1, forward strand.
TCTGACCTACTGTTGAGCCTAGTCATAGCGCTTGCGATAATTACTAATTTACTAGTTGCTGCTTTTTCTGGTGCATTCTTGCCTTTGGCGCTTACTAAGTTAAAGATAGATCCTGCTTTAGCTGGAGGAGTAATCCTTACAACTATTACAGACGTTATTGGTTTTGTTGCCTTCCTTGGGTTGGCGGCTTTATTTATTTAATTTTTATTATTAAATGAAACTCTTATATACGAACGAAAATCGAATAATGGTTATGAATGTTAAAAACGTTCTAATTAATAATGGTTATGAGGTAATTCTCAATAATGAGTTTGCATCAAGTGCTTCAGGTGGTTTGGCTCCCTTTGATACCTGGCCAGAAGTCTGGCTATTAAAAGATAGTGATTTAGATGGCGCTAAAAAAGTTCTTGCGTTAATTGATACTGAACTAAACCCAATCACTTGGAAGTGTGTTGACTGCAATGAAGAAAATGACCAAACCTTTGATTTTTGCTGGAAGTGCAGTAGAGAAAATATCCAATAAACTATCCCTATGAAAAACTTATTTCTCTTAATTAATTGTAATAATTATTGGTTTTTTTCTCAGGATATCTATTAAGTGCTAACTGAAGTATCAAAAAATCTTGAAAACCTAAAGCGCTCTTGTCATCTTTATATGATCAATGCCAGCCTCTTCAAATTTATCACCAGTACAAGTAAAATTCAGATCAATATAAAACCCTCGGGCATGCCACTGAGAGGAGAGCCATAATGTTTTCAATTGATTTTTTTGAGCCCACTCAATGAGCATTTTCATAATTAATTTACCTACTCCTTTACCACGAAATTTCTTTAAAACAGCTACCCTTCCTATATGACCATCAGCCAGGATCCTTCCTGTTCCGATTGCCTTATCATCTAACAATATGAGTACATGTGTAGCATCATTATCAAAGCCATCAATTTCAAGCTCTTCAGGAACCTTTTGCTCATCAACAAAAACTTTAAATCTTACTTCACATATTTTTTTATAATTAGATTTATAGTTAGTTGTAATAGCTGAAATATTTTTCATAATTGACTATAAGTTAATAAAAAATAGATTAACCGCTAGGGCGATATATATTAAAGCTGCAAGGAGGTTAAGGTTTTTATTTATAGTTTTAGATTTTTTTAAAACTCCCTCAAGAAAACTAGATAAATAAGCAATTGATGTAAAAACAAAAAGTGCACTAAAAATGAATAATAATCCAAGCAAAAATATCTGGGACGTAACATTACTAGTGGAATTTACAAACTGAGGTAAAAAAACCAAAAAAAAGATTGCTACCTTTGGGTTGGTTAGGTTCATTACAACACCAGTAAAATAGTATGATCGATTTGAACTATTTTTGGATTCCCCACCTAGGTTTAACTCTTTATTTTGAATCGAGAGCCAAGCAAGATAAATAAGGTAGAAGGCGCCAATGATTTTTAGTCCATTAAAGGCAATTGCGCTTGTTTGAAAAATAACGCTAACACCAATTGCAACTAAGATCGTGTGTCCTATGAGTCCTGTGCACAGGCCAAGTGTAGTATAAAGTCCAATCCTCCATCCCTTTAAAGCTGAATTACTCATGACAAATAGATTGTCTGGCCCAGGAACTAGACTTAAAACTATAGATGCAGTAATAAAAGTGATTATTGTCTCAATACTTAATACTTCAAACATTTATAAACCTTATTGTGGTTATTTGCTAAAAACTTCAGAGGGGTTTTTGTAGGCTTTAAATTCGATAGAATTACCTGAATAGTCCTCAAAAAACATTGTTGCCTGCTCTCCAGGTAATCCTTCAAACCGGATATTAGGCTCAATAATAAATTTAACAGCTTCTGATTGAAGTTTATTGGCCAAATCATTAAAGATATTCCATTCTAGTACGCAGCCAAAGTGTGGCATAGGGACTGATATGCCCTCAACATTTGAGTTGGTTTTACTGCTTTGTATTATCTCACCAATATGAAGTGAGAGCTGGTTTCCAAAAAAATTAAAATCCACCCACGTATCTGAGCTCCGTCCCTCAAGGCAGCCTAAAAGATCACCATAGAATCTTCGTGTGGATTCTAGATCAGTAACTGTGTATGCTAGATGAAAGACATTCATATAAATCTAAGTTAAGACAGGCCCATTATTAAACCAATAAGAATTAGTATTGATCCAGTAACTCTATTTTGCCATAATATTTTTTTAGGGTCGGATAAAAATGATTTCATTATTTTTGCGAGCATTAGGTAGCCAGTCATTACCAGCAAATCAATAACAACTAGTGTTGCAGTTAAAATTACACAAGTAGAAATTTTAAGGGCAGTTAAATCCACAAAAAGTGGGATTAATGCAAGAAAAAAAACAGTACCCTTAATATTAGTTATATTGACAAAAAATCCTTTTAAAAACGAGTTTAAAGGACTAAAAGTGTCATTCAAACTTCCTTTAGATGTAGTAATTTGTTCAATTTTTTTAAGCCACTGTATAACCCCTAGCGCAATCAAGTATAGCATTCCCAGTATTTTGATTATTGAAAAAATACTCGGAAACTGATCAATTAATACTCCAAGCCCTAGTAGCAGAAATATAATTTGGCTCATCAGTCCGATTTGAAGGCCAATAACTGAAATTATTGACCTCTTAAAGCCGTATTGTGTTCCTTGGCTTATTGAAAAAATGGCTCCAGGGCCAGGTGATATACTAATAAAGAGCGCAGATGCTAATAGCCCAAGCCAGATAGTTAATTCCATAATTTTGTTTAACTAAAAGGTATCGAAGTTACTTTTCCTAATCTAGTGCCCCAGGGTGTTGCCACTTCAACCATAGTATCAATATCATTAAAGTCACTTTCTATGGTTGCCATTGCCATGTTAATCTTTAGCCTTGGAGAGTATGCAGCGCTTGTAACTCTGCCGCATATCTTATCATCGGCTTTAACTTCCCATGGGCTAGCACAGCCACCAATAAATGCATCACCCTCAATAATAAGGCCAACAAGTTTTTTAGTGATGCCTTCAGAGCGAATTTTATGAAGTGCATTTCGGCTTAAGTAATCAGCCTCTTTATCGAGCTGGCAAAAATTAGCTAGCGGGAGCTCCAGTGGGTTGCTATTAATATCCATATCATTACCCCATGAAAAAAGACCTGACTCAACCCGTTCAATATTATTTGGTGTTCCAGGCTTAATCTCATATTTTTTACCTGCTTTAGAAACGATATCCCAGAGCTTTTGACCTTTAGAGCCATCACGAAGATAGAGCTCAAAACCACCTTGTTTACTCCATCCTGATTTTTGGACAATGAGAGGAATACCTTCTAACTCAACTTCTTTAAAAAAGAAATACTTGATATCTTTAACCCAGTCACCAAACAAATCAATCATTAATGGCAAATGATTAGGTCCTTGGATAGCAAGTGGAGATACATCTGGCTCACTTATTTGAACATCCCAGCCCAATCCACAGGCTAACCCTCGAGTCCATAATAAAACATCACTATCAGCAATAGAAAGCCAAAAGTGATTTTCAGCCAATCTTAAAATAATTGGGTCATTTATTATTCCGCCATTTTCATCAGTAATAAGAGCGTATTTCCCTTGGCCAATTTGAAGTTTTGAGAGATCTCTTGAGGTAATATATTCAACAAATTTGTATGCATCACTACCAATGATCTCAACCTGTCGTTCAGCTGCAACATCCCACATAGTGACGTTATTCATTAAATTCCAGTAGTCCGCCTCTGCGCCTTCATAAGAAGTGGGCATAATCATATGATTATATAACGTGAAAGTTTTGGCGCCAGCTTTAAGCGTAGCCTCGTAATACGGGGATTTTCTTAAACGATCTGACAGGGTAAAGTTGACATGTCCATCCATTGGTCTACTCCAAGTTTTAAGTGTTAAACGATCTTAGCAAGAACGAAGCTTTGCAAAGATAAAAAAGTGTATTTTATACCTTATTTTTTAGATTTTTCAACTATAAAGAATCTGAAGAAATACCATTAGATCTAAGCCATTCAGCAAACTTTGCCTTTATTTTATTAAGAGATTCATTGTCATTAGCCTCAAAACGTAAAACTAAGCAGGGAGTTGTATTAGAGGCCCTAACAAGTCCCCAACAATTTTCATAATCAACTCTTACGCCATCAATTGTATTAATCGTAGCATTAGGAAAATTAACATCCACTGATAATTTATCCATTGCTTCAAATTGCTGACCATGCTTCTCAAAGTTAATATTAATTTCAGGAGTACTTATATTTACTGGCATTTCATCAAAAATCTCAGAACATGACTTATTACTCTTAGAAATAATTTCCAATAATCTTGCTCCGGTATAAAGAGCATCATCAAAACCATACCAGCGCTCCTTAAAGAAAATATGCCCTGACATTTCTCCAGCTAGCTCCGCTTTAGTTTCTTTAAGTTTTTGCTTAATGAAGCTATGACCCGTTCTAGACATAATTGGCTCACCCCCATTTTCAGAAATAAATTTGGGCAGAAGTGAAGTGCACTTCACATCAAAAATTATTTTTGCCCCATTATTTCGGCTTAGTACATCTTTTGAGTAAAGCATCATTTGCTGATCAGCCCAAATAATCTGACCTTTGTTATCAACCAACCCTAGCCTATCCCCATCTCCATCAAAGGCAAGACCTAAGTCAGACCCAGTATCTTTAACCTCTTGGATTAGATCTTGTAAATTTTCCGGTTTAGAAGGGTCGGGATGATGATTTGGAAACCTACCATCAACTAAACAGAAAAGCTTAGTGACTTTAACGCCTAGCGCTTCAAACAATTGAGGAGCAATATTACCAGCAACGCCATTTCCACAATCTATTACAATCTTAAGCTCCTTCTCAATTTTGATGTCTGACTTAATCGTGTCTATATAGTTTTGATCGATATTAATGGAGGTTGAAGTTCCTGAGCCAGATGAAAAATCATTTTCATTAATTCTTCTAAGCAGGTCTTGAATTCTCTCTGCTGAGAGAGTTTCACCTGCAACCATAATTTTCAGTCCATTATATTCTGCTGGGTTGTGAGACCCAGTAATCATGACGCCTGAAGTTGCTCCTTTGGTGTAAGTTGCAAAATACACAACGGGAGATGGAACCATCCCTATATTAACAACATGACAGCCACTCTCAAGAAGGCCTGAAATTAATGCATCTGATAATTCTGGTCCAGATAAACGCCCATCTCTTCCTATAACAACACCTCTCTCTCCCTTTTCAATAGATTCGCTACCAACAGCTTTGCCTATCAATTTGACAATTTCTGGTGTCAGTTCGGTTTCTACAATGCCTCTTATGTCGTAGGCTTTAAAAATTGAGCTTGGAATATTCATTAAAATATTTGTAAAGGTTAAAGATGGGGCTATTTTAACAAACATTCATTTTAGAAAACGAAAGATGATTTTCAAGTTGATAAAAAAACGACTAAGCCATAATCTAATCTAATAAGTTTAATCAGTCGCTAATAAGGATTTGTATTTGGACTTAATTCACACTTTATTATGGTGGTTTTGAGTGAATTTTTTAGGGATAATATCCACAAAAGTTGAATTTCAAACCTTTTCTGTTGAATTAAATTAAATTAAATTTTATGTCTCAAAAAGATATTGATCCGCAAGAAACTATTGAATGGTTAGAAGCTTTTAGATCTGTTGCCAGGGTTGAAGGGCAAGATAGAGCTAAGTACATCCTCCAAAAATTAATGGATATGGCCCATGAAGATGGGATGAGCTTGCCACAAGGTGTTAATACAGCTTATTTAAATTCAATCCCAGTAGAAAAAGAAACGGAACTCGTTGTTAAGCATGATATTGAGCACCGAATTAAATCGATCATTCGTTGGAATGCAATGATCATGGTTGTTAAAGCAAATCAAGTCTCCTCTGAACTTGGCGGTCATATTGCATCATTTGCATCTAGCGCAACACTATATGAAGTTGGTTTTAATCATTTCTATAGAGGTGGGAATTTAGATCAGGGAGCCGACCTAATATTTTTCCAAGGACATATCGCCCCTGGAATATATTCAAGAGCCTTTCTAGAGGGAAGAATTACTGAAAAGCAAATGCTTAATTTTAGGCAGGAGGCTAATCAAGAAGGATTATCATCCTATCCCCATCCATGGTTAATGCCAAATTTTTGGCAATTTCCTACGGTATCTATGGGGCTAGGCCCAATAATGGCGATATTTCAAGCGCGTTTTATGAAATACCTTCAGCATCGAGAAATTATTAAAACTGATAAAAGAACCGTTTGGGCCTACATAGGAGATGGTGAAACAGATGAGCCTGAGTCTCTTGGAGCTATATCTTTAGCAGGAAGAGAAAAGCTGGATAATCTTATTTTTGTTATTAATTGCAATCTTCAGCGTTTAGACGGACCTGTTCGAGGCAATGGTAAGATCATTCAAGAGCTTGAAGGAATGTTTCGAGGTGCTGGCTGGAATGTAATCAAAGTTATTTGGGGTAGGGGCTGGGATAAATTAATTGCCAATGATACTTCGGGCCTTTTGAGACAAAGAATGGAAGAAGTCGTTGATGGAGAATATCAGGCCTATAAAGCAAAAGATGGCGCTTATGTTCGTAAGCATTTTTTTGGAAAGTATCCTGAAACTCTTAAACTTGTTGAGCATATGTCTGATGATGAAATTTTCGGGCTTACTCGTGGTGGTCACGATCCAAATAAGGTTTTTCAAGCTTACAAATCAGCTAAAGAGCATAAGGGGCAGCCTACAGTTATTTTGGCAAAAACAGTCAAAGGCTACGGAATGGGAGAGGCTGGTGAAGGACAAAACACTACCCATAGCCAGAAGAAATTAGGTGTTGATGCACTAGTTCGTGTTGCTCAGAGATTTGATATTCCTGTAACTAAAAAAGATGCAGAAGAGCTTAATTTTTATAAGCCTGCAGAAGATAGTGAGGAGCTTAAATACCTTAGAGAGAGGCGTGAAGCTTTAGGAGGATATCTACCTGTTAGAAGTTTTGAGCTGGAGTCGTTTACAATACCAAAATTAAACGTTTTTGATCCTCTACTAAAGTCTACTGATAAAAAGGAAATATCAAGCACAATGGCATTTGTACGCTTCCTATCACTATTAATACGAGATAAAGAGATTGGCCCAAGAGTTGTTCCCATCGTTCCTGATGAAGCAAGAACTTTTGGAATGGAGGGTCTTTTTAGGCAAATGGGTATTTACTCTTCTTCTGGTCAGCTCTATGAGCCAGAAGATTCTGATAAAGTTATGTGGTACAAAGAAGATATTAAAGGTCAAGTTCTTCAAGAAGGTATCAACGAAGCTGGCGCAATTTCTGACTGGATTGCTGCTGCAACTTCCTACGCTTCTCATAACGTCACAATGATTCCTTTTTATATTTACTACTCAAAGTTTGGCTTTCAAAGGGTTGGTGATCTCGCGTGGGCTGCTGGAGATATGCAGGCTAAGGGTTTTTTGATGGGCGGCACTGCTGGAAGAACAACGCTAGCTGGTGAAGGACTGCAGCATCAAGACGGAGATTCATTAATTGTTGCTAACACTATTCCAAATTGTGTTTCCTACGATCCAACTTATGCTTATGAGCTTGCAGTTATTCTGCGCGAAGGAATGCGACGTATGTATGAGAATATGGAAAGTGTTTTCTATTACATAACATTGATGAATGAGAATTATATCCATCCTGCAATTCCTAAAGGCGCTGAAGAGGGAATTATTAAGGGAATGTACCCCTTAAAAGTAGTTGGAAAATCTAAAATTGAAGTTCAGTTATTAGGTAGTGGTGCTATTCTCAGAGAGGTTGAAAAAGCAGCAGATATGCTCGCAAAAGATTGGGGCGTTATGTCACAAGTTTGGAGTGTTACGAGTTTTAATGAGATTACCAGAGAGGCTCAAAAAATTGACCGTGAAAACTTATTTAGTACAAGTAAAAATAAGAAGATTCCTTATATAACCCGGTGCTTAAGTAAGTCTTCTGGTCCAGTAATTGCTGCTACAGACTATATGAGAAATTATGCAGAGCAGGTTCGTAAACATATCCCTTTACATTATGAGGTGTTAGGGACAGATGGATTTGGCAGGTCAGACTCTCGTAAAGAGTTAAGATACTTCTTTGAAGTGAATGCAAATTATATTACTTTTGTAACATTAAAGGCGCTTGTTGATGATGGTTTGCTGGATTCAAAAATAATTAAAAGCGCCATTAAAAAGCTTGATATTGATGTTAATAAATCAAATCCAATGTACACCTAAAAAACTATGAATACCAATGAGTATCTTGAGAAGCTTAGATCAGGAGTAAAGATGAAGTTTTCAGATTTTACTAATCTAATAGATCGAGAGTATGAGTTTTTAAATGTTGCTTTTACAAATAATAATCTTATTAATTCAAAAGAAGAAAACCAAGGGTCAGCAAAGGTTTTTTGTTTTGGCTTGATGTACTCTCTTTCTGAAGAAGATACGATAAGGTGTTTTGGTGAACACTACCTGTCTGTTATAAGTGAGCCTGAAAACCATAATTCTCATTTAAATATTCGTAGCTTTATAAGTAATGGCTGGAAAGGAGTTTTAATTAATCAAAATGCTCTAAAGCTTAAATAGATATTAGTAGGGGAATATGACAGAGAGTGCTAAATATAATAGTGGTATTTATACTGTTTTTCTGAGCGCTTTTCTTGTTCTTTTTCAACTTGGAATTTACTTTGTATATATTCCATGGAATGCGGAAAGACTTCAAATAACTGAGGCAGAAATTGGTATTGGCCTTCTGGTTTTTGGTATTTCAAACCTTATAGGTAATCAAACTTCAGGTAGATTTGTAGTTCCAAAGATAGGAACAAAAAACTCTATTGTGATTGGTTTAATAGGGATTGCATACTGCCCTTTACTATTAATACTCTCGCCGAATTATCTTTGGTTTTTATTAGCTTTTATTCCTTTTGGATTCTGTGTCGGCCTATTTAGCCCTTCTGCGCAATCTCAAATATCAATGATTGAGCAGAAAACATCAAAAATTATAACTCCTTTATATCACGCTGCATTTAGCTTTGGCTCTCTAGTTGGAGCTATTTCTGCATTTTTCACAATTAAATATATAGATAATCCAATTTTAATTTTTATAGCTACTGGTACGATGTTAATTGTGGGTTCAATATTAGTATACAAATATGGGCTTTTAAAGTCATTTGAAGATCTTAAGAAGATGCCAAGGTTTAAATTACCTAAAAAAACAATTCTAATATTTGGTGTTTTAATGATGATGAATTATGCAACTATGGGCATAATTCTTGATTGGTCTGCGCTTTGGTTAACAAAAGATTTATTAGTTCCACTATATTTAGGAGGAGCTATTATTATTGCGTTTAATATTGGCGAAATTACATCAAGGCTCTTTGCTTCGAAGATGATTAAAAGCTCTAGTGAAAAGATTATTGGAGGTTACTTTAGTATTCTTGCTGGAATTATCCTTTTCATGTCAATATGGACTGGAAATTTATATGTAATCATTATTGGTATGCTGCTATTTGGCTTTGGTACTGCAAACTTTATAGCTATTATTCTTAGGCAAGCTATTAGAGTAACAGATGAGCCAATTTCATTGACTGTTGCAAATCTTATAACTCTAGGCTTTGCTGGCTTTATTTTTGGACCTGCCTTAGTGGGTTATATTGCTGAGTATCTTGGATTGACTTTTAACATGTATCTTTTATGTTTTGTTTGGGGTTTTAATGGATTGGCCTTATTAGTTATGATGAGGCTAAATAAGAATATCATTTAGCGACTGGACACCTCTTTTTAATTGCAATTTAAAACAAGTTAATAATGTGGCGGCTTATCATCAATCACTTCGGACTGCTCAGACTGGGACTCAGATTGATTAATTAGTTTTTCATTAGTTTCTTTAATTTGATTATTGAGTTTTTCGATTTTTTCACCTTGACGAAAAACAACCATATTCAATTCATCGAGCATATTTTGAAGATATGATATTTTTTCTTCTAGTTCTACTAGTTTATTATCTGACATAATTTATTATATTCAATAAAAAAGCCACCTTTCGGTGGCTTAATTTAATTACTTATCAATTAAAGCCTTTCTAGAAAGCTTAATCCTACCTCGGTCTATCCCAAGAACTTTAACCTCAATTTCTTGACCCTCTTTAAGATGATCTTCAACCTTTTCAACTCTCTCATGAGCAATTTCAGATACATGAAGAAGTCCATCCTGATTAGGCATAATTGTAACAAAAGCGCCAAATTCGACTATTTTCGCTACCTTACCCATATATACTTTATTCAATTCAGGAACTGCAGTTACATCTTTAACCATCTGAACTGCTTTTTCAAAGCTTTCAGTATCATTTGCAAAAACATTAACATTTCCTTCGTCATCAACATCTACGCTAGCGCCTGATTGAGCTACGATACCCCTGATAGTCTCACCACCCTTGCCAATGACATCACGAATTTTGTCAGTAGGGATTTTAATAACTTTAGTCTTAGGAGCATTTTTTGACGCAGCATTAGGCTCAGAAATAACTTGGTTCATTTGACCAAGAATATTAAGTCTTGCTTCTTTAGCTTGCTTAAGTGCAATTGACATAATGTCTTCAGTGATACCATCAATCTTAATATCCATTTGAAGTGCGTTTATTCCTTTTGCTGTTCCAGCAACTTTAAAGTCCATATCTCCAAGATGATCTTCATCACCAAGAATATCAGTTAATACTGTAAAGCGATCTTCATCTTTAACAAGACCCATCGCAATACCTGCAACTGGAGCTTTAATTGGAACACCAGCGTCCATAAGTGACAGAGAAGAGCCACAAACACTCGCCATAGAGCTAGAGCCGTTAGACTCAGTTATTTCTGAAACGATACGGATAGTATATGGAAACTCTTCAATACTTGGAAGGCAAGCTGCAATTCCTCTTCGAGCCAATCGACCATGACCGATTTCACGACGTTTGACGCCCATTACTCGACCTGTCTCACCTACACAGTATGGAGGGAAGTTGTAATGAAGCATGAAGTGGTCTTCTATACGATCATTTGATTCAAGTTTTTCAATAAGCTGTCCATCTCTTTTAGAGCCTAGAGTTGTAACAACAAGAGCTTGAGTTTCACCACGAGTGAAAAGTGCTGAACCATGCGTATTTTCTAATACGCCTGTTTCGATTGCAAGTTCACGAACAGTCGAGCTATCTCTTCCATCGATTCTTGGCTCACCTTTTAAAATACGCTCTCTAACAGTTGATTTTTCAATTTTTTTGATATAATTTTTAACGTCATCAGAGCTAGGTGAATCATCAGCATCAGTTATAAATTCTTCAAGGGCAGCGTCTTTAACTTCGCCCATTTTTTCATAACGCTCCATCTTATCAACAGTTTGATAAGCTTCAGAAATCTTACTTTCGAATTTAGATTTAATAGAAGACATTAGAGATTCATTTTCAGCTGGCGCTTCCCATACTCGAGGTAAAACTCCAACTTCTTTAGCAAATTCAGCAACACTATCAATTACTACTTGAAACTTTTCATGTGCAAACATAACAGCTGCAAGCATTACATCTTCTGAAAGCTCACTTGCCTCAGACTCAACCATTAATACAGCGTCTTTAGTTCCAGCAACTACCATGTCAAGCTCTGAAGTTTTAAGTTCAGTGTATGTTGGGTTAATAATGTAGCTTCCATCTTTGTAACCTACGCGAGCAGCACCAATTGGACCTTTAAAAGGAACTCCAGCAATTGCTAAAGCGGCAGAGGTTCCAAGCATTGCTAAGATATCAGGATCTACATCTTTATTTGCAGAGATAACCTGAATCATAACTTGCACTTCATTCATGTAACCATTTGGAAATAATGGTCGAATAGGGCGGTCAATTAAACGAGAAGTTAATGTTTCTTTTTCACTTGGACGTCCTTCTCTTTTAAGAAAGCCACCAGGAATTTTTCCAGCTGCATAAGTCTTTTCAATATAATCTACTGATAATGGGAAAAAAGATTGACCTGGTTTTGCATCCTTTGCTCCAACAACGCTCACTAACACTTGCGTATCATCCATGCTAGCTAATACAGCTCCATGAGATTGTCGTGCGATTCTTCCTGTTTCAAATGTAATTTGACTATTGCCAAACGTAAAACTTTTTTGAACTATATTCATGTCCATTGCGTTACTCCAATAAAATAAAAAATGTTTTATGGTTTAACGTAATAAGCTTTATTTAAAACATACCCAATAGGTACGCTTGAGATAAAACTTACCAAAATCCATAAAACAGTTGAATTATCCCCTAATTTTTTTTCCCAAATGTACTAAATTTGCCTGTTCTCATTAGGCATTAATGGCTTTATAGGCTTTAAGTAGTTAAGGGTTTTTTTTAAAAATTGGTTAGTTTTATTGGGACTTCTCTATGAGAGATAATGATGTAAGTCGTTCTGCTAGGACTTTATTTTTATTATCTAGTTTAAGCTTTCTTGTATTGGAAAAGCTAATAACTAAATCATCATCTATGCCCCTAGAATTAAAGACTTCACCATTAATAAACACTCTCAACTCTTTATTAATAAATTGATATGCTACTTTGCATATTGGATGAAGATGATATAAATCAAATTTTTCGATCTCTTCTTTAGGATAATAAGCTCTGACTTCATTAAATTTTTTTTCATCCTCAGGGTCAAGTTTGGTTACAAAGCAGCCAAAGAAGTCCTCAGGCAGCTCATTAATGCTTAAAAGTCTTTTTGACTGGTCAATTGCTGATTGAGGAATTTCTGCAGGATTAATATTTACTTCCCATACTGGGTCTTTAAGATAAACATCACTCTTATTATTAGGTAATTCAAGTGCACTCAGCATTTCATTATTTAAGTAAGATCTATAGCCAATTGAGAGTGTTATGCACTCATCATCAAGACTTATGCCATGATGAGCAACTTGCGGGGGTATATATACGATATCACCTGGTCTAGCCTCCCAAGTTGATTCTGTAATGAATTTTTCCATTATTCGAAGTGGAGTATCTTTTAAGTAATTTTCAGGGTTGCAATTACTTGTGCTTGTTATCCATTGCCGCCTTCCCAAACCTTGAAGTAAAAATACATCATAATGATCATAATGAGGGCCAACACTACCATCTAATGCTGCAAAGGATATCATTACGTCATCAAAGCGCCATCTAGGAATAAAATCAAACTCACTAATAAGTTGATGGACTTCATCTATATATCTATCAACCCCTTGCACTAAAAGAGTCCACTTATTATTTGGAAGCCCCTCAAAGATTTTGTCATCAAATGGTCCTTCTTCTAAATTCCATTTATTCATTAAAGTTGATCCAGTTACAATTCTAGATTCAAACTCTTCTTCACAAGACAGTCCTGCAAGTTCATCAGGAGATAAAGGACTAATAAATTTTGGAAGGGCGTTTTTAATTAATAGTGGTTTTTTTTGCCAATACTCTTCTAGAAACTGTTGTTTAGAAATGTGACCGAAATGAATCATTACGTTCCTATTAAATTATTGATTGATTATCTATTAACATAAAGCTTAAATACAACAAATTATCTTTATTGGTTATATATATAATTATTTTATAATTAAAATTAACCACTTAGCTTGTGATGATTAATAAAAATAAATTATCTAATGTTATCAATATTGATAAACATCCAATTAAAGATTCTACTTATAGATCTGAGTGTAGAAGAAAATTAGATAACGATGGGGTTCTCGTTCTTGAGGATTTTCTTTCAAAAGATACAATTAAAAGTATTCTTAAAGAGGCTAATAAACAGGAAGATTTGGCTTATTACTGCGTAAACAAACATAATGTGTATTTAGAGCCTTTAGATTCAAGCTTCCAAAAAAGTCATCCACGAAATAAAACCGTAGTATCTTCGAAAGGCTGTATTACAGATAATCAAGTTCCAAGTGATTCTTCTTTAAGGTTTCTTTACAATTCAAATTTTTTTAAAGAATTTCTCTGTGAAGTTTTAAATGAAGAATTCCTTTATAAATATGATGACGAGTTATCATCAATAAATATCCATTATGCTAAAGAGGGCCAGGAGCTTGGATGGCACTTTGATAACTCTTCATTTGCGATTACATTGTTAGTACAAAAGCCCATATCTGGTGGCAGGTTTGAGTATATTCGTGATTTTAGAAACTCATCTATTAATGAAAATAACTATGATCAAGTTTCGGATTTATTAAATAACAAATGCACTCCTAAAAGATTAAAAATGGAAAATGGTTCACTTGTTTTATTTCGAGGCAAAAATGCTATTCACCGAGTAACTCCAACAGAGGGTTATTTAACAAGGGTTTTGTCAGTTTTAGCATACAATTCTGAGCCTAATGTGAAACTTTCGGAGTCAGCAAGAATGACATTTTTTGGAAAACTATATTAATTATTATGAGTAAGAATCAAAAAGATTTAAAGCTGCAGGATAATTTTGATCCCTCTAAAAGTAAAAATAAAGACAACCTTTTAGGTGTCTATAAAAGTCAAAATGAAGATGAGCTTATAAGTGCCTATAAAGATTGGGCCTTAGTATATGATAAGGATAATGATGATGTATTAGGTACAGTATCCCAGCCTAATTCTGTTAAGATTTTTCATGAATACCTAAAAGATAGTAAGCTTAAGATAATAGATGTGGGTTGTGGCACTGGGTTGGTTGGACTAGAGCTTAAAAACCTTGGTTTTTCAAATTTTGATGGAATTGATATCTCTCAAGAAATGATTGATGTTGCTCAAGGCAGGGGGTACAACTCCCTTTTTCTAGGAAATTTAAATAAATCACTCCCTATTGGGTCTAATAGTTATGATGCAGCACTTTGTGTTGGAGTCTTTACTCATGGACACGTTGGTCCAGAAAGGTTTTCTGAGTTAGTTAGAATTGTTAAACCAGAAGGCATCATTTGTTTTACAATTAATGAAAATGTTTATGAGTCACAAGGCTTTGATGTTGCAATTAAGCATCTAGAGTCTCTAAATATTTGGAAGGTTTTAAATATAAGAAAGCATGACTATATGGTTAAAAAGAATGTTAAAGGTATTTATTGTGTTGTTAAAGTAACTTAACTACAATGAGCTTATTTAATTAAAATACACTCTTTTTAATCATTTATAGTAATTCAATAATGAAAAAGACATTTGAATTGGTCCATCCTAAAATTAAGCCCGCTAGACTTATTGAAGCAGCTAGACGTGACGTTAAAAAATATTTAAAAAGAGAGAATAGAAAATCTCTTCCTGATGATTTTGATTGTTGGAATTTTGATTGTAAGTTTGGCCCTTCTGTTGAAAAGGCTGAGGTTATTTTATCTTCTGAGATAAGTAAGTGTATCAGTGAAGCAGAAGCTGAAAATCTCAAATCATTTTATTTAGAGATTATTGCCAAGCCAGGCCATAAGAAAGATTTTGCTAAACTTAAGGCCTTAGACGAAGAGTAAAAAATTAACTTTATTGATGGTAGTTTGGCGCTTCCTTGGTAATTGAAACATCATGAACATGTGATTCTGCCATCCCAGCAGAAGTTACTTGAACGAATTGAACCTTTGTTCTCATAGCTTCAAGGTTTTTACAACCAGTATATCCCATAGATGACCTTATGCCTCCGACCATCTGATGAATAATAGGTCTTATAGATCCTTTAAAAGGAACTCTTCCTTCTATCCCTTCTGGAACTAGTTTTTCTGCTGCAAGTTCGGCTTGAAAGTATCGATCTGATGAGCCATGAGCTTGTCCCATCGCTCCAATTGAGCCCATTCCTCTATATGCCTTATAAGATCTTCCTTGAAATAGCTCGACCTCTCCCGGTGACTCTTCAGTCCCCGCAAGCATTGAACCAAGCATTATGCAATGAGCACCAGCTGCAAAAGCCTTAGCTGCATCTCCAGAAAAACGAACGCCTCCATCAGCGATTACTGTTACATTGGTTCCTTTAAGGGCATCTGCAATATCAGAAATTGCACTAATTTGAGGTACGCCAACGCCTGCTACAATTCTAGTTGTGCATATGCTACCTGGTCCAATTCCAACTTTTACGCTATCAGCGCCAGCCTTAGCAAGATCTAAAGCAGCTTTTGCAGTTGCAATATTTCCTGCAATAATTTCTAAATTAGGAAAATCTTTTTTTGTTTTTATAACGCGATCGATTACCCCTTGTGAATGACCATGAGCAGTATCAATAACAATGACATCAACACCGGCCTTAACAAGTGCACTAATACGATCTCCTGTTCCTTTTCCAACACCAACTGCAGCTGCAACAATAAGCCTCTCTAGATCATCCTTTGCGGCTTTTGGAAAGTCACTCGTTTTCTTAATATCACTAACAGTAATCATTCCACCTAATTTAAATTTTTCATCAGTCACTAAAACTCTTTCAATGCGGTGTTTTTGAAGAAGTTTGCGGACGGTTTCCATAGAGGTGCCTTCTTCGACTGTAATTAGTGATTTTTGAGGAGTCATTACATTTTCAACTATCTCATCAAGGCGGGTTTCAAATAAAACATCACGGCTTGTAATGAGGCCAACTAAAATGTTGTTTGAGACAACTGGCAATGCTGAAATACCATGCTGAGCTTGAAGAGCAAATACATCTTTAATGCTAGCAGATGCATCAACACTAATTGGATCTCTGATGATTCCAGATTCGAAACGTTTTACTTTTCGTACTTCTCTAGCTTGAGCTTCAATAGACATATTTTTATGAATAACTCCCATACCACCTTCTTGAGCAATTGCAATAGCAAGCTTACCCTCGGTAACTGTATCCATAGCAGCAGAAATAATAGGTGTGTTCAATGTGATTTGATTAGTGAGCCTTGATGTTAAATCAACTTCTTTTGGAAGTACTTCAGAGTGTGCAGGGACTAATAGTATGTCGTCAAAGGTAAGCGCTTTTTTTAATTCTTTCATCTAGTTCTCCTAATTTTTTAGTACCGTCTTCTATTAAGAAGACCAGGGATAATAAATCCAATAATCATTCCAAAGAAAAGTACTATTGCACCAACTATAAACCAATTTCTAGAGCTGGTATCTTTTTGAATTTGAGTATTATTTTCTGCCAATTGTAGCTCTGTTTTCAGCTGAAGTTTCTCTTGAATATGTTTTTCATTTTCGTGCTCTAACTTTAAGGCATCTTGATAAATTTGCTCAATATGTTCTTTTTCAGCCTGCGATTTTGAGCTTTGAATTACTAAGTCTGTATTTTCTTGCTTTAAGGTTGAAAGTTCACTCTCTAACACTTCTTTTTCACTAGTAAGTTTTGATATTAATAGTTTATTAGCATTATAACTTCTTGTAAGTTTTTTTAGCTCTTCACGGGCAGGAGGCTCATTTGAAATATAAAATGATTTAATCCATCCAATAGTTTCATCAAACTGAACTTGAGCCCATCCATCTTCAGTGCTTTGCAATAAAGAAAGCTCAGTTCCAGATGGAAGTAGACGAATTATATTTTGTCCAAAGTTTTGATCAGCTCGAATAGGGATATCTAGTTGGTCAGTAATATAGACAAAAGATTCTGCGCTAACTTTAAAAGTTAGAAGAATGAGAGTTAATATTATTACTTTATATTTATTCATATTTGATTTTATCAGTATTCTATCGTTATCAAATTCCTAAAAATGTTTTTTCCATGATTTTTCAATGAATTACATTGTATTTCATAGTAAAGAAATTTTTGTAAGTTGTGACTCCATATCTTGCAATGCCTTTTCAACAGTTGCTAGTTTGTCCTGCTCTTTTTTAACTACAGCTTCAGGCGCACCACTTAAAAATTTCTTATTATTTAGTTTTCCTGAGAATTGAGCTTTAAGTTTTATTAATTTATCAATTTCTTTATTAAGTCTATCTTTTTCTGAATTTTTATCAATAAGACCGGCTAGAGGAATTAAAATTTTCATTTCTCCCACTAGTGCAATTGCAGACTCAGGCTCTTCTTCATTTATCTCTAATAGTTCAATACTAGCTAGCTTAGCTAGGGTAAAGATGATTGATTTATTGTTTTCAATATAATTCTTATCTTTAGAATTAAAGCTCTTTATAAAGCATTGCAAAGGCTTTCCAGGAGAAATATTCATTTCACCTCTAATTTTTCTAATTCCCAATATAAATTCTTTAAGCCATTCAATCTCAGATTCTGCCTCGTTATTAAAAAGAGCTTCTTCAGGCTCAGGAAACGCTTGAGAAATAAGTTTTTCATCAGAGCTGCTTTCAAGTTTTTGAGATTGTTCAAAAATTTCTTCTGTAATAAAAGGGATGATCGGATGAAGTAAAACTAAAGTTTCTGATAAAACTTTCAAAAGAGTTGCTTCACAGCCTTGTTTTGTTTTGCTATTCTCTAATAATGGTTTTGAAAGTTCTAAATACCAGTCACAATAGTCATGCCAAACAAATTCATATAAAGTTTGACTCATCAAATCTAGTCGATAATCAGCCAAATGTTTTTCAACTTCAATTTTTGTATGCTGGAGCCTGGATAGTATCCATTTATCTTGGCTAGATAACTCAGCGTTAACATTAATTGATTTAGACTCAAGGTTTATTAGGACAAATCGTGAGGCATTCCAAAGTTTATTACAAAAGTTTCGATAGCCTTCAACTCTTTTTAAATCAAATTTAATATCTCGACCAAATGATGCAAGAGCAGCGAAAGTAAAACGTATTGCATCAGTTCCAAATGCAGGAATCCCATCAGGAAATTCTTTTTTAGTTTGTTTTTGAATTTTTTCAGCTAATTTTGGCTGCATCATTCCTTGAGTTCTTTTCTCAAGAAGATCATTAAGTGAAATGCCGTCAATTAAATCAATTGGGTCCAAAACATTTCCCTTAGATTTGCTCATTTTTTGACCATTACCATCTTTAATAAGACCAGTAATATAAATATCTTTAAAGGGTACATCTTTAGCAAATTTTAGCCCAAACATAATCATACGAGCTACCCAGAAAAATATGATGTCAAAACCGGTAACAAGAACGCTAGTTGGATAGAAGCGAGATAATTCAGGTGTCTTTTCTGGCCATCCTAGAGTTGAAAAGGGCCATAATGCAGAAGAGAACCAAGTGTCTAAAACATCCTCATCTTGAACTAAATCAACTCCAACTCCAGCTTGCGCTTGAGCTTCTTCAAGATTATTTGCTACATAAAACTTACCTTCCTTGTCATACCAAGCAGGTATTCTATGCCCCCACCAAATCTGACGTGAAATACACCAATCTTCGATATTCTCCATCCAGTTGAAATAAGTCTTATTCCAGTTTTCAGGAACAAATCGAATGTCACCATTTTTTACAGCATCTATAGCTGGACCAGCTAATGGCTTAACTTTGACAAACCATTGGTCTGTCATGTACGGCTCAATAATACTATTTGTTCTATCACCCCTAGGAACCATAAGGGTATGAGGATCAATCTTTTCTATTAAATTTTGACTTTCAAGGTCTTTAATAGCCTCTTTACGTGCATCAAAACGATCAAGCCCTTGATACTTAGCAGGCGCGTTAATGTTTATACTGGCATTATCAGTTAATATATTTATAATCTCAAGATTATGTCTTTCTCCAATTTCATAGTCATTAAAGTCATGAGCAGGAGTAATTTTTACGCAACCAGTTCCAAATTCCATGTCCACATAGTCGTCTGCAATAATTGGGATTTTTCTGTTGGAAAGAGGAAGGTCTATAAACTTTCCAATGAGGTGTAGGTAGCGAGGGTCCTCTGGATGAACTGCAACTGCTGTATCTCCAAACATAGTCTCTGGCCTCGTTGTGGCAACAACCAAGACCTCGTCTGAGTCGGCAACTTGATATCTGATATGCCATAAAAACCCTTGCTCCTCAGTACTAATAACTTCTAGGTCAGATACTGCAGTTAAAAGAACAGGGTCCCAGTTAACAAGCCTTTTTCCACGGTAGATTAAGCCTTCATTATAAAGATCAATAAATACTTTTTGAACAGCCTTAGATAGAGGCTCATCCATTGTAAAGCGCTCTCTCTCCCAATCAACCGAGGCCCCTAGTCGCCTCATCTGAGAAGTTATAGTGCCGCCAGATTTAGACTTCCAATCCCAGACTTTTTCTGTAAATTTCTCACGGCCCAAGTCGTGTCTAGAAATATTCTCAAGTCCAAGCTGCCTTTCAACAACCATTTGAGTTGCAATGCCTGCATGATCTGTACCAGGCTGCCATAGGGTTTGCTTACCTTTACTTCGATTATATCGAGTGTAAACATCCATGATTGTATGCTGAAAAGCATGACCCATATGAAGGCTACCAGTTACGTTGGGAGGAGGAAGAACAATACTGTACGAATCTTTACTAGCTGAATTTGCTTTTGAAGAGAAGAGGTCACCTTGTTCCCATAAATCGCGATATTTTTGTTCGATTAGCTCTGGGTTGTATGTTTTTTCCATGAAGGCGAAGTGTCAGATATAACTGACGTATTATACAATAATTACTTAAGTCAAGATAAGGCTTTAAGAGCTAGTTAATCGTAATCTTTTCGACCTGAAAGAGCATGTGCAATTGTATTGATATCTGTGTATTCAAGCTCACCTCCGAGTGGAATTCCATGAGCAATTCTAGTTGTTTTTACTTGATATTTTTTAGCTAAATTATGAATATAATGAGCAGTAACTTCTCCTTCAATTGTTGCATTAGTAGCTAAAATTATTTCACTAATATCACTTTTGCTAAGCAGCTCTTCTAACTCGTTTAATCCTAATTCAGCTGCTCCAATTCCATCAATTGGTGAAAGATAACCACTAAGAACAAAGTACTTTCCAGTATAGACACCACTTTGCTCAATAACATGAATATCTGATGGGGTTTCAACAACACACAGTTGAGTATTATCTCGTGAAATATTAGAGCAGATTTCACAAATATTTTTTTCAGTTAAAGTCCTACATTTTTCACAGTTTTTAACATTCTCCATTGCATCTATAAGAGCTTTAGCAATTTCTAGCCCCCCTGGTCTATCTCTTTCTAAGAGATGATAGATAAATCTTTGGGCTGTCTTAGATCCAACACCTGGTAATTTGCTAAACGCTTTGTTAAGTTTTTCAATCATAGTTGGTATTTAGTTGATAGCTAAAAAGGAAGATTCAAGCCGCCAGTAACATTTTTCATTTTATCTTTAGACGCACTATTTATTTTTGAAGATGCATCATTAACAGCTAACATAATTAAATCTTCCAGTATTTCTTTGTCTAATAATAGTGAATCATCTATATTAATGTTAGTAACTTTATACTCTCCATTTAATGTAATTTTAATCGAGCCAGATGCTGAAATACCCTCACAGGTGAGAAGTTTAATTTCTTCTTGTGCAATCTCCATGTCTTCTTGCATTTGTTTTGCTTTTTGCATCATCCCTGCCATACCACCCTTAAACATTATCTGACTCCTTTATGGATTTAATAGATTTTAGATCTACTTGAGAGTTAAACACCTCTTGAAGCTCTTTAAGTCCATCATCACTTAAAAATTGATTTTCAGTTTGTTTGCGTTTTTCCTCACTTTTTACTGATTCTTTTTGCGATAAAGAGCTACCATTGGTTTGACCTGGCTCAATCACTAATGTTATTCCAGGGTAGGTTTTATTTAATGTTTTTTCAATTGAGCTTTGCGTATTTTGCGTAAGTAAATTAACAAAGTCATCGCTTAAGGTGAGAGAAAGATTTTGATCTTTAAGAGAGACAAATACTGTATTTTTAACAAGCATTTTTGCAGCGCCATCAAAACCTAAATCAGTAATTTTCTCCTCCCAATCATCTTGAGATTTTATGTTTAATTGATTTTCTATTTTTTGAATACTTTTGGTATCTACTTTATTTAAAGGCTTTTCCTTAATAGGCGGTTTATCTTGAATTATTTCTTTAGGAGGCTCTTTATTGGTAGGAGGATTACTTTGAGCTGATTTTAGATTTTTTTTTTCAACCTGCTCATCTGGATGGAATGCTATCATTCTTAATAAAGTCATCTCAAGTCCAATTTGTTCACTTGGAGAGTGATGCATATCTTTTTGACCGTTAATTGCAATCTGATAGTAAAGCTGTAAATCCTGTGCTGAGATAATACTTGAAAGTTCATTTATTTCTGAAGACACTTGCTTCGTGTCATTAAGAACTTGAGATGTTGCAATTTTATGAAAAAGTGAGGTTAAATCTTTAAGAGTATTGGTTAAATTTTCTCCTTTATGTGCAAGCTCTTTTATGAATGATAAGACCTGCCCAGCGTCTTTATTAATAACTAAAGATGCAAGCTGGACAATTTCATTATGACTAACGAGTCCAAGCATTGCTTTGAGGTCACTTTCTTTAACATTTCCATTTCCATAGGATATTGATTGATCTAATAGGCTAAGAGCGTCTCGCATTGATCCATTTCCAAAATCAGCGATTTTTGATAGTGCTTCATCTTCAAATTCAAGCTTTTCTGCACTCATGATAAATTTGAGGTGATTCAAAATTTCATCATGAGAAAGTTTATTCAAGTTAAATTGAAGGCAGCGAGAGAGAATGGTAATTGGTAATTTTTTTGGATCAGTCGTTGCTAATAAAAATTTAATATGCTTTGGAGGCTCTTCTAGTGTCTTTAAAAGAGCATTAAAACTACTTTTAGAAAGCATATGCACCTCATCAATGAGGTAAATTTTATAAAGGTTTTTAGTGGGAGTGTATTGAGCATTTTCAAGAATTTCTCTCATATTATCAACACCTGTATGAGAGGCTGCATCAAGTTCAATCAAATCTACAGATTGACCTTTGTCAATTTCTAGGCAGGTTTCACATTTCCCGCATGGGTTAGAGCTTACACCATTTTCACAATTAACTGATTTCGCAAAGATTCTAGCGATAGTCGTTTTACCTACACCGCGAGTACCAGTAAACAAAAATCCATGATGAAGATTATTGTTATCAAGGGCGTTTACAAGAGTTCTTACAGTATGAGTTTGACCAACAAGCTCTTTAAAATTATGAGGCCTATACTTTCTTGCTAAAACTTCGTAGTGTTCACTCATTACTGATTATTTTATTATAAATAAAGTGGCGCCGAGAATAGAGTCCAACACATAAAAAAATTATTACCGTTGCTCCCTTCCAGGCCTGGCGGAGTTCATAACTATTTATTGTCGGCGTACCCTCGACACCATTTTTGATTTTACTTGTTTTGAAATTCTAATTAAATATATATTTAATTTTTGGCTGTACTTTTAATTTTTTCAAAGACTCTTCCTGAGTTTGATCTGTTTGCATTTTTTGAATCCTGATAACTATCATAGATTATTGACCATAAAGGTCCAGCATTCCCAGTATTAATCTTTAAGTTGTCAATTAAGGTAATTGGAAGGATTTCACGAGTAGAGCTTGTGATCCATACTTCATCTGCACTCATCAAGGCATTTTTATTAAAAGTGACTTCTTTAACTTTTAGATTTAGATTCTTAGCGCAATCTATAACTATCTCTCTGGTAATTCCAGGCAGAATATTTGGGCTTTTTGGATGAGTAAATATACAGTTATTTTTAACAATAAAAACATTTGAACTTGAGCCTTCGGTGACAATGCCATCTCTGCAAAGAATTGCTTCTTCTGCATTATTTTCTTTGGCTTCTTGGGCATACATTATGTTTGCTAGAAGTGAGGTAGCTTTTGTATTACACTGCGACCATCTAATATCATCTCTTGATATGGCAGATTTTCCTTTTAATAAATTATCTTTTATTCGCGGTAAAATAGAGGTTGATTGAAGATATACAGTTGGCTTAAGATCGCCATGAGTATGTTTCCTGTCCTTATCACAGCCTCTAGACACTTGCAAATATATTGCTTGATTAGTATTTACTGTATCAAAAGATAACAATTTATTTATAAGATTTATCCACTCACTTTTACTATGAGGATTTTTAATATTGATAGCATCTAGTCCATCTTGAAGACGGTTAAGATGAGAGTCTAATCCAAAAATATTTTTGTTATAGGTCGGAAAAACTTCGTAGACACCATCTCCAAAAAGGAAGCCTCGGTCCATTACAGAAATGTAGGCTTTATCTTTTTGAATGAAGCTTCCGTTAAGATAAACCAAAATTTATCTAAAAAGAAGTTTTACTGTATCAATCATTTTAGTAAAGACACCACCCTCAGCTGCATCTTCAAGCGCTATAAGCGGCAGGGTTGCAATATCTTCATTGCCGAAGCTTAATACGAGTGTACCTACCTGGACACCTGAATTAATTGGCGCAATTAGATCACCAGAGAGGTTGATAGTTTGAGTGGTATATTTGAATTGGTTTCGCGGCAACGTCAAATAGCTTGTATCAGAAACTCCAACCTTAATATTTGCCTGCTTGGATTTATAGACAGGAACTTGGTGAGAAATATTATTGACTGACTGCGTTTCAAAAAAACGAAATCCATAGTCTAAAAGCTTTTCTGTCTCAGCAGTGCGAATATCAGGACTTTCTGATCCAAGAACAACTGAGATAAGCCTCATTCCAACTCTATTAGCACTTGTTACTAGGCAGTATCCAGCTTTGATAGTCCAGCCAGTTTTTAATCCATCTACAGTACTATCTCTTGATAAAAGTTTATTTCTATTGGGCTGAGTGATGTTGTTGTATGTAAATTCTCTTTGGCTATACCACTTGTAATAATCAGGAAATTCTCTAATCATTGCGCTTGAAAGAAGCGCCATATCTTTTGCAGTTGAATATTGGTTATCATGCGGAAGTCCTGAGGCATTTTCAAAATTAGAATTTTTCATTCCAATTTGCTGAGCATAGTCATTCATAAAGAGAACAAACGTACCTTCTGAGCCAGCAACATGCTCTGCTAGAGCAACAGAAGCATCATTTCCTGATTGAATTATCATTCCTTTCAATAAATCTTCTAGTTTGATCATTTTTCCAACTTCAATAAAGCTTCTTGATCCTCCAGTTCTCCATGCCTTTTCACTAATTTTGACTTCTTCATCGAGAGTGATAAATTCTTCTTTAAGCCTCTTGAAAATAACATATGAAGTCATTAGCTTTGTGAGGCTTGCAGGAGGTCTCATTTCATTTTCGTTATTTGAAGCAAGAATTGCACCAGAGTTATGATCCATCAGAACGAAGGATTTTGCAGCAATTGCGGGAGCTTCTGGAATATAAAAACGAGGTTCATCAGCACTTACGTTTGCTATAAATAAGATTAAAAAAGCTGATTTAAGGAAAAGAGTAAAAGATTTGATTTTCATAAAGTTATTTTTTTTAATTATTTTAAGTTTTAAACTGAAAAAGTTGTCGTTTCTAACTAGAAGTTAATTATAACTAGTTACTGTAAATACCTTGGGCCTTTATGTTTGTGAATTGACATAATAATTCCAAAACTTGCCATAAGAGTTATAAGTGATGAGCCTCCGTAACTTATAAGAGGGAGGGGAACTCCTACTACCGGTAGAAGGCCTGAAACCATTCCAATATTAACGAAAATATATGTAAAGAATACAAATGTAAGGCTGGCACCCAATAATCTCGAGAAGTTGTCTTCACATCTAAGAGATAAAATAAGACAGCGATAAATTATGAGTGAGTAGATTATTATTAACAATAAAACTCCAAGAAATCCAAGCTCTTCTGCTAAAACTGAAAAAATAAAATCAGTAGACTGCTCAGGAACAAAGTCAAGTTGTGATTGAGAGCCTTTTGCAATTCCTTTACCTGTTAAGCCTCCAGATCCAATTGCAATTTTTGATTGAATGATGTGATAGCCAGAACCTAATGGATCTGACTCTGGATTAAATAGAGTTAAAATTCTTCTTTTTTGATAGGCTATTAAAAAATAATTCCAAGCTAAAAATAAGGAACCACTAAATATGCTTGAAAGAAGCAACAAGTTTAGCCATTTATTTTTTAACAGCATTACCCTTACTCCTGAAAAAAACAAAACGTATATTCCAGATGCGCCTATTAATAAGGAGGTTCCCAAGTCTGGCTGCAAAGCAATTAGAAGAACAACTAGACCAATAGCTAGCATTGAAATTACAACCGAAAGAGGCCTAGGAGGTAAAGTTTTTTCACTCAAAATTGCAGCAATTGTCATTGGAACAATAATCTTCATTAATTCTGAGGGTTGAAATCTCACTAATCCAAGATCTAGCCATCTCTGAGCACCTCCTCCAGAGCTACCAAAAAATAGCACTGATATTAATAGAAAAATACCTAAAATCATTAGTATTGGAGCTGATCTAAGCATAATAATTGGGGGGATTTGAGCAAGTACTAGCATTAACGATGTAGCTAAACCTAGATGAACTAATTGTCGATAAACTAGGCTTAAAGAACCGCCAGAACTGCTATAAAGAATTATTAGTCCAAGAGACGAAAGTAAAATAATTAAGATAAGAAGAGGCGTATCAATTTTAAAAAACTTATAAAACTTGATTATTGTTTTATATACATAAGAAATCATAAAATTAATAAACCAACTTTCCTTAAGTCTCCAAGAAGTAAATTAAAACTAGAGCAAGCAGAGGTATTGTTCATACACTCAACACCTAAACCAATTTCTGATAACGACATTTGCTGTTTTGGCGATAGAAAAATTGGGCTATTGCCAGTTCCAATTATTAGAAGGTCAATTGACTCTTTAGATAAAAGTGGAAATAGAAATTCTTTATCAATTTCAGTTATGTCAAACGTTTTTAATTCCTTTGATTCATTTGAAGATATAAAGCAAGGCGTATTTAACTTTAAGTGGGAAAGAGTAATTGTTAAATCATCGTATGAAATAATGGTGTTTTGATTAGCATTTTGTTGAGTGAATTCCATTAATATACTTTGCTATTTGAATGTCGAGATATTATAACAGTGTAAAATTAGCTTATCATTTGATTTAATTTTGCATGTTAACGACGTAAATTAATTTGTAAATAAATGAGCTATTAAGTCACATGATATTTAAATCTATAATTCTTAAAAAATAAATGAAATCAAGATTTGCTCCTTCCCCAACTGGTTACCTACATATTGGCGGCGCTCGAACGGCTCTTTTTGCATGGCTGTGGGCAAAAAAAAATAACAGTAAGTTTGTGCTTAGAATTGAAGATACTGATAAGGAGCGCTCAACTCAGCCATCTGTTGATGCAATTTTAGAGGGAATGGATTGGCTAGGGTTAGATTATGATGAAGGTCCAATTTATCAGAGTGATAGAACTGAGCGCTATAATGAAGTGATCTCTGAATTACTGGCAAAAAGTAAGGCGTATTATTGCAACTGCTCCATCAAGCGATTAGAGATAATGCGAGAAGAACAAATTGTAAAAAAAGAAAAACCTAAATACGATGGATGCTGTCGAAACAAGGGATTAAAAAATGGCGTTATTAGATTCCTTAACCCTAATGATGGTGATGTAAATTTTAATGATTATGTTAAAGGCGAGATAAATATTTCTAATTCTGAACTAGATGATTTAATTATCTCAAGGTCAGATGGTTCACCAACTTACAACTTGACTGTTGTAGTTGATGATCATGATATGCAGATAGAGTGCGTTATTAGAGGCGATGATCACATTAACAATACCCCTAAGCAGATTAATCTTTATGAAGCTATGGGATGGCCTATTCCTAAATTTGCTCATGTGCCAATGATCTTGGGCTCAGATGGGTCGCGCTTATCTAAAAGGCATGGAGCGCTTAATTTACTATCTTATAGGGATGAGGGCTTGTTGCCTCATGCTCTTCTTAATTACATCATAAGGTTGGGCTGGTCTCATGGTGATCAAGAAATTTTTTCAGTTGATGAAATGATTCAACTTTTTGAGCTTAACACTATTAATAATTCTCCAGCAAGTTTTAACCAAGAGAAGCTTGAATGGATCAATCAATCTCATATAAAAACAACAGAAGTCAAAGTGCTTGTTTCTAATCTTAAATGGCATTTTGACCAATTAAACATTGAAATAGATAATGGTCCTAATATTAACGAAGTAGTTGATGCTCTTAGAGATCGTTCTAAATCCCTGGTTGATATGGCTCAGAGCTGCATCATGTTTTATAAGGACTTTAAAGAGTTTGATTCAATCCAGGCAAATAAGGTTTTTACTAAAGAATCAAAGCTGGTATTAGTTGATTTATTGACTAACTTAAATGATATAAGCTCCTGGACAGCTGAAAATATTCACTCGATTATTAAAGGTATTTGTGAAGTAAGAGATATTGGGTTTGGTAAAGTGGCGCAACCATTTAGACTTGCTATTAGTGGAGATGGTAATGCAGGCAGTATTGATATTAACGCGCAACTTGTTGGTAAATCAAAAACTTTAATTCGAATAAAAATAGCTATTGATTACATTGATAATATTAGCTCCTAATCTTGTTCTTAGATAAAATAAAAAAAGTATAAATGCTTTCAAATTTCTTTCAAATATTTCTGCTCATTTCGCCAGTATTTATCCTGATAATTCTAGGAAATATTTTAAGAAGAGTTGGTGTTCCTGATGTTTCTTTTTGGGATGTTAATGACAAACTTGTTTACTGGGTTCTGATTCCAGCTCTTTTATTTCATCACATATCCCAAATTAGCTTATCTTCATCAATGTTTTATAGTTATAGCGTTGTTATATTATCTGGATTATTCATTATTTCAATAGTAGCAATTTTAATGGGAAGGCTTCTAGGATATTCTCCCGAGTCTTGGTCATCACTTCTGCAGGGTGCAGTCAGGCACAATGCATTTATAGCACTTGCAATAGCTGGAAGTCTTTTTGGTGATGAAGGGCTAGCAATTGGAGCTATGTTTATGCTCATATATGTCCCTAGTATTAATATTGTTGTTATATCTATTATGGTGACGAACTTAAAGCAGCCTGGACAAGCTGAATCTTCAAAAGGAATAGCTAATATATTTATTGAGCTTATAAAAAATCCATTCATTCTCTCAATGATAGCCGGTTTGTTGGTGTCACTAATTGATTCAGATAAGCTAATTATCATTAATGAAACTTCTGGTTTACTTGGCTCTGCTGCATTGCCACTAATGCTTCTAACTATTGGTGCTAAGATTAAAGTAAGAGACCTTGCTTTAAAAATCACTCCAATTATTATTTCTAATTCTCTCAAATTGATTGCATTCCCTGTGATTGCTTATTTTGTTGCAACATTTATGGGGCTAAGCCAGTTAGAGACTATTGTTGCTGTAATATTTGCATCTGTCCCAACTGCGGCTTCATCTCATGCATTAGCGAAACAATTTGGTGGCGACGAACTGTTGATGACAAGTATTGTTACAACCCAAGTAGCTTTATCATTTATTACAATTCCATTAATTCTTGCTTTTATTACCTAGCTATATTTGATTAATATTGCTTTATTGCTATAGTCAACTATCTTTTTAAAATAATAGATTTTTCTCTAAGAAGTGTTATAATGCACTTAAAGAAAATTCCTATTCAATTTTTACTTTCCATTTTTTAATACATGAACGACAAAATTAAAGTAGTCAGTGACGCTTCATTTGAGGCTGATGTAGTAAATTCCTCTGAACCTGTTTTAGTAGACTTTTGGGCCGAATGGTGTGGACCATGCAAGGCTCTAGCTCCTATTCTAGATGAAATTGCCGATGAATATGAGGGGCGAATCACAATTGCGAAAGTAAATGTTGACGAAAATACTCAATTACCGCCTAAATATGGCATAAGAGGTATTCCAACTATGCTTTTATTTAAAGATGGTGCAGTTCATGCAACTAAGGTTGGCGCTCTTTCTAAGGCTAACTTAAACGCTTTTTTGGATTCTAACATTTAATAATATCTTTTAATTCTATATAAAAATTCTTTTAAAAATATTTCCTCAATAAACTAACAAAAACACTCACTTTCTCATTCCCCGGCAATATGCCAATTCTCTCTAATCACTTTAAAACTTTATATGAAACTATCAGAACTTAAAATTAAAACTCCAGCTGAGCTTTTGGAATTAGCTCAATCTCTTGGTATTGAAAATATTTCAAGAGCAAAAAAACAAACTTTAATTTTTGCAATTCTAAAACATAAGGCAGATAACGATGAAGAAGTTCTAGGAGATGGTGTATTAGATATTCTTCAAGAGGGCTATGGTTTTCTTAGATCTTCAAATGACTCTTATGTATCAGGTCCTGATGATATTTATGTTTCACCTAATCAAATTAGACGCTTTAATTTATTAACGGGTGACGTTGTTACTGGAAAAATTAGAGCTCCTAAAAAAGGTGAAAAGTATTTTGCTTTAGTTAAAGTTTCTGAGGTAAACGAAGATTCTCCAGAGAGTGTTAGAAACCGTATACCTTTTTCTTCATTAACGCCATTACATCCTAATGAGAGATTAGAACTAGAGCTAGGCAATGGAGGTACAGAGGATATAACTGCTAGAGTAATTGATTTAGTTGCCCCTATTGGAAAAGGCCAAAGAGGATTACTAGTAGCACCTCCAAAGGCTGGAAAAACTATGATTTTGCAAAACATTGCATCATCAATTGCTGTTAATCATCCAGAGTGTGAGCTAATCGTTCTGTTAATTGATGAGAGGCCAGAAGAGGTTACAGAGATGGAGAGAACTGTTCGAGGTGAGGTTATATCTTCTACTTTTGATGAGCCGGCGAAAAGACACGTTCAAATTGCTGAAATTGTTATTGAAAAAGCTAAAAGAAGAGCAGAGCAAGGTAAAGATGTTATTATTTTGCTTGACTCTATTACTCGTTTAGCTAGAGCTTATAATACTGTTGCTCCTTCCTCTGGAAAGGTATTAACTGGTGGTGTTGATGCAAACGCTTTACAAAGACCAAAGCGCTTCTTCGGTGCTGCAAGAAATATTGAGCATGGTGGAAGTATAACCATAATTGCTACTGCGCTAGTTGAAACTGGCTCTAAGATGGATGAGGTCATCTATCAAGAATTCAAGGGTACAGGTAATATGGAGCTTCATCTTGAAAGAAGATTATCTGAAAAACGAATATTCCCTGCTATTAATATAAATGCCTCGGGCACTCGTCGTGAAGAGCTTATGACAGATGAGCAAGAATTACAAAAAATGTGGATTTTGAGAAAAATTCTTCACCCTATGGATACTGTTGAGGCTGCTGAATTTTTAATTGAGAGGCTGAAATTCTCCAAAACAAATGATGAGTTTTTTGACTCTATGAAACAAAAGAAGTAATATTCGACTTGCTATTGAGATTATTTTATAATTATCAGTATGCTACTTAAGATTTTCAAATATCAAAATACTATAATTTCCAGATACTTACTTAGTAATTTAGCTGTATTTTTTTTTGCGATAACATTCATAATTGTACTTATTGTCTTTGGAAATCAATTTGTTTTAACTGCTCAAGAGAGCATTTCTTTTGGGATTCCTATTAAAGAGCTAATGCCACTAGTTGGCTTTAACATGCTCAGAGATATTCCAATAATACTAACTTTATCCCTTTTTCTATCAATTATTATTACTATATCTCAGCTCTATAAAAACTCTGAAGCAGTAGTAATGAATTCTATTGGATTAGGTGATAAGAACTTTATGAATCTAATAAAACCAATCGTATTTTTTACTTTTATTATTATTTTTTATTTAACTATATTTGCTGTTCCATGGGCCAAGCAGCAAAAAAGTTATGCTGAAGATGAGACAGTTAATGCATCAGAATTCTCATTTATTACTGAAGGAAAGTTTGAGAGCTTTAAAAATGGTGAGATTATTTTTTATGCTTCTGAGTCAAAAGTAAATGATATAGTTGGTGAGCAAAATATGGAGGAAATTTTTATTTATGCTCTGGATAATGAAAGCTCAGTAATTATTCTCGCTTCAGAGGCAAAAAAATATACTAATGCACAGAATGATAGTATATATCTTCGACTTAAGAATGGTACTCGTTATGAGGGATTACCTGGCAGTGAAAATATTAATATTCTTAATTTTGAAAAATATGATTTAGAGGTAGTTTCAGGTGATGTTCAAAAATCTATATCAAGTTTTTCTGAGATAGAAGAAAAAAATACAATTGATTTATTAAGAGAGGGTGGACTCAAAGCAAATGCAGAAATCCAATGGAGAATTTCTCAACCAATTTCAGTTTTAATTCTTTCTATTTTTGGTGTTTTTCTTGGAAAGACATCTCCAAGAACTGGAAAAGGAATAAATCTTATAATTGGGATAGTTGTATTCATGTTGTATAACAATGCTTTATTAGTTGCTAAAAGTGCAATTGAGAATGATCGACTAAGCCCATTAATTGGTATGTGGAGTATTCATTTACTATTATTACTAATTTTAATAATTTTTTATCAATTTAGAAAAGGCAAAGTTGCTTACTTTGTTGATAAAATAGCCTTTTTTAATTTTAAAGAGAAAAACCATGTCTAGCTCACCAAGTAAGATTTTAGAAGTTTTTGATAATCCTAATAGTGAAAGGGATTTTGTAATTCGTATTGATTCATCAGAATTTACATGCCTATGTCCTTTAACTGGACAACCAGATTTTGCGGATATTCATATAGAATACATAGCAGATAATTTTTGTGTTGAACTTAAAGCACTAAAAAATTATTTTTGGTCCTATAGGAATGAGGGCGCTTTTCATGAGGCCGTCACTAATAAAATTCTTGATGATTTAGTTGACGTTATGGATCCGCGCTTTATAAGATTAAAGGCTATTTTTAATGTTAGAGGTGGGGTTTATACAAATATTGAATGTGAGCATAGAAAAGATGGCTGGACTCCTAGGGAAGTTGTGAGCTTATGACTCCAGTTCGTCAGAGTATTAAATTTGACAAAAAGTTACTTGACAATGATGCTGTAAAGGTCGTTCAAACTTTAATTAAAGCTGGGTATGAAGCTTATTTAGTTGGCGGCTGTATAAGAGATTTATTATTAGGTTATGAGCCTAAAGATTTTGACATTGCTACAAATGCAACTCCAGAGCAAGTTCATAAAACTTTTAAACGCTCAAGAATTATTGGGAGGCGCTTTAGATTAGTTCATATAATGTTTTCAGCAAGAAAATTTATTGAAGTGGCTACTTTTCGCGCAGGCAAGGTTAAAACTTCTAATAGTGGCGTAGTTGTGCGAGACAATTTTTATGGCTCATTGAGAGATGATGTATTTAGAAGAGATTTTACTGTAAATGCTCTTTATTATGATCTTATCAAATCTGAGGTTATTGATTATGTTGGAGGCCTTGATGATTTAAAGGCTGCTGAAATTAAAATGATAGGCAATCCCAAAGAACGTTTTGAAGAAGATCCAGTCAGAATGATTCGTGCTGTTCGTTTTAAGGTCAAACTAAGTGCTATATTAGAACCAGAGCTTTCTCAGGATATATCGAGTAATGCTCATTTACTTGCTAATATCCCTCCTGCCAGACTCTATGAAGAAGTAATTAAACTATTCCATAATGAAAACTCAATTGAAGTTTTTAATGAGCTTTTAAATTTTGGATTATTAAAGCATTTATTCTCCCAAACTAAAGATAGTTTATTTATTAATGCTGCTTTAGAAAATACCTCTAAAAGAATTAAGAGTGGAAACTCTGTTACTCCTGCTTTTATTTTTGCTGTCTTTCTTTGGAGTGCATTTAATTTAAGAGTTGTTGTAACTAGTAAAAAAAATAAATCTCAGATAGATGTAATAATTAATGCTGCAGAGTATGTTATCAAAAAACAAACTCAGCAAGTTATGATGCCTCGATGGTTGTCAACTCGCGTTAAAGATATTTGGTTGCTCCAGTATCAATTGGAAAATTGTAATCCAAAAAAAGAAAGCGATTTGATTAGTAATCCACGTTTTCGTATGGCTTATGATTTCCTAGTATTACGTGCACAAAGTATTGATTTAGAATTAACCACTAAGGCGGAACATTGGACAGCTCTTCAAAATTAAAATCAGTTCTTATTACTGGATGCTCAAGTGGAATTGGTCTTTGCCTTGCTCATGGACTTCGTTCTGAGGGTTATCGTGTTTTTGCGAGTGCTAGAAATAGTAATGACGTAGATAAACTCAGAGCTTTAGGTTTTGAGTCTTTATTGCTTGATTTGTCTTCCTCAAACTCAATAAATGATGCTATTCTGGAACTTTATCAGAAGACTGATAATTTGTATGCTTTAATTAATAACGGTGCTTATGGGCAAGCTGGAGCCCTAGAGGATATCTCGCGAAATACGCTAGAGAAACAATTTCAAGCGAATGTATTTGGCTGGCATGAGTTGACTAATTTAGTATTACCTAAGATGAGAAAGGAAAACTTCGGGCGAGTTATTTATATAAGCTCTGTTTTAGGCTTTGTTGCTATGCCATTTAGAGGTGCTTACAATGCATCTAAGTTTGCAATAGAGGGGCTAGTGAATACTTTAAGGTTGGAGCTAAGTGATACAAATATTAAATTTTCTTTAATTCAGCCTGGCCCAATAGAGTCAAAATTTAGAGCTAATGCTTATTTAGCTTTTAAGGAAAATGTAGATAGTTCAAAAAGTAATTATAAAAAACAATATCAAATAATGATTCAAAGGCTTGAGTCAGACAAGAACGCTCAATTTACCCTCCCACCAGAGGCTGTGTTGAAGTGCGCAATCCATGCTCTAAAGTCAAGTTCACCGAAAATTCATTATCGTGTTACCTTTCCAACCAAATTATTTGCTTTTTTAGGTAGAATATTGCCAAGCTCATGGATGGATAAAATTTTGAATAATTCATGAAATTAAGGTAATAATAAATGACAAATAAATTTAATTTTAATAAAGGCTTATTGCAGCTTGAAGAAATTATTAATAAGATGGAGTCGGGTGAGCTAAGCTTAGAGGACTCTCTAAAATATTTTGAAGAAGGCGTAAAAATACATAGACAGTGTCACACCGCACTAACTGATGCTGAGCAGCGAATAAGTGTTTTAAGTGAAAATGATAACTATAGTGAAGAGAAATCCTTTGGAGATTCTTGAAGTCTATCGGGAGCGAGTTAACTCCTATCTAGAAAATTATTTGAACTCTATTTCGCCTGATAATCCTTATCAGAGTGAGTTAAATAATATTATGAAGTATAGCGTTTTGGCTGGTGGAAAACGTTTTAGACCCATCCTTACTTATACTGTAGCTAATTTGTATGGTATTGATATGCAAAAGGTTGATACGAGCGCCTGTGCTATTGAGTTAATTCATATCTACTCTCTGATTCATGATGATCTACCTGCGATGGATGATGATGATATTAGGCATAATCAGCCATCTTCTCATAAAGTTTATGGTGAGGCCCAGGCAATACTTGCAGGGGATGGCCTTCAGGCTTTGGCATTTGAGATAATTTCTAGTGATGATTTAATTGATGCTGATACAAAAGTAAAATTATTAAATTTGTTATCATGCTCAGCTTTTAAGATGGCTGAAGGGCAGTCAATTGACTTATCTGTTGTCTCTAAAGATGTTGATATAGAGCTGCTAAATAATTTACATAAAAAGAAGACTGGCTCACTTTTAAATTGTTCTGTAATGTTTGGGGCTATTTTGAATCCCAATATTAGTAAAAAAGACTTATCTATATTGGATTCTTTCTCAAATGATATAGGGCTTGCTTACCAGGTTCAGGATGATGTATTGGATGTAACCACCTCAGATCAGATATTAGGTAAGCGACAAAATTCAGATTCAGTAAAAAATAAACCTTCATATCCATCTATTTTAGGATTAGATGAATCAGTTAAAAAGTATAAAAGCCTTTACCAAGAGGCTCTTGAAAAAATATCATTTCTTAGCGTTGATGCAAAGCCCTTAAAGGACCTAACCGTCAAGTTAATGAATCGCTCCTTTTAATATTCAGCAAGAACACTGCCCCAGCTGAATCCTCCACCAATTCCTTCAAAAAGTAACATGTCTCCTTTTTTGATTCTTCCATCACGAACGCCTGTATCAAGTGCCAAAGGAATAGAGGCAGCTGAAGTGTTTCCATGCGTCTCTAAAGTTTGAATCACCTTACTCATAGGCAGATTAATTCGTTTTGCAACTGCTTTAATAATACGGATATTAGCTTGATGCGGAATCATCCAAGTAATATCATCAGATGTCATATTGCAATCTTTAAGAGTTTCTTCTGCTAAATCAGAAAGTCTATTAACTGCAATCTTAAAAACTTCATTACCTGACATTTCAATCGTACCTAGTTCATTAATGCGATTGTTGTTAACATGGAGTGAAGATAAAAATCTACCATCGCTGCAGAGTTTAGAGTGTTTAATGCCAGTAGTATTGTCAGAGCTAAGTACTACGGCACCAGAACCATCGGCAAAAAGGATTGCAGTAGAGCGATCATTCCAGTCAACAATTTTTGACATTATTTCACTGCCAACGACTAGTATATTTTTACAGCTTCCATTTTCAATATACTGCTGCGCAGTTGTAAGAGCAAAAACAAAACCTGCGCAAACTGCTTGAAGGTCAAATGCTGGACATGATGCGCCAAGGCGGTCTTGAAGCATTGTTGCTGTTGCAGGAAAGATTTTATCAGGCGTAGTTGTAGCAAGAATAATAAGATCAATCTCTGAGGGACTAATTTCAGCCATTTCAAGGGCTTTTTTACTTGCTTCAAGCGCAAGGTCACATGTGCTTTCGTCTGTAACTATTCGCCTCTCTTTGATTCCAGTTCGAGCAGTTATCCACTCATCAGTAGTATCAAGAGTTTTCTCAAGATCAAGATTCGTAACAATCTTACTTGGCAAGTAACTTCCAGTACCTATAATTCTTGCAAATTTTTTCATTATTTAATGGGTTTTTTTCTATGTAATTGAATTTTAATTTTCGACATTACGTCTCCTTTTGCTATTATTTTACCACCATCCAAGTGATCTTCCATTGCCTGCAATTATCATGAGGCAAGTTAGAACGTGAAGGGTGATCCAAAAGGTGCGGAATAGTAGGGCTTTTTTTACATCTGTTTGTTTTATTGGAAGAAACTCTGGCTTATCTTCGTCTGTAATACCTACTGGCATTCCAACTGTTCTAGCCCATACTTTAAGCCAACGTCGTTGGCCACTCATAACTGAATCAAAAAATCCATATTACAAGAACTAGTAATATATAAATTAAGTTTAGTTTCAATTTTAAAGATTTGCATTTATAGTAACTTTTAGTTGGAGGTGAGTCTAATTACCAGTTTGTTAATTAGTAGATAACTACTTATGTTCTTCTAATTCACGAGTCAATTGAACTGAAATCTTGTCAGTAATTTTAGCATGTGCTCCAAGATATGCTTCTTTAATTGCCTGAAAGAAAGAATCAACATCTGCCTTACCATGACTTTTAACTACAACACCTTTTAAACCAAGTAGGCTTGCACCATTATATTTTCCAGGATCAACTCTTGATTTAAAATCCCTCATAACTGAGCTTGCTATTAGAGCTGCTATTTTTGTAAATACATTTTTGTTAAAAGATTTTTTGATGAAATGAGAAAACATATGAGCAACACCTTCACTAGCTTTCAGCGCAATATTTCCCTCAAAGCCATCACAGACGATAACATCAACACTTCCTTTATAAATATCATCACCCTCAACAAAGCCAATATAGTTGAGAGAAGAATTTTTTAATAATTCTGACGTTTCTTGAATTTTCCAATGACCTTTTAATTCTTCAGAGCCAACATTTAGTAATCCAACAGAAGGATTGTCAATATTCTCTGTATTTTGAACAGCAATGGAACCCATGATTGCAAATTGCAATAATGTCTCAGGCTTTGAATCAACATTAGCACCTAAATCAAGAATGTGAGTTGGCCTTCCTGTTAATGTAGGCACGGCAGACATAATTGCTGGTCTATCAACCCCTTTAATCGTTTTTAGTACAAATTTTGCTATGGATAGAAGGGCACCTGTATTTCCAGCACTTACACAAGCATGAGCATTTCCATCTTTAACAAGATTAATAGCAACTCTCATTGAGGAGTCTTTTTTATGCCTAAGAGCGGTAGAAGGAGAGTCATCCATATTGATAACTTCAGATGCATGTTTTATCTCTATCCTTTCCAATATTTTTTGAGGAATTGTGGAATTTTTAATTTCTAACTTTATAGCTTTTTCATCACCCACAAAAGCAATCGTAAGATCACTAAAAGTTTTCAAAGCAATAATACCAGCATTAATGGTTACAGGAATTCCGAAGTCACCACCTGAGGCATCGATTGATACCTTTATTGACATAGATTAGATTTAAGCTTCTACTTCTTCGATATCATCAGCGGCTGACTTTACAACTTGCTTGCCACGATAGTATCCATCTGCAGTAATATGATGTCTTAGATGAGTTTCACCAGTTTCTTGATCTTCAGATAGTGCGGGATTTTTCAACGCATTATGTGAGCGACGCATACCTCTTTTTGAAGGTGTTTTTCTACTTTTTTGAACTGCCATTTATTTCTCCTTGCCGAAATCGGCCATTTTAATATTTTTTAGAATATCGAAGGGATTCTTACGAATTTCCTCAACTATCTCTTCTTCGTCTATCTTTAAACTACAATCAAAATCATGAGAAGGGGCCATTGGAATAGACAACAGAATCTCATCTGTAATTAAATCTATTGAATCTAAATCTTCTTCTTCTCCAATAACATACACTTCAAAACTAGAATCTAGTCCTTCAGCTTGATCTTCATATTTCACAAATGCTAAATTAAAATTTACTTTTAAATCAACGGGGAAAGCCTCTAAGCAGCGCTGGCAATCTAAAATAATATTTGCGTTAATTATCCCCTTAATGCATGGTGTTTTATCGTTTTCTAAATAGAATGATAAATCGACTTTTATCCTATCTTCAGTATTTCTAGCTATCTCAGAAATTCTAGGCATAGCACCAATTCTATAGTTACCATGCAAGCTAGCTTCTTTTCTAGCAAATTTAAATAATTTTATCGTTTTAGGAAGCTGTTTAGTCGTTTCCATTATCTGATTTCTAAAGCGTGGATATTTTACCCGAAACTTCTGAGAGTGTTAACTACTTTCTCTTTGTCTTTTACTTTCAAATAGAGCAATTCCAGTTGCTACCGAAACATTAAGACTTTCTATATTTCCTGACATTGGAATAGTAACAAGCTGATCACATGTTTTTTTAATTAATTGCCTGATTCCTTTCCCTTCAGTACCCATAACAATAGCTGTTGGATCAGTTAAATTAACATCATAGATTTTTGAGGGTGAATCACCATCAAGACCAATCACCCATATACCTTTTTCTTGGATTGACTTTATTGTCCTTGAAAGATTTGTGACATGAAAAATCTGAAGGCTATTGATAGCGCCTGCTGAAGTTTTGTGAACTAAAGCATTAATTGGTGCAGAGCCATCTTTGTTGATAATAACATGACTAACGCCTGCAGCATTTGCACTTCTGAGGCATGCTCCTAAATTCCTTGGATCTTGAATGGAGTCTAATATAAGAATTAGAGGTTTTTCTGTTAAATTTTCAATAGAGCTTAAAAGGGCATCTTCTGTTAGAAGAGGGGGCAGAATAACTTCAGAAATTACGCCTTGGTGAACCTCACCTTTAGCAATACGATCAAGTTCATTCTTATCTAAATCTGAAAATGGTATCTTCAAATCAGATAGTGTTTCATTTAAATCATTAACCCTAGTATCTTTCCTGCCAGTTTGAATCAAGACCTTTAAGACAGATTCAGGATTAGTATTCAAAAGGCTTTCAATGCTATGAAAGCCAAATATGTAGATAGATTTAGACATTTTCAATATTATAGTGCATCATGATAAACTTTTATAAAAGCCTTCTCTCGAAGCCCATTAACCCAGTTAGAGTAAAATTTTTCAGCTTTAAGATAGATTAGTTTCTCTGTGCATTGCTTTAGATTACTACTAACAAAGCGCTCCTCTAGTTTAATTCCAATTGCAAAACCAAAGTCAGTCAAATATATTTTTGAAACTTCATTGTCCTTGAGTGAGTCTAGCAACTCAATTGTTGGATTATCAACTTCAATCCAATCTGTTATGCCCCCGTTTAAATAACTTGAGTGCTGTGAATGAAGTTTCGCAAACCCTTCAAAAGATGCTCCTTTACTTATGTGCTTAGAAAGTTTTTTTAAAAATCTATTGATAGCAGTATCTTGATCGTTTGAATTCTCTACTTCAGAAATAATAATTTGCGCAATTTTGATTTGTTTAATGGTGTTTGTGGCTTTTTTAGAGCAAATATTGATAGCTTTATTTTCATCGATAGTGACGTCTTTTGTAATATATCTTTGCAAGTTAAGAATTGAAATTTTTTCTGAAACTTCATTCTCTAAGGGTAAAAATTCAGGATAAGCCTTAAGCTGCTTTAATGAGATATTGTTACTTTTTGAAATTTCCAGTAGCGCTAAATTGACATCATTTAGAGATGCCTCTATACCAAGCTCCTTTGCTCTTTCTACCTGAAGAATATCATTTATTCTCTGATTAATAATATCAACTTTATGATCTTTAGAGCTTGTATCTGTGAGAAGTGGCTCAAGCGAGTTGAATGTGATTACAGTGTTATTGACCACTGCAATAATAATATTTTCTCCAAAAACGGGGCCAGTGCTTAATATAAAAAGAAGAGCAAGAACTCTTTTCATTATCTAAGTTTGGCTAAATATCCTGGAATCTTTGCCTCTATTTTTCTCTTTAGCGGTGCATCAGTTGACCCAAGCCCTGTAAGAACTAATTCAAAGCCCGTGCTGTAATTATATCCAATCTCGCCTACACCTTTTGTTTTAAAGTGAGCCACCCTAAACGCCCAGCAACAAGATTCGTAGGCTATGCCAGTCGTTTCTGAATTCGTAACTCCTGTTGAGGTTGTTTTATCAAGACTACCAAAAAAGTGAATTGAATCTGTAAGTGGGTAGGCACCATAGAGCTGCTCTTTTTCCTCTATACCTCCTTCACTTGTTCCTACCTTACTTCCACTTAAGGTAATAAATTTTCTAGAATTAGAAATGTAGGATAGGCTATTTTCTTTTTTAACTATTTTTGAGGTGTCGGGATTGAACTGAGCAGAATTTTTAATAACATACTTACCAAGCGCAATATCTATAGAAGCAGCAATATCTGAATAAGATTTTCTAGTTTCATAGTTAGTGCTAGCCGTGGCACTTACAACCTCATCATCTGTGTAAAAGCTTTGAGCAATTCTCATGTTTAAGAGATCTTTGTCATCATCTATTGCATTTACGGCTCTGTAACTTGATTCAAGACTAAGAGTAATATCATTTGCATTTGTAATTCTATCAAGTCCTGTATACCTTTCGCCAGAAGTAAGGTCAGCAAAAGTAATAATGTCAGCAAATTTATCTGTTGTATCAAAAATTGGAATATTTCCTTGGACTTTTTTTGCTCTATAGTTGTAAGATATTAAGGGAGTGATTCGGTGGTTAGCCTCATAGCCAAAAATCCTGGTAGGAAGATTAATAGTAAAATCAATATCAAGGCCAGATCCTAAAACTGTTCGATTTATGTTGGGATTATTTTTAAGTGAATAGTTTGTAATTGCAACGCTAGCTCTAGGAGTAATTTTTGGGTACTCAATATTCAATTGTCTAGAGATTCCGAGATTTCCATGTGTTCTAACACCAGCCGTTTTGCTTTTGGTATCATGCGCAAATTTTGTACTAACAAGACTAACTTTTACTGGCATTATTGTGCTTGCATTTAGAATTTTAGAAATAGATCCTTCAAAAGCTCTTGTATAAACTGGAGCGCCAGCATTAACGACTTGCTCATCTTCAGTTAACAGAGCTGCGGATAAATTATTCTCCTCATTGTCATAGGAAAGTTTTATATGAGATTTGAGGGTTTTTATATCAATGTTAGTTCTGGCAATTTCTTTAAAATATTCTGAGTCGGAAACCCTAGAATATTTAGCGCTAAAGTGTAATTTATCATTTATATCAATTTCATCTGAAAAATTTACAAGCCATCTTTTTAAGTTAGTAATTTTATCTTCTGGGAGATACTTAGCCTCAATTGACCACATCGAGTCTTCGTCATCGGGTGAAATTTTAGGAGCAATCAATTGACGATACTTCCCTTCATAAATCAATCCTCTACTTGACATAGCGGTCAAGGCAACAAGTAAATCACGATCAGGCGCTAAGTTAAAATAGAAAGGGATCCTTAGGCTAGAGGAGTAGTCATCTGCTTCAGGTTCAAGATAGGAAGAGTAATTAGGGGTTAAAAAGCCTGAGCCTCTTCCTGAAAGAACCCAACTATATTTTGGCATATAAAAAATAGGAACACCATAAAACTTTATAATTGCGTTATCAGCAACTCCTCTATTTTTAGTTAAGTTAAGATTTATTTGATCTGCCTCAATTAACCAGTCGTTTTCATTAACAGGACAGAGACTATATGTTGAGTTGGTGAGTAGAACGCTAGTTGAAGTTTTTGAAATGTATTCTGTATAGCCATTTGCACCACCTAGGCCAGCTCCAAAATCTTGGTAGTTTGCATTTGTAGCTGTTGCTATTAGATTGCCATCTTTATCTCTAGTTGATGATAATAAATCACTTGTGATTAAGTAAGATTTGTCTTGAAACCTAACATCACCAGTAGCTAATAAAGATTTATCTACCGTAGAAACTTCAACGTCATCAGCGGCAAGATATAAGTTTTCAGAATTAATTTCAACGCTTCCTTTTAAAAGATACTTATCGCTGAGTATTTCACTATTATCCGCCTCAATATCAAGACTCTCAGTATTTGATGAGAACTCTTCAATAGGAAAAAGAGTTTGATATTCTGAGCAGTTTTCACAAGCTGGAGAGTTAGGTATACAATTTAATTCTACTCCCTCAGCATAAACAGAAAAATGGCTTAAAATTAAAACAAGAAAAATTAAGTATTTTTTCATGAAACGAAAGAGTTATTAAAAAAACTTATTTTATCATTATATGTAATTACAAACTTAGCCAGATTTTGAAACTTTCTCAAACTCAAATTTAACTTTAGTTATTATTTATTGGGTAAAATGTACTTTGCTTTTGGAAAAAATTTATTTTTTTCTC
This sequence comes from uncultured Candidatus Thioglobus sp., assembly GCA_905614365.1. Taxonomy (GTDB): domain Bacteria; phylum Pseudomonadota; class Gammaproteobacteria; order PS1; family Pseudothioglobaceae; genus Pseudothioglobus. The sequence goes on from CAJQSO010000002.1 coordinate 90,995, forward strand.
TAACTTAAAAAGATTTACAAAGCACTTGTTTTTTTGTACTTTGACCATATCTTTACTTTAACTTGAATTTTTTAAGGAAATTACGTGAGTAAAAAACAAAATGGAGCCACAATGGCTTGGAATGATGATAATAATCAAACTCCTCCAGAGCTTGATGAGGTTATTAAAGATTTTAAAAATAAATTTAACTCTACATTTGGAGGAAAATCTTCAGGAAATTCTGGCGCGAGTAAGGCTGCAAAAGGGAGTTTTAAATACATATTTATTCTGGCATTCATAGTATGGATGGCAACAGGTATTTATATTATTGATCCAGCTGAAAGAGGCGTTGTATTACGTTTTGGCGCTTTTCAAACTTCAACTACCCAGGGTCCTCATTGGCATATTCCTTACCCAATTGAGTCAGTCTACAAAGTAAATGTTGAGCAAGTTCGCTCTGCAGAAATTGGTTTTAGAAACGCTCAAAATTCATATAGTGGCGGCGTGAGCTCTGAGTCATTAATGCTTACTCGTGACGAGAACATGGTTGATGTTAAGCTTGCAGTTCAATATAAAATTGCAAACGCCCAAGATTACTTATTTAATGTTTCGAATCCAGAGCTGACTTTAAGTCATGTCGTTCAAAGTATTATTAGGCAAGTTGTTGGTGATAATACAATGGACTTTGTTTTAACTACTGGTCGTGATCAAGTGGCGCAAGAGGTTAAAACAGCCTCTCAGGCGCTTATTAATGATTATGGACTTGGTATACAGATTACAGCTGTAACTATGCAGGATGCTCAGCCACCAGTTCAACTTAAAGCAGCCTTTGATGATGTTGTAAAGGCGAGAGAGGATGAACAGAGATATATTAATGAAGCTCGGGCTTATGCAAATGATATTGTTCCTAAGGCTCGTGGTGCAAGTCAAAGGCTTCTCGCAGAAGCTGAAGCCTATAAATCAGAAGTGGTTTCTAAGTCAGAGGGTGAATCTTATCGTTTTACTCAGATCTTAACTGAGTATACAAAGGCTCCTGGTGTTACTAAGGAGAGGCTATATAGAGAGACCCTAGAGGATGTTCTTAGTAATACGAACAAAGTTATTGTAGATTCAAACTCTAATTCGCTTATGTATCTTCCAATTGATCAGTTAATTAACTCTAACAGGGTTTCAAGGTCTGGTTCAAATACAACTACTTATAATCAAACTCCATCGGGTCAAAGTGATGAAAGTGTATTACGCTCAAGGGAGAACAGATAATGAATAGAATTATTATAGTAGTAGCTGTATTGGTAGCAATCTTAATAAGCTCAAGTTTGTATACTGTTAATGAAACGCAAGTAGCAATTAAACTAAGGCTGGGAGAAATTGTTTCAGTTGAAAATAAACCAGGTCTAAAGTTTAAAACTCCTTTTGTGAATAACGTGGTTACATTTGATCAGCGCATTCAGACATTAGATGCTCAAGCAGAATCATTTTTGACTGTTGAAAAGAAAAATTTAACGGTTGACTCTTATGTTAAGTGGCGAATTGTTGATACAGAAAAGTTTTATATATCAACGGGTGGTGCGATGTCATCGGCAAACTTAAGGCTTGCTCAAAATAATCAGGACGCTCTTAGAAGTGAATTTTCTAAGCGAACTATTATTGAAGTTGTCTCCTCTCAGCGTGATGCAATTATGGCAAGTGTAAAAAGAAAGCTTAAGGCAATTGCTGAAGATGAGTTTGGTATTGAGGTTATAGACGTTCGTATTAAACGAATTGAGCTTGCTCAGGAAGTTAGAAATTCAGTCTATAGTCGAATGGAGACAGAAAGAAAAAGTATTGCCAATAAATTCCGCTCAGAAGGTGCTGAAGAAGCTGAAAAAATCCAGGCTTTTGCAGATAAAGAAAGAACAATTATCCTGGCAAATGCCTATAGAGATTCTGAAAAGATTCGAGGAAATGGAGATGCAATTTCAGCAAGTAATTATGCTGAAGCTTACAGTCAAGATGTTGATTTTTATTCTTTTTATCGCTCTTTGGAGTCATACAAAAAGTCTTTTAATCAGCAAGGTGATATCTTAATACTTAATCCTGATTCAGAGTTTTTCCGCTACTTTAACCCTTCAAACTAAACAAGGGTTGTGAGTAATTGGCAATTACCCGAGGGCATTGATGAGCTCACTGGTGATCAGGCAATTACTTTTGAGCAATGTAGAAGAGATTTATTAGATCTATATCAAAGTTGGGGGTACGAAGTTGTTGTGCCCCCAATGATAGAGTTTGCAGAGACGTTAGTATTAAACTCCAAGTCAATTGATGAGAAGACGTTTAAATTTCTTGATTCGATTTCTGGAAAGATGCTTGGTGTTCACTCTGACATAACTCCTCAAATAGCAAGAATAGACTCTAAGCGATCTAAATCAGAGCGCGTAGACCGGTATTGTTACATCAATGCAATATTACAAACTAAGGCTGATGATTTTTACGCCTCAAGGTCTCCAATTCAAGCTGGCGCAGAGCTTTATGGTTTTAATGGAGTAGATGCTGACATCGAGGTTATTAACCTTATGATTGAATCTTTGGCACTTATGGGGCTTAAAGGCATAACTCTTAGTCTGGGGAATACTTCAATATTTAATGCTCTTTGTGATTCAGCAAATCTTAATTCCAAGGACGCATCAAAACTTAGAGATATTTTTAGGCGTAAGTCAATTCCAGATTTAAATAGCTTTCTTAAACATAATCAAATTAAAGATGGTGATAAGTTTAAGGCATTAATTTCTTTGGATGGCTCTGAAGCTGTTCTAGATAACGCAAGCTCAGTATTTAAAGATATTCCATTGGCTTTAAGTGCAATTGATGATCTTAGAAAGCTTTATGTTTCTTTTAAAGATTGTAATATTAATTTAATGTTTGATCTTGGTGAAGTTAAGGCTTATGAATATCATGATGGTGTTGTATTTGCTGCATATCACGAGAGCTTTTCTAAGGCTCTAGCCCAAGGTGGTAGATACAGCGGCTTAACAAAATCTTTTGGCTCATCCAGAGATGCAACAGGCTTTTCTTTTGATCTTAAGTTTTTAGTTCAGCAACAATTAAAAATAGTAAAAAAACAAAAAACATTAGTTGCTCCAAACTCTACTGATTCAAAATTAACGCTCTTGATTAATGAGCTTCGATTAAATGGAAATAATATAAAAATAGATTTAACAGGGTTGGCTGAAGTTGACTTCGAAAATACAAATAATGAATGGAAGCTAAAGGAATAATATGGGCAAGAATGTAGTAATCATCGGAACTCAATGGGGTGATGAAGGTAAAGGAAAAATAGTTGATCTTATTACAGATAAAGTAAGCTCTGTTGTTCGCTTTCAGGGTGGACACAATGCTGGACATACCCTAGTTATCGATGGAAAAAAGACGGTGCTTCATCTAATTCCTTCTGGAATTCTTAGAAGCAGTGTCAATTGTTTTATTGGTCATGGAGTTGTTCTTTCAATGACCGCACTTTTAAAAGAAATGAATGAGCTTGAAGAGTCAGGGGTTGAAGTTAAATCTCGACTAAAGATAAGTCCAGGGTGTCCGTTAATTCTTCCGTACCATATTGAGCTTGATAATGCACGTGAGGCGCACAGAGGAAAAGCAGCAATTGGTACTACTGGAAATGGAATTGGACCGGCATATGAAGACAAAGTTGCCAGAAGAGGTTTAAGAGTTGGTGATCTGTTAGACGAAGAGCTATTTGCAGAAAAGCTTAAAGAAGTAGTTAATTATCACAACTTTAGTTTGCAAAATTATTACAAGCAGCCAGCAGTAGATTATAAAAAAACTTTAGAGCAAGCATTAAGCCAAGCTAAGATCGTTAAATCAATGATTATCGACGTTGCTGATGAATTGCATAAACAAATGGCAAATGATGAAAATATCCTGTTTGAGGGAGCGCAAGGAGCACTTCTAGATATTGATCAGGGAACGTATCCATTTGTAACATCTTCCAACACTACTTCTGGAGGAGCCGTAACTGGATCTGGCATTGGGGTGCGAGATATTGATTATGTTTTAGGTATTGTAAAGGCCTATACAACCAGAGTAGGTGGTGGCCCATTCCCAACTGAACTGGATTACGATGTAAATACCGATGAGGGTGATCCAATTGGAAGAGAGCTATGCTCTAGAGGGCATGAATTTGGCGCCACTACAGGCCGTCAAAGGCGATGTGGCTGGCTTGATTTAGTTATATTAAATCGCTCTTTTAAGCTAAATGCTGTAAGCGGAATATGCCTAACAAAGCTGGATGTTATGGATGAATTGGATCTAATTAAGATATGTATTGCTTATGAGATTGATGGAAAAACTACAACAATTCCTCCATTTTCAGCAGAAGGCTATAGCGCTGCAAATCCAGTATATATTGAGATGCCTGGATGGAAGAGATCCACAATTGGAACTCATTCGTTTAATGACTTGCCTCAAGAAGCAAAAAACTATATACAAAAAATAGAGGAACTAAGTCAGATTCCAGTTCATATTTTGTCAACAGGCCCTGATAGGGATGAAACCCTAATTCTAAAAAATCCTTTTGATTAGTTATAAACGTTTCTAAGCTTACTTTATACTAAGCACATTATGTCAGACCCTCACTATGATCGTGAAGCGGAAAAATATGAGAGCCCGATTCCATCTCGCGAACATATTTTAAGTTTTATTCAACAAAAACCCAAAACTAAAAGTCAGCTTTTTGAGCTTCTTTCTTTAGAAGATGTTCAGAAAAAAGCGTTTGAAAGGCGCTTAAGGGCAATGGTTCGAGACAAGCAACTAAGCTGCAATAAGAATGGTGTTTATCGACCATATTCTAATAGAGGGCTTATAACTGGAACAGTTATTGCTAATCCTAAGGGGTTCGGTTTTGTTGCTTTAGATAAAGGCGGAAAAGATCTTAGACTTTCAAATCAGCAAATGAAGTTGGTTTTTCATGGCGATAAGATTAAAGTGCGGCTTCTCAATCGAAGACTTGATGCTGAAGTAGTTGAAGTTATCGAAACAGCTAAAAACCTTGTTGGAAGGCTTCATCTAGATGAAGGCGATCATTATGTTGTTGTTGATGATAGAAGAATTAAGCATAATATTGATATTGTAGAGCTGATGGAAGGCTGCTCTGATAATCAGGTGGTGGTTGTAGAAATACTCTCTTCTCCAACACTTGATAGAAATGCAACTGGAAAAATTACCTCAATCCTTGGAAATTATTTAGATGAAGGCGTAGAAGTAGATTCTGCAATCTATCGCCATCAAATACCATCTGTCTTTGGAGAAATAGCGCTTGAAGAGGCATCTAAATTACCAACTAAAGTCCTCCCAAAAGATAAGAAAGATAGGGTTGATATAACAAAGTTAGAGCTCATAACAATTGACGGAGACGACTCTAGAGATTTTGATGACGCTGTTTATGCTAAACCATCTAAAAATGGCTGGAAACTAATTGTTGCAATTGCTGATGTCTCTCACTATGTTAACGAAGAGTCTGAATTAGATATTGAGTCCTTAGAGCGTGGAAATTCAGTTTATTTCCCGCATAGAGTAGTTCCAATGCTTCCTGAAGCTATATCAAATGGTCTTTGTTCTCTTAATCCTAAAGTTGAGCGGCTTTGTATGGTGTGTGAGATGGAAATTGATTCTTTGGGAGAGTTCTTAGACTATAAGTTTTATCCAGCAGTGATGCTATCTCATGCTCGCCTCACATATGGGCAGGTCAATGAGATGCTTGAGGATAGCAAGAGTCCTTTAAGAAAAGAGTATAGCAACGTAGTTGAAAATGTAGATTATCTATATAGCCTTTACAAAACGCTTCGAATTTCTAGGCAAAAAAGAGGGGTAATGGACTTTGATCGAATTGAAAGTCAGATATTATTTGACGGCAAAGGTAAGATCAAAGATATTGTAGCTAGAAAAAGAAATGATGCGCATAAGTTAATTGAAGAATGTATGCTAATGGCAAACCAGGCAACTGCAAAATTCTTACAGAAAAAAAATGAAGATTTTTTATTTAGAGTTCACCCTAAACCTACAGCTGAAAAAGTTGAGGTAACTAAGAAGTTTTTATCTGCTGTTGGTCTTACTTTAGAGGGTGGTCATCAACCAGAATCTAAAGATTTTGCCAAGGTGTTAAAAAATGCACATGGCAGAGATGATGAGAATATTATTAAAACTGTTGTACTTCGAACAATGAAGCAGGCTACTTATACTCCGAACAATGAGGGCCACTTTGGCTTGGCTTTTGAGGATTACACACACTTTACTTCTCCAATTCGTCGTTATCCAGACCTGCTAGTTCATCGCGCTATCAAGCGCGCTTTATCAGGTAAATTGAGAGAGCCTTCAAGTAGAATGTTGGAGCTGGGTGCTCATCTTTCAATGACTGAAAGGCGTGCAGATGATGCATCAAGAGACGTTGAGCAGTGGCTAAAATGTGAGTATATGAGTGACAAGGTAGGTGATAACTTTAATGGTGTTATTTCTGGTGTTGCAGGTTTTGGTCTTTTTGTGGAGCTCTCTGACGTATTCGTTGAAGGCTTAATTTCAGTTCGTGATTTAAGAGATGATTACTTTGTTTTTGATGATGTTCATCATCAATTAAAGGGCGAAAGGAATGGAAAAATTTATCGCTTAGGTGATATGATCAATGTGAAGATTGCTTCAGTAAATCTTGACGATAGAAAAATTGACTTTATTCCGGTCAAGTAAAGCAAACAAAAAATAGTTAGTTATTCAGTTATTGCCCCTCTTGAAGCAGATTGAGCAAGTTTTGCGTACTTTGCTAATACGCCTTTAGTGTATTTTGGAGCTGGTTTTACCCACCTTGAGAGTCTCTCTTTAATTACTGTGTCATCAACAAGAAGTTCGAGGCGATTATTTTCAGCATCAATTAATATTTCATCACCATCCTCAATAATTGCAAGAGCTCCTCCAACAAATGCTTCAGGTGTTATGTGACCTACAACAAAACCATGAGTTCCACCCGAAAACCTTCCATCAGTAATTAGAGCAACTTTTCCGCCCAATCCTTTACCCATAACGGCTGAGGTAGGCGCTAACATTTCACGCATTCCTGGGCCACCTTTTGGACCTTCATAGCGAATTACAATGACGTCACCTTCTATAATCTTGTCTTTTAAAACTGCTTGAAGAGCGTCTTCTTCACAAGCAAATGTTTTTGCGCTTCCTTGAAACTTTAAGCCTTCTTTTCCAGTAATTTTAGCAACCGAACCTTCAAGAGCAAGATTTCCTCTTAAAATCCTTAAATGAGAGTCTTTTTTGATTGGACTATCTAGTGGCATGATAATTTTTTGGTCATCATCATAAGGCTTAACATTTTTAAGATTTTCAGCCAAAGTCTCACCCGTTACCGTCAAACAATCACCATGAAGCATTCCTGCATCTAACAGCATCTTCATTAAAGGGAGTGTGCCTCCAATTTGGACGAGTTCACTCATCATATATTTACCAGAGGGTTTTAGGTCTGCAAGAACAGGAACTTTAGCTCCAATTCGAGTAAAGTCATCAATTGTTAGGTCCACACTTATTGCATCAGCCATTGCAATCAAATGAAGTACCGCATTGGTTGATCCGCCAAGAGTAATGATTAAAGTAATTGCATTTTCAAATGCCTTTTTAGTCATAATATCACTTGGCTTAATATCTTTATCTAATAGCTTTAGAACAGCTTCACCTGCGCGAATACAGTCTGTATTTTTATCATTAGAAATTGCATCTTGTGATGACGAGTTAGGAAGGCTCATACCTAGTGCTTCAATTGCTGATGCCATAGTGTTGGCTGTATACATACCTCCACAAGAGCCAGGCCCTGGAATCGCAGTTGATTCAATTTGTTCAAGTTCAATATCACTAATATCGTTGTTTGCTCTCTTGCCAACTGCTTCAAAGACGCTCACAATATCAGTATGGTTTTTACCTGGCTGAATTGTTCCTCCATAAACAAAAACTGAAGGCCGATTAAGTCTAGCAAGGCCCATAAGGCAACCAGGCATATTTTTATCACAGCCACCTATAGCAACCACCCCATCAAAGCCTTGGCATGCTGTAACCGTTTCTATAGAGTCCGCTATAACCTCTCTAGATACTAATGAATATTTCATTCCTTCTGAGCCCATTGAAATGCCGTCTGAAATAGTAATTGTATTGAATATAACGCCTTTACCTCCAGCGTTATTGACGCCACTTTCGGCCTCTTTTGCAAGATCATTAATATGCATATTGCACGGAGTTACCATTGACCATGTTGAGGCAATTCCAACTTGAGGTTTTTTGAAATCTTCTTTTTTAAAACCTACTGGGTATAGCATCGCTCTTGATGCAGCTCGTTCATAACCATCGACTACGGCTGAGGAATACTTTCTTGAGTTTGACATCTATTTTTAATTAGCAAAAAATACAAATTTTAGACTAAAATAGTGCGGTTCTATGGGCAATTTAAGGTTACAAGTTGAGTAAAGTAAAACAAATTATTGAATTAATGCAGCCTTTCGTTGATGAAGGTAGATTGTTAGAAAGAAGTTATGAAGGCATTAGCGAAGAAATAGAAAATTTTATATTCATAGAAAATAATGGTCAAATTATCGCCTGTGCGGCTTTAAAGCTTTATGACAAAGAAAATATGGGTGAAATTTATGGGCTAGTAGTTAAAAAAGATTATCATAATACTGATACCTCTTCTAATTTAATGGATTTATTGATTCAAAAAGCATTAGATCTTAATTTGTCTGCTATTTTTGCTTTGTCTAAGTTTGGAGGTAGATTCTTTTTTAGACATGACTTTATCGAAAGTGAGTTCAGTTCTCTCCCTTTAATTAGGCAAAAGAGTTATGATTATCAAAGAAACTCAACTATCTATTTAAGAAGTTTTTAAGTATTTTTACTACGTACCTTTTATTGAGCAACAAATAATTAATGACTAATGGCACTTAAAGATAGAATTCGTGGATACCTTCCAGTGGTAATAGATGTGGAAACTGCTGGTTTTAACGAAAATACTGATGCTTTATTGGAGATCTGCGCTATCATTTTAGGCTTTGATGATAGTGGTAATTTCTTTCCTAAAAAAACACTACACTTTCATATAGAGCCATTTAAAGGGGCTAATATTGAGCCTTCAGCGCTCAAGTTTAATGGCATTGATATTGACAATCCATTTAGACTTGCAGTGCCTGAAAAAGAAGCTCTTAGTGAAATTTTTAAGTGCGTTAGTGATGATTTAATTATAGAGGAGTGCACGCGCGCTATACTTGTTGGCCATAATGCATTTTTTGATCTTGGGTTTGTGAAAGCTGCTACAGATCGCTCTAAGCTAAAGAGTCCATTTCATCAATTTTCAACTCTTGATACTGTTAGCTTGTCAGCTCTTTATTGCGGCGAAACTGTTCTAGCAAAAGCAGCTTTAAAGTCGGGAATCGAATGGGATAACGAGCAAGCACATTCAGCGCTTTACGATACTAAAAAGACTTCAGAGCTTTTTTGTAAGATTTTCAATTCTAATGCCTTGTCTTAAATCTTTACTTCTCTCAAATACTTATAATCCATCGCCCATTTAATAAACTCATCAATGTTAATTTTGTTGTCTTTAAACCTTTCTCTTAAAAGATGATTTTCTACTCTTTGAAAAAATATTAAACTCAAATAGTTTTCCTTAAGTCCTGCAACGTCATTTAATTTCGTTTTATATAATTTAGGCTCTATAAGGCTAGCAAGCGTTGGGTTAATTCCAAGAAGAATTAAAAGGCATTCATTAAAGTTTAAATATTTTTTTTCTGTTAAAAAATTATGCCATTCAGTTCTAGCTCTTAACTGTTTATCAGAAATATTAGATGTTTTAAAGTCTAGTATATTATCTGCAAGAATTACTTCGACAGTTTTAAGATCATTTAAATCAACTTTATATTGATTCTTTTTGTTGTCAGAAAGAAGTAAATTATGAAGTTTTTTAAATTCATTTTTTATATTTTCTGCAGTTCTTTCATGAAAAATTTTATAGGTAATTTCACTCATGTTTTCTAAGGGTTAATTATTCAAAAGATTTTTCTTGCTCTAACGTCCAATTCCTAATTTTTTCAGTTAACTCTGAAGATGTTAAGCTTGAGTCTGAAATCACCTCGCCAATAACAACTGTAATTACTCCAGGTTTTTTAATAAAAGCTCCTTTAGGCCAAAGATTTCCAGCATTATGATAAACAGGTACTATGTCATAGCCTGATTTTTTTGCAATAGCAGAGCCACCATTTTGATATTCTCCTATGAGTTTGTATGGTTGACGAGTTCCTTCTGGAAATATAACAATTGAGATCCCTTTATCTAACCTATCAGCACCTTGTTTAATAACTTTCTTAATTGCTTTAAGTTTATCACCTCGATTAATAATAATTGGCTTAAGAAGTGCCAAACTCCAGCCAAATATTGGAAGCCATAAAAGTTCTCTCTTTAAGACCCAAGTATGAGCTGGAAAGATGGCTTGAAAGGCGAGTGTTTCCCATGTAGACTGGTGGTTAGAGATAATTATGTATGGTGATTTTTTTAAGTTTTCCTGGCCAATAATATTTGTTGTAATATTTAGAGTTATTTTTAGCCACCAGATGCAAAAAATAGCCCACTGTGAGAGAAATTTTTGACGAGTTGAGTAGCTTGAAAATACAAAAATTAATCCACATAAACTGATTAAACTTAAACTAATAATTGAGCCAACAAAGTACAATAGTGATCTTAAAAGTAACATAGGATATAGGAGGTCTTAGCGTTATAATTCTATATAAAATTTTACTAACATTACAATCATTAGGTTTGTGTTTTTCTAAAAGTAAAAAAAACTTTTAATTTTTTTCATCTTGGTAGCCGTTTATGGACATTTTAATAGCATTAATTTCTTTATTGTTTGGAGGGTTTACTAGCTATTACTTTCTTAATAAAAAGCTGACAGCTTCAATTCAAAAAAATATTCAACTAGAAACAACGCTTAATGAAAAAGAAAAAAATTATTCAGAAAAATTACAGCTTGTTGATCAGCTTAAAAGCCAAGTTAATAGTGAATTTAAAAATATAGCATCTGAAATATTAAAGACGGATCGTGATAAGCTTAAGGTTGATAACTCTGATCTGCTAAATCCTCTTCAAACCCAGCTTAAAAGTTTTAGAGAAAGAATTGAAACTATTACTAAAGAGCAGGTTGAAGAAAGAACCTCTCTCAAAGAACAAATTAAGTCATTGCATGAAGCGAATATTGAAACGCGCCAATCTGCTCAAAATCTAACAAATGCGTTGACTTATGATAATAAGCAGCAAGGAGACTGGGGTGAGGAAATTTTAAATTCTCTTTTGCTTAGTTATGGATTTCGAGAGGGTGTTGAATTTGACCTACAAAAACAATATAAAAATGAGATGGGTGAGCGGTTTAAGCCTGATGTGATACTCCATCTACCAGAAGGGAAGGATGTTGTAATTGACTCGAAAGTATCTCTCAAAGACTATGCAGACTATATTGCCGATCAGTCTAATGAAGCAGCATTAAAAAAACATATTGCCTCAATTGAGAATCAAATCAAGAATATTAGCATTAAAGAGTATGAAAATCTCGAGGGAGTTAAAAGCCTTGATTTTATATTTGTTTTTATTCCAATAGAGGGGGCTTTATTATTAGCCCTTCAATATAGACCTAACTTGTTTGATGATGCTTTAAAGAAAAATATTATGCTCGTATCACCTTCAATGCTAAGTATGAGCTTGAAGACAGTGAATTTTATGTGGCAAACGGATAAACAAAATAAAAATGCGGATGAGATTGCAAGACAAGCAGGAAAGATGTACGACAAGCTTGCTGGATTTTTTAATGACTTGGACAAGATTGAAAGTCAATTAGACAAGACGAAGGAGGGGTTTTCTGATGTTCGTAAAAAACTTCAAACTGGACCAGGCAATCTAATTGGCCGTGCTGAGAAGTTAAAAGCACTCGGAGTTAAATCGAACAAGGAAATTAATGAATGATTGTATCTAGAGATCATATTTTTAAAGATGGTGAGCTTAAAAATAAAGTTATCTTGGTAACGGGTGCCAATAGAGGCTTTGGTCTAGCAATTACTATGAGCCTTTCTAAGGCTGGTGCAACTGTTATTATGCTTGGCAGAGACTTAGGGTCTCTTGAGTATGCTTATGATGCTGTTGTGGATGCTGGTTACAATGAGCCTATACTTTACCCACTTGACCTTGAAGGAGCTACTCCTGAAAATTATCAGGAGCTTCAAGATAATATTCTAGATAAATTTGAAAAACTTGATGGGTTAATTCATAACGCCGCAATACTTGGAGCACAAATGCCAATCGAGCAATATGATATTAAGCTTTGGTACTCTACGCTTCAGATTAATCTGAGCGCTCCATTCATGTTAACTCAATTTTTAATACCCCTATTATTGAAGTCAGAGGATGCTAGGATTCTTTTCTTGTCTTCTTCTGTTGGGAGGGAGGCGAAAGCTTATTGGGGTGCTTATAGTGTTAGTAAGTTTGGAATAGAAGGCTTTGCTAAGACTCTCTCTGAAGAGCTTGAAAAAACTAACATCAGTGTTAACACCATTAATCCTGGGAAACTAAGAACTGAAATGAGAAGAACAGCCTACCCAGCAGAAGACTCATCAACCGTTCCAATGCCGGAGGAGAAGAGTGCGGCGATAGTTTATTTGCTATCTGGCTTAAGTCCAAAAATGAATGGCGAGCAATTAACGATAGCTGATTAAATCTATCGCTGTAAATCTGCAGTTAAGTGTGGATGAATTTTTTTTAAAAGTTCTTTATAGACTTCTGCATTACCCGCAACTACATTTCCAGTTTCCATATATTGATCCCTTCCAGAGAAATCCCCAATAAAACCACCTGCCTCTTTAATCATTAGAGCGCCTGCAGCGATATCCCATGAGCTAAGGCCAATCTGCCAAAAGCCATCTAATCGTCCTGCAGCAAGATAAGCTAAATCGAGTGCCGCTGCTCCAGCATTTCGTATCCCAGATGCATGAGGGTGAATTGCTTTAAAGGTCTCAAGGTAACAGTCTAAATGTTGAGGCTGCTTGAAAGGAAAGCCAGTACCAATAAGAGTGTCTTTGAGTCCAAGAGACATTGTAACGCGCATTCTCTCATCGTTTAAATAAGCTCCTTCGCCTTTGGATGAGGTAAAGAGCTCTTCTTTAAAGGGGTCATAAATGACTGCATGAGTTGTAACTCCTTTTTCTACAAGAGCAATCGATACTGCATATTGCGGAAAGCCATGTAAAAAGTTAGTCGTCCCATCTAATGGGTCTATTATCCAAAGAAAATTATCATCACCAAGAATTTTCCCGCTCTCTTCAGCCAAAATAGAATGTTTTGGAAAGGCTTTTTTAATCTCGTTTATAATGGCCTTTTCAGCTGTTTTATCAACCTCAGAAACGAAGTCATTAAGTGACTTATTTTCTATAGTTAGTAAATCGACCTGGTTATGGTACCTTAAAATAACATCACCAGCTGCTCTGGCAGCTCTAACTGCAATATTAACGGTAGGATGCATGGTAAATGAGCCAAATAAATAAAGAAACGAATTATACCTTGACGAGTTTTAATAAAGTGAGGATTGTTATGGTCAATACCACTGAGCCAGGTAATATTGGCGCGGCGGCTAGAGCTATGAAAAACATGCTCTTAACTCAGCTATATTTAGTAACGCCTTCTAATTATCCTTCTGCTGTTGCAACTGCAAGAGCAAGTGGGGCAGATGATGTTCTTTCTAATGCAAAAGTATGCGGCACATTAGAAGAGGCTTTGATAGGAGTTCACTTAGTTATTGGAGCTAGCGCTCGCCAAAGAAACATTAAATGGAGGCAACTAGATGTTATTGAAACTTGTAGTGAAATACAATCAGCCGTTTCCATAACGGATCAAGAAGTTGCAGTTGTATTTGGAACTGAAAATTCTGGTCTTACCAATGAAGAGTTAGATTTATGCTCTATCCTAATGACAATTCCAGGAAATCCTAAGTATTTCTCATTGAATGTTGCATCCGCTATTCAAGTTTTTGCTTATCAGAATTACGTTAGTACTATAGAAGGTAAGTTTGATAATTCTGGCGGTGAAATTGCTGGCTTTGATGAATTAAATAGCTTTTATAATCACCTTGAGCAGGCGCTTGAACACATCAATTACTTTGATTCAAAAAAACCTAAGAGCCTCCTAATGAGGCGTCTTCGAAGACTATTTGGAAGAAGTAACCCTGAAAAAGAAGAGATGGCAATATTAAGAGGCATCCTTAATAAAATTAATCCTTATAAGCCTTAATTTATAGCAAAAAAAAACCCGAAAATTCGGGTTTTTTTAACTTACAATATTCTATCAACCTAACATTAGTTTATTCATTCGCTTTACAAACTCAGCAGGTTCTTTTATTTGCCCACCTTCACTAAGAACAGCTTGATCAAACAATACTTTTACTAGATCTTCATCAACCTTTGTTTTAAGTTTAATGACAAGTGGGTGATCAGGGTTTATCTCTAGAATAGGCTTGGTATCAGGAATATCTTGACCTAAAGATTTCATAATACGCTCCATATTTCCACCTAACTCATTTTCATCGGCGACTAAACATGAAGGCGACTCACTTAGTCGACTTGAGACTTTAACCTCTTTGACCTGATTGCTAAGAATTTCTTGAGCTTTGGTAATAACGCCTTCAAAATCTTTCACTGTCTTCTCTTTCTTTTTCTTATCTTCTTTTGAATCTAGATCTTCAAGATCACCTTTTGCAATTGACTTCAGTGAGAGCTCTTGAAAATCACCAAAGTTAGCGACTAGCCATTCATCAACTCTATCTGACAGCAAGAGAACCTCGATATCTTTTTGCTTAAAAATCTCTAGATGGGGAGAGCCTTTAGCTGCTGCGTAAGTATCTGCAGTAACATAGTAAATATTTTTTTGACCCTCTTTCATTCGGCCAATATAGTCTTGAAGAGAAATTGTTTGGTCTGAACTGTCAGCCGATGTAGAAGTGAATCGCAAAAGATTTGAAATTTTATCTTTGTTTGCAAAATCCTCTACAACGCCTTCTTTAATAACCATTCCAAACTCTTTCCAAAATGTCGCATAGTCTTCAGGTTTATTTTTTGACATTTTATCAAGCTCAGAAAGAATTCGTTTTACTGATGCTTTTTTAATTGTATCAACAACTTTACTACCCTGAAGAATCTCTCTAGAAACATTTAATGAAAGGTCTGCAGTATCAATTACGCCCTTTATAAATCGTAGGTACTGTGGAAGCAATTCTTCATTACCTTCCATTATAAAAACTCTTTTGGCGTAAAGCTTTACGCCACTTTTTCTTTTAGGCTCCCACATATCAAATGGAGCTTTTTTAGGTATATATAAGAGTGATGAATAATCGAGCTTTCCCTCAACTCTATTATGTATTTGAGTTAATGGTCCTTCAAAGTCATACGTTAAGGCTTTATAAAATTCGTCATAATCAGCTTGAGACAGCTCTTTTTTGTCTTTCATCCAGAATGCTGTCGCTTCATTTATTTTTTCGTATTCAATTACATCTTTATCTTCTTCCGAAGGCTTAAGCATTAGGATTGGAACAGTAATGTGATCAGAGTATTTCGATATGACTCCTCGAATACGAAAGTCATCAATAAATTCTTTTTCAGCTTTTTTAACATCAAGAATGATTGTTGTTCCATAATCCTCTAGCTTGACAGTTTCAATGGAGTAATCTCCCTTTCCTTTTGAAATCCATTTTGTTCCATTTGCCTTATCATCACCAGCTTTTCGACTTAAAAGAGTTACTGTATTAGCCACAATAAATGCAGAGTAAAAACCAACACCAAATTGACCAATTAAGTTGGAATCTTGCGTCTGATTTTTATCTAGACCCTCTAAGTATTTTTTAGTACCAGAATTAGCAATTGTTCCAATATTTTCCATGACTTCATCATGAGTCATCCCTATTCCATTATCTTTAATAGTTATAGTTCCCGCATCTTTATCAACATCAATATGAATACTTGGCTCTGCTGTTGCTTCAATAAGCGAGTCATTTGACAAAGACTCGAATTTCAGCTTATCTATTGCATCAGATGCGTTTGATACAAGCTCTCTTAAGAAAATCTCTTTATTGGAATAAAGAGAGTGAATCATCAGGTCAAGTAGCTGAGATACTTCAGTTTGAAATTCATGTGTTTGTTTTTGACTCATCAAAAATCCTTTATCGTTTAACGTAAAATATAAAGATATGGCCAAACAAGAAAAAAACAAGTATCAAGATGAAATATTAATTAAACAAATTGAAGAATTTGTCGACTATTTAATTGTTGAAAAAAATTATGCACTAAATACTGTTTCAGCGTACAAGAGAGATCTATTGAAGTTTTTGTCTTTTTTAGTCAATAAAAATATATCTGGATGGTTAAGAGTAGATAGCGACACAGTCAATTTATTTGTAATGGGATTAAGGCATAGTGATATTTCAAGTAAATCTATTAGGCGATACTTGTCCTCAATTAGAGTGTTTTATAATTTCCTTATTATTAATGAAGTAGCTTCCAAAAATCCAGCTTTATCTATTCAAACTCCTAAAATAGATCGCGCCCTTCCAAAAACTATTGATTTTGATGATCTAAGTAGAATGATGAGTTTAAAGTCAGGTCATTTCAATGAACTTAGGGCGGTCCTAATGATTGAATTACTTTATTCATGCGGCTTGAGAGTTTCTGAGCTTGTTGGAATTGATATGCTCGATTTTGATATAAATGAAGGTTTTGTTAAAGTTATGGGAAAAGGTAGTAAGGCTCGTTTTTCTCCAATAGGAGCCTCGGCGATTAGTGTGCTTAAAAAATATTTAGAGAAAAGACCTGATTGCACTTCTGATGCTTTATTTTTAAATCAAAAGCTTCTTAGAATGAGCGTTAGATCTGTTCAAAATATTGTTAAAAAACGGGCGCTTGAAGTAGGTATTTCAATTAATGTTCACCCGCATATGCTTAGGCATGCTGCGGCAACTCACTTTCTACAATCCAGCCATGACCTTAGAGCAGTTCAAGAATTTCTGGGACATAAGAGCATTAAAAGTACTCAGGTCTATACGCACTTAGATTTTTTAGAATTGTCAAAAGTTTATGATGAGTTTCACCCTAGGGCAAAAAAGTGAAAATAACTACAAAAACCCAATTAGCTCTTAATCATCTTCGAACAGGGGTTATAGCGCATCCTTCGGATACTATATACGGTTTAGCCTGTATGGCAAATAATCTAGATGCAATTAAAACATTGGCTAGTTTGAAGCGAAGAGATATTAAAAAAGGATTTATATTGCTAGCCTCAGATATCAATTACTTATTGCCATATATTGATCCAAGCCTAGATATTGATTTATTGAAAAAACTTTCTACTCCAGGAGATATTGCAACAACTTACTTGGTGCCAAAATCAAAAAATACTTCGCACCTAATTACTGGAGAACATGAGCTTCTAGCAGTTCGCATTACCTCCAATCCTTTGATCTCATATTTTTGTGAAAATACTGGCTCTGCATTAATTTCTTCAAGCGCCAATATTCAAGGAGGGAAGGTTGCATCATCTCTAATTGAGCTTAAAAAGTATTTTGGTAATGAGCTTTCATACGCATTACCACCAAATAAGTATAATTCTGAGCCTTCAAGAATCATTAATTTATTAACAGGCATGCGTCATCGATGATTGATTTAGTAAAAAAGTATTTAATTGAGCTGCAGCAGTCTATTTGCTCTGAGGTCGAACTCATTGAAGATGGAGTTGTATTCGATAAAGATCGTTGGACACGACAAGATCATAGAGGTTCAGGACTTACGAATATTCTTTCTAATGGCAATATTTTTGAAAAGGGTGGCGTCAATTATTCAATCATTACTGGGGATAAGATGCCTAAATCCGCGACTGCGCTTAGGCCAGAGCTTGAGGGAAGAAAATATACAGCTCTTGGCGTTTCATTAGTACTTCATCCTGAAAATCCATTTATTCCTACGGCCCATGCTAATGTTCGATTTTTTATTGCAGAAGAGCAAGGAAAAGATCCAATTTGGTGGTTTGGTGGAGGCTTTGATTTAACCCCTTATTATGGATTCGATGAGGATGCGGTTCATTGGCATCAAACTGCTAAGAAAGCATGTATACCTTTTGGAGAAGATATTTATCCAAAATATAAAAAATGGTGTGATGATTATTTTTACTTAAACCATCGAGACGAGCAGCGAGGTATTGGCGGTCTTTTTTTTGATGATTTGAATACAGGTAGTTTCAATGAATGCTTTGATTTTATGAAAAGTGTTGGTAATCATTTTAGTGAGGGTTATTTACCTATCGTTAGAAAGAGAATAAATACTCCATATTCTGAAAGTGAAAAAGATTTTCAACTATATCGTCGGGGTCGATACGTAGAATTTAACTTAATTCATGATAGAGGAACTTTGTTTGGTTTACAGAGTGGGGGCAGGACTGAGTCAATTTTGATGTCACTTCCACCATCAGTTAAGTGGTCTTACCAATTTAAAGTGGAGTCTGGAAGCGAAGAAGAGAAACTAACGAGTTATTTTTTAAAACCTAGGGATTGGGTTTTATAATAATCAACCTAAGTTGAATATATTTTTGAAGTAATTCTAATTAACTTAGGATATAATCACAACTTGAAAAACCTTGCTAACCTCTCAATGAGATAGCATCATCGTTTGCAACGGCGCAGACTTCCTGACAATGCCTGTCAATTTTGTTATTTATTAATATTTTTAGGAGTACATCTATGTCTGCAAAAAAAGTAATGAAAATGATCGAAGATGAAAACGTTAAATTTATAGATTTTCGTTTCACCGATACAATAGGGAAAGAGCATCACGTAAGTGTTCCAGCTCATACAATTGATGTTGAAAAATTAGAAGATGGTCAGATGTTTGATGGTTCATCTATTGCTGGTTGGAAAACTATTAATGATTCTGACATGATTCTTTCACCAGATACTGAAACAGCAGTGCTTGACCCTTTTACTGAAGAAGTAACTTTAAACATTCGCTGTAACATTATTGAGCCAAGTGATTTAAAAGGCTACGTTAAAGATCCAAGATCTATTGCTTATCGCGCAGAAGAATTTATGAAAGCTTCAGGTGTTGGGGATACAGCCTACTTTGGAAATGAACCTGAATTTTTTGTTTTTGATAGTGTCAAGTGGGACACTGGTCATGGCATGGGTAAGGCGTTTTATGAGATTAACTCAGAGGAAGCAGCTTGGAACTCTGGTGTTGATATGGAAGGTGGAAATAAAGGCCATCGTCCAGGTATTAAGGGCGGTTATTTCCCAGTACCTCCAGTTGATTCACTGCATGATCTTCGTTCTCAAATGTGTCTAGCAATTGAGGAAATGGGTGTAACTACAGAGGTTCATCACCATGAAGTTGGAACCGCAGGTCAGTGTGAGATTGGTGCATTATTTAATACATTAGTTAAAAAAGCTGATGAGACTCAAATCTTTAAATACTGTGTCCATAATGTTGCTCACCTCTATGGCAAAACAGCTACATTTATGCCAAAACCAATTGCAGTTGATAATGGAAGTGGAATGCATGTTCACATGTCTATTGCAAAGGATGGGGTTAACTTATTTGATGGAGACCAGTATGGAAACTTAAGTGAAATGGCTCTCTACTATATTGGAGGAATTATTAAGCACGGAAAGGCTTTAAATGCTTTTACAAATCCTTCTACAAATTCATATAAAAGATTAGTCCCTGGATTTGAAGCGCCAGAAATGCTAGCTTACTCAGCTAAAAATCGTTCGGCAGCTATTAGAATACCTTTTGTTAAAAATCCTAAGGGTCGCCGTATTGAAGTGCGTTTTCCAGATTCAACTGCTAATCCTTACCTTGCTTTCTCAGCACTCTTAATGGCAGGCCTTGATGGTATAAAAAATAAAATTCATCCTGGTGAGCCAGCTGATAAGGATCTTTATGAGGATCATGACAGTTCTATTCCAAAAGTTGCTGGAATGCTTCATATGGCTTTGGAAGCGCTTGATGATGATCGTGAATTTCTTAAGCAAGGCGATGTCTTTACAGACGAAGTTATTGATTCATTCATTGAGCTTAAGATGCAAGAAGTTACAGCAATGAGAGCTTCACCTCAGCCGCTAGAGTTTGATTTATACTATAGCTGCTAAAATATTTATTAGTTCATAAAAAGCCGCGCACAATGCGCGGCTTTTTATTGTTATTTTTAGAACTATTTGTTGCGGTAAAATTAATTAACTTAAATATAAAAAATCAAATGATTGAAGTCAAAAATGATTGGGAATTAGATGAAATAAAAGCTTTATTTGAGCTTCCTTTTAACGACCTCCTTTTTAAAGCACATAGTATTCATAGAGAAACTTTTGATCCAAATAAAGTTCAAGTTAGCTCTTTATTAAATATTAAGACTGGTGCCTGCCCTGAAGACTGCTCTTATTGTTCACAAAGCTCTAAATATGATACTGGTCTTGGGCGTGAAAAATTAATGGAAATTGATCAAGTATTGCATCAGGCCAAAAAAGCTAAAGATAAAGGTGCCTCTAGGTTTTGTATGGGAGCTGCCTGGAGAAACCCTACTGATAAAAGTCTTGATAAAGTAATTCCAATGATTCAGGGTGTTAAAGCAATGGGAATGGAGACATGTGTTACTCTGGGAATGATTACACCAAGCCAAGCCTCTACTCTCAAAGAAGCTGGCTTAGATTACTATAATCATAATATTGATACTTCAAAAGAGCATTACCCTAATGTTGTATCCACACGTAATTTTCAAGATAGATTAGATACCTTAGAGGCAGTTAAAAACGCAAATATTAATGTTTGTAGTGGCGGAATCCTAGGAATGGGAGAGACGGAAACAGATCGAGCTTCAATGTTGCAATCTCTATCCAATCTAGAAAAGCACCCAGATAGCGTTCCAATTAATTTACTTGTCCCTATTCCAGGAACTCCTTTTGAGAACGTTAAGCCACCAAGCGAAAGTGAATTTGTTAGAACTATTGCAGTCGCCAGAATTTTAATGCCTAACTCAGTAGTAAGGCTTTCAGCTGGAAGGCTGGAGATGGGTGAAGGGATGCAGGCACTTTGTTTCTTTGCCGGGGCTAACTCTATTTTCTATGGTGAGCAGTTGTTAACTACTGACAATCCAACTTCTGCAAATGATCAGCTACTTTTCAGTCGCCTTGGGATTAATAAAGAAGATAATCAGCAATTATTACCTCAGGATTCGGAACTGAAAGTAACTCTAACTTCTTAGTCATTTCACTAAGTTTTATAGAGTCTAGTTTAAGTAACTCTTGATCAATTATTGCGCCGTTAAAAGAAGCCTCTTGAATAATTATCCCTGCTCCATTTTTAGATAAGAGCTCAGCATTAATAGTTTGGTGATTATCTATTGCATAAGGAAACGGAACAAGTATAGCAATTGTTTTTGAGGCAATAAGTTCCGATACCGTCATTGCCCCAGCCCTGGAGATAACAAGATCTGCCCATGCATAAGCCTCAGCCATATTATCAATGAAAGCCTCAATCTTAACTTCAGAGTGGATAGTTTCTGCATATAAGGCTTCTACCTCTTTAAGATGCTTTTCTCCAGTTTGATGCCATATGTTTAAGGGCGTCTTAATAGTGGGTATGGTTAGATTAATTTTTTTGGCTCCAAGAGATCCTCCAAGAATAAGTATATTTTTAACTGAATCAGGAGTTGGTTTCAAATTAGGAGTAAAAAGAATGGGATTACCTGTTGTAATTGCGTTTATATCTTTATGAAATGTATTATCA
>CAJQSO010000003.1 GCA_905614365.1 uncultured Candidatus Thioglobus sp.
TTGGGATTTATTGATCGGCTTCAATACATATTTCAGACTATCGGAAGCAATGATTCAGGATATACAATTCCTGGAACAACGCATCCACCTGGAATATTTGTTATTGCCTATTTTTTTTATGCTATTGCTTCTTTATTTGATAATATAGGATTAGCTTGGGGGCTATTATTAACATTTATTAATACTTTTCTGGTCGTCGTGCTTGGCTTGTTGACTCGTGCGGCTTTTTCTGAAAAAGCTGCAAAATTGAATGGAGTATTTCTCCTGACAATTCCTTCCTTATGCTTACATTTCAGTGCGATGTTTGATGTAACAGCTTCTTTGTTTGCTGCAATTGGAATATGGGCGTTATCAAAAGTTATTCAGAAAATTTCTGATTCATATTCTTGGCAGTGGGCTTGGAAATGGGGATTTATTGCTGGGCTGTTCTTTACTTTGGCCGTTCAGATGACATACGGACATGCAATTCCAGTATTAGCTTCACTTGTGTCTTTTGTTTTATTATGCAGAAAAGCTACCTCTTTTAAGGCTGTGCCTTGGCTATTGGGATTGGCAACAACACCCATAATTTATTTTATTA
Organism: uncultured Candidatus Thioglobus sp.; assembly: GCA_905614365.1. Classification (GTDB taxonomy): domain Bacteria; phylum Pseudomonadota; class Gammaproteobacteria; order PS1; family Pseudothioglobaceae; genus Pseudothioglobus. The sequence continues at coordinate 581 of CAJQSO010000003.1, forward strand.
TTGAATATTTGCTTAGTTCAGGCCATTCATTTTGGCCAATTAGAGCCTACAACATAGTACATATTGTTAATCAAGGCCTTCAAAGTAGGCCTTATCCGTTATCTCAAGTGGCTAATTGGGTAGTTATGAGCATAATGGGAGGGCTGCTCTTTTTACCAACTGCATTATCAGTCTTAAGTAAGAAGTCTGTCAGTCATTACATTTCAAACCTACTAGATTTTTTAGAAATAAATAATGGAGTCATTGGGACAAAAAGTTCAGCTATCAATTTAAGTTCAAGGTCACGTGTTCGCTTGTTTATATCATGGTCAGCTATCCTTATGATATTTTTTCTTATTCCTAATACTGCAGTTAGGCTAGAAGTTGAACGAACGTGGCATTGGTTATTTGTCCCTGTCTGGGTTTTAATGCCGATATGCTTTATCGCGTTGCGTAGCACAATTAGACACCTCTACCCCAGCAAACAAACCATAGCAAAATACGCAATACTAGGATTTCTTTTAACTCAGCTTGTAATTTCCTTGACGCTTGCCATTTCTATTCAAGATTATTATTGACTCACATGTACGGTGACAATTTGAACACTCTAAAAAACTACCTAATAGCTTCTATATATTCATATCATTATGAATATTGATGCTTGTGTATTTCTCTATTCAAGCCATAGAGTCTGCGTTTGGGGATGAATCATGCATCGCATTATAGCTGAGGTATAGATATGATTGGATTTGCATTACACGCTGAGCTAGGAATTGCCTACAGCTCAGGGTACAAATCCATTGAAATCAATGGTGATGGCAGCTTGCAGATTAGCACATATACATTCGGATTAAAATCAAATGAATGAACAATATTGAGGTCAAAATGCTTAAGATATCCATCTTAATTCCTACTTATAATCGAGCACAAAAGCTCATTAAAGTACTACAAAATATCGAAACTGAAATTGCGAGAAATGATACTCCCAATTTTCTGGAAGTGATTATTAGCGACAATGCATCACCAGATGAAACAAAGAGTTCTGTAGAAGCATTTATTCCCAATGGTTACAAGATTAGTTACTTTAGACAGGACGTAAATGTCGGCTTTGATAGGAATATAAAATTTCTATATGAACAAGCTAAAGGGGATTATGTTTGGTATGTTGCGGATGATGACATTTTATTGCCAGGTGCTATGCATGAAATTGTTAACGGATTAAAGGACACGAATCCAGATGTGCTGTTATTTTCATTTGAACAGCCCCTTGGTTCAACAAGTAGAACATTTTCCCTGGCAGAATCGGTAAGTTTGATAACTAATCCAGATAAAATAATTGAACTCGTAGCGTATTATCCAAAATTAACTATGTATGTCATGCGAAAAATAGCATTTACCAAAAAAGATTGGGCTGAGGTTGAACCTTTTTGTGGGGATGGATATTTTTTTGTTGTCCTGTGTTACTCGATTTTAGAGAGATCTAATCAAGCTCGTCTAACTGTTATTTCTCAGCCACTAGCGGCTAGTGATGATGATTTCATTTATATCTCTTACAGTCCTAATGTTTTTCTAAATTTCCATCGAGTTTTTTTACATCCTTTCGTACAGAAGTATTTACCAAATTTGGCTAATGAGCAACACCGGATTTCTTATTTTGCTGCGATTCAATTAATGTTTGCTATAAAATTGGGAACGTTAAAGACAGATGATGAAAAACAATTCAATAAAGATCTGAATAGCTTTAAGGTGATACCTGGCTATTTAGTTCTAAGCCCACGTCCATTGTTACAATTAGTTCTCTTAAAAACAGGCCT
>CAJQSO010000004.1 GCA_905614365.1 uncultured Candidatus Thioglobus sp.
CGCCGACATCTAGTGCGTGAGTTCCAATCCACATAAGGTGATTCATGATTCGAGTAATTTCGTCAAACATAACTCTAATATACTCAGCACGCTCAGGAATCTTAAGGCCTAGCATCTTTTCTATTCCCATTACATATGCATGCTCATTGCACATCATAGAGACGTAATCAAGACGATCCATATATCCAATAGACTGATTATAAGGCTTAGATTCAGCTAATTTTTCCGTGCCTCTATGCAGGAGTCCAATGTGAGGATCCGCACGCTCTACAACCTCGCCATCAAGCTCAAGAATTAATCTAAGAACTCCATGTGCAGCAGGGTGCTGCGGTCCAAAATTAAGTGTGTAATTTTTCATCTCAGACATAATTATTTCCTTATGACTCGAGGGACATTTATATTTGGCTCAATACTTACAGGCTCATAGACGACTCTGCCTAGCTCTTCGTCATATCTCATTTCGACTTCACCTATCATTGGAAAATCTTTCCTTAAGGGATGGCCAACAAAGCCGTAGTCTGTCAGTATTCTTCTAAGGTCATTATGGTTTTCAAACAAAATTCCAAATAAATCAAATGCTTCCCTTTCATACCAGTCAGCACAGTTCCAAATTTTTGTTACAGATTTGATCATTAAGTTTTCTGAAGAAAGGAGTGCTTTAACCCTTAATCTCTGATTATCTGAAACCGAATTTGGAAACAGAGGCTTGTAAATATTGCTATTGTTTCTGCTGAGCGCGCAAAACAACTTGGTTTTACGGGGGCTATGCTAAGAGGCTCTGGAGTTGAATGGGATATTAGAAAAAATGAGCCCTATTCAGTTTATGAAAAATTAGAGTTTGATGTTCCAGTTGGCGTAACTGGTGATTGCTATGATCGATATCTTGTGCGAATGGAAGAGATGCGTCAATCAACTAGAATTATAAATCAATGTGTTTCATGGCTTAAAGCTAATCCTGGGCCGGTAATGTCAGATGATCATAAAGTTACTCCTCCAAACCGTGAAGCTATGAAAGATGATATGGAGTCATTGATCCATCACTTTAAATTATTTACAGAAGGATTCTGTATTCCCGAAGGTGAGAGTTATACTGCTGTTGAGGCTCCCAAAGGTGAGTTTGGAGTTTATCTAGTCTCAGATGGAGCTAATAAGCCTTACAGAGTAAAAATTAGAGCACCTGGCTTTCCTCATCTTGCATCAATGGATGAAATGTCAAAGGGTCATATGCTTTCAGATGTAGTGACCATTATTGGTTCTCAAGATATTGTTTTTGGAGAGGTTGATAGATGATTTCTGATCAAGCAAAAAAAGAAATTGATTTTTGGGTAACAAAATATCCAGAGGGAAGGCAAAGTTCAGCCGTAATGCAGGCACTAACAATTGTTCAGAATGAAAATGGTGGAAGCTTGACAGGTGAGCTCATACAAGAAGTTGCTGACCACCTTCAAATGCCTACAATTAGTGTACAAGAAGTTGCTACTTTTTATGAAAACTATAACCATAAACCAGTAGGCAAGCATATTATTCGTTTTTGCCACAACATTTCTTGCATGCTCAATGGCTCAGATGAGCTAATCTCATATCTTGAAGAAAAGTTAGAGGTAAAGACTGGTGAGGTAAGTAAGGATGGACTGGTAAGTGTTAAGAAAGTTGAATGTTTAGGTGCCTGTGTTGGTGGTCCTATGTGCCAGATTGGCGATCAATATCATGAACATTTAACGCCAAGTAAATTAGATAATATTTTGGATAATTTAAAATGAATGAAGTCTGCTTTAAAAACTTAGATAAAAAAAACCCAGCAAGTTTTGCAACCTATGAATCAACAGGTGGTTATAAAGTTTGGAGAAAAATTCTTAATGGTGAGTTAACTCCTGAGGATATTCTTGCTGAATTAAAAGCATCAGGATTGAGAGGGCGAGGTGGGGCAGGTTTTCCAACTGGCTTGAAGTGGAGTTTTATGCCTCGTAATCAAGAAGGACAAAAATATGTAGTTTGTAATTCTGATGAAGGTGAGCCTGGTACATGTCATGATCGGGATATCTTGAGATATAACCCTCATTCAGTCATAGAGGGTATGGCCATTGCTGGGTATGTTATGAATGCAACAGTAGGCTATAACTATATTCGTGGTGAGTTCATGGAGCCCTATTACCGTTTTGAAGAAGCTCTAAAAGATGCTTATGATGCAGGATTACTGGGTAAAGATATTCAGGGCAGTAAGGTTAGTTTTGATTTATATACTCATTTAGGCGCAGGAGCTTATATATGTGGAGAAGAAACTGCATTATTAGAGTCTCTTGAAGGAAAGAAGGGTCAGCCAAGGTTTAAGCCCCCTTTTCCTGCAAATGTTGGGTTATATGGTAAGCCAACAACCATTAATAATACTGAGACATTTGCTAATGTTCCAGAAATTTTGACTCGAGGCGGGAAGTGGTTTGCTGACTTAGGGGTTGAAAATTCGGGTGGTACAAAATGTTTTTCAGTTACAGGCAATGTAAAGAATCCTGCTAATTTTGAAGTTCCAATGGGTACACCTTTTAGTAAGTTGTTAGAGTTAGCTGGTGGCCTTAAAGAAGGTAGAACTCTCAAAGCAGTTATTCCAGGTGGCTCGTCAACTCCACTTTTGACAGCAGATACTGCAATGAATATGACAATGGATTATGACAGTATTGCAAATGCTGGCTCAATGCTTGGTGCAGGCTCAGTAATCATAATGGATGACACTACATGCATGGTTAAAACCCTAACACGATTAGCTCACTTTTATTATGATGAATCTTGTGGACAGTGCACTCCTTGTCGAGAAGGTACGGGTTGGCTCTATAGAGTATTGCAACGCATTTTAGACGGTAATGGAAAAAATGAAGATTTAGACTTGCTTATTTCAGTTGGAGAGAAAATAAGTGGCAACACTATTTGCGCCCTTGGTGACGCAGCGGCAACCCCAGTTGAGAGCTTTATAAGACATTTTAGACATGAGTTTGAATACTATATTAAGCATGGTAGAAGTATTGTAGAAAGTGAGGGTCAATTGATTAAGGAAGAAGCAATTGTCTGAAATTGAATTTGAAATTGACGGCAAATTAGTTACCGCTAATCAAGGCGACTCTATTATTTCAATTGCGGATAGAGAGGGCATTGATGTTCCTCGTTTTTGTTACCACAAGAAACTATCAGTTGCTGCAAACTGCAGGATGTGTTTAGTTGATGTTGAGGGCGTTCCAAAAGCGCAACCAGCTTGCTCTACTCCTGTTGCAAGTGGTATGAAAATTCATACTAGAAATGATAAAGCTAAGAGCGCACAAAAAGCGGTGATGGAGTTTTTACTAATTAATCATCCTCTTGATTGTCCAATTTGTGACCAGGGCGGTGAGTGTGAGCTGCAAGATGTAGCAATGGAGTATGGAACTGATGTTTCAAAGTTTAATTTAGGAAAACGCATAGTTGCAGACAAAGGCATTGGCGCACTAATTCAAACTGATATGACTCGATGTATTCACTGTACACGTTGCGTTCGTTTTGGCGCAGAAGTTGCAGGTATAGTTGAAATGGGTGGAACTGGAAGAGGCGAAGGCGTAAAAATCGAACCATTTTTAACAGAAGGCATTCAGTCAGAGCTTTCTGGAAATATGATTGATGTATGTCCTGTAGGCGCCCTAACCTCCAAGCCATTTAGGTATGAAGCCAGAACCTGGCAAATGAATGCAGTTGAAACTATTGCAAGGCATGATTTGGTAGGCTCAAATATTTATACTCAAACCTATAGAGGTAGGGTTAAAAGGGTTGTTGCAAGAGACAATGAATTAGTAAATGAAACCTGGATTTCTGATCGTGATCGTTTTTCCTATGAAGGACTCAATCATGAAAGTAGAGCATTGCATCCTAAAATTAAAAAGAACAATAAGTGGCAAGAAACCAGTTGGGAGGTTGCTCTTGATTTTGCGATTAGTGGCCTGAAAAAAAATACACAAAATGCAGATCAATTGGGCGTATTAGCTTCAAAAAATTCGACGCTAGAAGAATATTATTTGATGCAAAAATTAGCCCGTGGTTTTGGCTCTGACAATATTGATTATCGTTTGGATAAAGCAGATCTTAGCATCGGAAACACCATGCTTTCAAATATTACATTAGCTGAAATGGAGTCAACAGATCACGCTTTAATTGTTAATTCATATCTTCGATTAGAGCAGCCAATGATCAATCACCGTATTAGAAAGGCGACTTTAAATGGCGCCTCTGTTAATACGATTAATAATAAAAAGTTTGACTTTAACTACCAAACTGATTTGGAGATTTTATCTTCCCCGCAAAAAACTTTATTAATGCTTCAGTCTATCCTCAAGTCTCTTCATGAAAGAACTAAGACTACTGTTCCAAAGTACTTATCTAAGCTCACAGTTGATGATAGTCAAAATAAAATTGCTGATGATTTAATTGCCGCTGAAAGGCCAGTAATTATCTTAGGAGAGCACGTAAATAGTAATATATCTTCTTCAGATATTGCCAGTATTATTTCTGAAATTGCAGCCCTTGCTAATGCAAAAATTGCCAACTTAAGTTTGAATGGAAACTCACTATCAGCTGAAAAAGTTGGATTTAAACCGTCCAATAATGGAAAAAATGCAATCTCAATGTTTACTGAAAATACTAAAGCATTTTTGTTAATGGATGTTGATTTCAACTATGACTTTATTGATTCAAAGTTAGCGGCTGATACTTTTAATAACGATGATGTCTTTGTTATTTCACTTAATAGCTTTGAAGATGAAATAACTCTTATGAACTCTGATGTAATATTACCGCTAGCTGGCTTTTATGAAAGTTCAGGTACACATATAAATTTTGATGGGGTTGCTCAATCATTTAGTGCCTCAGTTAAAGGCCCAGGAGATTCAAAACCTGGCTGGAAAATTATTAAAGTACTCGCAGACATATTGGAGCTTAATGGTTTTGAATATACTGATTCAACACAAGTTGCTGATGATGCGCTTTCTATGTCTTCAGCTAATAATAATGATCTTGTTGAGAATAATATTAAGGAAACTGATGATTCTAAAGTTGCAGTTCATTGGCAGTATTCCCCTTACGCAATTGATGGAATAACTCGCAAAGCTAAAGCACTCCAAGAAACACCAATTGGAAAAATGAATGATGCATTTATTTCTCTAGCAACGGCTAAAGAATTAAAGCTCTCAGAGGGCGATTTGTATCATGGAGTTCCAGTTTCTATTAATGAAACTGTAGCTGAAGGATGCGTCTTTGTTCATACTTATCAATCGAGAAAAGGTTAGGTATATTGACTATGTGGCAATCATTAGTAGACAGTATTCATAATTTAATTCCTTGGTTTGATGGTGGACTAGCAGACGTGGTAATTATTTTAATCAAGGGCCTTGCCCTGATATTTCCATTAATAATTGCGATGGCTTATATGACTTATGCTGAGCGTAAAGTTATTGGCTTCATGCAGCTTAGAATTGGCCCAAATAGAGTGGGGCCTTTGGGATTATTACAACCGTTTGCCGATGTTTTTAAAATGATGTTTAAGGAAATAATTTTTCCTACTAAGTCAAACATTTATCTTTTTCTTTTAGCGCCAATATTGGCTTTTGTTCCGGCAGTTGCAGTTTGGGCAGTTGTTCCATTTGGAGAGGGTTTTTATATTGCTAATCTTGATGTGAGCTTACTTTATGTTATGGCGATTGGCTCAGTTGGTGTCTACGGAATAGTTCTTGCAGGCTGGGCATCTAATTCTAAGTACCCACTTCTTGGAGCATTACGAAGTACAGCTCTTCTGATTTCTTATGAACTTGTAATTGGATTTGTTATTGTTACTGTGGTAATGATTGCAAGCTCGGTTAATTTAAATACTGTTGTAGAAAAGCAAGCTGGAGGAATACTCAATTGGTATTGGATTCCACTATTTCCAATGATGATAGTTTTTTGGATTGGAGCCTTGGTAGAGACAAATAGAGCACCATTTGATGTTGTTGAAGGTGAGTCAGAAATTGTTGGTGGTACACATGTTGAGTATTCTGGAATGCCTTTTGCGTTGTTCTTTATGGCAGAATATTTCAATATGATTTTTATGGCAATGCTGGCGGTCTTATTATTTTTTGGTGGATGGCACTCACCATTTGAAGGCATTCCTCTTCTTGAAGATTGGTTTGAATTTGTTCCTGATTTATTTTGGCTACTCTTTAAGATGAGCTTCTTTTTATTTTTATATTTTTGGATTCGCGCCTCTTTTCCAAGATTTAGGTATGACCAAATTATGCGTTTATGTTGGAAGATTTTCTTACCCTTAACAATTGTGTGGATCTTTGTGGTTGCATTGATGACACAGCTTCATATAGGACCTTGGTTTTAAGGAAAAATAATATGATAAAAAAAGTCAAAAAATTAGTAAAAGATTTTGGTTTAGGTGAGCTCCGAACTGGTCTTAAAGTGACTGGTAAAGAATTTTTAAATAAAAATATTACAGTTCAATTCCCTGAAGAACGAACGCCAATTTCACCAAGATTCAGAGGTCTTCATGCCCTTCGTCGTTATCCAAATGGTGAGGAAAGGTGTATCGCTTGTAAGCTTTGTGAGGCAGTTTGTCCAGCTAATGCGATAACTATTGATTCGGAAATGAGAGAAGATGGGACTCGCCGAACAACCCAATATGATATTGATCTTTTTAAATGTATTTTTTGCGGCTTTTGTGAAGAGGCATGCCCTGTTGATGCAATTGTAGAGACTCATATTTTTGACTATGCATTTGAGTCAAGAGAGGGCAGTATTATTGATAAAAAAGGGCTTTTGGCTATTGGTGATGAAAACGAAAAAGAGATTAGTAAAGCCAGGCTTGAAGACTCTAAATATAAATAATAGGTAGCTATGGAATTTTCATCAATTTTATTTTATGTTTTCTCTTTCTTCTTTATCGTTAGTTCGATAATGATGATTACATCAAGGAATACTGCAAAGGCTGCTTTATTCTTAATACTAACTTTTTTTAGTGCCGCTAGCTTATGGCTACTCCTTGAAGCAGAGTTTTTAGCGATTACACTGATTCTAATTTATGTTGGCGCTGTTATGGTGTTATTTATGTTCGTTATTAAGATGCTTGATACAGATAAATCAACGCTTCGAGCGCAGTTTACGCGCTACCTGCCATTGGGAATTTTTGTTTCTATAATTGTGATTGCGCAAATGGTACTCGTCCTTAATGCCGGTCAGTTTGATCTAGCAATGACAGGCGTTCCAGAAAAACATGATGCTTCATATAGTAATATTACTGCTATTGCAGAGCAGCTTTATACGCTTTATGTCTATCCTTTTGAATTAGCAGCAATACTTCTTTTAATAGCAATTATTGCAGCAATTACTCTTGTTCATCGAAATGAATCTAGAAGTAAAAAGCAAAATATCTCAGAGCAAATTAATGTTCAGGCAAAAGATAGAATGAGGATGGCTTCTATTAAGCCAAAGTCGGCTAAGGAGTCAAAATGATAGCACTATCTGATTACCTAATTCTGAGCTCGATAGTCTTTTGTATCGGTCTTGCTGGAATCTTTATTAACAGAACTAACATCATTATGCTTTTGATGTGTGTTGAGTTAATTTTGGCAGCTGTTAATACTAATTTTATTGCCTTTTCATATTATGGTGGTGACCTTGCTGGGCAAATATTTGTATTCTTTATTTTGACAGTTGCAGCTGCAGAAGTAGCTATAGGACTTGCAATCTTGACGCTAATGTTTAGAAGTCGTGGCTCGATTGATATTGATGTAACTAACACGTTGAAGGGTTAGTTATGCTTAATATTTATTTTACAATTGTACTAGCACCCTTATTTGGATCAATCATAGTTGGCCTTGCCGGTAATAAACTCGGACGAAAAGCGTCACATTCAATTACGATATTAGGGGTAGCCATCTCTACCGCACTATCACTTTATGTTTTTAATCACCATGTTTTAAATGATGGTGAGATTTTTAATCAGAACATATACACATGGATGCAAATTGGAGGGCTCAATATTAGTGTTGGCTTTTTAGTTGATAACTTGACTGCTCTAATGTTGGTGGTTGTTTCATTTGTTTCACTAATGGTGCACATCTACACTATAGGTTATATGCATGAAGATAAGGGATACACTAAATTTTTTAGCTACATATCCCTATTTACTTTTGCAATGTTTACACTTGTAATCTCAAATAACTTTATGCAGCTATTCTTTGGCTGGGAAGCGGTTGGTCTGGTTTCATATCTTTTAATTGGATTTTGGCATCATAAGGAATCAGCAGTTCAAGCTAACTTAAAAGCGTTTCTTGTAAACCGAGTTGGTGATTTTGGATTTCTTCTGGGAATTGCAATGGTTCTCATGTTTTTTGGCACTTTAGATTACGCTGAAACGTTCAGTCAAAAAGATCAAATTATTGGACAAACTTTATTTGGAGGTGTTTCCGCTATAACGGTAGTTTGCCTTCTGCTTTTTGTTGGAGCAATGGGAAAATCAGCTCAAGTTCCTTTGCATGTTTGGCTGCCAGGTTCTATGGAGGGCCCTACTCCTATTTCTGCTTTGATTCATGCAGCAACAATGGTAACGGCTGGTATCTTTATGGTTTCAAGAATGTCACCCTTATTTGAGTTGAGTGATGTTGCACTAACAGTAGTCATGATAATAGGAGCAATAACAGCTCTATTTATGGGCTTACTGGGTATTGTTCAAAATGATATTAAGAAAGTTGTAGCATATTCCACGCTCTCACAGCTAGGTTATATGACTGTTGCTCTTGGAGTAAGTGCCTACTCGGTTGCAATTTTTCACCTAATGACGCATGCTTTCTTTAAAGCTTTGCTTTTTTTAGCTGCTGGATCAGTAATTGTTGCCCTTCATCACGAGCAAGATATTCGAAAAATGGGTGGCTTAAGAAAGAAAATGCCAATAACGTACGTTACTTCACTTTTAGGTACCTTAGCTTTGATTGGATTCCCAGGCTTTGCGGGATTTTATTCAAAAGATATGATAATTGAGGCTGTTCATTATTCAGATTTACCGTTTGCTGGGTGGGTTTATTTTGCAGTTGTTCTGGGCGTATTCATTACTGCTTTTTATAGTTTACGACTATTATTTTTAGTGTTTCATGGTAAGTCAAGGCTTGATAGTAATACCGAAGAGCATGTTCATGAGACAGCTCCATCAATTACGGTACCTTTAATATTGCTAGCTATACCATCAGTATTAATTGGGTATTTTACAATTGAGCCAATGCTTTTTGGTGGATGGCTAGAAAATGCAATATTTATTGATCCTTCTCATCATGCCATTTCAAAACTTGAGGGTCACTTTCATTCAGCGTTCTCTTTGATTACGCATTCTGTCATGACACTTCCATTCTGGATGATGGTTGGTGGTGGATTAACAGCGTGGGTTTTCTGCATATATCGAACCGATTGGGCAGACCTCATTCAGAGTAAATTCAAACGTATAAATTATGTGTTGAATTCCTTGTATGGTTTTGATCGATTTAACGAAATTGTCTTTGTTCGTGGGGCACTTAAAATTGGTAATCTGTTATGGAAAATTTCAGATATGGCAATCATTGATCAGCTTTTGGTTAATGGAAGCGCAAGATTTGCTCGTTATGTAGGCGCTTTTATTCGACCAGTCCAAACTGGTTATGTCTACCACTATGCTTTTTTTATGATTATTAGTTTGATGTTTGTTTTAGGCTGGGTTCTTGTTGCCTCAGATTATTCATTTTTTAGTTAGGGTAAAAGTATGGATTCATTACTAAGTATTTTGATTTGGCTTCCTATTTTAGGGGCTGGTTCAGTTCTATTAATAGGAAACAATAGGGCTCAACTTGCTCGCTGGATAAGTGTTGGTATTTCTATACTAGTTTTCATTTTATCAATAAATTTATTTTTAGATTTTGACACTTCAACCTCTTCAATGCAGTTTGTAGAAAAGGCAAGTTGGATTGCTCAATTTAATATTTTTTACCATCTAGGTGTTGATGGAATATCAATGCCACTAATTATTCTCACTACTTTTTCAACCATATTAGTAATTGTTGCTGGGTGGGAAGTTATAAATAATAGAGTGGCAGATTATATGGCGGCTTTTTTAATTATGGAAGGCCTCATTATTGGTGTTTTTTCGTCAATGGATGCTATCTTATTCTATGTTTTTTGGGAGTCATCACTAGTACCAATGCTTTTAATTATTGGTGTCTGGGGTGGTCAAAATCGTGTCTATGCCTCGATTAAATTCTTCTTATACACTTTCCTTGGATCAGTATTTATGCTGGTTTCACTTATATATATGTACAATTTAAGTGGCTCATTCGCAATTTCTGAAATGTATACCTTACCACTTACTATGGTTCAGCAGAGTTGGATTTTTTGGGCTTTCTTCCTTGCTTTTGCGGTAAAGGTGCCTATGTTTCCTGTCCATACATGGCTTCCAGATGCTCACGTCCAAGCGCCAACAGGTGGCTCGGTTATCTTGGCAGCTATAATGTTAAAGATGGGTGGTTACGGATTTTTCCGCTTCTCACTGCCTATTACGCCTGATGCATCATCATCATTTGCAACTGTAGTAATTGTTCTTTCGTTGATTGCAATTGTTTATATTGGTTTTGTGGCGCTTGTTCAAAAAGACATGAAAAAGTTAATTGCTTACTCATCAATTTCCCATATGGGTTTTGTCACTTTAGGTGTTTTTGCGTTATTTTATATTATGGAAATGGGAGTAAATGGTGAGCTAATTTCTATTAGTGGTGGAAGTATTGAAAGCGCTTATCTTGGGCTGGAAGGTGCAATGGTTCAAATGATTTCTCATGGTTTTATATCTGCAGCAATGTTCTTAGTTGTTGGCGTACTTTATGACAGACTTCACTCCAGAGACATTTCTACCTATGGGGGAGTTGTAAATTCAATGCCTAAATTTACAGGCTTTGCTGTTCTGTTTGCAATGGCAAATGCTGGCCTTCCTGGAACGTCAGGTTTTGTTGGTGAATTTATGGTTATCCTTGGTGCTTTACAAGCTAATTTTTGGTTTGCATTTCTGGCTTCAATGACTTTGATTGTTGGCGCAGCTTATACATTGTGGATGGTCAAGCGTGTTTTTTGGGGAGCAATTACTAACCCAGAAGTAAGCACTTTGAGCGATATCAATTCTAGAGAATTTGGAATTTTAGCTATTTTAGCTATTGCTGTATTATGGATGGGTTTATACCCTCAACCTGTAATTGAAGTAATGCATGCTTCAATCGTTAATCTACTTGAGCAAGCTCTTACAACTAAACTACCTGTTTTATTATGATGAACTTTAATTTTAATGTTGCAGAACTAATCTTTGCTTTGCCAGAGTTATTTCTATTATTTGCAATTTCACTTATTTTATTATTTGACCTTTTTGTAAGCCAACGTTTAAAGCAATTTACTTATTATTTGACACAGTTAGCACTTTTAATAACAGGCTTCTTAGCATTTAATTTAATTGGTGAGAATGCAACAATTTTTTCTGGCACTTTTGTCCTTGACTCTTTAGGCTCAACCTTTAAAGTTTTCATACTGGGCTTTGCAATTATTGCCCTTGTTTATACCCGTCATTATCTTAAGGCCCATGACCTCTTAAGAAATGAGTATTTTATTTTGGCGATGATGTCAATACTTGGAATGATGGTAATGGTTTCTGGACATAGTCTTCTTACTTTGTACTTGGGTTTGGAGATAATGTCGCTTTCATTGTATGCACTTATTGCTACAGCAAGAGACAGAGCCAGTGCTATTGAGGCTGCCCTTAAATATTTTGTTCTAGGCGCTATTGCTTCGGGATTATTGCTTTACGGAATGTCCATGATTTATGGAATAAGTGGGAGCCTTGATATTGCTCAGATCTCAAGTTTTGCAAGTGCCTCAACTTTAGGATCTCAGCAAACATTAATTCTTAATTTTGGTTTAGTTTTCTTAGTCATTGGCATTGCTTTCAAACTTGGAGCTGTACCTTTTCATATGTGGGTTCCAGATGTATATCAAGGCTCCCCAACTTCAGTTACCATGTTTTTATCAACCGTACCAAAAATTGCAGCTATCGCATTATTGATTCGATTACTAATTGATGGGTTAGGAGATCTTCAGCATTACTGGGCAGATTTATTTATGATTTTAGCTGTCCTCTCAATTGCAATAGGATCATTAGTTGCATTAACTCAAACCAATATCAAGCGAATGCTTGCATACTCAACAATATCCCATATTGGCTTTGTGTTGCTAGGTTTTGTTACAGGAGTGGTTGATGGTTATGGCGCTGCAGTCTTTTATGTGCTGGCTTATATCTTGATGAGTCTAGCCGCTTTTGGTTCAATTATTGTTCTAAATAGGAAGGGATTTGAGGCTGATCAAATTTCTGATTTCCAAGGTTTGAGCAAGCATTCTCCATGGTTTGCATTAATTATGTTGGTGGTTATGCTTTCAATGGCTGGAGTGCCTCCATTTATTGGCTTTTATTCTAAGTTATTTATTCTTCAGCAAGTGGTCGCACAGGGTTATGTAATTCTTGCTGTAGCAGCGGTAATTTTTGCTGTGATAAGTGCTTACTATTATCTGCAAATTATTAAAACAATGTATTTTGATGATGTAGATAAAGAGATACTTGTATCTGCTCCGCTAGATATGAAGGTTGTACTTTCTATAAATGGCATTCTTATTTTAGTCGTTGGCTTGATGCCAAGTTTCTGGATGGAGCTATCTGTTTCACTATTCTAAGTTTTAAAAAAATGATTGCTAAACTTCTATGTAGAATATCTTAATGATTATTGCACATCGAGGTATTTCATTTGATTTACCAGAAAATTCTTTGCCAGCCTTCAATGCTTCATGGGATGTTGGAGTTGATGGGATAGAGGGTGATTTTCATCTTACCAAGGATGGTGCCATTGTTTGTATTCATGATGATGATACTCAAAGAGTCTGTAATAAAAAGTTAATTGTTAAAGACTCAACCCTTGAAGAGTTAAAGCAACTCAACTTATCTCATAAACTTTCTAATAATTCAAAAGTAAAAATTCCTACTCTAGCTGAAGTGCTTAACGTGTTGCCTTCTGGTAAGAAAATATTTATAGAGATAAAGTGTGGTATTGAGATTATAAAGCCCCTAATTAAAGAGCTTTCTCAGTCTGAAATACATACCGAGCAAGCTGTGATTATTTCATTTGATGAGAGAGTTATTAAGACTTTTAAATCAGCAGCACCTAATTATAAGGCTTACTGGTTATATTCATATGAGCCGAATTATGACTTAAATAAAATATTAGATGTACTGAATGATATTAAGGCCGATGGCCTCAGTTCAGATAATGAAAACTCAAAAACTTTAATTGATCGAATTATGGATGCTGGTTTTGAATACCACTCATGGACAATTGATGATATTTATATTGCTAATAAATTGATTAGCTGGAGAGTACAATCTATCACATCAGATAATCCAGGCCAAATCCAAAATGAGTAATAAGATATTTTCAAGTGTTTCTACAGCAATTTTATCTGCCTTCTTTTTCTCTCTTGCAGCTACTACTGCTCCCTATTTCTATGGTGTTGGAGGAGGCGTATTTCTTCTTCTTTCTGTTCGCTATGTTAGTACTTTTATTTTTGCAAGTATTTTAAATAAATCACCTAAGAAAATTAAAAGCAAGGCAACACACATTAGATTAATACTAATTAGTATTTTTCAAGCGATTTTTATTGCATCGTATATGTATTCAATAAGCTTGATTCCATTAAGTTTAGCCGTAGTAGTGATTTATACTTTCCCAATTATTACCTTTTTTGTTAACTCAATACTTAAGAGCAGATCCATTGATTTTTTATCAGCTGCCGCACTTCTTGTGTCATTATTTGGCATTTGGATTTTAGTTCAAGGAGATTCAAGTAATTGGAATTTATGGGGCGTTTTTTGGGGCCTTATTGCTTCTCTTGCCCAGGTTACTGTAAATATTTTATCTCGTCATAAAAGTGTAGAATCAGGATGGGGCCTAATTCAATATATTATGGTATTGCCTTCAGTAGTTTTTGTGTTGATATATTTTATAGTCACTTTAGAGCCTATAGCTTCAGTATCTTCAGAGATGTTACTTTGGAGTATTCTTTCAGCAATGGGGATGACTGGAGGTATTTACTTTTTCTTTAGGTCAATATCGATTATTGGACCCGTGCGAACATCAAATGTGATGTACTTAGAGCCCATTTTTACTATTATTTTAGGTGTAATTCTTCTTCAAGATATGCTGGGTATGAATCAGTGGCTTGGTATGTTTATTATTTTTACTGCAACAATCTCACTTGAGAGGTGGGGCAAAAAATATAATTAAGTTAAAGAATTAAAATATGAAGATATTAATTGCACCTGATTCTTTTAAAGAAACCTTAACAGCTTCTGATGCAGCAAATGCAATTGAGGAAGGTTTTTTAGGTATTTTTCCAGATGCTAATATTTTAAAATTACCTATTGCTGATGGTGGAGAGGGAACAGTTGATGTCTTAGTTACTGCTACTCAAGGTAAGTATTTTTCAACGAAAGTGTCAGGTCCTCTAGGAGAATATATCAATGCCAAGTGGGGTATGCTCGGTAATTCAAAAACAGCAGTAATCGAAATCGCTGAAGCTTGTGGCTTACACCTAGTTCCACTTAAAAAAAGAAATCCAATGAATACTTCTAGTTTTGGAGTTGGTGAGCTCATATTTGCTGCAATTGATGAAGGCGCTGAGCATATTATTATTGGTTTAGGAGGAAGTGCAACAAATGATGGAGGAATGGGTTTTTTACAGGCAATTGGAATTCAATTTTTAGACTCTTTTGGTAAGGAACTCACTGGAGGTGTAGAAAGTTTAAATACACTTTCAGATATTAATATTACTTCTATCGACTCACGCCTCAAAGGAGTCAGTTTTGAGATTGCATGCGATGTGGACAATCCTCTCATTGGACAGCAAGGCGCATCAGTTATTTTTGGATCTCAAAAAGGCGCTGATGAAAAGATGATTAATCAATTAGATAATCTATTGAGTCATTACTCTACAATCGCTTCCAGTAAATTAAATAATAACCTCTCAATGCAGCCAGGGGCAGGTGCAGCAGGTGGCATAGGTTATGGTTTTCTTGCTTTTTTAAAGGCGGATCAAAAAAGTGGAGTACAAATTATTCTTGAAAAACTTAATTTCGAGCAACATCTATCAACTACAGATCTTTTAATAACAGGCGAAGGTAGGTTTGATAGTCAAAGTCTTAGAGGTAAAGCTCCAATGGGAGTAATTGATTATGCAAGAAAGCATAAATGCAGTATCTTTGTAATTGCAGGCAGTGCAGAGGATGATGAAATACTTGAAAATAAACATGATATCGACAAGGTATTTAGTATTATTTCTAATGACCTATCATTTGAACAGTCAATTGCAAATCCCAATAATAGTCTAATAGCTACTGCAAGAAAAGCAGCCCAGCACTATAAAAAATATTATTTGAATCTTTAATATCCTAGATCAGGGTTTATTAAATTATTTAATTTTTCATCAGCAATGTATCTTTGCATATTCATTAGAACAAGCTCAAGTGTTAGAGGGATATATGTATCACCATCATCAGCAGATATATGCGGCATCACCATTAAGTTCGGTGTGTCCCATAATATTGAATTTGAAGGGAGTGGCTCAGGATCAAAAACATCAATAATAGCAGCCTTGATGTGACCAGAGTTTAAGTTCTCTACAAGAGCATCATAGTCCATTGTGGCAGCCCTTCCGACGTTAACAATACCTACTCCTGGCTTCATTAATGATTGACGCCTTTTATCTAATAAATTAAATGTTTCAGTTGTATTCGGTGTAGACATAAAAATGTAATCAGCTGCAGGGATTACTTCATCTAATTTATCTACCTTAACCATTTGATCGACACCTTCTAAAGACTTCCCATGACGACTTACCCCAATTATTTTCATGCCTAATAATTTGCATTTTTTTGCAGCAGCATGTCCTATATTGCCTGTACCTATAACCAGCAATGTCTTACCTAATATTGGAGATGAATAGAGAGATTCCCAATGTTTGTTTTGTTGATTTTGAATGATTTCAGGGATATGCGTATGCAGCATTAGCACACTCATTAGACCAAACTCCCCTGCTTTTGCTGAGTGCACGCCCCGATTATTAACAACTGAAACATGTTCTGGCACCCAGTCCATTGGACATAAATGTTCTACCCCCGCACCAATAATATGAATCCATCGCAGTTTAGGCGCAATTTCAGCAAGATTCTCAGTAGGAAAATCCCAACACACAAGAACCTCAGCAGTCTTCATGGATTCATAAAAGTTCTCTAAATCCCAGTCAAAAATTGGCTCAATTTTGTTTTTTAAATCTGGGTAACTTTCAATTGCATTATCAAATCTTTCTTTGGTAATAGCAAAAACACTTTCCCCTTCAATAGTTGGTGGGAATGAATCAGGATCAGCATGATTACTCTTAAAATGAACTCTTATTTTATTATCACTTGCCATAGGTATTTATTTATTGGTATTTGAAGTTTCTCTTGATTGTATTTCTTTTAATTTTTTCGTAACTATTTTAACTCTCTCTTCTTCAACCTTTCCATCGACTTCAAATTGAATTTGAACGAATTCATGTGCAAGTTTACTTAAGAAGGAATTGTCTTCCAAATTACTTGCTGGAATATTAAGGACAGAATCACCTCCATAAGTTGGAACTGGCAATCCATTAATGCCACTTGCTAGATATGGTTTTTTGCCAGATGCAACAGTTTTTATTTGCTCTCTAATTCTCTGACGCATCATTGCAACTCCTTGATCACTAGGTAATAAATTTTCATTTTTATGGATATTTATTGGACCCATGCCTTCGCATGCTTCTCGATCTGCAGGAAATCTTTGACGTTCTTTATAGGGGCGATCAAAAATTTCTCCCTGCTCAATTAGTTCAGGACCCTCGGGAGTGTTAAATTCCTGTGGATCTCCTCTCTCACCAAAATTAGCCCAGGCATAGCAGATAGTTGTTTCATCGTCGATTGGAACAACCCATCTTGTAAATGAACTTCTACCATAGTGTATTTGCTTTGTTCCATCTGCAGCAAATGCTGCGCCTGCTTGAGTAAAGTTTGGCAAAACAACTTCGTTAATCCTAAACCAAATATTGTCACCAACTCTCCTGGTATTGCAGCCTAAAATCCAACTATCACGCTCAAAAAAATCAATCTGCCCAACTTCTCCAAAGCCTTCTGAAAACTGTTGTCGACTCATATTTGAATGAAGGAAAGAGGTGTGAATTGGATCAACTATAGCATCCAAAACCTGAAGCCAGTTGCAATTGAAGGGTGCCTTATAGGGTACCATTTCCATATCTTTAAAATTTAGGCTGTCATACATTGGGAATTTGGGTTTTTCATCAATTGGCCCAAGATAGGCAAAAATTAAACCTTTAAATTCATAAGTTGGATAGGCGCCAAGTCGAACCCTCTGTTTAATAATGTCAGCTATATGTGAAGGCTGGCCAGGAACATCTAATAATGTTCCATCAATGTCAAAGTGCCATCCATGGTAGCAACATTGAATCCCTGTTTCTTGGCAAATACCAAATTCAAGAGAAGCTTGTCTATGAGGGCATTGTTTATGAACTAATCCTAATTGATTGCTTTTGTCTCGAAATAGAACCAGTTCTTCACCCAGAATTTTTATTGATACAGGAAGATCATCGAGTTCAGAAGAGATAAAAACTGGCTGCCAGTATCTTCTAAGGTATTCACCTGCTGGCGTTCCAGGACCAATACGCGTAATTTCATCATCAACATCTTTTGAGTGGATTAATCCATGCCCTGAATATCCTTTCAATTCAACCTCGAAGTCACTTCCTTTAATGCCCATATTGCATCCTTCCCTGATTAAAAGTGTTAATGAAAGTTATAAATCATACCAAATTAATACGAATGTTAACAGTAA
>CAJQSO010000005.1 GCA_905614365.1 uncultured Candidatus Thioglobus sp.
AGTATGGCTATTTGGATGAGGTGAAATATAATATAAAGGGTGATTTTATCTATTGGACTGTCTTTACTACTCCAGAGCAATTTACAGAACCAATGATTTTTTATTTTTATCTTAATACTAAAACTGGATTATTTAAAAGTTCAGGAAATGGAGCAAGCCCACTCCGTTACACAAGAAATTGCTTTAAATCATTAGATATATAATGAAAAAACTACTCATCCTTATCCTAGCTTTAATGACTTCACTTGCTTCACACTCTGCTCCTGTGACTTATAAGCAATACTTTGATAATCCATCTAAATATGCTCTTTACCTTAAAGGGTTCGAGCAAGGAATAACACTTAGCCAAGTGATGACTGTATATAGAAAGCAAGGAAACAAACTTTACTGCTCTCCGCAAGAAAGAGATTTAACCATTGATGAGATAGTAGGCATCGTTCAAAGCGAAGCTAAGAGGTTCTTAGATTCAGGAGCTAGAACTCAAGAGCAAATTAATAAGCAGCCAATAGGAGCAATGCTCATTGTTGGATTGGAACAAAAATACCCTTGTAAATAAATTATGAAAAAACTACTCCTACTTCTATTCTCTCTAATGCTCTCCTTTAATTCCTATGGCGAGTGGACGAAAGTTAACGAGAATACTTCTGACGATAGTTATTACATAGACTTTCAGACACTAAGACCTGTTGATGATGATTATGTTGTTTGGTGGGAGATGAGAGATTTGGCTAAATCAAGTGATGGCTATATGAGTTCTCAAATATATTACAAGGGTGATTGTGTACAAACTCGAACCAAGATGTTATCAATTATTCAATACACAGGAAGTATGGGAACTGGAAATAGTGAGGATTTAAGTGGAGGTTTTGTTAATTTAGAGGACTTAATGGGTTGGACTTATCCACCGCCAGATAGTGTTACTTATGATAACTTAAGAATAGTTTGTTTAGTAGCAGAGGATTATTCAAAGAACAATTATGAGGAAAAAGTATTAGAAACGATTGCTGAATTTGAAAGCTATGATTGGGAAGATGGTGATTCTTCATATGAAATTATTGAAGAACCAAGTGGACTTATAGAAACTGCTCAGTCTGTGTATGTAAATAAAATTGCTTCTAAGGTAAGAGATAATTGGCGTTATCAATCTGCTAAAGATGATTGGAGTGCTGAAGTGTATGTTGTTCAAGATAGAAATGGTAATGTCAGAGCAGTAGATGTTCGAAATGCTAATGTTGGTGATAGTCCTAGAGCAAAGTCTTTTATGGACTCAATTGAAAGGGCAGTTTATAAGTCATCACCTCTCCCATACACATCAGATGATGATATATTTGATAGAGAAATATATATATTATTTAGTGTGAATTAATTTGAAAAAACTACTTCTACTTCTAACATTATCCTTTTTCTCAATTCAAGGTTTCGCAGCAGGATGTCCTGATGGCAGTGAGCCAACAAAAACCATCTCCAGTGATGGCACCTACTTTGAGTATAAGTGTGGTAATAAAAAAGCTGATGAATTCGAAGATAATTCTGGCATTCTTTATGCTGATGAGGCGAAAGAAATGTTGGATGACCACGTTAAACAAAGTGAACTTCTAAAGGTACCACTGCCCTCTCATAATCGAATCATAAAAGACTATGAACGCTTCAAAGATTATCGAATGAATCGTATGGCTAATAATTGGAGCTTTACTGAATATCTTTGGAATGAGGATCCAGATGGCCAATTACTTACAAGAGAAGTTTGTAAGAGAATATTGGTTGAATATAAGGTTCCGACTACTCCAACTATAGAAGAGATTCCATTTAAGAGATGTGCTGACTATTACTCAACTACTGCCACCCTTAATCTTGAAGAGGGAGTAAAGCTTTACCAAGAGCTGCTTTTAGAGATTGCTTCATCAAAGGAGGACTACTGGGTATATAAAGATTCAGGAGAAAAAAACTTTAATCCACGTGATTACAACTTATGGGGAGTCACTTCCACGTTTTTGATGTTTTATGCCACTAACTATGATGCGTTTGATTACACAGATGAAGAACGCCAGATAATCGAAAACTATTATAAAGAAAAAGCAATGAAAGAGCGCTTAGATAGAGATGGGGATGGAAGGCCATTGCTGTGTCCTATTAAGAATCCTATGGAATTGTCAAAATACAATCACAGGATAAATAACTGTGAAAGTGTCAGGTTTAGGTTTGCTCCAGCAGAGCTGGCTCTTGCAATAGTCATGCAAGATGAGGAGCTCTGGGCTAAGGGATTATGGGACTTAGATTACACGCTGAGTATGATTGAAGATGAGGGATTCTTTGTGCCCCTTTCTGCAAAAGGCTGCAAAGCACTTGGCTATACTTGGGATACCAGCAAGTTATTATCAATGAATGTTGAGATACTGAAGTTGGCTGACTTTAGTCTTCTTGATTATAAAACAAGGCACGGTAAGACCATAGCTGAAGCCTATGAAATGCTCTTTAAGCAGTATGAGGATATTACAATCTCAAATCATATTGCAGAAAAAGCTTTTGGAGCTTTCTCGTGTGGCGACAAGCCATATAAGACTCATGAAGAGTTCTTATTTCAGGAATTTGGTAGTTCGTCGGTAGATACGATAAGTAAGTATTCGTTTAGTAAAGACAAAGCTAAATTAGCAGAGGCCTATGAGTTAGGAGTTGTTCCAATGTTTGAAGACTTTATAAACTGGTCAATAAGATTTGTCTCTGAAAAGCATCCTGAGTGGCTTGCTGATTTTGACAAACCAAGAGAAATTCCAGTTAATGAAGGAACCAGTGCATATTTTACAGTTCAATCCTTTGAGCTATTCAATGCCAATATCATGACAGAGAAAGATAGTATCTGGCATGAAAAAAAGAAGCAATTGAAAATTGAAGCGAAAAAAGAAGATAAATCATGTAAGGTCAGTCCATTAAATGGTGAGTACATTGCAAAATGGTTTGTTTATGATAAAAATACAGGCGTTGAAATCCTATCACTTGACGACTGCAAGGGAGAGTTTATCAGTGGTGAATTTGCTGGCGCATCAAACTTTATGCCTTCTAAAGAGCTCAGGGAAGATTTAATAGTCAGCTATAAAACAAATGGTCAAATCACCGTTAAAGGGGACTTAGATTTTCGTGGGGATAAAAAATATGTCTGGCTCGAAGGTGATATTAATGAAGGGATTATTTACTCGAAAGACCCAATACACCCATTTAGAATTGAGCTCATTAATAAAGCCCAGCGTGATGCTAATATCAAGAAAGAAAAGGATGAAAGGAAAGCCAAAATTGCGCAGAAAAAAATAATTAGGGATCAGGCTTGCAAAGACAATGAATTTAACAATGAATATGTTGCCAAATGGTTTTTCGTTAATGTAAATAATAAACAAAAGCGTATGCCTCAAGGATCTGAAGTTCTAACCTTAGATAATTGTATGGGTTCTTTTGAAGGGGAAGGTCTTTTTCAGCCATCAAATGATTTAAGAAAAGACTTGAATGTTGCATTTGATCCAAATGGGTCAATTGTTGTTTCAGGAAAGCTAGACTTATTTGAAAAAGGGGATGCTAGAAAAACTGAGCTCAAGGGTGATATTAATAGTGGAGAAATCTCTGGAATCTGGGGGTTTGGAGACGAAATTATAGTCCAGCTTACTAAAAAACCAAAAGCATCAGAAATCTTTGATGGGCGCTATAGTTTTACTTTATTTCGTTTTGCAGAAGATGAGGCTGACAAGATAGGTAATGGCATCATTAATATATCTAATGGCCAGATAACTATTGATAAGAAGTATCGAAATTTGAAGACAGGCGAAATAGATTTATACGATACTTTCAATGGCCAAGTTGATAACAATGGAGAAGTATCTGGCTCAGTTAAGCTTGATATTCTTGGATCAAAAGAGCGCTCTGAATTTTATAATTTTAAGGGCTCGATTGATGAAAAAATATGGGGAGAATCGCCTTCTGAAGACTTTTTCAGGATTTATATGAAACTAAAAAAACAATAGTAATTAGACCCTCCCTCACACATCAAACGGAATTTGAACTCCTTTTGAACTATAATTAAACTTTCTATATATCTCATCCTACTTAATGAAAAATATCTTATTTATATTTGTTTTATCTCTTTATTCAATTCAAGGATATGCCTCATCATGCCCTGATGGAAGTGAGTCAGTCAAGAGTATTTCTGATGATGGTACTTATTTTGTATATAGCTGTTCAAGATTATCAGAGCAAGCAAATACTCCAGCAACTGACTTTCCAAATATAAGTCTTCCACTAGATGTGGCTTCTGGAAATATATATAAAAAAAGCTTAAATGACCCAAAGACATTTAAAGATTACGGTGTTCAAGTTGTTGATAAAAAAGATGGGCATCCTGTAAGAGCAGGAAGCAAATCTATTCGATTTGAGTTGAGAGATGGAGACTGTGGTGCTACTCTCCCTCACTGGAGCGATTGTGATACTGATAGGGAAAGGCATGAACTCAGTGGATCATACATGTCAGATGGAGAGGAGTGGTGGCATGCATGGTCTATTTTTTTGCCTAAGGACTTTAAAAATATATCACCATCAATTCTTGATCTAGGCCAATTTCATGGAGATAATTCATGGGTTGATCCATGCTGTTCTTTTATGTTTAAAAATCAAAGGGGAGGCTATCATATACAGAACCTTTTAGATGACTCTGAATTCTCAGAATTTAAGAAAGTCTTAACACAAGAAGAAATGATTGAAAAATGGAATGATATTTTGGTAAATGTAAAGTGGTCAAAAAATAATAATGGTTTTATTAACCTTTGGGTGAACGATAGACTTGTTTATGAATACCAAGGGCCAACGTTGACTAAAAATTCAAAGTTTGTGTATTTTAAATTTGGGATTTATAGAAGCCGAATTTCATTGTTCTTAAATCAAAGTAAGCGCCTTTATAATATTTCTAAACTCCCTACTCAAGTAGTCTACTACGACGAAGTAAGAGTTGGTAAATCAAAAGAACAAGTTGTTGGAAATCTTCCTCTACGAATTAAATGAAAACTGGCTTAATCCTCCCTCACAGATGAAACGAAGTTTGGACTTTATTACAAATTAATATACAATCTTATTATTAAAAAACATCCTCAAAATAAGACGGATACAATGAAAGTAAAAGATTCAAATCCTTCCAAGCCCAATATCTTAGATACGATCAAACTTAGTAAGGCTTTAAGAATTGCTAACCAAAAATCTAAAGATGGCCAGCTCGAAGTAGCAAAGAATATTTATGAAGACATTCTGCAAAAGTTTTCAAAAAATAAAGAAGCACGCAGTGAACTCCATTTATTAAATGGAGGAGCCGCAGTAGAATCACAAGACCCTCCCTTGGAACAGTCAAATCCAATCATCAGCCTATACAATCAAGGACAACTGCAACAAGCTTTGTCTGAGTCAAACCAATTGATGGAGAGATTTCCAAACTCAGTTGTTCTTTACAATATTGCTGGGGCTTCTAATGCAGGATTAATGCAATTTGACGCTGCAATTGATAGCTACAAAAAGGCGCTCAAGATTAATCCTGACTACGCTCAGGCCTATAATAATATGGGCAATGCTCTGTATGATAAAGGTGATTTAGAAGAGTCCATTGAGAGCTACAAACAGGCGCTCAAAATTAACCCTGACTACGCTGATGCCTATAACAATATGGGTAATGCCCTGAAGGACAAAGGTGATTTAGAAGCGTCTATTGAAAGCTTCAAACAAGCACTCAAGATAAACCCCGACTACGCTCAGGCCTATTACAATATGGGTAATGCCCTGAATGATAAGGGTGATTTAGAGGCGTCCATTGACAGCTTCAAACAAGCACTCAAGATTAAACCTGACTTTCAATTATCGACAGCTCAAAAGATATATGAGCAGGCAAAAATTTGTGATTGGGCTGGAATTAAAGAAGACCGACACCTCTTCCAACGACTGGGAACTTTAACGCAGCATATTCCACCTTTGACAATGTTGGCATTGGAAGATGCACCTGAGCGTCACCGACTGCGTTCTGAAGTCTTCTCAAAGAGTAAATGTTCACAAAAGCCTTTACCACTTGTATCTAAGCCTTTAAAGAAACCAAAATGCCTTCGTATTGGCTATTTCTCATCGGATTTTAAAAAACACCCCGTTGCCTATTTAATGGCGAAAGTCCTTGAGATGCATGATCGAACGTGTTTTGAGGTTTATGGCTATTCCATCGGACCTTTCGAAAACGACGACATGCGCCAGCGTCTTCTCAAAGCGTTCGATGTTTTTATTGATGTCCACGACATGAGCGATCA
The DNA here is from genome assembly GCA_905614365.1 of uncultured Candidatus Thioglobus sp. Classification (GTDB taxonomy): domain Bacteria; phylum Pseudomonadota; class Gammaproteobacteria; order PS1; family Pseudothioglobaceae; genus Pseudothioglobus. The sequence goes on from CAJQSO010000005.1 coordinate 6,309, forward strand.
AGATATCGCACTAATGGCTCGGAAGGATAAAATAGATATTGCCATTGACTTAACAGGGAATACCAACAAATATCGGTTAGGTATTTTTGCCCATCGAGTAGCCCCTATTCAAATTAATTACCTTGGGTATCCGGGCACCATGGGGGCTGATTTTTTTGACTATATTATCGCTGACAAGACTATAATTCCAGAAGATCAAAAGAATAATTATTCAGAAAATATCATTTATCTGCCGAATTGTTACATGGCGACGGATAATACTTTGCTGATTTCGGATGATACACCTTCGCGATTGGAATTGGGACTTCCTGAGAAAGGCTTTATTTTTTGCTGTTTAAACAATTCTTATAAGATATCACCAAGTGAATTTAATATATGGATGCGCTTGCTGGGTAATTTGGATGGCAGTGTACTTTGGCTGTTTGAAAGTAACAAATGTGTGAAAGGCAATTTAATCAAAGAGGCACAGATAAGGGGTATCTCTGCTGACCGGCTGGTGTTTACACAAAAACTTCCACATGAAAAATACCTTGCTCAATTTCGGCAGGCAGATCTTTTCCTCGATACTTTTAATTATAATGCAGGCGCAACAGCAAGTAATGCGCTTTGGGCTGGCTTGCCAGTCATAACAAAGCTTGGACAAGGCTACACCTCTCGTATGGCTGGCAGCCTTCTTACAGCGATTGATTTGCCTGAACTTATTACTGAAACAGTTGAAGACTATGAAGCGTTAATATTGGACTTGGCGACAAATCATGAACGACTTGCTGCAATTAAACAAAAACTAGCAGAAAACCGTTTATCCAAGCCATTATTTGACACTGAGTTATTTACCAAACATCTAGAGGACGGCTACCAACAGGTATACCAGCGATATTATGATGGCAAACTACCCAAAGCTATTGTTGTGCCCTCATAACACTTGCTCTTGGCTAACCATCAATATTACCTCCCTCACATATCAGATAGGATTTGAAGTTCAATATAAACTATTATTCTATAAATCATATTTACTTTAGTAAAATTTACTTTTCTCATTAGTTAATTAAAAAAAATTTGTTTATTAAAAATCAGACTGATTTTAAAAAAGTAATTTTTTGTAAAATAATTGCAGTAGCAGGGTTTTTTTTGTTCTCCTAAGTTAATTAAAACTCCTGCTATCCTTCCTCACACAAAAAACGAAGTTTGGACTTTAGTCCAAGTTGATATACAATTCTATTATGAAGAAACTACTCATACTTTTAATTTTTTCCTTCTTTTCAGTCCAAAGTTTTGCGGGTTCATGTCCTGATGGCAGTGAGCCAGTTAAGAGTGTTTCTGCGGATGGAAGTTATTACGTATACCACTGTGGCAATAGTAATAATGAACAAGCATCTTCATCTACAACAAATTCAAAAGCACTAGCTGGTATTGATATTGTGAATGACCCCAATATTGACTTTTTCAAACCACCACAAAAGCCATATCCGACAGGTAAATTATATTGGTTTGGACGGATGTGGCAGATGACAGATTTTAATAAGGATGGTTTTAGTGATGTACTTTATATAGGCACTATGAATCCAAATAATGTTGATATGATTGGAGTCGATACTGGTGGGATTTGCGGTGGTGGAGCTTGTAAAGGAAATAAACCATTACCATCATTGTTTTTGGGTGATGCAGAAGGCAAACTTACTTACGTACCTCATCTACTAATTGATAAACGTGAAGATAGTGGAATGTCACTAGGAAGACAGATTCTTGTTGCTGATTATAATAATGATAGTATTCTTGATTTTTATATTGCTGATACTGCAGTTGGAACCCATAATGGTTTTAGGGACAGCTATTTTTTAAGCCAATCCAATAGTACTTGGCTGGAATCATCAAAAACACACCTAAGCCACTCTAATTTTGAAGTATTTGACCACGGCGCCGCAACGGGTGATATTGATAATGATGGCGATATGGATGTTGTTATAACTGAAACTAACTGGAAAACAGGAACAGCGTTATGGTGTTTAATAAATGATGGAACAGGTTATCTAAATAAACGCAAGTGTGGCGGTATTTTTTCTTTTGCCCTGGAGCTTGCTGATATCGATGGTGATGGTGATTTAGACGTATTACTGGGAGCACACGAATTTGAGAAGAGTATAGACTTCACTGGTATTGTTTGGAATGATGGTAGGGGTAATTTTAATAAGCATAACAATACCCGCTTACCTCAACATAAAAAGAAATGGGGCTCAGTGCCTGAAGTTTCAGCGGCTGATTTGGATAATGATGGTGACCTAGATATTGTATACAGCAGAGCCGGTGTTTTATATGTAGGCACAGCAATACAAGTCATAGAAAACTTAGGTAATAAGAAGTTTAAAGACCACGGAATAATTCCTTTAGTTGAGGCACCAGATGACTTTATACCAACCCACGAAGGGAATGAATGGAATGATTTTATTGAGGATATTCGATTTAGAGACTTAGATAAAGATGGAGATATCGATTTATATTTATCGAGTTCCATGTCACTTAAGACTGACGGTATGGTTTTGCTAAATCAGGGTGATTTTGCTTTTGAGTTATTACTCCCTAACGTTGCTAAAAAGTATGTAACAATTGACTATAAAGCTCCCGCACCTGTCAGTGAAGAACAAAAGGCAGAAGAGCAAGCAGTATTAGATGAAATCGCGGCTTTTGAAACCGCACTAGAGGCTGAACTTGGGCAGTAATTAGTCTCCCTCCTCCATCAAACAGAATTTGAACTTTAACTAGGTTCTAATTGATATACAATTGTCAGCATTAATTCAGCTTTACTGGCTTGACTTTTTTTTGGTAACTTAATACTTATGTCTGTTATATCTTTTCCCCCATCAAGATTTAGTCCTTCTGAAGCCCGCCAAATAGCAAAAACCTTATACGGTTTTGAGGCCTCAGTTAAAGTCTTGGATAGTGAGCGAGATCAGAATTTTTATTTGAAACTTGAAGATGGTAAGGAATTTGTATTAAAGATTTCAAATCCGGCGGAGGATGTTGAACTCATTAAGTTGCAGGTCGCTAGTTTGAAGCATATCGCCAACTTTGATTCCTCTATACAAGTGCCAAGTACGATTCAGACTGTAGATGGTAAATTTATTAGTCAGCATAATGGCTGTTTTATTCGGCTACAATCTTTTTTAGCAGGACACTTTATAAAGGACGTTGAGAATCCTGAGCCTTTCTTATTGGAAGAATTTGGCGCATTTATGGGTAAGTTGGATGTTGCTTTTCGAGAGTTTGATTATCCGGATTTAAAGCGTAAATGGATATGGGATGTTAGAAATATTGACTTTTTGAAAAGTCATTTAGACTACATTGATAGTGAGTCTGATAAAGCTGTAGTGCGTCATTTTATTGCAAATTATCAGTTAAATATTGTGCCGAATGAAAAATATTTACGTACCCAGTATATTCATAATGATGGCAATGATTACAATGTACTTTTAAATGACAATGGCCACATATCTGGCGTTATTGATTTTGGTGATATGGCGCATACTTTTTTAGCAAGCGAATTAGCGGTTGCCATCACTTATCTTATTCTTGAAGAAGCAGAGCCTGAGACGAAGATCAAATCTGTTGTAAAGGGATTTCAATCAGTTTATCCATTAAGAGACGAAGAAATTGAGTCACTCATTCATCTTGTTTGTGTACGCGCGTGTTTTAGCGTGGTAACGGCGAGCTACCGAAAAAAACTATTTCCAGAAAACAAGTATATTTCTGTTACTGAGCCATATGCATGGACATTTCTGAAAAATTTTGCTGACAAAGAATTAAGTAATTTTAAAATATATTAAAAAGTGAAATCCAAAAAAGATACATTGAAGTTGAGGAAAAAACACCTGGGCCCATCACTCTCTCTGGCTTATTCAGAGCCACTAAAAATACTCAGGGGGAAGGGGCAATATTTGTATGATGAAAAAGGCAAGGAGTATTTAGATTGTGTTAATAATATCAGTCATGTTGGGCATTGTCATCCTGCTGTTATCCAGGCGGCTCACGAGCAGAACCAACTATTAAATACTAACACTCGCTACCTGCATGATAATATTGTTGAGTTGGCTGAGAAGCTTTGCAGAAAATTACCCAAACCCTTGTCCATTTGTCATTTTGTAAATTCGGGTAGTGAGGCGAACGAGCTGGCTTTAAGAATGGCCAGAGCATATACGGGCAACGATAGCACAATTGTCCTAGATCACGCCTACCACGGAAACACCGACTCTCTAATCAATATCAGTCCTTATAAATTTAATAGTAAGGGTGGGCAGGGAAAGTCACAACATGTTGAAGTAGTTCCGATGCCAGACTTATTCAGGGGTGAATTTAATAACCCAAAAACGGCGGGGAAGCAATATGCCCAAGCGGTTCAGGAGGCAATTAATAAGCAAGGTGGGGGTTCAACCTTTATGGCTGAATCAATTTTAGGTTGTGGTGGGCAAATCCCGTTACCAAATGATTTTTTAGCGGAGTCGTATAAATGCATAAGGGCGTCCTCTGGAGTTTGTATCAGTGACGAGGTTCAGGTGGGTTTGGGCAGAGTGGGCTCTGCCTATTGGGGGTTTGAGACACAAGAAGTCATCCCCGACATCGTCACAATTGGCAAACCCCTGGGTAACGGTCACCCTATAGCAGCTGTTGTGACCACAGCTAAAATAGCAAGCTTCTTTAATAATGGCATGGAGTATTTTAATTCTTTTGGTGGCAACCCAGTTTCTTGTGCAATTGGACTCTCTGTTCTCAATATAATCGAACAGGAGGGGTTACAGCAGAATGCCCTAAATGTAGGAAATTATTTGTTCTCAGAGTTGTGTTTATTAAAAGATAAATTTTCATGGATTGGCGATGTTCGAGGCGCTGGATTATTTATTGGAATCGAATTGGTTGAAGACAGAAAAACCTTGAAACCGGCAACAGAAAAGGCAAAGTTGATTACTGATAAAATGAAAGAACTTGGTATACTTCTCAGTACTGACGGGCCACATAATAATGTTATTAAAATTAAACCTCCTTTAGTCTTTACCCAGGACAATGCAAAGTTGTTAGTGGATTCATTGTCAAAGTTATTAGCCAATATCAAGGCCTAGAGCCCGATTTCATATAGTCTCACTTTGAAGGCTACGAGGGAGGAGGCAATAAATGTTGGTGATGGAAATGAATGAATTTAACTAACCTTATTCTATAATGAATAAGGCGATAAGCCCTTCGGCTGATTAGACTTATTAGTCTAGGCGTTGAAAATCATATGTAATCTAACCTATTTTTTAAGAAATTAATCTTTGCCTAATCAACTCTTAATCTTCATCTAGTCTTCATATATACAACCTACAATATTGATATGAATAAAAAGCTACTATACTCACTACTCGGTTTATTTATAGGATTACTTATTTCCTTAAATGTTATGGCTAACTACTTAAGTGAGTGGTCAAATGATGATCTGTGTGGATGGATGAATTCAACTTCAATCCCTAAAAATATTCTCGATGAAGTAGATAAAAGAGAAATATTATGCTTCGGTGGTGTTGAGGTTTCAACTTTGCCAGAATCTGATTCTTCTGAGGGTGAAAATGGAACTACTTTCCCTTCCCCTGATCCATCATTAATACCAGAAGCTCTACCTGATAAAGACTCAGCCTACTCATACTAAAAAAATTATAAGCTAGATTAAACATATCAGAGATAATTTTGACTTTAATTAGTTTATTTTAATAAACTTCTATTCTTCACCCTCCCTTTATATCTATTATTTATAATCAGCTTATGTTAAAAAAATGTTCATTTTTATTTCTAATTAGTCTTATAAGCGTTTCATATGCAAATTATTTAGATGACTGGACAGATGAGGACCTCTGTAGATGGATGGATGCAGCTTTAATTCCTGAACATATTTCAGATGAGATGTATGAGAGAAAGGTAGTATGCTTTAAGGACACTGAGGTTATTGAACTAATAAACCAAGCAACTTATGTTAGTGAACATGGAACGGTTTTCCCTTCGCCTAAGCCTTCTGCAAAACTAAAGCATAATAGTGGCTTTACTTTTAGAATCAATTATAAAATAACTCTATGAAGAGAATACTACAATGAGTTGGTGGACATCAGTTTTAGGCGGGGCCCTAGGTTATATGATTGGTGGGCCTTTAGGGGCTATGCTTGGAGTGGCTTTCGCAGGTAATTTTTCTAAAGGTAAGTCTAATTTTCGTGGCTCTGCTAAAGATTATCGACCTGGCGATCAGCAGCGCGTTCAAGCAGCATTTTTTAGTAGTGTATTTTCAGTTATGGGTTATATTGCCAAAGTAGATGGTAAGGTATCAAAGTCTGAAATTCTTCTAGCTCAGCAAGTCATGCAGCAAATGCAATTATCAGAAGATATGCAAAAAGCTGCGAAAGATTTATTCAACCAAGGTAAGCATAAGGACTTTAATCTAGACGAGGTGCTAGATCAGTTTCGAACTGAATGTCATAGGCGTACTCATTTAGTACGTATGTTTTTAGAAATTCAAATCCAAGCCACTTATGCGGATGGTATTTTGGATGATAAAGAACATGATGCACTTAAATATATTGCTCAAAAATTACACTTTCCTCTCCATGAGCTAAAGACTTTGATTCAGCAGTTTTCTGCTACCAGCAATAACACTAATCAACTAACAGTTGAGGATGCCTACGTGATATTGGGGGCAGATAAAAGCCTAACTGATAAAGAGCTGAAACGAGCGTATCGAAGATTATTAGCTCAGCATCATCCAGATAAACTTGTTGCTAAAGGCTTACCAGAAGAAATGATAAAACTAGCTAATGAAAAAACTCAGGAAATCATTAGTGCCTATGAGCTGCTCAAAAAGCATCGTGGTATGCGCTGATATATTAGTCGTAATAATAGATTTTTATTATTAATAATATACTCAAAAATAAATGATAAAAAATTTAGTCAAGGGTCTATTTGGCTTGTTTATTGTATTAATAATAATCGTTGTGTTAGGACATAGCATAATTATTCCAAAACTAATACCTTTGTCAAACTTACCCACGCCATCGGGCATATATAGTGTGGGGACAAAAATATTTGAATGGACTGATGAGTCTCGTGATGAGTGGTTTACAGAAGAAATTAATGACAAGCGCCGTATCGTTGTTCAGGTTTGGTACCCAAGCGAAGATACCAATTCAGCTCCAGTCCCATATTTGGTTTCTGCAGATAAGTGGTTACCAGCTTTGAGTGGGATTTTAGAGCTTCCCCAATTTCTTTTTGATCATTTACGATATATAGGGACACACTCATTCCTAAATGCACCTGTAAATAAACAAGTAGAAAATGCCCCTTTAGTTCTTTTTTCACATGGCATTTGGGGTATGCGTTTTCAAAATACAGCTCAGTTTGAGGCGTTAGCGAGTAGGGGTTATATTGTTGCATCTGTTGATCATGCATATGATGCAAGCCTCACACTTTTTAAAGACGGTACAAGTGCTGACTTTAGGTCTGGATATGAAGGTGAATTAAGCGAAGAGGAGTTTTGGGCGTTACGTAACCCACAACTTCGAACTCGAGTAAGTGACATACGTTTTATGATAGACACTATTGGTGCTGAACAAACCCAAGGGGCTGAGGTGTGGACTGCCGTTGATATGGAAAACATTGGTGTTTTTGGACATTCTTATGGGGGAGCGACAAGCCTAATTGCTAGTATTCAAGATGAGCGAATTGACGCGGCTATCGCCCTAGATGGGTGGATGATACCGGTACCACTTGATGTTATTGATAAAGGATCTAACAAACCTTTTTATTATATTGGCAGAGAGTCATGGCCTGATCCACTTAACTACCAACAGCTCAATAAGTTTCTTGAAAGAAGTTCAAACCAATCAACCATGTTTTTATCAGGGACAGAGCATTTTGATTATTCTGACGCACCTCTTTTTTCACCCTATATGCAAACATTTGGTTTAGCTGGAGTCATTCCTGCAGAGGAAATAGCAAAAAAACTTGAGGATGAGATTATTGGCTTTTTCGATAATCACCTAAATCATGAATCAAAAATTTAGATAAACTATATAAAACAATGGGGATTCACCTTAGATCTAAACACAAATAAAGAATAACTAATAATATGGCAAGAGGACAGAAGTCATTCAAGCATTCTAATAATGGTCCACCAGTTACCGATGATGAAATTTATATGATGGTAATGCTCTATACCTATCAACACAAAAGTATTGATTATCTAGCTCGGAAATTTAATGTCAGCTCTCCTGTAGCCAAAGAAATTATAATTCGAAGTCGTTTTGGCGGGGCATGTGGTTAAGATAAATATACTGCCTTTAATTACTTTTATTCTTGCAAGCCAAGTTTATGCAGATCAAAGTGCTTTATTCCTTGAGGGATTAAAAGGAGTTACCAGAATTGATTTCTCGGATGGAAGTGTTTACCAAGGGCAAGTCGATGAGTGCTTAATTGAATTATCTAAAACTAAGTGTATGTCGGGAATGGGAGTCTATGATTTTAAGGCTGGCTCAAAATACTTGGGAAGTTTTAAGAGTAATATGCCCAATGGCAATGGTTTATTTATTCATCTAGATGGCCAAACTTATGAAGGAAGCTTTAAAGATGGTGCTATTCATGGACAAGGCATCATGACCTATCCAGATGGTCGGAGGTATGATGGTGATTACATTAACAATATGCGGAACGGAAAAGGCATCATGACCTATCCAGATGGTCGGAGATATGAAGGTGGTTACAAAAATAATATGCGTAATGGTTATGGCATTATGACTTATCAAGATAGAGGGAAGTATGAAGAAGGTAGCAGTTATGAAGGAGAGTGGTTAGATGACAAGCGACATGGTCAAGGCATAATGATTTATTCTAATGATGGAAGGCGTTTGAAAGGAGAGTTTAAAGATAATGTTTTTATTAGTATCTAGTTTTTTCAGAATTCTTACTAGCTATAATTAGAACATTTACGATAATTTGGAGATGAACTTGTGGACTTAAAAATAATATATTTTGACTTACCTTTTTGGCGCGCTGAAATATCAAGACTGCCTTTATTTATTGCAAATATAAAATTTGATGATGTCAGGCCTAGTGGCGATGATTGGGATTATGCTAAAGAGAATGGAAAAATGAAAGACGGCACAATCATTCCCTTTCGTGAATTACCTGTTCTTCATATAAATGGTCAAAGCATTGGGCAAACAATGGCTATTGCAAGAATATGCGGAAAGCTTAGTGGTATGTATCCTGAGGATATTGTTGAGGCAGGTAAGGTAGATCAAATCGTTGTTGCTGTTGAAAATATTAATGCTCTTTTAAGCCCTTCAATGAAAGAAAGTGATCCAATTAAAAAGAAGGCAATGAGAAAAGAGCTGACCTCTAATGAGCTGCCAACATACTTTGGTTATTTACAAGATATTTTAAGTTCTAACAACTCAGACTGGTTTGTTGGAGATAACATGACTATCGCTGATCTTGCAGTTTGGAGTCTTTTGGGGTGGATTGCTTCGGGAGTTATTGACGATATCTCAGTAGAAGTTGTTCAGCGTTTTGAGGGCTTAGTAAAGTTATATAACCAGATCAATAAAAATCCGCGCGTCAGAGAGTGGAAAATTAAGACCTATGATCATGATAAAGTTCGAGATGATGAGTATAGTTTTGGCATCCCAGACAGCATATAAAGAGAGCTAATTAAGCGCTCTTGAGTCATCCAGGTAGGGCAGTTTATTTCGCAATGATGAGATTTCATCTGTGCTGATCTCTCCCATGATGACTTTTTCAGTTGTTCCAGCGTTAACAACATCAAGACCATCCGGCCCAATAATTTTGCTCTCACCCATAAAATTAATGCCATTTAAGTTTCCAGTAGAGTTGGCATAAATAACATATATTCCATTTTCAAATGCTCTAGTTCTGCAATTATAAAGAGCTGCAGCTGGCCAATGAGATGACTGACCCGTTGGAGCAATAATCAATTCAACGTCTTGTAGGGCTAATTTACGAATTATCTCTGGAAATTCTAATTCGTAACAAATGACGATTGCAGCTTTAATTCCATTGATAGTGATGATCGAGCTCTCACTCCCTGGTTTAAATATCTTTGACTCATCAGCAGTGGGCGGCAACATTTTTTTACGATGATTTGCTAGTGAGAGTCCTTGATTGTCAAAATACTGCGCAGAATTAAAGAGATTATCGTTATCTATTTCTGGATATCCATAAACAATAGCAGTTGAATACTTTTTTGCAAGGAGGCTTATCTGTTTTGCATGCTCACCATTTCTAGCCTCACAATATTCTTTAATTTTATCAAAGTTGCCATATCCGGAAAGAAATAGCTCAGGACATACAATTAAATCTAGTGCATTATTTTTTTGTAATTTCGCCTCTAACCTTTCAATTCTACTCAAAGGACTTTCATCGAGCATTTTGTATTGAAATATTCCAGCATTAATTTTCATTTTTTTACTCGATTTTTACGAATCTTTTTAATCCAATTATACGGCTTTATAACAATCCAATATATCCAAACAGGTGCAACAACTATATAGAACATATGCCAATAAACGTTATAAAGGTCAAACCAACTGATGAATATTTGATTATTTAGTTTTGAGTATGTTGTCGCAATGAAAAACGAAAACAGTATCCAAAAGATACTGAGGTAAAAACTAATTCTTGTTTTTAATGAGAAACTTATCATCAGAAATGATTGCACTATATAACCTTAAGGTAACTATAATTTAATTTGCAAATTTATAGAGACTTTCGATGATAAAAACATTACAAATAACTGAAAAAGAAGCTTGGAATTTAGCATTTAAAGCTTTAAGCAATAATCAGACTTCAGAAAATAATGCG
>CAJQSO010000006.1 GCA_905614365.1 uncultured Candidatus Thioglobus sp.
ATAAGCTTGGTGAAGATAAGAAACATAAGATCTTAGTTTTAGAGGCGGGTCCAATGGATTACAATTTGATGATCCATATACCTGCTGGTGTTTATAAAGCTTACCGAAACCCAAAGATTAACTGGAATTATTCAACCGAGAATGAACCAGAGCTTTTTGATCGAAATGTTCCAATGCCTCGAGGTAAAGTTGTTGGAGGCTCTTCGTCTATTAACTCAATGGTTTATATGCGAGGTCATCCATTAGATTATGATCGTTGGCAAACTGAATGTGGATTAAAGGATTGGTCTTATGATCAATGCTTGCCTTATTTTAAAGAAGGTGAGAATTCAGATCGTGGTGAAGATGAGTGGCGAGGAGGTAGCGGCAATCTTGGCGTCACAAAAGGTTCTTTTGATAATCCTTTGTTTGATGCGCTTGAAGAAGCAGGGCGACAATCTGGACAAGGTTATTCTGAAGATCTTAATGGTTTTAATCCCGAAGGTATAGCAAGGCTTGATGCAACCCGAAAACATGGGCGTCGATGCAGTGCTGCTGGAGCATATCTAAGGCCAGCCATTGCTCGAGGAAATATAACGCTCCTCACAAAAGCACAGGTCATGAAAGTAAATATTACTGGTAATTCAGCAAATGGGGTTTCCTTTAAGCACAAGGGAAGGCTTCATTCAGTAAAGGCTAATAAAGAAGTAATACTATCGGGTGGGGCAATAAACTCCCCACATTTACTGATGCTTTCTGGTGTCGGCCCATCAAAGCATCTGAAAGAGCATGGAATAGATATTCATGCAGATCTTCCCGGTGTTGGCCAAAACCTTCAAGACCATTCGTGTGTCATATTACAATACGCATGCAAGAAAAGTTTTCCAATACATAAAGTTAATCAACCTCATCGAAAATTAGCAACCGGTATAAGATGGGTCTTTACTAGAAAGGGAATCGCCACTTCAAATATTTGGGAAGCGGGTGGACTGATAAAAAGCAGTCCAAGTCAAGCATACCCTGACATACAGTATCACTTTGGTCCAGTAGGACTTGAATATAATGACGACAAAATATCCTTACTACAAGCTTTTTCAATTCATGTAGATCATCTGCGACCTCGAAGTAGGGGGCAAGTAACTCTAAAGTCTGCAAATCCACTTGAAAAACCATTAATGACATTTAATTACTTCCAAGACTCAGAAGATTTAGCTGATATGGTGAACGGATTTAAAAAAGCGCGTGAACTCATTTCACAGCCAGCATTTGATGAATTCAGGGGGGTCGAGTTAATACCAGGTCCACAAGTGCAATCTGAGGCTGACATTGAGCAGTTTATAAAAAATGCCGCGGAGACAGATTATCACCCCAGCTGTACTTGTGCTATGGGGGCTGGTGAAATGGCAGTTGTTGATGACCAAATGAAAGTACACGGCATCAAAAATCTTCGCGTTGTCGATGCCTCTGTTATGCCGCAAATAATTTCAGGAAATTTAAATGCCCCAACTCAAATGATAGCTGCTCGTGCAGCAGATATGATTTTAGGAAAAGAACAATTAAGCCCTATAAAAGCAACTTATGCGTTTAATCTGTGACAATATATCTTTAAGAGGGTAGCTTAATACTTAATTGTTTTTCTTTAACCTGATAAATCCTTATAAGTAGAGGAAAAAGCTTCAATTGCTTTATCTAAATCACTTTTAGTATGTCCCGCTGATATTTGTACTCTGATCCTTGCTTTGCCTTTTGGCACCACTGGAAAGAAAAAACCAATAGCATAAATCCCCTTTTCTAGGAGTTTGACTGACATCTCTTGTGCTAATTTAGCATCACCTAACATGACTGGAACTATTGGATGAACGCCATCATCTACATTAAAACCTGCTTTTTGCATACCTTGGCGAAAGTAATGTGTATTTTTTTCTAGATGGTCTCTAAGCTCTGTAGAATTTGAGAGCATCTCTAGCACTTTAAGTGAAGCTGCACATATCGAAGGCGCTACAGTATTTGAAAATAAATAGGGCCTAGAGCTTTGTCTCAGTATATCAATGACTTCTTGACGACCTGAAGTGAAGCCACCCGAGCCACCACCAAGGGCCTTGCCAAAGGTTCCAGTAATAATATCAACACGGTCAATCACATCACAATATTCATGAACTCCTCGGCCCGTCTTACCTATAAAGCCAGTCGCATGACAGTCATCGTGATGGACCATGGCATCATACTTATCAGCCAAGTCACATATTTTGTCGAGCTGAGCTATAGTTCCATCCATTGAAAAAACGCCGTCAGTTGTAATTAAAATACGTCTAGCACCACTCTCTTTAGCTTCAATTAGTTTTGCTTTAAGATCAGTCAAGTCATTGTGCTTATAACGAAATCGAGCCGCCTTACATAGACGAACACCATCAATGATTGAAGCATGGTTAAGTTCATCAGATATAACCGCATCATCCTTAGACAAAATTGTTTCAAAGAGGCCTGTATTGGCATCAAAACAAGCTGCATAGAGAATCGTATCTTCCATGCCGAGAAATTCACTAACCTTGTGTTCAAGTTTTTTATGGATACTCTGAGTACCGCAAATAAAGCGGACAGATGACAAGCCAAAACCCCAATCACTAAAACTATCTTTAGCTGCTTGAATTACATCAGAATGGTTTGCTAAACCAAGATAATTGTTCGCACACATATTGATCACTTCAGTACCACCTTCAAGTGTAATTTGGTTTTTTTGATCAGATGCAATGACGCGTTCAGTTTTCCATAAACTTGCCTCTTTAATGGCATTTAAATCTTTTTCTAAACTCACTTTTGCACTTTTAAAACTCATTAAAATTCCTTAAATTAATCTTCCCAATTGAGGATGACTTTCCCAGATTGGCCTGAACACATTACATCAAAACCCTTCTGGAAGTCAGTGTAATGGTAATGGTGGGTAATAATTTTTTCAAGTGGGAGACCACTTTGCACCATCATAGAGCCTTTATACCAAGTCTCAAAAATCTCACGACCATAAATACCTTTTATATGTAATCCTTTAAATACAACCAAGTCCCAATCAATACCAGAGCCCGAAGGCATGATGGCTAGCATTGCTATCTTACCGCCATTAATCATTTTATTAAGCATCTCCCCAAACGCCTGAGGGGAGCCTGACATTTCAAAGCCAACATCAAAACCTTCAAAAATACCTAAACTTTCCATTAATTCTTTCGTGATTTGATTTTTTTTAACATTAACAGTAATAACTTTTGGTAAGATTTTTTTAACTAAATTAAGGCGGTATTCATTTAAATCAGTAATTACTATATTACGAGCACCACTATGAGCGGCAACCATTGCCGCCATAATTCCAATTGGACCTGCGCCAGTTATTAAAATATCCTCTCCCACCATATCAAATGAAAGAGCGGTATGAACTGCATTCCCATAGGGGTCAAAACAGGCTAGTAAGTCCGCTGAAATTTTGACACTTGGTTTAAATACATTTTCTGCTGGAACCGATACATACTCTGCAAAAGATCCATTTCGATTAACTCCAATCCCAACAGTATTAGGACACAGGTGTTTGCGACCACCTAGGCAGTTACGGCATCGATTGCAAACTATATGACCCTCAGCAGAGACTAGATCACCAACCTTTAGTCCAACAACACTTTCACCTAGCTCAGCTATAACTCCAGCAAATTCATGGCCTGTTGTCATTGGCACAGAAATGGTTTTTTTTGCCCATGCATCCCAATTATAAATATGTATGTCAGTACCACAAATTGCAGTTTTCTGGACTTTGACGAGCACATCATTACTACTTACCTCTGGCATGGGTACGTCTTCAAGCCAAATTCCTTTCTCTAAGTGACTTTTAACTAATGCTCTCATAATATAATCCTTAGTTGTTTAAAAAATATTAGTAAGTAGAATTTACACAAATAACTGGTATATCACTATATGGAAGGGCTGTAGGTGACTGGTTGAATCTCATATCTGCCACCATATTTCTTGAATAATTAAGGAGTTTTCGTGCTCCATAAGCTCATTCATTTCCATCACCAACATTAATTCTGTTTATTTCACCATCATAAGCTTCATAATCGAGTTTATTTGGATTGCAACATATCTCACAATCATAAATCTCACTGTCACTCCCAGTAAAGGATGTGTCGATTTCTAACAAAACTTCAAACTGTTCAAAACAAAAAAAACACGTAATCAATTTATACATAATTTATTAAATTTTATCTTTCAAAAGATTTAATTGTACTTCTAATATTGTCAATAAATTTTTTTAAAGTTAAGAGTAGTTTCTTCATATTAAATGTTACCGATTATTCAATTAATGGAAGGAGTTTGTCCAGAGATTCTTTAGCATCCCCATAGAACATTCTTGTGTTCTCCTTAAAGAATAATGGATTTTCAATGCCTGAATATCCTGTTCCCTCTCCCCGTTTAGAGACAAACACATGTTTGGCCTTCCAGCACTCCAAGACAGGCATGCCTGCAATTGGACTGTTTGGATCGTCTTGAGCGGCGGGATTCACAATATCATTTGATCCAATTACAATAGCCACATCAGTATCTGGGAAATCATCATTAATCTCATCCATCTCCATTACGATATCATAAGGCACACGCGCCTCCGCCAGGAGTACATTCATATGGCCAGGCAAACGTCCAGCTACTGGATGGATGGCAAAGCGTACATTTTTACCCTGAGCACGTAACTTACGCGCTAGTTCAGCCACTGATTGTTGAGCTTGCGCCACAGCCATACCGTACCCTGGGATTATTACAATACTCTCAGCATCATTTAACATAGTAGCCACACCATCTGCATCAATAGCCACTTGATTACCCTTAATCTCCATTTGTGGGCCAGATGAGCCACCAAAACCACCTAAAATAACGCTTACAAAAGACCTGTTCATGGCTTTGCACATGATGTAGGATAAAATAGCGCCTGATGATCCCACTAGCGCTCCAACAACAATCAAAAGATCATTGCCCAGACTGAATCCAATTGCTGCTGCTGCCCAGCCAGAATAAGAGTTCAGCATAGATACAACTACTGGCATATCTGCGCCGCCAATTCCCATAATTAGGTGATAGCCAATGAATAAAGCCATAATCATTAAAATGATCATCGACAATAATTCACCAGAATTTAAATACCAAGCCATTGATAATACTGACAAGATTGCTGCAGCTGCGTTTAGAAAATGACCTCCAGGTAATTTAGTTGCTGCTGATGTTACTTTGCCTGCAAGTTTCCCATAAGCAATCAGTGAACCAGTAAATGTCACAGCGCCAATCCAGATACCCAATGATGTCTCAACGCGAAGTATGTTTATCTCAATACTTGATTTTTTAGCAAGTAACGCAGAAAACCCTTCAAGAGTTTTCTTGGCTGCATCATCCATGTATGCAATATTGACGAGTTCAAAGTGCGTGTTAAAACCCACAAATACTGCAGCAAGACCAACCAATGTATGCATCCCAGCAACGAGCTCCGGCATTTGAGTCATACCGACTTTTGATGCTAACTGGTAACCTACCAAGCCACCAGCACTTATCAAGACAAGTGATAGCCACCATAGTCCAAGCCCAGGTCCTAATAGGGTAGCAGAAACAGCAAGTGCCATCCCAGTAATACCGTACCAAACAGCGCGTTTTGCACTTTCCTGACCAGATAGTCCACCAAGCGATAGAATAAACAATATAGCTGCAAGAACATAAACAGCGGAAGTAAAACCCATTTCCATGATGCCTATCTCCTTAAGATTTTTGGAACATGGCAAGCATGCGCCTTGTTACGATGAAGCCGCCAAATATATTGATACCAGCAAAAAATATCGATATTGAAGCTAAAATGATTACTAGAGAGCTGGTTGAGCTTATCTGAAGTATTGCTCCTAATATTATAATTGATGAAATAGCATTAGTAGCTGCCATAAGCGGAGTATGCAGCGAGTGGCTAACATTCCAAATCACTTGAAAGCCAACAAAAATAGATAATATAAAAACAATAAAATGCTGCATAAAACTTGCTGGCGCATAGCTTCCAACTAAGAACATCAACGCACCACCAACTACTAGTAATATAATTTGGTTTTTAGTTTGTTTTTTAAAAGCTGCAATTTCATTAGCACGTATTTCTTCGGGTGTTTTATCTGGAACTCTTTCTTTGGGAGCGGCAGCAATTGCCTGAATTTTTGGAGGCGGAGGGGGAAAAGTAATTTCACCATTATGCGTAACCGTAGCTCCGCGGATAACATCATCTTCCATATTGTGCACAATCACTCCGTCTTTTTCGGGAGTTAAGTCCGAGATCATGTGACGAATATTGCTGGCATAAAGAGTACTCGCCTGCGCAGCCATTCGACTTGGAAAGTCCGTATAACCAATAATAATAACGCCATTATCTGTCACAATTCGCTCATCAAGAACAGTTAGCTTACAATTTCCACCTTTTTCAGCAGCAAGATCTACTATTACTGAACCTGGCTTCATGCTGGCAACCATATCTGAGGTCCAAAGCTCGGGCGCTTCACGATTTGGGATCAATGCAGTAGTAATCACAATATCTATGTCTGGCGCAATCTCACGAAACTTGCTCAATTGAGCGTTAGTAAATTCAGGCGAAGATACTGCAGCATAGCCTCCACTTGAGCCATTATTGGTCTGCTCATCAGCAAAATCAAGAAAGACAAATTCAGCGCCCATAGATTCTACCTGCTCGGCCACTTCTGGGCGCACATCAAACGCATAAGTTATTGCCCCAAGAGAGGTAGAAGTGCCAATCGCTGCTAATCCAGCAACACCGGCGCCAACCACTAAAACTTTTGCCGGGGGGACTTTACCAGCAGCGGTCATTTGACCGGTAAAAAAGCGGCCAAAGTTGTTACCAGCTTCAATCACGGCGCGATAACCCGAAATATTGGCCATAGAGGATAGGGCGTCCATTTT
The DNA here is from genome assembly GCA_905614365.1 of uncultured Candidatus Thioglobus sp. Classification (GTDB taxonomy): domain Bacteria; phylum Pseudomonadota; class Gammaproteobacteria; order PS1; family Pseudothioglobaceae; genus Pseudothioglobus. The sequence continues at coordinate 6,946 of CAJQSO010000006.1, forward strand.
CTGGGCGCGACTAATCCTTGGAACCATATCCATAGCGATAACGCTAGCATCTTTTGATTTAGCAATCTCCAGTAGCGCCTTATTAGCTCCCGGATAGAAAAAGGAAATTAGTATTTTAGTTGAGGAAAATCTATTGATCTCAGCTTCGCTTGGTGGAAGAACCTTAACGATCACATCACTTGTTTTGGTGAGCTCTTCGGCGTTAGTGGAAATTTCAACGCCTGCAGCTTTATATTGCTCATCACTAAAACCAGCAGCCATACCAGAGCCAGACTCAATTAGGCAATCATGACCAAGCTTTTGAAGTTGAATGGCGCTATCAGGGGTAAGCGCAACACGCTTTTCACCTGAAAAAATCTCTTTAAGAGCTCCAATTTTCATAACTTTGTCCTCTATATTGAAAGATTCAGTGAATAACTCTTAATCACCTTTGCCAGGTTTTTCAGAAAATAAGTGCATCTTTCCATCTGGAAAATTATCAGGATGATATTTTTCATGCTCTGGGTCTGGACCATTATTTTCAGTAATAACTGGCCAATTCATCTCAGTACTATACTTTCTATTAAACTCTAACCATTTAACACCAACTGGGTCAGTGTCTGGCAATATTGCCTCAACTGGACACTCTGGAACACAAACATCACAATCAATACATTCATCTGGGTTAATAACTAGTGTGTTTTCACCTTCATAAAAACAATCTACTGGGCACACTTCAACACAATCTAAGTGCTTACATTTGATACAACCGTCGGTTACTACATAGGCCATTTCATTTCATCCAATAATAGAAACTAAAAATATGATTCTGCATTAATTTGGGTACATTATATAAATAATAAAAACAAGAAATATAACAAATACTAAAAACTAATTTTTAATTTAACACTCTATCCTGTTGATTCAAGACTGAAGTTGCTATAACACTTTGAATAATAATAAAAAGAGTACAATCAACTAGAAATAACTTTACTTCAACTAACGGAGAGAGCTATGAAAAAACAAAATTTAAAAGCAATAACAAAGAAGAAAGAACTATCATTACAAGAAAAAGCTATAAAAGCCACTAATGCAAGGTCTGAAGAATCAGATACTCATAATTCTGACTGGAATCCAGGTTCTTTAAAGAGGTTAAATAAGGCTCTTAAAGAAGAGAGTTAGAGTTTAATTGATGGGTGTTTAATTAAGAAAGTAATAAAGTTAGCTTTAAAAAAATGTTTATAGATTTAAGATTGATTAAAATTCCCACAAGAACCTAATAAGATTAAACCATCGATGCCTAAGCCCTATATCCATTTTAGTCGAGAAGAATTCTCCCAGCGCCAGAAAAAAACACGCATACTTTTGCAAGAGCTAGAGCTTGATGGTTTATTGATATTTAAGATTGAAGATATGTATTGGCTAACTGGATATGAAAGTGATGGTTTTTGTATTTTTGGCAGTATGTTTATCGGTACAAATGGCGCTTTAACTCACCTTGCACGTCCAGCTGATTTGGGAAATTTATCCTATTCATCAATCTGTGAGGATGTTCGCATTTCTCCTGATACTGAGGGCTCAACCCGCGCTGAACATATCAAAGATATGCTACGTTCACATAACATGGAAGGCAAAAAGATTGGAATACAAGTAGATACAATGGGTCTGACACCAAGGCTATTTTTGCAGATTAAAGAAATCTTAGATGGATGGTGTGACCTAATAGTTGCACCTGACTTCATTCGTGTACTTCGCTTGGTAAAAAGCTCACAGGAGCTCGACTATTTTCGTAAAGCTGGTGAAATTATGGATATTGTTATGGATAAGGTTATCGAGGCTACTTACCCTGGAGCTTTTGAGGGTGATATTTACGCCGCTTTTTATGACACACTTTTTCGCCTTGATGCAGACTTACCTGCCCATATTCCTCCCTTTGGAAGTGGCGACTCTGCCCTAAACCTACGTTATACAACAAAACGCAAAAATGTCTCAGAGAATGACCAAGTTACACTCGAGCTTGGACTTGGATACAGGCATTACCATGTGGCATGTATGGGTGTAGTTCTTACTGGTCCAGAGATTGATGATCGGCATCTTAAGATGCATAAAACTAGTGTCATTGCCCTTAACGCTGTCCAGTCTGCACTTCGGCCTGGAATAACTGTTGGTGAGCTATTTGATATCTATAAGGCTACACTAGAAGACCACGATGAACACGATTCAGTTTTGACAGTTGCTGGTTATACAATGGGTGCTATGTGGCCACCTACGTGGATGGAGGAACCGCTAATTTTTGAAGGAAATCCATTAGTTTTGGAAGAAAATATGACTTTTTTTACGCATATGATATTGAATGATCGTCAAACAGGTCTGTCGATGGCTGTTGGAGAGACGGCAATAATAACAACTGGTGCTCCAGAAATTATCACTCATTGTCCACGTGAGCCAATAATCAAGCGTTAATAATAGACATCTTGTAGCTAACCATTTTTTTCTAGACAAATTATCATATATAAATAAATCTAATGCACAATAAAGATACTACCAAGAGCTCTAAATGGCAATTTTGGATTGATAGAGGGGGGACATTCACTGATGTTATTGGAAAAAATCCAGCAGGAAAGATTCTAACTCATAAGTTATTATCTGAAAACTTAAGGCAATATCCAGATGCTGCCATTCAAGGGATACGAGATCTATTATGTTTGAATGACAGTGACGTAATACCGATGCAGAAAATTGACACAATAAAGATGGGAACAACGGTAGCAACCAATGCTCTTTTAGAGCGTAAAGGGGAGAATACCTTACTAGCAATTACAAGTGGGTTTGGAGATGTTTTACGTATTGGTTATCAACAAAGACCAAAGTTATTTTCACTGGATATTAAGCTTCCAGATATGCTTTATTCAAAAATTATTGAAATTGAAGAAAGGGTCGATATTGATGGAAAAATACTCACAAAACTAAACACACAAAAGACTGAAAAAAGACTGAAAAAAGCTTTTAATGAAGGGTTCAATTCAATAGCAATTGTTTTACTTCATGGTTATCGATACAATGATCACGAGCAAAAAATAAGTGTTATTGCAAAAAAAATTGGGTTTAAGCAAATTTCAGTAAGTCATAAGGTGAGTCCCTTAATGAAAATTATTCCAAGAGGCGATACTACTGTAGTAGATGCTTATCTCTCTCCAATTTTACGTCGCTATGTTTCTCAGGTTAAAAATGCTCTTGGATCAACTCAACTAGACTCTGGAAAATTAATGTTTATGCAGTCCAATGGGGGCTTAACAGATGCAAATTATTTTCAGGGAAAGGACGCAATTCTTTCAGGCCCAGCTGGCGGCGTAGTTGGCATGGTTAAAACTGGTGAAAAGATAGGGCTAAAAAAACTTATTGGTTTTGATATGGGTGGAACCTCAACCGACGTTTGTCACTATAACGGCGATTATGAGAGAACACTTGAGACTGAGGTTGCCGGAGTTCGGTTAAGGTCACCAATGATGTTAATAAATACTGTTGCTGCTGGAGGTGGTTCAATTCTTCACTTTGATGGCTCAAGATATCGGGTTGGCCCAGATTCTGCAGGTGCAAACCCTGGCCCAGCCTGTTATAGAAATGGAGGTCCTTTAACTGTTACAGATTGCAATGTGATGATAGGAAAATTAGATCCAGATTTTTTCCCTCAAGTCTTTGGACCAAACGCAAATGAAAAGCTTGACCCAAACATTGTTGAAGAAAAATTTATCACTCTAGCAAATGAAATCTCTAAATCAACAAATAAACCAGTTACTCCAGTAGAAGTTGCACAAGGATTTTTATCGATTGCAGTTGAAAGCATGGCGAATGCTATTAAAAAAATATCTGTTCAGAGGGGCTATGACGTAAGCAATTACGCTTTATCCTGTTTTGGCGGTGCTGGTGGCCAACATGCTTGCTTAGTAGCTGACAGCCTGGGAATAAAAAAAATTCACCTTCACCCATATGCTGGAGTGTTGTCAGCTTATGGCATAGGACTTGCAGACAGTAAAACAATTAACGATTTAGCGATTGAATTAGCTTTAAATAAGGAAATTATCAACTCTCTTGGTGATAGCTTTAAAACCCTGAAAAAAAAGGGAAAAGAGGAGTTAATTTCTCAAAACCTAGATAAAGAATTGTTTCATTACATAAAACGTGTTTACCTTCGCTATAAGGATTCTGACAGTGCTTTAGCGGTAATATTTGATGATCAAAAAGAGATGAAATTGAGCTTTGAAGATATACATAGGGCACGCTTTGGATTTATATCTCCAGAAAAAAAACTTATCGTTGAATCAATTCAAGTTGAGGTCTCATGCCAAAGTAAACAGTTTGATTTAGAGGAAACAACTCAAAAATCCAAAACTCTGTCTTTAGCTTCAAAAAATGTTTTTATTAATAGTAAGACACAAAAAACAATTTTTTACAATCGCAGCGATATTGCGCTTGATGATATTCTATTTGGACCTGCGATCATTATCGAGTCGACCTCAACAATTGTAATTGAGCCAGGATGGCAGGCAAGTATTAATGAGACTAACGACTTAATCTTGCAGCGAATTAAGAAAATAAAAAGAGCAAGTGCTATTGGTACTAATGTAGACCCAGTAATGTTGGAGATTTTTAATAACTTATTCATGAATGTAGCAGAGCAGATGGGAACTGTTCTTGAAAATACTGCTTCTTCTGTAAATATCAAAGAGCGTTTGGATTTTTCTTGTGCTTTATTTTCTCCAACGGGCGACCTTGTTGCCAATGCTCCTCATATCCCAGTTCATCTAGGATCAATGAGTGAGTCTATTAAAACAATTATTCGTGAGAACTTCGACACTATGTGCCCAGGAGATGCATTTTTGATCAATGCTCCTTACAATGGGGGAACACATTTACCTGACATCACACTGATAAAGCCGGTTTATGATAAAAATAGTGAAAAAGTAATTTTTTATGTTGCAACGCGTGGCCACCATGCAGATATTGGGGGAACAGTTCCTGGCTCTGCCCCTGCAAATTCATGTCATGTTAAAGAAGAGGGGATTTTAATTGATAACTTTACTTTAGTTTCTAAAGGAGTTTTCCTTGAAAAAGAAATACATGATTTATTGAGTTCAGGAGAATTTCCAGCACGAAACATACAGCAAAATATTGCAGACTTAAAAGCGCAAGTAGCCTCAGCAGAAAAAGGCTCTCAGGAGCTCATAAAAGTGATTGAGAACTATGGTCTTAAGGTTGTTCATGCCTATATGCAGCATGTTCAAGATAATGCTGAAGAATCTATTCGTAGAGTACTAGCTGTTCTAAAGGACTCAAGTTTTACATACAAGATGGATGATGGAAACCAAGTTTCAGTTGCAATAAGTGTCGACAAAAAAAATCGCAGTGCTACGATTGATTTCACTGGTACAAGTGATCAGCATCCAGGAAATTATAATGCCCCTAGTGCTATTTGTTATGCAGCAGTTCTTTATGTTTTTCGCTGCCTAGTAGATGACGACATACCACTTAATGCAGGGTGCCTCAAACCTTTAAATTTAATTATTCCAAAACATTCAATGATTAATCCAGAATACCCAGCAGCAGTTATTGCAGGCAATGTTGAGACATCACAATATATTGTTGATGCCTTGCTTGGGGCTCTAGGCGTAGTCGCGGCATCTCAGGGAACTATGAATAACTTTATCTGGGGAAATGACAGAGTACAAAACTACGAAACTATTTGTGGAGGCTCTGGAGCAAGCACAAATCAAGATGGCTGCAGTGCAGTTCATACCCATATGACTAATTCTAGATTAACTGATCCTGAGGTTCTAGAGTGGAGATTCCCTGTAAGACTTGAGTCCTTTAGTATTAGAAAAAATTCTGGGGGTAAGGGGCTAAAAAATGGTGGTGATGGTGTTGACCGCAGAATGCGCTTTCTGGAGTCAATGACTGTTAATATAATTACAGGTCATAGAGTCGTCCCACCCTACGGTATGTCAGGTGGAGGTTCTGGAGTTGTTGGTAAAAACTATGTAATACATTCCGATAACAGTATTACTGAATTAAAAACTAAAGGCCAGATTGAAGTTACTAAGGGTGATCTTTTTGTTTTAAAGACACCTGGGGGAGGGGGCTTTGGAAGTCCTCCAACATCTTAAATATGAATTCATAAAATTCTACAAATTGAAGGTAAATTATGGCGATTCATTTCACCAACAAAGAGTTTAAAAAAAGACAAGAAAATTTAATATTAGAGCTAAATAAAAAAAATCTTGATGGTATTTTAATGTTTCGCCAAGAGAGTATGTATTACCTTAGTGGTTATGATAGCTTTGGGTACGCTATGTTTCAGTGCCTATACTTGGGCGCAGATGGAAGAATGGTTCTACTTACGCGTGCTCCTGACCTAGCTCAAGCGGAGCTAACTTCAATACTTGATGATATTAGAGTTTGGAAAGATGAGGCCGGCATGAACCCAGCTCAGAACTTAAAGCTTCTGTTAAAAGAGCTGCACTGTGAAAATAAAAAATTAGGTGTCGAGTATGATAGTGTTGGGTTAACTGCTCATAACTATCGACTTTTAGAAACTGCCCTAAAAGGCTTTTGCACTCTTGATGATGCATCAAATGTGGTAAATAAATTACGCTATATTAAAAGTGATAGGGAGCTTGAATATATCAGAACTGCCGGAGAGCTAGCTGATGAAGCTTACAAAGCAGGGATTGAGCTAACCCAAGCTGGAGCATTTGAAGGTGATATTTTAGCTGCGATGCAGGGAGCTGTCTTTAAAGGTGGTGGAACCTACGCAGGTAATGAATTTATTATAGGCTCGGGCGAACATGCACTGCTTTGTAGATATCATGCCGGTCCAAGACACCTTAGTAAGGTCGATCAAATCACTCTAGAATGGGCTGGCTGCTACCGTCGTTACCATGCCGCCATGATGAGAACAGTTTTAATTGGAGAGGTTAGTCAAGAGCACAAAGTTATGCATGAGGTCGCTACTGATGCGCTTCTAGCATGTGAAGATGTTTTAAAGCCAGGTAATACTTTGGGTGATGTGTTTGCTGCACATGCGAATGTAATGGATGCGGGTGGTTTCAAAGATCATCGCTTGAATGCTTGTGGCTATACTATGGGCTGTGCATACGCACCAATTTGGGTTGATTACCCAATGATATATGAGAATAATCCAATGCTGATTGAAGAAAATATGGTTTTTTTCTTACATATGATCATAATGAATAGAGACAACCGGCTCGCAATGTGCCCTGGCCATTCGGTAATTGTCGGCCCTAATGGAGCTGAAAGATTGAGTAAAACAACACTAGATTTGGCGGTAAGATAAATCATGACTTTTAACGAAAACACAATTGTATCTTCACCCCACCTTGCTCAGAGGAACACAAGTGCCTTATCTAGCCTTATGATCCAGCCGAAAGAGCGGCAACATCACTTTAAATATTAAATCTAACTATGAAAATAATTAATCAAAATCTGGAGCCTTCTGATGCCAAAGAGCGCCGCGCTTCCAAACCTGTTATCTCCTATCCAATTGATAATTTACCAAAATATGACTCAGTCCTATATGAGGATGCAAGAGATAAAATGGAGCTTGTTGAGTCGATAATAATTCCTCCAAGAGATGCAAAAACTTTTGAAGTGCCTGCCGGTCATTTTTTTCGAATTGTCAGTATTGATGGCCCTCAAGTTGGAGATTTAAACTTGTGGAATAAAAATAATATTAACGAACATTTTTTTAGTGGAAAAACTAGAGCGCTCTATGGTACTCATGTAAGTACTGGGGATAGACTTTATTCAAACCTTCCTTTTCTTAGGCCTATTGCTACAATTACTCACGATACTCTTGATTGGTATGGGTTTGATGAAGATGGTGGAAGCGTCCACGATGTTATAGGCACGAGGTGTGATCCATATACACATAAAGCTCTAAATGATGAGGATTATCATTACTGCTGCCACTCTAATTTATGCAGAGCTCTATCAAATCAACAGGACAAAGTAATTTCTGAGATAGAAGCGAAAGTCCATGATGTTCTTAATGTATTTATGTGCACAGGATTTACAAAAAAAACGCACCAGTATTTTATGAAGGCAAGCCCAGTGAGGCCAAATGATTTTATTGAATTTTTTGCAGAAATTGACCTGCTTGGCGCTTTATCTGCCTGTCCAGGTGGTGATTGTAGCTCGAGTCATTCAAGTGACTCTGCAAAGTGTTTCCCGTTAAAGGTTGAAATATATAAACCAAAGTCTAGCGCTTTAAAGCAATGGGCTTCTCCTTCATTGAATAAGTATTCAAGAAACCATGGTTCTACTTAAAATGAAAAATTTTTAATATTTTATTTTCTTTAGTTTGGTCTATATACTTAATTGAAAGTCAAAAAAAAATGTGAAATCTATTAGGTTGAATGAAAAATGAGGTGTGTATGGAATTTATAATTCGAGCTACAAGTGTTGATTGAGAAAATAGACACGCTCATTGTTGGGGGTGGTCAGGCTGGCATTGCTATGAGTGAGCACTTGAGTAATTGCAAAATACCTCATCTAGTCTTAGAGCGTAATCGTATTGCAGAGCGCTGGCGATCAGAAAGGTGGGACTCTTTAGTTGCTAATGGCCCAGCTTGGCATGACCGGTTTCCAAATATGGAATTTGCTGATTTTAATCCCAATGGATATCCTTCAAAAGAACAGGTTGTAGATTACTTTGTTGCCTATGCTGAGATGATTAAAGCTCCTATCCGTTGTGGCGTTGAGGTCCAAGAAGTGCGAAGGAATGTTGGGTGCCCGGGGTTTCGTGTTGAAACTTCCGATGGTATTTTTGATGCCAATAATGTGGTCGCCGCTACTGGACCTTTTCAGCGCCCCTTAATTCCTAAGTTTGAATTTGAAAAAAATAAAATTACGCAAATTCATTCAAGTCAGTATCAAAACCCTGGGCAATTACCTGATGGCGGAGTTTTAGTTGTTGGAGCCGGATCGTCAGGAGCACAAATTGCGGATGAGCTTTTGCGTTCTGGTAAATCAGTTTATCTTTCCGTTGGCCCTCATGACTTACCTCCACGTAGTTATCGTGGACGTGATTTTGTCTGGTGGCTTGGTGTCTTAGGTAAATGGGAGGCTGTCACTAAAGACCCAGGAACTGAGCACATTACGATTGCTGTTAGTGGGGCACATGGTGGTCATACGGTTGATTTTCGAGGTCTTGCTGAACGCGGAATTAGTCTTCTTGGGAGAGCTCAATCATTTAATAATAATGTGATGTATTTTGCCCCTGACCTTACAAAAAATATTGCTGGAGGAAATGCTTACACTCTATCTCTACTTGATCAAGCAGATGATTACGTAATTCGTAATGGTCTTAACTTTCCGCTCGAGCCCGAAGCTAGAGAAGTCTTACCTGACCCAGAGTGCGTTACAAACCCTATACTTGAGATTAATCTTGAGGAGGCTGGTATAAATTCAATAGTCTGGGCAACGGGTTTTGACGTTGACTTTAGCTGGTTAAAAGTTGATGCGCTTGATGAAAACGGAAGGCCAAAGCATGAGCGTGGTATATCGACAGAATCGGGTATTTATTTTCTTGGACTTCCATGGCAGTCACGTCGAGGCTCATCTTTTATATGGGGCGTTTGGCAGGATGCTAAGTTTTTAGCTGATCAAATTAAATTGCGCACTAATTATCTTAACTTTGATGCTTCAACAAGAGCATCAAAGCGATAAAATATTTATGGATTTATTATGGAGATACAATGACACATCAAAGAATTAGAAAATTTAATACCGAGCAAATGTATCCAGGCAAAGGCATGGATAACGACCTTTGTATGGCAGTAAGAGCTGGAAATCGCGTATTTTTAAGAGGACAAACTTGTTTTGACTTAGAGGGTAATATTACCGGTATTGGTGATGCTGCTGCGCAAACTGAAAATGCAATGAGTTGTGTTAAAACACTCCTTGAAGAGTCAGGGTCAAAGTTAGAGCATGTATGCAAAGTAACCATATACATCACAGAGCGAGAGTATCGTGAAGATGTATACTCGGTAGTTGGTCGTTGGCTTAAAGGTATTCATGTTTGTTCAACGGGACTAATTGTTAAAGGCTTAGCAGTGCCAGAGATGATGATGGAAATCGACGTTGAAGCGATGATTCCAGAGGATGATTAAATATATAGAATTTTAAGGAGAGCGTGGTATGACTTTTTCAGTTGCAGGGTTTTGTGAAAAAACAGGCATGGTTGGTGTTGCTATTACTTCATCAAGTATCTGTGTAGCAAGTCGTTGCCCTTGGGTTAAGGCAGGTGTTGGCGCTTCAAGCACGCAAAATATTACAGACCCAAGTCTGGGCAATATCCTTCTGGATTTAATTGAAAAAGGATCAAGTTCCGAGCAAGCAATTAAAATTATAACTAATGATCGTAAATTCATCGATTATCGGCAATTAATGGTTATTGATAACAAAGGTCAGAGTTCAAGCTTTTCTGGCTCAAAAACTCTTGGTACGCATGCAGTAGCAGAGGGTAATCATTGTATTGCGGCTGGTAATTTGCTAATTAGCACAGAGATTCCAAAAGCTATAGTTGATAATTTTTCTAAAAACTCTAACTTACACCTTGCTGAGCGATTATTGTTAGCTCTACAGGCTGGCTTAGATGCTGGTGGTGAAGAGGGTCCTGTCCACTCTGCCGGAATCAAGGTTGCTCACAAACATCCTTGGCCACTAGTTGATTTAAGAGTAGATTGGTCTGAGGACAATCCTATTGATAAGCTTATGAAGCTTTGGCAAAACTACGAAGAACAAATGATAGATTATAATACACGCGCTGAAGATCCCACGGGTGCGCCAAGTTATGGTGTTTCTGGAGATCTCTAGAATGCCTCCAATTGAAGTATTGGGAAAAAACGCTAAAGCGATTGAATTGTTAAAAAAATTAGTTGGATTTGATACGACTAGCTTCAACTCCAATCTTAATTTAATTAATTTTATTAAATCATATCTTGCAAGTTACAACATTGAATCAACATTGATATATGACGAGAGTGGTAAAAAAGCCAACCTCTACGCTACAATTGGAAGAAAAGATGTTGGCGGAGTAATGCTATCAGGTCACACTGATGTTGTTCCTGTTGAAGGACAAGAATGGAATAGTGATCCATTTTCTTTGAAAGAATCTGATGGTAATCTTTATGGACGTGGTAGTGCAGATATGAAAGGTTTTATTGCTTTAGTACTTAGTCGAATTCCAGAAATGGTATCTATAGAGCTTACGCAACCGATTCATTTAGCATTTTCATATGATGAGGAAATAGGGTGTGTAGGCGTCCAAAGAATGTTGGACTTACTTGAACATCAACCCATCAAACCAAGTTGCTGCATTATTGGTGAGCCAACAGGTATGGAGGTCGTTATTGGCCACAAAGGTAAACACGCTAGTCGAGTAAAAGTAAAGGGCCACGCCTGCCACTCTGGACAAGCGCCTCTTGGTGTTAATGCGGTAGATTTTGCTTCAGAACTTATCGTTTATATTCGAAAATTAGCCCGCGAAAAAGCACAAGATGGGCCTTTTGATATGGATTATGAGGTGCCATATTCAACCCTTCATACGGGTGTCGTTAAGGGTGGAACTGCGCTAAATATAGTACCCAATTTTTGTCAATTTGATTTTGAAATTCGACATCTTTATGAAGAAGATCCTCAGCATTTGCTAGATAAAATTGAGACCTATGCCAAAGAAGATCTTGAATCTGAGATGCACTTAATTGACCCTGAAACTGGCTTTAGTTTTGAAACGCTGGCTACATACCCTGGACTTTTAACTGCCCCAGGTATTGAGTTTGTAGCTTATATTAAAGAGCTTCTTAATAATGATACTCATAGTAAAGTGATATTTGGTACTGAAGGTGGGTTATTTCAAAAACGTCTTGGAATCCCTACGCTTGTTTGTGGTCCCGGTAATATAGACCAAGCGCATAAAGCAAATGAATTTATCAGCCTTGAGCAATTACAAAAAGGTGGTAGTTTTTTAGATCGCTTAATAATGTCATTGTCAGTTCCATGATTTTTTATGACAAGAAATTAAAATTATCCAACATAGTAATCTGAGCCAAAGAAAAACATTATGAGTCAAAAGTAAGCTCATGTCATTTGTCATATTTAGTTTTTATATGATTTAGCATAATTGGCAGATATTGATTTAAAATGACTCGCCGTATCAATTACCTTAAAAGTCGTTCTAAATGAATTCATTACTCCTCAACTTACAAAATCGACTACAAATACTCTTCCCTGGCTTAGTAGTAGTCGGCACAATTGCTGCAGCGGCTGGATTTCTAAGTATCCACTATAAAGCCCCAGTGATGCTTTTTGCACTTCTTATAGGTATTGCCTTTAATTTTCTTGCAAGCGATGAGCGCTGCGCACCAGGTATTGAGTTTTCAAGTAAGAAGATCCTGCGTTTTGGAGTTGCGTTATTGGGCTTTAGGGTTACGTTTGATCAAATTTTAGGGCTTGGAACAAATGTACTATTGCTAGTTCCAATCCTAGTTGTATCATCAATTGCCATTAGCTGGATATTGGCAAAATTGATGGGAAGAAAATACCTCTTTGGTCTTTTAACCGCTTGCGCTGTCGCTATTTGTGGTGCTGCTGCTGCGCTTGCTGTGGCCTCAGTACTTCCCAACTGGAAAGATAGACATCGTGACACTTTGTTTATTGTTGTTT
>CAJQSO010000007.1 GCA_905614365.1 uncultured Candidatus Thioglobus sp.
CTATGGAAAATCTAATATAGTCTAAAGATGTTAATGCGATGAACTTCTCAAAAAAAATAAGTGATATTGAACAGAATCACTTACTACGTTTAAGAAGAATTGCTAATAGTGCCCAGGGTGCTATTATGGAAATTGATGGTAAGAAAATCGTTAATTTTTGCTCTAATGATTATTTATCCTTAGCCAATCACCCTAAAATTAAAGATGCACTAATTGAAGGAGTAAAGCTCTATGGTTCTGGCTCAGGAGCCTCACACCTAGTAAGTGGCCACTCTAGGTCTCACCACATATTAGAAGAAGCCTTAGCTGAACATACTGATCAGCAAAGAGCATTACTTTTTTCATCGGGCTACAGCGCAAATCTAGGAATATTTTCTGCTCTAAGGGATGAAATCAAGTGGTCACTTCAAGATAAATTAAATCATGCATCGTTAATCGATGGTAATAGACTAATTGGCCTCCCAATTCAGAGGTATCTCCATAAAAATATTGATTCACTTCAAAAGAAGTTAAAAAAACAAACTGGTCCTGGTCTAGTTGTAACTGATCATATTTTTAGTATGGACGGGGACAAAGCAGGTATTTCAGAAATTGATAAAACTCTAAATCAAACTGACGCAATATTAATGCAAGATGATGCGCATGGTTTTGGTATTTTTAATCCAACAATCCCTAAGCATTCTATCTACATGGCAACGCTCGGAAAATCTGCTGGAATTATGGGAGCTTTTGTAGCTGGAGATGATGACTTTATAGAATTTTTAATACAAAAATCAAGACCATATACCTACACTACTGCTATTCCACCTAGTTTTTGTCATGCAGGCCTTATGAGTCTAGAGTTAATTAACAAGGGCGATCAAAAAAATAAGTTATTAGCTAATATTAATTACTTTAAGGATATTTATAGGCATCTAGGTCTTCAATTTAAAGACTCGGATAGTGCAATTCAACCACTTGTTATAGGCTCAAGCAATGCAGCCCTTAAGTTAAGTAATAAGCTATTTGATGAAGGTTTTTTTGTTAGTGCTATTCGACCTCCTACAGTTCCTCCTAACACCGCCCGACTTCGATTTACATTATCTGCAGATCATAGTGAAAATCAAATTGAAGCACTTTTGAAAAAGGTAAAAGATGTTATGGCATAAAACTATAGGCAATGGCCCAAGTTTAGTTTTATTACATGGGTGGGCCTTTAACAGCGATATATTCCAAAGCTTAATAGATAAATATAAAATAGGCTATCGCATAACAGTTATTGACCTTCCTGGTCATGGAAGAAGTAATGATGTAGATGGAAATATTGAAAGCTGGTGCAATGAACTAATAAAGTTAATCCCAGAGCAATCAATTTTACTTGGCTGGTCTTTAGGTGGCTTACTATCTACCTATATTGCAAGTAAAATTGAGATTAGTAAGCTAATTCTAGTTGCCGCATCACCCTGTCTTATTAATAATGAAAACTGGCATTATGGAATAAATATTGAGGTATTTAACCAGTTTGCAATTAATTTAAAAAATGATAACACTAAATCACTCAAACGTTTTGTAAGTCTGCAAAGTAAAAATAAGTCTCAACTTCAAGAACTTTACAAATCAATTCAAAAATATCCAGCCTCAAATAATGCGCTAAATAATGGATTAGAAATAATTATTAATTCTGACTTGAGAGATATTTATAAAGATATTACAGTACCTAAAACCACTATCCTTGGATCACTAGACACACTTGTCCCAGTAAAAATCAAAGAATGGTATGAGGCAGTTGGCTCTCAAACCTCTATTATTCACTCTGGTCACCTTCCTTTTATTGATAAAGACTTTGAACTTTAATAATCAGCTCTTTCAAGATTAGTTTCAATTCTAATAACTATCTTGTTTTTGGTATAATTAAATCAATTTCCTCACAAAAATCAAAATGAGTGCACTAGTTGGAGTTATTATGGGTTCAAAGTCAGATTGGCCCTCAATGAAAATTGCCACAGAGATGCTTGAAGAGTTAGGTGTTCCTTATGAGGTCAAGGTTATCTCAGCCCATCGGACTCCTGATTTAATGTTTGAATATGCTGAAACAGCTCAAGCAAGAGGCCTTGAAGTTATTATTGCCGGCGCAGGAGGATCTGCTCACTTACCAGGGATGGTTGCTTCAAAAACAATTGTTCCAGTCTTAGGGGTGCCATTAAGTGGTCATGACTCTTTATTGTCAATTGTTCAAATGCCTGGTGGAATTCCTGTGGGGACACTTGCCATAGGAAAATCTGGAGCTAAAAATGCAGGAATTTTGGCAGCCCAAATTGTAGGTAACCATAATGAAGAAATAAGACGAAAAGTTGCTAAATTTCGTTTAGATCAGACTCAAAATGTTCTCAACAATCCTAATCCTGAAAAATAACTTATGAAAATTGGGGTCCTTGGTGCTGGTCAATTAGGGAGAATGCTTGCACTATCAGCCTATCCATTAGGTCACCAAATGAGATTTTTAGCATTATCTGAAGAAGACCCATCTTCACTTCTTGGTAAAACATTTATTCACAATAATAATCCAGAAATGGTTAGTAATTTTGCTGATAGCTCAGACATTGTGACCTATGAAAGCGAAAATACTGACGTAACTATTGTTAATGAAATTAGTAAAAATACCAAAGTTTATCCTAGTGATAAATCTCTATACATTTCTCAACATCGCGGCAGAGAAAAAGCACTTCTAGATGCATTAAAAATACCATGCGCGCCCTATCAAATTGTAAATAGTCTTGACGATCTAAAAAGTGCAATTAAGAATATTGGAATTCCTTCAATACTAAAAACAGCAACAGATGGCTATGATGGTAAAGGCCAGTTTTTAATTAAATCTGAAGCTCAGATCGATGAAGCATGGGAAAAGATGTCTGGCGTTGATGCTATCCTTGAAGGCTTTATAAATTTTAAACGGGAGCTATCTTTGATAGCAGTTAGAAGCATAGATGGCAGTCTTGAATTTTATCCCTTAGTTGAAAACTCTCATCATGAAGGCATACTAAGACTGACAATAGCTCCTGCACAAAACATCTCAGTGTCTCTTCAAAATAAAGCGCAAGAGTATATGAGCTCTCTTCTTAAAGAGATTAAACATGTTGGAGTTTTAACCATTGAACTCTTTGAATCTGATGATGACCTTCTAGTTAATGAGATAGCCCCAAGAGTTCATAATTCTGGCCACTGGACTATTGAAGGTGCGCAAACCTCACAATTTGAAAATCATATAAGAGCAATTACTGAATCTCCCTTAGGGCAAACGACTATGACTTCAAAATTCAGCGCCATGATTAATATAATTGGAGTCCATGGACCAATCCAAAAAGTACTTAAAACTAAAAATGCTCACCTTCATTTATATAATAAAGCGGAGCGAACTAGAAGAAAGTTGGGCCATATAACTTTAACTTCTAACTCAATTGATGAATTAAATAAAACGCTAGATAGCTTAAAAGAATATTTACCTTAATCCTCATTTAAATCAAAAAGACTCCCAGTAATACTTCCGCCTAGTTCTTCTTGATAGAACTGCTCTGCTAGTTTTTCTTCATAGTGATATGCTTTTAATTCACTTACTTCAACGCCAGCTAAAAATTGACAAACATGAATCATCTCATGACAAAGAGTAATAATAAATTTTTTTTTATCTAATGATTCTTCAATTTCTATAAAGAACTTTCCATCACCTTCATAGTCAGTCCAAGCGAGTGCATCATCTACTTTCTGAATAGTTAGATCTATATTTGGAATATTATTTGCTTGAAACAAGCCATTACTACAGAAACTAAACAGCCTCTTGGAAAGCTCTATTTGCTCTTTATTACCACCACGAATATAAAGCATTTTTACAAAAAATCACATAGTTTATTGAAATCGTTCATCCAGGTACTTGATAATATCATTCGATTCATAAAGCCAACTAGCTTGACCAGCGCCCTCAATCTTTAAGCATGGAACCTTAATCTTTCCACCATTTAATTCAAGCTCATTTCTGAATTCACCTTCAGTTTGAGCATTTCGAGTCTCAACTTTAAGATTTAAACGTTTAATTGACCTTCTAGTCTTGACACAAAATGGACAAGCATAAAATTGATAAAGTTTTAGAATTTTTGTTTCTTGATCAACCTTAGATTGATCTTCAACACTTCTTTTTACTCTTGATGGCCTAAATAACCAGTCAATAAATATCAATACTCTGCCCGAGCCTTCTCTTAATAATCTTAGAAAAAATCTCATAAGCTCTCCCTATAAGCTATCAATGTATTTTCTAAAAGAGTTGCAATAGTCATTGGACCAACTCCACCAGGAACTGGCGTTATAGCTCCAGCTATATCTTTAACTGCATCAAAATCTACATCTCCAACAAGAGAGCCATCTTCCAATCGATTTATACCAATATCTATAACGATAGCTCCAGCTTTAACCCAGTCGCCTTTGACCATTTCTGGAATTCCAACACCTACAACAACAATGTCTGCTTGTTTAACTTTCTCCGCCACATTTTTAGTTTTACTATTACATATAGTTACAGTTCCTCGGGCATTTAGAAGCTCCATTGCCATAGGCCTTCCTACAATGTTTGAGGCTCCAATAACGACACAATTCATTCCTTCAACCTGGCAACCAACTGATGCCAGCATAGTCATAACTCCTTTGGGAGTACATGGTCTTAGATGGGATTTATTTTGCATTAATTTTCCAATATTTTCACTATGGAATCCGTCAACATCCTTATTAGGCGAGATATGCTCAATAACCTTATTTGCATCAATATGACTAGGCAACGGAAGCTGAACTAAAATACCATCTATCTTAGGATTATTATTCAGTCTTTCCACTTCTTCCAAGAGTTGTTGTTCAGTTGTATTCTCTGACTTAATAATCTTATCTGAAAAAAAACCTGCCTGCTTACATGCAATTTCTTTATTTCTTACATATACGGCTGAAGCCGGATCTTCTCCTACTAAAATTACAGCGAGACCTGGAGGTCGTTGAAGCATTTTGACTTCTTCAGCAATTTTTAGACGTAAATTTTTTGCAATCTCTTTACCATCAATAATATTCATTTTTTTAATTCCTTTTTAACTTTTTTCAAATCACTTTTTGTATCAACACCATAGCCTGTTGGAGCACAAGAAACATCGACATTAATATCGATTCCTTGATTTAATATAGTTAGTTGCTCTAATTTCTCAGCTATTTCTAATTCAGATTTACCCATCTTCAAATATTGTTTTAAAAAACTAACTCGATAAGCATATAAGCCAATATGACGAAAACATAAATCCAAGTTAATTTCACTACTATTCCTAAATGCAGGGATTGGTGACCTTGAGAAGTACAATGCTTTGCCGCGCGAATTATATACGACTTTAACGCAATTTAGATCAAAGTAAGACTCCTCACTTTCAATTTTTTCACACAACGTTGCAACACTCATACCACTAGTAATCAAATTAGAGGCAACTTGATTTATTGCATCAGGGCTCATCATAGGCTCATCACCCTGAACATTAACAACGACTTCATCATCATTAAAATCTAGAGAGGTGACTACTTCAGATAAGCGAGAGGTTCCAGATGTGTGGCTTGAGTTAGTCATACAAACATCTGCACCAAAATCTTTAGCTATTACACTTATTCTTTCATCATCCGTTGCGATAATTACACGTTTAGCACTACTCTTAATGGCATTTGAATAAGTATGCTCAATAAGTGTTTTACCATTAATATTTTTTAATAACTTTGCCGGTAAACGGCTTGAAGCATATCGAGCAGGAATAATAACGGAAAAATCCATTATTTTTCAGAATTAGTTTTTCGAGCCTCTTCTAGAAGAAGAATTGGGATGCCATCAATGATAGGGTAAGCTAATTGACTTTTATCACACACTAATTCTTCACCAACTAACTTTAGGGGCGCTTTACTTTCTGGGCAAACTAACATTTTTAATAAATTTTTGTCAATCATAATTTAGACTCCAGTTGTTGATAAAAGTCAGGACTAATTTTTGCATCAACAGACAAATACCACATTTGACTTGTTGCAAACTGTTTACATTTTACACAATCCTTAGCTGTCATTAGGATTGGATAGTCGTCCTTAAATTCGAAATCCTTCTCAGTAAAAGAATGGTGATCTGCAAATGTTTTAGTAATTAAATTAACACCAAGTTTTTCAAGTGATGAAAAAAAATTATCTGGCTTTCCAATTCCCGCCAAAGCGAAGCATTTTTTACTCTTAAAAAAATCAAGATCTTTTTTTTCATTTGTAGCTAGATTAATATAACAGTTCGCTGCAATCTTGCTTGATATCTCTCCTTCAGCATGTGAGCCATTATTAATAATAAAATCAACTGACTTGAGTCTTCTTTTTGATTCTCTTAGAGGTCCTGCTGGGAGAAACCATCCATTTCCTAATCGATTATGTCCATCTATAACTGCAATTTCAATATCACGCCCCATAGCGTAATGCTGAAGACCATCATCACTAATAATTAAATCTACTGAATGATTTTCAGTTAAAAACTTTACTGCATTATTTCGTTTTTTAGCCACCACAACAAAGGCTTCAGTTTGTTGCTTTATTAACAAAGGCTCATCACCACAATCAATTGGGTCACTTGTCGAAGTAACCTCTAATGATTCTTGAGTATACTTTCCTTTATAGCCCCTGGAAACAACTCCTACTATTTTATTACGAGAGGCAAAATATTTAGCGACTGCAATTACAATTGGCGTCTTTCCAGTTCCACCTGCTGTTATATTGCCTATAACAATAACTGGTACTGATGACGCACTTACTTTTAATAACCCTACTTTGTAAAGACAAAGACGTATATAACTAAAAATGAAGAAGATAACGGAAAAAGGCAAAAGCAAAAAATTAACTAGGCCAAACTTACTGTGATTGATAAAACTTGTAATACTTAGCATTTTGATAATTTTAATCACTTTTAAAACATTAATTATGACAAAATATTCCGACTATGAGTGTTGAATTTCATATTTCTAACCAATATTTAAGATCCAATCGAAAAAAAGGCTTTGTTTCTTTTATTTCTGGCGTTTCTATGGTTGGTCTAGTTCTAGCTGTTATGTCCCTTATTACTGTCTTGTCAGTAATGAACGGCTTTCATGAAGAGTTAACAAATCGAGTTTTAAACACGATTTCTCACTCCTACATAACAGAAACTGATGATACTCTTGATAATTGGCAAGATCTTAGAAAAAAAATTAACGCACAGGATCAGATTATTGCTTCCTCACCTTTTGTTGAAGACTTTGCCTTAATGACTTCAAAGAATGCCTCACAAGGTATCAGTGTTAGAGGCATTCTTATAGATTTAGAATCAACAACGTCTGCCTTATTAGATGATATTAAATATGGCAGTCTTAGCCTTTATGAAGACGATTCATCAATATTAATTGGTGTTGGCCTTGCAACACTTATGGGAACAGGAATTGGGGATAAGCTTACTTTGATAGCTCCCTCAAGAAATTCCAATGGCAAACTAATTCCTCAGTCACAAGCTTATAAGGTTAGTGGCATATTTAATGCTGGCGTAAATGATTTTAACAACAATCTTGCATTTATCCACCTTTATGATGCACAAGATTTATTTGCTCTTGGAAATCAAGTATCTGGAATCCGCCTTAAAGTAGATGACTTATTTGAAGCAAATAAAATTACAGATAGTGTAATTAAATCTCTTGGAGATGGATATTATGGGGTTGATTGGATGCAGCAACAGCGAAACTTTATCAGAGCTTTAAATCTTGAAAAGCAAATGATTGCAATTATTCTTTCTTTGATAATTGCTATTGCCGCTTTTAATATAGTATCTATGATGGTTATGGTAGTTACTGACAAAAAGTCTGACATTGCGATCCTAAGAACCATCGGAATGACTCCAAAAAGAATTGTTAGAATATTCTTCTACCAAGGCCTCAGTATTGGTTTTATTGGTATTACTATAGGAACAATTCTTGGATTAATTTTAGCTCTTAATATCGAATCTGTAATTTCTGGAATTGAAAGTATTATTGGCTTCCAATTTTTCCCTAAAGATTTATTTTATATTAGCCGATTTCCATCAAAAATTCTACTAAGTGATGTAGTTAGTATAGTTCTGGGAGCTTTTATATTAGTAATTATTGCAGCTATTTATCCAGCAAAACGTGCTGGAAAAGTTAATATTTCAGAGGTTTTAAGGCATGAGTAATATAATTGAATGTCGCTCTGTTAGCTTTTCATATAACGAGGGTAATAATAAAACATCTGTTTTAAAAAATTTAAATTTTGAAATTAAGTCTGGAGAAACTACTGCAATTATTGGTCAATCAGGATGTGGAAAATCAACGCTACTTAATTTAATGGCTGGTCTTGATACTCCTTCTGAAGGTGAAGTACTCATTACTAATACCAATATTTCGGAAATTAGCGAAAAAGATAGGACAGAGTTGCGTGCTAAAAACCTTGGCTTTGTTTATCAATTTCATCACTTACTAAATGATTTTTCATCATTATATAACGTTGCTTTACCTTTGTTAATTATGGGCGTTGATAAAAGTGATTCGCTCTTACAAGCGAAAAAAATATTAACAAAGGTTGGGCTAGAAAATCGATTGAATCATAAGCCATCAGAACTATCAGGCGGCGAAAGGCAAAGAGTTGCAATTGCAAGAGCTATGATAACTGAGCCAACTTGTCTCTTAGCAGATGAGCCAACAGGAAACTTAGATGCAGAAAATGCAAAGGAAGTATTAGAACTTATCATAGAGCTAAACACAAATAAAACTACCGCGCTGTTAATTGTCACTCATGATCTTTCTATTGCAAATAAAATGGGTAGAAAGCTAACCTTAACCAATGGCGAAATACATGAAATATGAAACTAGTTTTTTAGGGTTAAAAACTTAATGGCTCTAAATTGTTTTCTAGCCTAAAAACTGAATCATTATACCTGCAGCGATTGCTGATCCTATAACGCCAGCGACATTTGGTCCCATTGCATGCATAAGAAGGAAATTATTTGAATCAGCCTCAAGTCCAACTTTATTAGAGACACGAGCAGCCATTGGAACTGCTGAAACTCCCGCAGAACCAATTAAAGGGTTAATTTTATTTTTACTAAAGACATTCATCAATTTTGCCATCAACAAGCCACACATTGTTCCAATAGAGAAGGCAACTAAGCCCAATAGTAATATTCCTAAAGTATCAAGTTGAAGAAACTTATCAGCCATTAATTTTGATCCTACTGCAAGGCCAAGAAAAATGGTTACTATATTAATTAAAGCATTCTGAGTAGTGTCACTAAGGCGATCAACAACGCCAGATTCTTTCATTAAATTACCAAAAGCGAACATACCCAATAGAGGAGCAGCTGCGGGCAATAGAAGCGCAACAAGTAATAACAAAATAATTGGAAATACAATTTTTTCAACCTTTGAGACCTCACGTAACTGAACCATCTTGATTTTTCTTTCTTTTTCAGTAGTCATCACCCTCATAATTGGGGGCTGAATAAGAGGAACTAAGGCCATATATGAATATGAAGCAACCGCAATTGCTCCCAGTAACTCTGGCGCAAGAATTGAAGCTACATAAATAGAGGTCGGACCATCCGCACCCCCAATAATTCCAATTGCAGCAGCCTGCTTCAAACTAAAGTCAAATACACCAAGTACTGATAATCCTACTGCCCCTAAGAGTGTTGCAAAAATTCCAAACTGCGCAGCAGCTCCAAGTAAAAGGGTTTTAGGATTAGCAAGAAGTGGGCCAAAATCTGTTAAAGCGCCAACACCCATAAAAATGATTAAAGGAAAAGCGCCAGACTCAATACCAACAACATAGAATAGATGCAAAATTCCACCATCAATAGCTAAATTAGCTCCTGGTATATTACTTAAAAGAGCGCCAAAACCAATAGGTAGAAGTAAAAGAGGTTCGAATTTTTTTACGATTGCTAGATAGATTAACAAAATACCTACAAGAAGCATAAGGCCTTGGCCCCAATCCATTTGATATAAACCTGTGTTAACCCAAAGTAGTTTTAGTTGCTCCATAACTAACCTAAAGAAAGAAGGAGCTGACCAACAGTTACTGAATCACCCTCTTTAACGCCAACATTTAAAACCACTCCAGAGCGTGTTGCTTTGATTTCAGTTTCCATCTTCATAGCTTCTAAAACAAGCAAAGTATCACCTTTTTTAACATTCTGATTAGGACTAACTAAAATTTTCCAAATAGTTCCTGATAGAGGCGCAGAAACATCCTCTTTTCCATTCAATAAAGGCTCAGAGCCCACCTGGGAATCTTCGGAACTTAATTCTGAAGCACCTGAGGAGGTCCCCATAGATTTTATCGTACCACCTGCTGAAACGTTAACTGTATATGATTGACCTTTAAATGAAACAGTATATGTTCCTTCATCATCCTCATTAGTTGAAGAACTTATTGGCGCTTGAGGAACTGGTTCAAAGAAATCTGGATTATCTCTATTTTCTAAAAACTTAATTCCCACTTGTGGAAAAAGAGCGTAAGTTAATAGATCATCAATTTTCTCATCTGCAACTCTAATGCCTTTCTCTGAAACAAGTTTATCAAACTCAGATTCAAGAATATCTAGCTCAGGCTCAATATTGTCTGCAGGTCGACATGTAATAGGGTCTAAACCCTCTAAAACTCTCTCTTGCAGATCTTTATCAACTGGAGCAGGCGCAGCACCATATTCACCTTTAAGTATGCCAGCTGACTCTCTGGTAATAGTTTTGTAGCGTTCACCAGTTAAAACATTAAGCACGGATTGAGTGCCAACAATTTGAGAGGTAGGAGTTACTAGGGGAATATAGCCCAAGTCTTTTCGAACTCGAGGTATTTCTAACAAAACTTCATCCATTTTATCAAGTGCATTTTGCTCTTTTAATTGGCTCTCCATATTAGTCAGCATACCGCCCGGAACTTGAGATGTTAGAATTCTTGAATCAACACCCTTCAATGACCCCTCAAACTTAGCATATTTAGCTCTGATTGGCTTAAAGTACTGATCAATTTCTTCAAGCTTTTTTAAATCTAAACCAGTTTTGCGAGGGCTTGCCTCTAAAATAGAAACAATAGAATTAGTTGCAGAATGACTGTAAGTCATACTCATCGAACCAATACAGGTATCAACGCGGTCTATCCCAGCCTCAACAGCCTTAATAATGCTTGCAGTAGAAAGACCAGTTGTCGCGTGAGCATGAAGCTGAATTGGAATATCAATCGCTTTTTTTAATTTTTTAACTAGGTCATAAGCAACATAGGGCTGTAATAGGCCAGCCATATCCTTAATACACAAAGAATGTGCGCCCATATCTTCAATTTTTTTAGCCATCTCAATCCATAATGCAGTTGTATGGACAGGACTAACTGTATATGAAATCGTGCCTTGAGCATGCTGGTCAACTTTAACAGTTTGATCAATAGCAGTTTTAAGATTGCGCGTATCATTCATTGCGTCAAATATTCTTAAAACTCCAACACCATTATCAGCGCATCGATCAACAAATTTTCTAACTACATCGTCGCTGTAGTGACGGTAGCCCAATAAATTTTGGGCCCTAAGGAGCATTTGTTGAGGAGTATTAGGCATAACCTTTTTGATTTCACGTATTCTCTCCCAAGGATCCTCTCCAAGAAAACGAATACAAGCATCAAAAGTTGCGCCACCCCAAGACTCCATTGACCAATAACCTATTTTGTCTAATTTTTCTGCAATAGGAAGCATGTCATCAATTCGCATTCTAGTTGCAAAAAGCGATTGATGTCCATCCCTAAGAACAAGCTCAGTTATTTGGACTGGTTTATTATTTTCTTTGTTAGACATATAATTATCTCTGAGTATGCATTTTTATTGCTGCCTCAATAATTGCTTTTGTTTTTTCATCAATCTCAATTATTGGATCAGATTCTAACGCAGAGGCGTCATTAGTTGTAGGTTGGATTTTTGCTACAAGTAGCGACATTACATTTGTGACAACAACCATCAATGCAAGAAATACAAAAACGAAACCCATACCAAACATGGTTAAAGTTAGTGCATCAGTTACAAAGTTGTTATCCATTTTATTACATCCTAAACAAGTTTGGTACCAGTGGCCGGGCTCGAACCGGCACTCCCGTGAAGGAACCGGATTTTGAATCCGGCGTGTCTACCAATTCCACCACACTGGCTTATCTAAGGTTTATTTATGTCTGAAAGTAATTCTTCCTTTAGTTAAATCATAAGGAGTCATTTCAACAGTTACCTTGTCGCCAGGAAGTATGCGTATATAGTGCTTACGAATCTTTCCAGAAATATGAGCAAGAACGCTATGTCCATTTTCCAATTCAACTTTAAAAGTTGTATTGGGTAATTTTTCTTTTACGACGCCTTCTAACTCAATGTAATCACTTTTTGACATATTTATTTAATAAGAATATTAATTTAAAAACCAAGTAGCATTATACCTAATTACCTTTCATTTTTACAGTATGAATCAGGACGAACAGCACCTCATCAATAATAATAAAATTAAAGATTAATGGAAGTGTCTTTTTGAATGAACCCAGCCTTGGAGCTTTTGAAAATCTGTCTTCTTAGCAGGTTGTACGATTTTTTCTAACTCAACTAATCTTTCATTTAACTCATTAAAAGCATTCGTATAATGCTTGCTCTTAATAGACTCTTGATACAATTTTGATTTCAAAGTAGCAATTACTGATACAAGGTCCTGATCATTACTGGCATCACTCACCTGCTCTCCTTGGCTTAACTTGACTTGGGTATCTTGGAAGCGCTTTAAGTGTTGAGTAGCTTGTGAGTCAACAAGAGAATTTGCGTTATTAATAGCTAAATTACTAGGGTTAAAAGGTGCAATCCTTTCAGAGATATTTAAATCATGGAGGGAACCACGAGTTGTTGGTTGTTGGATGGTAAAACCACTGACGCCAAGTAAGCGTGCCATCCATGAAATACCGAATTTAATCACCTGAACTCCCGATATAGTTTAATGTATGTTACCCAATCCTTTTAAGCTTGTGAGTTTTTTTAAATTATTAATTCATTTATTAGATCCTGATCAGAAGGATTCAGTGTAACTTTTA
This sequence comes from uncultured Candidatus Thioglobus sp., assembly GCA_905614365.1. Taxonomy (GTDB): domain Bacteria; phylum Pseudomonadota; class Gammaproteobacteria; order PS1; family Pseudothioglobaceae; genus Pseudothioglobus. The sequence goes on from CAJQSO010000007.1 coordinate 13,144, forward strand.
TATTTTCAAAGCCTAGACTCTCTGCCAAAACTCTAATTTTCGGACTAAAAACAATAAGTTTTCTTGACTTAAAATTTTTAAAATTATCAGGTGAGTCAAGATTTAATAGGCGAACAATATTAGAAAGGCTTTCATTGCTACTTGCCATTAGAACCCCCTTTGGAGAATTTAAAAATACTTCAATTGATTCAGTATGAAGTTTTGTGAGCTCACAGGGCAAGCGCTTATAGACTTCAAGATAATCAACCTGATTCAATTTTTTTAAATTATTCTTTAGCGTTTCTGATCCCCCCTTCCCTCTAACAATAAGAATTTTCTTATCAATTAACTCTGAACATTCTTGCATTGCCAATAACTCTTTACTGGATGCATTGACCTTAGGAAAGCAATCAACTTTAATATTTTTATCAATGAGTCTTTTAGCAGTAACGGGGCCAACTGCAAATACCTTAAATGAGCTAGCAAACAATTTTTTAAAATAATCTTCGGCATAATTAACCGCATTAACACTTATAAAAATAATGACATCATAGTTCTTACTCAAAACTTCAGTGTTTATTTTTTTTACTTCAAAGCTGGGAAAAAAAACATACTCAATATCAGATTCATCTAAAAGCATTTTTAGATTTTCAGTCTGTGCTAATGGTCGAGTTATAAGTATCATTGATTCATTATAAATACATACTTTTAAGATTATCTTTAATGTTTGTTAAAACACGTTAATCTTTAGTAGGTAAATTAGAGGCTCTGTTTTTTAAATTCTAACTTGGATGACTTTATAATAGACATCATAATAATTTAATATAAGAACATGTTACTACCAATTTTATCTCTTCTAGCTGGCTTCTTACTTCTAATGTGGAGTGCTGATGCTTTCACTGATAATGGGGCTAAAATTGCACGAATATTTAATATCTCACCTCTAGTGATTGGCCTGCTCGTTTTTGGATTTGGCACGTCGGCTCCTGAAATGTTAGTCTCAGGACTTGCAGCATATGATGGGATACCTGAAATGAGCATAGGAAATGCATTTGGTTCAAATATTTTTAATATAGGTTTGGTACTAGGTGTTACTGCAATTATTCTCCCTATTACAGTTGAAAAATCTGTACTAAAGAAAGAATGGTTATACTTATTTTTATCAACTCTAATTGTAGGTTTTTTATTATTAGATGGGTTTCTAAGCTTTACTGATGGCTTAATACTTCTATCCTTATTATTACTATTTCTCATTAATGTATTTAGAGAATCAAAAAAAGGCAGCCCTATTGATGCTGATATTCTCGAAATTAATTCCCAGAATCAAGATAAGGGGCGGACTTGGCTGCTCTTAATTGTATCTCTTATTATATTAGTTTCTAGTGCAAAACTTGTAGTCTGGGGTGGGGTCAGTATTGCTGAATTTTTTGAAATTGATAAACTAATTATTGGATTAACTGTTGTAGCACTTGGCACAAGCCTTCCTGAGCTTGCTGTTTCAATAAGCAGCGCGTTAAAAAAACAACATCAAATGGTCATTGGTAATATTATTGGGTCAAACTTATTTAACACTTTAGGAGTCCTTGCAATTCCAGCCTTAATAGTGCCCTTTACTCCAGAACTGATCTTAAAAGTTCCACCAGAAGTAATGAGTCGAGACTTTGTCTACATGTTAATACTAACCCTGTTAATTGTAATTCTTTCAATGAGACTTAAAATTAGTCGTTTTGGTGGTTTTATTTTATTAACTGCTTTGTCTATTTATTTGTATCAATTGTTTTGAATTTGGTTTTTAAAGATCTTCATGGCACTCAAGAGTTGGGTAGAAAACTTGCGCAATGTTGCTCTAACCTAGAAAGCTCATGCGTAATATACTTAATTGGTGATCTTGGGGCTGGAAAAACGACTCTAGCGCAAAACTTTATTGGATACTTTGGGTTTGATAAAGTAAAAAGTCCCACTTATACTTTAGTTGAAAGCTATCAAAATGAATCAATAGATATTCACCATTTTGATTGCTACCGACTTAGTGATCCAGAAGAGTTAGAGTACATTGGAATTCGTGAATATCTTAAGCCAAATAGCCTTCAACTTATTGAGTGGCCAGAATTAGGTAAAGGAGCTATTGCACATTCTGATATATCAATCAATATAAGTGGAAGTGGCGACATAAGAACACTAAACATCACATCTCAAACTAAAATAGGAAAATTAATTTTAGAATGCGCTATTGGATAAGTTTGATTATTGCTGTATTTGCTACCTCATCATTTAGTGAAGAAAAGACTTCACTTTATGATTTTAGGTACTGGACCGCTCCAGATCAAACTCGAATTGTTATTGATAAAGAAGAGGACACCCTCTTTAATATAACCAATACTGATAAGGTTGTAATTATAAGTTTTGATGATGCTGAAGTATTGTCTGAAACTTTTTCAAATATTTTTTTTAATGATGACAGAATACAAAAAGTTCTGATTAAGAGAGACAAGAGAACTATTAAGCTAATCGTTCATATTAATAAAAATTTTAAAGTTAAGTACTTCACCCTGCAGCCTAATGCAAAATATAAGTTTCATCGACTTGTAGTAGATATTATTGACCTCGAGTCTCAGATAAAGATACAAGACATAAAAGCTACAAAAGAAGTAAAAAATGTAAAAAAATCAGCTCAAATAAGTCAAAAAATTATCTTAGTTGATGCTGGTCATGGCGGTGAAGATTCAGGAGCTATTGGTAAAAATAAATCGCAAGAAAAATCTGTAAATTTGGCAATTGCCAAAAAACTTGTAGCAATCATTAATAAAAATAGTGATCTAAAAGCTGTTCTAACTAGGAGTGGGGACTACTATATTCCACTGACTAAAAGAATAACCATAGCCCAAAAAGAAAATGCAACCATGTTTATTTCTATTCACGCAGACTCTGTTGAAAGCTCAACTGCAAAAGGTGCTTCAATTTATACCTTAAGTGAGAAAGGAAATAACAGCAAACTAGCTCAGCAATTGGAAAAATCTCAAAACTTAGTGGATCAGTTTGGAGGCGTTGAAACTGTAATTGATAATGATCAATTTTTGAAAAATATTTTGTCAGATTTTTCAAGAAAAGATCGAGATATGCAATCATTTAACCTTGCTATGGACATAATCAGTGAGCTTGAAAAAATTGGACCAATCCATAAAAAAGTACCTCAAAAGGCTAACTTTGTAGTATTAAAATCTCCAAGCATACCTTCAGTTCTTATTGAAACTGCATTTATATCAAATCCAACTCAAGAAAAACGTTTGACTAATAGCACACAACAGAAAAAAATTGCAGAATCAATATACAAAGGAATACTTAATTACTACAAAAAACTAGAGTAGTTATTTATAGCTTCTAGCTTAAGTTTCTGAATCTTTAGTTAAAATAATTGCATCACTTACCAATTGGTGAACGCTTACAATCATGTATGGGTCAAAATCATAATTTGGTAGTACCTTTGAAAACTGTGATTTACATATAGCGCATATAGCAGCTAATGTGTTTACACCATTGTCTTGTTCACTTCGCTTTAAGGCATGCATTCTTGGTTTTGCTCCCTTTATTCTTAAATCAATAAGATCGTCGGTAAGAAGTCCTCCACCACCACCACAACAAAAAGTAGCAGACTTTATTGTGGATTTATGCATATCTGAAAAGTTATTACACGCCGCCTTGATTACCTCTCTTGGAAGAATAAACTGGCCATTTTCAATATCACCCATATTACTTCCACGAGCAACATTACACGAGTCATGGAAAGTGACAACTCGATGATCATTTTTAGACTTATCAAATGATAATTTATCTCTTTGAATTAAATCATACGTAAACTCAATCATATGTTGTGGCTGCGGATAGTTGCTATCTAATTGGTTTTGAAGTTTTAATGAATATTCATCACTACCCCCGCTACCTAAACCGGTGAGAGTATTCCAAAAACTATAAGCTACTCGCCACGCATGTCCGCACTCGCCAACCACGACACGTTTAACATTTAAGTCAAGTGCTGCCTTGCGAATTCGCAATGCTCCTTGCCTCATAACATCATAATTACCAATAAACATGCCGAAATTTGCAGCCTCTGAAGCATAAGAACTTAATGTCCAACTTACACCGCTTTGATGAAAAACTTTAGCATAACCAATAAGTCCATCAATATGTGGTTCAGCAAAAAAATCAGCTGAAGGAGTAACCATTAAAACTTCAGAATTTTTAATATCTAAGGGCAACTTCACACTAGCACCCGTCTCCTCTTCAATCTCTTCCTCTAAGTCAGCTAATGTATCTCTTAAAGCTGGCTCAGGCATGCCTAAATTATTTCCAATTTTATTAATTTTTCCTAAAATTTGGTTAGGATATTTTTGGCCTACACCAATTGCATTCATTATCTCTCGAGCTGCCATTGAAATTTCAGCAGTATCAATTCCAATTGGGCAGAATACCGCACATCTTCGACATTGTGAGCATTGATGAAAGTAGTTATACCAATCATCAAGCATATCCTCATCAAAGTCTTTAGCACCTACTAGTTTTGGAAAATATTTCCCTGCAAAAGTAAAGTGCCTCCTATAAACACTTCTAAATAAATCTTGCCTAGCAACTGGCATATTTTTGGGATCGGCAGTTCCTAAATAATAGTGACACTTATCAGTGCAGACACCGCACTTCATACAAGAGTCCAAAAATACTTGGACAGAACGATATTTAGATTTAGTTTCAGCAATTTTATTAATTGCTACTTGCTGCCAATTATCAACTTTTTCACCTGGAAATCCGAGGTCTTTCTGTATTTCTATACTGGCTTTAAAAGGTCCATTACCAGCCATTGAATCTTTCTTTAGTGGCGGAATTGCAAGATATGTAGGAAATTTTTCGATACTATTTATTGACATAATTAACTCCCTTTATCCTGATTGTGATCGAGATCAATTTTAGTATTTTTTTCTTTTTGCATAGCCCAATTAGAGATATGCCTTTTTTTACGTGCATCATCTACTTGATTAAGCGTAGGAGCAAAAAATATACCAGGTCCATGTAATAATTTTGATATTGGGAAAATAGCTATAAGAAAGAAGACTGGAAAAATATGAGCTAAGAAAATTGCCTCTTTTGGTAATTCAGACCATTGAAAAGTAATCAAACCTTCTGCAAAATTTTTAACTAGAAGCATATTTGGATGATTATTTGCAAAGGTCATTAACATTCCACTTGCACCAATCAAAATTATTAATAGCAGCATAAGATAATCTGATGGCGCTGAAATATATCTAACTCTATCTACAAAAATTCTTCTACCTAGTAATCCAATCAAACCAAAAATAAGGGGATAAGCAGCATATTTTAATGGTTCAGTTTTAAGCAATATTAAAGGAATTTCGCCAGGCCAAAAATAAACTAAATGACGAAAAAAAAGAAGGACAAGAGCAAGGTGAAAACTCCAGCCAAAAAGCCAAGTCCATTTACTTGATTTAAAAAGAGTTGCAAATAAAAAAACTTCTTTAGCAAGCCTTAAAAATACTCCAGATTTTGTTAATGGAGCAGGTGCAATAGGTATCTTAAGCGGCGCAGGAGTATTCCAATATTGAACAACCTTATAAGAGAGGCCTGTAATAAAGATTAATACAGAAAAGTAGAAAAAGAGTGTAAAAAAAATGCTGATTAATGACATATGACTTATCTTTTATCCCAAAATGGAAGTCAAGGCTTATTTATCAGGCTAAACACAGCCTGTTGGTTTAGGAAGGCCAGCAAATCGACAACCTTGCTTAGCAGGGCCATATGGAAAAAGTGAGTATAGGTAGCGAGAATTTCCTTTGTCATTGCCCAGTTTTTTAGCTATTGCTTTTGTTAGAACTCTAACAGCTGGGGCAAACTCATACTCTTTATAATATGACTGAAGAAAATTAATAACTTCCCAATGCTCAGTGGAGAGCTCTATTCCATCCTCTTCAGACATCACATTAGCTATCTCAATACTCCAATCTGAAACTTTTAATAAGTAACCCTCTTCATCTACTTCCATTCCTAGAATTTCAGCCATACTATTTCTCAATCCTTTAAGAGTTTACTAGAAAATTATTTACACTATTTGCAACACCTCGGCCTTCATTGATTGCCCAAACTACAAGTGATTGGCCTCTTCGGCAGTCTCCAGCAGAGAAGATTCCTTTTTGAGAAGTAGTATACTCACCATGCTTAGCTTTGAAGTTGCCGCGTTCATCGATATCAATATTTGCATCTTCACTTAGATAGTGCTCGGGAGAAAGAAAACCCATTGAAAGGAGAACCAACTCAGCATCCCAAGTTTTTTCAGTGCCATCAATTTCATTTAATTTACCATCTGAAAATTCAATATTAATCGTTTTAATTCCACTCACATGTCCGTCATTATCTTTTATGAAAGATTTTGTGAGAAGCTGGTAGTGCCTTGGATCTTTACCAAAAACTTTATTAGACTCTTCGTGACCATAATCAACACGGAAGATTACTGGCCATTCTGGCCAAGGATTGTTTTCAGAGCGAGCCTCTGGTGGCTGACTCATTAATTCAAAGTTAGTTATAGATTTAGCGCCCTGCCTAAGAGAGGTACCAATACAGTCAGTCCCTGTGTCACCACCACCAATTATAATAACATTTTTATCTTTAGCAGAAAGCTTGCTATTATCTGCATAACCATTATCCAAAAGACTTTTAGTGTTGGACGTCAAATAATCCATAGCAGGATAAATCCCAATAGCATTTCGATTTTCAGCTGGCAGATCTCTTGGCTTTGTTGCGCCAGTTGTAAAAACAATAGCATCAAATGATTTTTTCAATTCTTTCGTTGAAATATCCTTACCAATATCAGTATTAGAAATAAATTCAATACCCTCTTGTCTTAATAAATCTACGCGGCGATCAACAATATCTTTTCCTAGCTTCATATTAGGAATGCCATACATTAGAAGACCACCAATTCGGTCACTTCGCTCATAAACAGTTACGGAGTAACCCATTTGATTAAGCTCGTCAGCAGCAGCTAGGCCTGCTGGTCCAGAACCTACTAGAGCAACTTTTTTTCCAATTTGAGTATTAACTGGCCTCGCCTTTATCCAACCCTCTTCAAAACCTTTATCAACTATAGCTAACTCAATATTTTTGATTGTAACCGCTGGAGTGTTTAATCCAAGAACACATGAACCCTCACATGGAGCAGGGCAAACTCTTCCAGTAAACTCAGGAAAATTATTTGTTTTCTCTAATCTCTCTAATGCCTCTTTCCATTCATTATTGTAGACAAGATCATTCCATTCAGGAATCAAATTATCTATTGGGCATCCACTTGAGGACTGGCAGAATGGAACTCCACAATCCATACAACGAGAACCTTGCTCTTGAAGTTGATCTAAATTATGGGTACCAGAAAAGATCTCACCAAAATCCTTAATACGAATTTCGACTTCACGATAGGATTCAACTTGCCTATCTAGCTCCAAAAACCCCGTTACTTTACCCATTATCTGATTTTAAAAAATATTATTTTCATTATCTCATATTATGGTTAAAGCATTTAAAAAATAATATGATTAATATCTATTTAATAGCCTTTAGCTTCTTGTGTAGGAAAGAAAAAATATGTATAATTACGGCTTTTTCAGAAACCCTTAAAAGGTAGCAACGTGAATTTAATTGATCAAATTGAAAGTGAGCAACTAAGATCGGACATTCCTGAATTTTCTTCAGGAGATACTGTAGTGGTTCAGGTAAAGGTCCGTGAAGGAACTCGTGAGAGATTACAAGCCTTTGAAGGTGTCGTTATTGCAATAAAAAACCGCGGTATAAGTTCTGCGTTTACAGTGCGTAAAATATCTCATGGTGAAGGAGTTGAAAGAGTCTTTCAAACTCACTCCACTATGATTGATAGCGTAACAGTCAAACGAAGTGGTAAAGTTCGCCAAGCAAAACTATACTATCTGAGAGGACTTACAGGTAAAGCTGCCCGTATTAAAGAAAAACTTAAAAAGAAGTAATCATTATATTTGAAATTTAAATGCCAGTCTTACTGGCATTTTTTTTGCCCCACTTATAATATACTCAAGTAGAATAATCCCAAATGAATAATGATCTAATAGACCAATTTATTGATTTCTACTGGCTAACAACTGGTGCCAGTAAAAATACCTTAAGTGCGTATCGCTCTGATCTTAAAATCTTTAGTAAGTGGCTTGATGATAATTTGCTTATCGATGTTGATAAAAAACAGATTAAAGATTACTTTTTATATAGAAAAGATTTAAATATAAGCGCCTCTTCGCAGTCTAGAATGCTAACTTGTCTGCATTCTTTCTATCAATATTTAGCTAATAAACATAATTTAAAAATTGATCCAACTGAGCAATTGGATTATCCAAAATTAGAAAAAAAATTACCTATTTTTCTAAATGTTCAAGAGGTTGAGAAATTATTAGAGACACCTAGTAGTAAATCGCTACTTGGCCAAAGAGACCGAGCAATGCTTGAATTACTCTATTCTTGTGGGCTGCGCGTTTCTGAACTAATTAATTTAAGTTACCATAACATCAATCTAAAAGATGAATTTATACGTATTCATGGAAAAGGAAATAAAGAAAGATTACTCCCAATGGGCGAAATTGCAATTGATCATTTAACAAAATATGAACTCAACTCAAGACCAACACTTTTAAAAAATGGCCAGAATGATAGTTACTTTTTATCAAATAGAGGAACGGCAATGTCTCGACAAAATTTCTTCTACATTATTAAAGATTATGCATTGAAAGCAGGAATAGATAAACCGCTCTCCCCTCACTCTCTAAGGCATGCCTTTGCTACTCACCTTGTTCAAAAAGGAGCTGACCTTCGCTCTGTTCAATTAATGCTTGGACATAGCGATATTTCAAGTACTCAGCTCTACACTCATATCCAAAATGCGCAACTTAAGACGCAGCATCAAAAACACCATCCAAGAGGATAAGACACTGGACTATAGTTTATGAGCAATCAAGATTGTCTAACTTGTATAGAAGTGGCTTTGTTAAAGCTGAAAGTGGGACCAATGGCCGCCCTTCTTTATCAAAATTACTAATGGACAGGAATTTCTTAAAGCAATCTTCAACTTCCTCCCATTCCTTGTCAATAATTGCAAACCAAGCTGTATCACGATTTTGACCCTTTACAATAGCCATCTGCCTAAAGACACCTTCATATGAAAAACCGAGTCTTTGGGCGGAGTTACGTGATCTTAGATTAAGCGCATTGCACTTCCACTCATATCTTCTATAGCCATTATCAAATGCCCACTTCATCATTAAAAACATTGCTTCAGTTGCTTCGGTCGTTCTTTGAAGAAGTGGAGAATAGTTTATGTGACCAACCTCTATTAAACCATCAGCTGGATTAATTCTTAGATAACTTGCAATACCAATCGCTTTATTAAGTTTTTTACTAATAATTGCAAAAAAAACAGGGTCAATATTTTTTTCAAATGACTTTATCCATTTATGATATTCAGGTTTAGTTTCAAACGGACCATAGGGAAGATAAGCCCAGTTTATATTCTCCTTATCTAGTGCATTAGACAAAAAAAGTTCTTCAGAATGCTTGTCTGCAACTAAAGGCCTTAAGCTAACTAATTTTCCTTCAATTGAAATGCCTCTTGGATGTGGGGGCTCTGAAAACTTATTTATAGTTTCGCCAAATTTCATGAATAAATCCTTGAAACTATTTTGACTGCATTTGATAAGTTACAAAATCGATTGTTCCTGAAATCTTATCATAAACTGCTCGCGCCCTATGATTATCGCTTGCAGTAATCCATCTAACATATGGCCAATCATTCTTTTCAGCAAGTGATTTAAGCCCTCTAAATAGGGACTGAACCACACCAGAGCCCCTATAATCTGGATGAACATATAGGTCATCTAAAAAACCAATTAAGGTGCCTCTTAATGGAGATGGCATTTCTCTAAAATGCATAAAACCAACTAAATTTCCCTGAGAAGATCTAGCGCCAATAGCATAAAACTTATTTTCTTTATCAAATATCCATGACCAGACTGTATCAAGAATATCCTCATTCATTGGCATTTTATAAAAGTTAGCATAGCCATGATAAAGTTCACACCATTGTTCTTTATCAGTTATTTTTAGACTCTCTACTTTCATTGTGCCATTAATTGTTTAAAGGCAACCTCAAGCCTACCCAAAGCTGCATCAACATCTTTCAGTTTATCTAATCCAAATAAACCAAGTCTGAATGTTTGATAATCATCGCCTTCATCACACTTAAGAGGAACACCAGCTGCAATTTGCATGCCCATATCTTTAAATTTTGAGCCATTATGTATTTCTTTATCAGAGGTATAGCTCACAACAACTCCTGGGGCAAGAAAGCCATCAGCCGCTACACTAATAAAATTATATTTACTAAGTAGGCCTCTTACTCTATCTCCAAGCTCTTGTTGTTTTTGACGTGCATTATCAAAACCAAATTCAGAAGTCTCATTAATAGTATCTCGAAAGTGCTTAATTGCATCTGTAGGCATTGTCGCATGATAAGCATGCCCCCCCATTTTCATAAGCCTGCATAATTTGAAGCCATTTAAGAAGGTCACATGAATAGCTTGTACTTTTAGTATCATGAATCTTTTTAGAGGCATTTGATGAAAGCATTACCATTCCGAATGATGGCGATGCACTCCAGCCTTTTTGAGGTGCACTCACTAAAATATCAACACCCAGTTTCTCCATATCAATCCATATAGCGCCTGAAGCAATACAGTCCAAAACAAACATTCCACCAACCGAGTGAACTGCCTCTGCAACAGTCTGAATATAGTCATCTGGAAGAATAATACCGGCTGACGTCTCCACATGAGGCGCAAAAACTATAGCTGGCTTTTGATTTTTAATTTGGTTTACAACTTCATTAACGTCAACAGGCTTAAATGGAGCTTGAGATCCATCACTAATCTTACTAGCTTTTAAAACTACCTGCTCAGAAGGAATATCACCCATTTCAAGAATCTGAGACCAGCGGTAACTAAACCAGCCATTTCTCAAAACTAGGCAACTTTTATCAGTTGCAAATTGTCGAGCCACAGCCTCCATAGCGTAAGTTCCACCTCCAGGCACTAAAACAACTGCTTCAGCGCTATATACTTTTTTAAGAGATGTAGAAACCTCATTCATTACGCTTTGAAATGAATTAGACATGTGATTAAGCGATCTATCAGTATAGACTACTGAATATTCTAAGAGTCCATCAGGATCAATGTTTGGTAATAAGCCTGGCATTTTATAACTCCGTTAATTGTAATTAGAAAAAAGAATATAACAATTCTACACAGAATTAAAAAAAATGTATGAAGAAAAAACTGAAATAACTAGAGAGCTAAAAGATGTATTAAACTATATATAAAGAACTTCAAGAATTTCATAAAGAATGTCACCTTTAGGCGCCTTAACAGTTACCTCATCACCCTCTTCATTTCCCAATAGGGCCTTAGCAATTGGTGAATGACAAGAAATTTTACCAAAAGCAATATCTGCCTCATCCTCTCCAACAATTTGATAGGTTATTTCACTGTCATCTGATAAATTTAAAAGCTTTGTAGTGGTCCCAAAAACACATCGACCATCCTGATTAAGCTGCCTAACATCTATGACTTGTAATCGAGATAACTTAGATCCAATATCTTGAATTCTTCCCTCAATGAAGCCTTGCTCTTCTTTAGCAGCATGATATTCAGCATTCTCTTTTAAATCTCCATGCTCTCTGGCCGTAGCAATGTCACTTACTATTCTTGGGCGCTCTTCATCTTTAAGTTTTAGTAACTCAACTTCAAGAGCTTTTGCTCCACTAACAGTTATAGGTATTGTATCCATAAAACTTATTTGTGAATTGATTGTAAAGAGCGAACTTCAAGCTTGTTAGGGGACATTAATCCATCAAGCATTGCAAAGGCAGCAGCAACTGTTGTCGTACATGGAATCTTATGAATCAAAGCCTGACAACGTATAACTGAGGCATCTTCAAATCCTTGAGAGTCGTCAGTTGAATTAATAATTAAACTAATTTCATCATTTTTAATCGCATCAACAATGTGCGGTGAACCCTCAGAAACTTTATTAACCATTGTACATTCAAGGCCAGCTTGTTTGAGAATTTCTTGATTTGTACGTGTTGCTACAATTTCAAAACCTTGGTTAATTAGTCTTTGGCCTAACTCCACAAGTCTGTCTCTATCCAAAGTTCGAAGACTTACTAAAACTTTACCATTAGTCGGAATTATATCGCCCGCTGCAAGAAAAGCTTTATCAAATGCAGAAGGGAAATCTGGGCCAACTCCCATGACTTCTCCAGTTGATCTCATTTCTGGACCTAAAAATGGATCAACTCCTAAAAATTTATTAAATGGGAAAACTGATTCTTTAACCGAATAATGCTTGGGAATAATCTCTGTCATAAAGTTTTGCTCTTCTAATGATATCCCAGCCATGACGCGCGCTGCAATATTAGCAATTGAAGCACCAGTTGCTTTAGAGACAAATGGAACAGTTCTAGAAGCTCTTGGGTTTACTTCAATTACGTAAATCTCGCCATCTTGATATGCAAGCTGGGTATTCATTAAACCAATTACGTTAAGTTCCTTGGCCATGAGCTTAACTTGCCTTCTCATCTCATCAAGAACGTCTCCAGGAAGCGAATGAGGCGGTAATGAGCATGCAGAATCTCCAGAATGAATTCCTGCCTGCTCAATATGCTCCATAACTCCGCCAATAACAATGTCTTTACCATCGCTTATTACGTCAATATCGACTTCAATTGCATGATCTAAAAATGAATCTAGCAATACTGGAGAATCATTAGAAACCTGAACCGCAGTTTTCATGTAACGCTCCAAATTTTCCTTGTTATACACAATCTCCATTGCGCGTCCACCTAAGACATATGAAGGTCTTACAACCAGAGGAAACCCAATAGAATCTGCGATCTTAGCTGCTTCCTCTTGTGATCGAGCGGTACCATTAACAGGCTGCTTAAGACTTAGTTTTTGAATCATTTTTTGAAAACGCTCTCTATCTTCTGCCAGATCAATCGAGTCCGGACTAGTACCTATAATTTTTGCCCCACTTTTTTCAAGAGCTGCAGCAAGCTTGAGCGGCGTTTGTCCACCATAATGAACAATAATACCTTCAGGCTTTTCAACATCAATTACTGCCAAAACATCTTCAAGTGTTAGTGGCTCGAAATACAACCGATCTGACACATCATAATCCGTAGAAACAGTTTCAGGATTACAGTTAACCATAATAGTTTCAAATCCATCTTTTTGAAGAGCTAAAGAGGCATGAACGCAGCAATAATCGAACTCTATTCCTTGTCCAATTCTATTTGGACCGCCCCCTAAAATCATGATCTTTTTATTATTTGTGGGTTTTGCCTCACACTCTGACTGATAGGTGGAATATAGATAGGCTGTTTGTGTATCAAATTCTGCGGCACAACTATCTACCCTCTTAAAAACTGGCTTAATATCTAAAGATAATCTTTTATCTCTAAAAGCATCTTCAGTGCAGTGAAGAAGCTCAGATAATCGCTTATCCGAAAACCCTTTTTGCTTTAATTTATATATTGTTTCAGCGCTAAGTTTATCCAGATCAGAACCTTCAATTCTTTTTTCTGAAAGAACAAGATCTTCAACTTGGGATAAAAACCAAGGGTCAATTTTAGAAAGATCAAAAGCATCTTTTACGCTCATACCCATCCTAAATGCATCGGCTAAATAGAATATTCTATCTGCTCCAGCAGACAAAAGCTCACTTCTAATTTTTCCTTTGGAGTCGTCTGCATTAATATCTACAATTGGATCTAAACCTGATTTATCTGTCTCAAGACCTCTTATGGCTTTTTGAAATGACTCCTGAAAAGTTGAGCCCATTGCCATTACCTCGCCTACAGACTTCATTTGAGTTGTAAGACGATCATCTGCTTGAGGAAATTTTTCAAAAGCAAATCTTGGAATTTTTGTTACAACATAATCAATAGATGGCTCAAATGATGCAGGTGTCTTACCACCTGTAATATCATTATCAAGCTCATCAAGTGTGTAACCAATTGCTAACTTAGCCGCTACTTTTGCAATAGGAAAGCCAGTTGCCTTTGATGCAAGAGCCGATGATCTGGAAACTCTTGGATTCATCTCAATAATTGTTAATCTTCCATTCTCAGGGTTGACAGCAAATTGAACATTAGAGCCTCCTGTGTCGACTCCAATTTCCCTAAGAACCATTAGAGAGGCATTTCTCATTACTTGGTATTCTTTATCAGTCAAAGTTTGAGCCGGCGCAACTGTGATTGAGTCGCCAGTATGAATTCCCATAGGATCAAAATTCTCAATAGCGCAGATGATAATGCAGTTATCTTTAGTATCTCTAACAACCTCCATTTCAAACTCTTTCCAACCAAGGATTGACTCCTCAATTAAAAGTTCATTAGTTGGGGATAGATCAAGCCCTCGCTGACATATCTCAATAAATTGCTCTTTATTGTAAGCAATTCCACCGCCAGAGCCGCCCATTGTAAATGACGGCCTAATAATAGTTGGATAACCGACTTGTTCTTGAACTTTAAGAGCTTCATCAATAGTATGAGCAATTGCAGCCTTAGGCATATCAAGCCCAATTTTTAACATGGCTTGACGAAATAACTCTCTATCTTCTGCCTTATCGATTGCCTCTTTATTAGCGCCAATCATCTCGACATTATGCTTTTCTAAAACGCCATGACGATCAAGATCTAAGGCACAATTAAGCGCTGTCTGGCCACCCATAGTTGGCAGCAAGGCATCAGGCTTTTCTTTTTCAATAATTTTTTCAACTATTTTCCACTCGATTGGCTCAATATACGTCGCATCAGCCATTTTAGGGTCCGTCATAATGGTTGCAGGATTTGAATTTACCAAAATTACTCGATACCCTTCTTCTCGAAGAGCTTTACATGCCTGAGCGCCAGAATAATCAAACTCACAGGCTTGTCCAATAACAATTGGCCCTGCTCCAATAATTAAAATACTTTTTATGTCTTGTCTTCTAGGCATTTTTATTTAAATGTAAGGTTAAATTTCATTTTGACATAAGATCTATAAATTCATCAAACAAGTAACTCACGTCATGGGGGCCAGGAGAAGCTTCAGGATGGCCTTGAAAGCTGAAAGCAGGCTTATTTTTTACCTTAATGCCTTGGATACTTTTATCAAATAACGATCTATGAGTTATTTCAATATTATCAGGAATACTTTCTTCTGAAACTGCAAAGCCATGATTTTGAGAGGTGATCATTACTTGTTTTGATTTTAGGTCTTGAACTGGGTGATTTGCACCATGATGGCCGAATTTCATCTTTTCTGTTTTAGCACCAGAAGCAATTGATAAGAGCTGGTGGCCTAAACAAATACCAAAAATTGGAATATCTTTTTCTAATAATTTATTAATGCTGCTAATCGCATAATCACATGGCTCAGGATCACCTGGTCCATTTGACAGAAAAACACCGTCAGGATTCATTGCTAATAAGTCCTCAAGCGGGGCCTGTGCATTAAAGACAGAAAGTTCACAGCCTCTATCAACCAACATTCTTAAAATATTTTTCTTAACTCCATAATCATAAACTGCTACTTTTAGTTTTGTAGGTGTCTTGTTAAAAGTAGACTTTTGAATATTGAAGGAGCCTTGATTAAAAGAATAGGGTTTAGTTGTCGATACTACTTTCGCTAAATCCATATTTTTAAGGCCAGAAAAATCTTTTGCTTTTTTAATTGCCTTATTCGCATCAATTTTATTAGAAGCCATAATGCAGCCTTTAAGCGCACCATAGGTCCGTAAGTGACGAGTTAGAGCTCTAGTGTCAATATTTGAAATTGCAACTATGTTGTTACTCGATAGGTAGTTATCAAGACTCATCTCAGAGCGCCAATTGCTATAAGCAAGTGGTAAGTTTCTAATAATTAAACCAGCAGCATAAACATTTGATGACTCTTCATCAACAATATTTATTCCAGTATTTCCGATATGAGGATAAGTAAGCGCAACGATTTGTTGATTGTAGGATGGGTCAGTTAGTATTTCCTGATACCCTGTCATTGCGGTATTAAAGACAACCTCACCAACTGTTTCACCAATAGAACCAATAGACTCACCCCAAAAAACTGAACCATCTTCGAGTGCTAATATGGCAGTTTGGGGCAAAACTTTACTCCTAGAAGAGGACAAAAAACTTGGGAAATTTTACCATGTGTTCACGGCTAACTTATCCTGAATTTTATAATCCAATGTTATAATTAGCTTGAATATAACAACTCAGTGCATTTGTGGAAATTTTAGTAAATGGTGAAAAAATTTCACTCCCTAAAGATTCAAGTATTGAAGATCTAATTTTGCATTTAGGTTATCAAAAGCAGCGAATTGCAATCGAAATTAATGAATTAATTATCCCAAAATCTAATCACTCTTCATTTCTACTTAAAGACCTAGACAAGGTTGAGGTAATTAATGCAGTCGGAGGCGGGTAAGAGATAAAGGTAAAAATTTAACTACAGTTTTTATTTTCTTTTTCCAGAAATTCTAAACCATTCATCTTTATTGACAACTTGAATATTTGAAAAATTAACTGAATAGCAATTAACCACTCTGTCAACCTGTTCTTTTAAGATACCAGATAAAAGCAGCAGACCATTTGAGTAAACTAGATTTGAAAATAATGGCTCCAATTCAACCAATGGATTGGCCAAAATATTAGCTATCAATAAATCACATTGATTACCATCCTTCTGGTCTATTGAATGAATTGTACTAATGATATTTTCACACTTATTTTTGACTATATTTTCTTTACTTGAAAGCACTGCTTGAGGATCATTATCAATAGCAATAACACTTTTCGCGCCAAGCTTTGCAGCTGCTATTGCTAATATTCCAGTGCCACAACCAAAATCAATAACATGAAGGTCTTTTGGTGGATTTAAATCTAAGTATTCAAGGCATAGACTAGTTGTTTGATGTGTTCCAGTTCCAAAAGCCAGCCCTGGATCCATATGAATTACAATAGATTCATTAGAAAGGATAGATTCAGTATCCCATGAAGGGCAAACCCAAAGTCTTTTACCGAAGCGCATTGAAGGAAAATCTTTTTGGCACTCCTCTTCCCAAACTCTATCTTTAAGCGCTACAGTACCTATAATAATATTACAGATGTCTAAAATAGAAGTCTCTATAGATTTTTGATTTACCTCTGAAGGAAATAAAGCATTTACTTTAACGTTATCCCACAAAGGCGTTTGCCCAACTGGAGGCTCATAAATTGCGTCATTAAGAGCATCAGAGTAGGTTATAGATATACTTCCTAGGCCTATTAAGACCTCTGAAACAAGATCTATTTCAGATTTTTTAACTTCAAAAGATATTTGTTTCCAGCTCATGAAAAAATAATATATTGCATTGTGCTTGACTTTTTATATCAACTTAGAGTAAGTCTTTAATAGAGTCCAATGCTTTTGGTAATTTATCCGGCTCTGTGCCTCCACCTTGTGCCATATCTGCTCGACCACCACCTTTTCCGCCAACCTGGATAGCAACATGGTTCAAAATATTACCTGCTTGGTATTTATCCGTCAGGTTTTTGGTTACCACTGCAACAAGAGAAATTTTCTTATCAGAGACAACTGCTAATACAACTATTGCCAAACCCAGCTTATCTTTCAGCTTATCCGCTAAATCTCTTAAATCTTTTGCAGGAATATCTAAAACTTCAGTCGCTAAAACCTTTACGCCTTTAACTTCTACAGTTTTGGATAAAAGTGAATCACCTTGATCACTTGATAATTGTTTCTGAAAAACTGCGATCTGTTTCTCAAGGCTTTTTTGATTACTAATTAACTGCTTTACTTTGTCTAAAGCCATTGAATTATTTGATTTTGTTAGACTTGCAATCATACTAAGGGTGTCTTCATTTTTCTTATCAAGCTGATAAGCATCAACTCCTGTAACTGCCTCTATTCTTCTAACACCTGCAGCTACGCCGCCCTCAGAAATAATTTTAAACCTGCCGATATCTCCTAGCCTTTTAACATGGGTGCCTCCACAAAGCTCAACTGAGAAGTTATCATCGCCCATTGAAAGAACCCTAACTGAATCTCCATATTTCTCCCCAAAAAGAGCCATTGCTCCCTTCTTCTTAGCAGTCTTGATATCAGTTTCTTCAGTGCTTACTTGTGTATTGCCTAAAATTTGCTGATTAACTATCGCCTCAACCTTGTCTAAATTAGCTCTTGATACTACCTCATCATGTGAGAAATCAAATCGTAGCTTTTCTGATTCAACCAGAGAGCCTTTTTGATTTACTTGATCACCAAGAACCTGCCTTAAAGCTTCATGTAAAAGATGCGTTGCTGAATGATTATTCATGATTTTCTTGCGTCTATCCTGGTTAATTGACGCCTCAACCTTATCTCCAACTTGAAGTGAGCCACTAGCTTGAAACCCATGATGTTCAAATGCATTGGAAGCTTGTTTTTGAGTATCAGTAACTTTAAATTGCGCACCATTTTTTGACAAAGTCCCATGGTCACCACTTTGGCCTCCCGATTCTCCATAGAAGCTACTTTTATCGATAATCACAATGGCCTGTTCGCCCTCATTAAGAGAATCTACAGATTTATTGTCTTTAATAATAGCGCTAATAATTGCGCTATTTTTGAATTGTTCATAGCCTAAAAACTCAGTTGAATTTTCGATCGTTATAGTAGATTTTTTAGAATCAAAATCACCCGCTTTACGGGCGCGCTCTTTCTGGAGCGTCATTTCAACCTCAAAGCCGTCCATGTCAACAGTAAGACCTCGCTCTCTTGCTACGTCTGCCGTTAAGTCAACTGGGAAACCGTAAGTATCGTAAAGTTTGAAGGCCACCACTCCGCTTATTTCTTTTCCAGAAATTCCCTTGATTGCTGATTCAAGAATTCCCATGCCAATGTCTAAAGTTTGTATAAATCTGTCTTCTTCCTTTTTGAGAACTTTTTCAACGTGAGATTGATTAGCACTTAATTCTGGATAGGCATTCTTATTTTGACTTGCTAAGAATGAAGCGAGTTTATAAAAAAATATTTCTTCAATTCCTAATTTATGACCATGCCTTATTGCCCTTCGAATTATTCTTCGAAGTACGTAGCCTCTGCCTTCGTTAGAAGGAATGATGCCATCAACAATCATAAATGCAGTAGAGCGGATATGATCAGCAATTACTCTAACGGATGCATGGCTAGCTTGGATTTTTTGAGCCTTGGGTGTAAGATTTACAATCGCGCTTGTTAGCTCTTTAAAAATATCAATATCATAGTTATTATTTTCGTGTTGTAAAACAGCGGCTAATCTTTCAAGACCCATTCCTGTATCAACTCCTGTTGATTTAAGGGGCACCAATTCTCCGTCTTGCTGTCGATCAAACTGCATAAAGACCAAATTCCAAATCTCAATAAATCTGTCACCATCTTCCTCAGGTGTACCTGGGGGGCCGCCCTGTATATGTTCACCATGGTCATAAAAAATCTCACTGCATGGACCGCATGGACCCGTATCACCCATCTGCCAAAAATTATCTTTAGCGCCGCAGCGTGAAATTCTCTCTCTAGGGAAGCCTATCTCGTTGACCCAAATATCAGCTGCCTCATCATCATCCTCAAAGACGCTAACCCAAAGCTTATCTTTTGGGAGTCCAAGCTCTACTGTTAAAAAGTCCCAGGCAAAGCGAATCGCCTCACTCTTAAAATAGTCACCAAAGCTAAAATTACCAAGCATTTCAAAAAATGTGTGGTGGCGAGCTGTATAGCCAACATTATCTAAATCATTGTGCTTTCCACCTGCCCTAACGCACCTTTGAGATGATACCGCGCGGTTAAATGAGCTTTTTGATGCTCCAGTAAAAATGTCTTTAAAGGGTACCATCCCGGCATTAACAAATAACAAAGTGTTATCGTTATGCGGCACCAATGAAGCGCTCTGCTGAATTGAATGGCCATTACTCTCGAAGTAGCTTAAAAATTTCTGTCTTATTTCAGCAGTTTTCATTTCAAAATTGATTTATTAAAAATAAAGATTATTATACTCATGGGTCAATTAGAGGGCAAAAAACTCTTGAAGACAGTCACATAGATTTACCTGAACACCTAATTCAAGCTTGCCTAATTTCTTGATGAAGCAAAATTTTTCTACAGACCTAATCTGGTCAACCATGATATACCCTTTTGAGCCTTCAAATTTGCATTCAACTCTACTTGGAAGTTGTTCAATCGAAGTCGTCATTGGGGCAACCATAAGGCTTGGCAAGTCATTTAATTCATCAGGAGTGATAATGGCGCATAAGCCGAGATTATCAACCACCCTGCCATGTTCAGGATTTTTCATGACTAACCAAACATCAAAACGTTTCATTGGGTTTTTCGCCATTCCCAAGTGGCAGTTAACTGATCTTGTTTAATGTTATTTTTCCACCCTACACGTGCTTTCTTATCAGGAGTAATGAGCAAGCCGCTGTCCAAAACAACAAAATCTAACTCTATGTTTTCAAGATTAGACAGCGCAATTATTGGCTTAGGAATCCTTATTCCCTGTGAGTTGCCTATTTTAATTATTTTTGCCATAATGTAATTATATTGTAATTACATTGCAAAGACAAGTTGAATTAATTTAAAAAATCAATACTACCGGCGCCTTCTCTTAAAATTACAACTCCATCACCCGTCAAGTCAATGACAGTAGTTGGCTCTGGCGGGCAATGGCCTGCATCAATTATAAGATCGGTCGAACCATTAAGCGCAACCTTAACATCGTTACAATTATAAAACTCATAGCCCTTGATTATTAATGAAACACTAATCATTGGCTCCATTAAATCTTCGAGTATCGCCTGAACTATAGGATTATCTGATACTCGGATGCCAATAGTTTTACTTTTTCCATTGAGTAAACGATTAGGAATATCTTTTGACCCTTCCAAAATAAACGTATAAGCGCCTGGTAATATTTTTTTTAATAGTCTAAAACCTGCATTATTTAATTTTGCGTATTCACCAACGTGAGACAAGTCTTTTAGCATCAAAGTAAAGTGGTGGTGCTTACTCAACTTTCGTATATTAACAATTTGATCCATAGCTTTTTTATTTCCAAGAGTGCAGCCCAAGGCGTACCCTGAATCTGTTGGATAAGCTATAACGCCTCCCCTTTCCAACACATCAATAACCTGATTAATGATTCGTGACTGAGGGTTTTCAGAGTGAATACTAATAACAGCTGACATTAGAGGTATCTCCAAACAGCCTTTTCAGGGTCCGGTAAATCTCTTAAATTACCTATCCGAACTCTTTGATTTGGCCATCCATGAAAGTCAGATCCACAAGATGCTAGCAAATTATAATCTTTTGCCCATTGATTACTCAATTTAACCTCTTCTTCGGTACTTGTACCAGTAACAACTTCTAGCCCATCGCCTAGTACCCCTTTGAAATCAATTAGCAACTTTTTAATCTTAGTATTTGTCATTCTATATCTTAAGGGATGAGCAATAAGAGCTTTGCCACCAGCAGCATGAATCCAATGAACAACTTCTTCAAAACCTTTCCACTCAACACCAACCCCTCCAGGCTTTTTACCGGTTAAATAGCGCCTAAATACTGCTTTCATGTCTTTGCAATAACCCTCACTAATTAACATCTGCGCAAAATGCGTACGAGTTAACATGTCCGTTTTACTAAAGCTTTGCGTTTTTTCTAGTGCATCTTTAATTCCAGAGCGCCAAAGGCTAAGAGCTATTTTTTCTGCTCTTTCTTTTCGTAATTTTTGATTATGCTCTAATCCAGTTTGTAAGATATCATTATTAATGTCTATTCCAAGCCCTAAAATATGAATGGCCATATTTCGCCAAAATGCAGATATTTCAACGCCATTAATAAGACTTAAATTTAATTTATCTGCCTCTAATTTAGCCTCTGCAGAACCTTCAGTAGTATCATGGTCAGTTAATGAGAACAATTCGCAACCTGCTTGACTTGCGAGTTTAACAACTTCGCTCGGGGAAAGTACGCCATCTGAATAGAAAGAATGACTGTGAAGATCAATTTTCATAATAGTGAAGATTATAATCAATAAATCAATTTAACGTGCATGGGGATTAACAAAGTTGAAAATCTAATTCATTGTTCAGTTGTTGAACAACGATTAATATATAGCTTATAATGAGACACATGAAAAAATGGTATCTAATCAAAACCAAGCCAAGACAAGAAAATACTGCAATAATAAATCTTGAAAATCAAGGATATACTACTTATTGTCCTATAGTTAAAATTAACAAAAAGAATGTGGTTTTATTTCCAGGCTATGTATTTATATATCTTGATAAACATAATGAAAATTGGTCGCCAATTCGCTCAACTAAAGGTGTAATAAATTTTGTTAGATTTGGTTTAAACTTCGCCCAAGTTCCTGATGACATTATTGAATATATTAGAGTCAATCAAGCCAATTCAGAAGAAAAATTAAAAAAACTAAGTAAATTTAAAAAAGGTGATAAAGTTCAAATAACAGATGGAGTATTTAAAAACTGTATTGCTATTTTTCAATCCTACAAATCTGAAGAGCGAATAATCTTATTGATGAAGATATTAGGCCAACAACAAGCCATAAATATTAAGCAAGAACTATTAGTTGCTCTATAATTATCATTCCCTAGTATTAACTTACTTTTTTTTATTTTCTAATCTATTAAATAATTTATGTGCGGCATTGTTGGAGGAATTACTAGTAAAAATATTACTCCGCTACTAATGGATGGGTTGAAGCGACTAGAATACCGAGGTTATGACTCATCTGGGCTTGTAATACTATCACAAGACAATAAACTGGTGCGAGAGCGAGCTGCTGGAAAAGTTAAGAATCTTGAAAACAATTTAAAATTAAAAAAACCTAGCCTTAAAGGCAATGTTGGGCTAGCTCATACTCGATGGGCGACTCATGGCAAACCATCAGTCAACAACGCACACCCACACATTTCAAAAAACTCAATTAGTTTGGTGCACAATGGGATTATTGAAAACTATATTGATCTAAAAGATTTACAAATGAAGCAAGGCTATGAGTTTACTTCTGAAACTGATACCGAGGTTATTGCGCATGCAATTGAATCTGCTATCAAGCCTTCCGACTCTTTACTTAAAGCAACTCAAAAAGCAATAAAAACACTTGATGGCTCCTATGGGATTGGGGTTCTTTCATCTAAATACCCAGACCAAATTATTGCTGCAAGAAAGGGCTCCCCCTTGGTAATAGGAATTGGTGACAATGGTAATTATGTTGCATCAGACCAAATGGCGCTTTTGTCTGTAACTGATAAATTTATTTTTCTAGAAGAGGGAGATATTGCTGAAATTAAATTAGACAAAATTACCATTTATGATTTAAATGATAATTTAGTTGAGCGCCCTATCAAAACCTCCAACTTAAAAGTGGGCCAGGTTGACTTAGAGGGTTACGATCATTTTATGCAAAAAGAAATCTTTGAACAGCCCCAAGCAATAAGAGATACATTGGAGTCACGCATTACAAATGATGCTGGAGTAATTCCAGCTTTTGGGCATGATGCTGAAAAAATATTTCAGAAAATTAGGCAAGTCCAAATTGTTGCTTGCGGCACGAGTTATCATGCAGGTCTAGTTGCTAAATATTGGCTCGAAGATATAGCCAAAGTGCCATGTAATGTTGAAGTTGCAAGTGAATATCGCTACCGTAACCCCATCCTTTTAAATGACACTCTCTTTGTTACTCTTTCGCAAAGCGGGGAAACAGCTGATACAGTCGAGGCCCTAAAAACAGCTAAGAAAATAAATAGCAATATTGTCTCTCTTTGTATAAGTAATTCTTCTGAATCTAGCCTTACAAGGCTTTCTGATTTAAATTTTTTAACTCATGCTGGCCCTGAAATTGGCGTCGCTAGTACAAAAGCCTTTACTACTCAACTAGTTGCTCTAGCATTATTAGTTTGCTCTATAGGTAAATTAAAAAATACAATTAATACAAAGCAAGAGAAAGAAATTATTGACGGTTTAAGAAGATTGCCAGGACTAATTAGCGATGCGTTATTGCAAGAGCCACAAATTAAAAAATTAGCAGCGCGCTTTAAAGATAAAAATAGTGCTCTTTTTCTAGGAAGAGGAACAATGTATGCTATTGCGATGGAAGGCGCACTCAAACTAAAAGAAATTAGTTATATTCATGCTGAGGCATACCCTGCTGGAGAATTAAAACATGGGCCAATCGCACTAATTGATAAAAATATGCCAGTAATTGCAATTGCTCCAAATGACGAACTATTAGGCAAACTTAAATCAAATCTACAGGAAGTAAAATCCAGAGGCTCACAGATGATTGTTTTTGAAGATGAAGACTCAAAAGTGCAGTCAATGGAGGCAATGGAAGTAATCCAAATTACCTCAAACCTTGGCCGGATCTCTGCACCTATTATCTTTACAATACCCCTTCAGCTGTTAAGTTATCATGTTGCCCTGATAAAAGGTACTAATGTCGACAAGCCAAGAAATTTAGCTAAATCCGTCACCGTTGAATGAGCTATTATATTAGGCGCTTTTAGCTTATTTATTGTTGTGTTATTTGATTAATAGGAGTGTCCACAAAAGCAGAGCGGTGCATCTGGTATAACATCTCTATAAAAATGAATAAAAAAGGTAGTAATGAATGATTAAAAAATGTCTTTTCCCTGCGGCTGGCTATGGAACCCGTTTTCTACCTGCTACCAAAGCAGTCCCCAAAGAGATGCTCCCAATACTAACCAAACCTTTAATGCAATATGGGGTGGAAGAGGCTCTGTCTGCCGGTATTACTAATATGGCTATTGTCACTGGAAGAGGCAAGAGAGCCATTGAGGATCACTTTGATAATGCGTTTGAACTGGAATCACAACTAAGTGGCACTTCAAAAGAGAGCTACCTAAAAGATATCAAGGAGATCATTAAGAAATCGACCTTTACCTATGTTCGCCAGAAAAAAATGCTTGGACTAGGTCATGCTATTCTCACCGGTGAGCCCCTTATTGGGGATGAGCCTTTTGCCGTAGTTCTGGCAGATGATCTATGCGACTGTGATGAAGATGG
This sequence comes from uncultured Candidatus Thioglobus sp., assembly GCA_905614365.1. Lineage (GTDB taxonomy): Bacteria > Pseudomonadota > Gammaproteobacteria > PS1 > Pseudothioglobaceae > Pseudothioglobus. The sequence goes on from CAJQSO010000007.1 coordinate 38,358, forward strand.
TGTAATCTCACAAATGATAGAAGTCTATAACCAATACCAGTGCTCTGTGATAGCTATAGAGGAGGTGCCAATGAACCAAACCAGCAAATATGGAATTATCGCTGGCAATCTAGTAGATAATTCAGACGACACGTATCGCGTTACTGATATGGTAGAAAAGCCTAAAGAGGAGAGTGCGCCAAGCAATATGGCAATCATTGGCCGCTACATCCTAACTCCAGATATTTTTAACATTCTCAAAAGCATCAGGCCTGACAAGAATGGTGAAATTCAAATCACTGACGCCCTGCTTGTTCAAGCAAAACAGTCTAAAGTGATCGCTTATAAATTTAAAGGAAGGCGCTTTGACTGTGGTGGCATTGAAGGCTTCATTCAGGCCACCAATTATTTTGCCAAAAAGCAGGGCATTATTTAAAATCAAGCAAAAAAAATCGCACTTAGACCCTAGGGTAATTGCGATTTTATAAGGCCGTACATCTTCAGAAAATACTCAGCCTAAGCCTTAGCTATTTCTCATCACCCAGCGCTCAAGCTTCATACAAAATATCAGTAATATCACTTTGCGGTTTAAAGCCCGGCACAGCTTTTATTAGTAACTGTCGCAGCTTAGCCTGATCGCCGCTATCAATAGCCTCTTTAAGCCCATCAAGAATTAACTTTAAATCATCCCAGGCCAGCATCTCTTCCTCTGCGCGCAGGATCATTGGATTGTCAGTTTTGGAAACATTGCCGCCGATCAGCAGCTCCTCATAAAGCTTTTCGCCTGGCCTCAGACCGGTAAACTTAATCTCAATATCGCCGTTCGGGTTAAGCTTATCCTTAAGCCTTAGGCCGCTCAAACGAATCATCTTTTCAGCCAGGTCTAAAATTCGAACAGGCTCCCCCATATCAAGCACAAACACATCCCCGCCCTTCGCCATAGCGCCCGCCTGAATAACCAGCTCAACAGCCTCGGGTATGGTCATAAAATAACGCTGAATTTTAGGATCCGTCACGGTAACCGGCCCGCCCCCTTTAATCTGCTCTCTGAACAGCGGCACCACCGACCCACTGGAATCGAGCACATTGCCGAATCGTACCATACTAAAGCTTGTGCTGCTAACTACTGCCAAGGACTGCAATACCAATTCAGCCACGCGCTTTGTGGTCCCCATAGTATTGGTTGGGCGCACCGCCTTGTCCGTTGAAATAAGCACAAAAGTATCTACCCCATGATCGATCGCAGCCTGCGCGCAATTAAGGGTGCCAAAAACATTGTTACTCACCCCTTCAGCGTTGTTCGACTCGACCATCGGTACGTGTTTGTAGGCCGCCGCGTGATAGATTGTATTTACACCCAAGTGCCCCAGGACATGACTTAAGCGTTTACGGTTAGTAACAGAGCCCAGCATTGGCAGTATCTCAACATTGGGTATACCAACATTAGCGAGTTCTTTATGAATCCGGTACAGGGCGAACTCACTCTGATCAAACAGCACCAACACTTGGGGCTTTAAACCTAGTATCTGCCGGCACAGCTCAGCACCAATCGAGCCGCCAGCACCGGTCACCATGACCACTTTATTGATAATATTTAGGCCCAATAACTCACTATTGACATCAACAGAAACACGCCCTAGCAGATCCTTGATGCTTACATCACGCAAATCAGCAATTCTTAACTTGCCCTGAGCAAGCTCTAAAACACCTGGCAAGGAGCGCACAAGTAGCCGATAAGGCTCCAAAAAATTGATAATTTTATTGCGCTGGACTCTTGATATTGCGGGCATGGCCAGCAACACTTCAGTGGCATTTTTTTGCTCAATCAGGTGGTCTAGATCCTTTCTTGAAAAAACCTCGATGCCATTAATAGATTGACGCTGCAGCTGAGAGTCATCGTCAATAAAAGCCACCGGCCTATACTCAGCCGACTGCATTAAAGCAATCGACAGCTGCCTGCCTGCAGAGCCTGCTCCATAAATTATCACTCTGATCGTTTTTTTATCCAGGGCCTCTGAGAGTAGCCAGCGAGCAATCATCCGTGAGCCACCAATGATTACAATGCCCAAGAGCCAGTTAATTAAAGTTACGGAGCGTGGTATATCTTGAAGGTTACTCATAAAGCCAATCATGCTCCACAGCAAGGCATACAGCGTTACCGCCTGGACAATAGACCACAACGCCTTAAAGCCGATATAACGAATAACCGCTCGATAAAGCCCAAAGCGCACAAAGACAGGAACGGCAATGAAAGGCGCAACTAATACAATCCAGACAAGGTCACCCCCTGGAAAGTATAAATATCCAAGTCGAATTGAAAACGAGGCCAGTAGAATAGCCATAAGGGCGACAGAATCAAAAACCAACAGCATAAGTTGTTTTTGAAATCGCGACAAATTAATGAGTGTTTTTCTCACAGGATACGAATTAGTTTAATTTACTAGGGTTAGTATAGGTGCTTTTAGAGTTGATAAGGGCATTTATCAAAGGTCAGTTCGTTTCGTTAAAAAGGTATTTTTTTACACACATATAATTTTATTAATCCATTTAAAAAAGCTAATAGATCAATTATAATCCTTATATCATGTCAAAATAAAGATGAACACAGTGGCAGCCAAACAACCGATAAGAATAAAATCATCTCTAATCGCAATTCATTCACGGCCTTACTTATTTTAACGAGTTAACTATATTAGTTAAATATTCCTATTTAATTATATTTTTTAAAAGTATATATTCCTAAACCATATGTAATTTTATCTATCACTTCTGTTATATCTCTGTTAGTGTGAAGATCCCCATTATCATCAACATAATCAAAGTTAATTAGTTCTAGCTCTTGTTTAACCCTTTTAATCTTTAAAATTGTTTCTGGATGAGATATCCTATGAGCATTAAAATGAACCTCATCTCCTAAACCTATTGGCACACTAATATATAACTTACCACTTTTTTTAAGCATTTTAATTAAATTATTTACTCCATCTTCTAAGCCATTAACATTTATCGGATCAGAATATCTACCTAAACCAAAATGTTCCAAAGAATGAAGGCAAGATAAAGAATCTGTTGTTTTTAACTTATCGCTAGAATTCATAAAGTCTACCTGTCTAAAAATAATATTTTTATGTACGCAATTTAATTTTCTTACATCATATACCTCAATTTCACGAAATGATGCAACATGGGCAACAAAACCATCAACTCTCGAAGCAACATCAACGTGTCTTATTGGATTATCCTCATAAATATAACTTGCTATCAAAAGATCTTGATGAAAATATTGACTTGAGGCAGAACCACTCTCTTCTTGATAATCACCTAAGATAGGATAAATATGAGTAATTTTTCCACCATATTTTTTCCATAGAAATAGTTCTCTTATAAATCTTGGTAAATTTTTAGCAGACTTAAAGAATAAAACTGGATTTAAACCAAATGTAGCAAAAATTACTAAAATATTTTTGATAAAAGGTATTTTTTTAACTATATTTTTTAAACTCATTTAAATTATTTATTATTTATTTAGGAGTTCATTCAACAGCTACTGAATGAATTTGTATTGTACCTTAGAAGAAAATGTTATTCCATGTCAAGATTTCATATTCTCAACTACATTGGTTCAGCGGATACACTAGAAAAATAGAGACAATATTACCTTGGAATTTACCACAGAATATTACGTAGAAGGAGGTACAAATGTAAGGGTAGATATAGCCTAACTCTCTATGCACCTAAGCCAAAGTTACACCGGGTTGTTTGGCTTACTCTTAAGTACTTTATTTAAATTCTTATGAATACTTTCTGTTCATTTGATGTCACTCCTAAAAAGGCATTATCGCCCTGTTTAGTTATGTCCGTAAAGTCGGGGTAAAACCCAACTATCATTAATTCAAAAGGATTACTTCAAGTTCATCACGTCTATAAATACAGTCTAGATCCATTAATGAGAAACCCCATCTTTTTTTATTACCTTAATAAACGTTAGCCAAATAATCTTAATATCCAACCACAAAGATTGATGATGTAGATACTCAACATCCAAATCTACTTTCTGAGGAATAGGTAATTCATCACGTCCATTAATTTGAGCCCACCCCGTTAAACCTGGCACTAAGTCATGGACACCTTTTTCAGTTCGTAAAGCAATTAAATCATCTTGATTAAATAACGCAGGACGAGGTCCAACAAAACTCATATCACCCTTGATGATCGACCATAATTGAGGTAGCTCATCCAAACTCGATTTGCGTAAAAAGTCACCTATCGGTGTCAAAACACTCTTAGGATCAGCTAATAAATGGGTTGCCACTTCCGGCGTATCAATATTCATACTTCGGAATTTAGGCATTTTAAAAATTACATTATCCTTACCCACTCGATCTGACCAATAAAAAATAGGGCCTTTTGAAGTCAGCTTTACCAATACAACAACTATGATAACTGGTAACGATAATAATACTACTGTCACCAATATCAGGATTAAATCAACGAGTCTCTTCATTAGAAGTCACAACCTCACTATACTGTAATCTCGAAAAACCTCAAATTGCCCTGTGTAATCCCATAAACTAAGATCAGCTAAAAGCTATCCCAATTACTTTCAATATATTCAGCTACTCTTATGGCATTTGCTGCTATTGTCAAACTAGGGTTAGCCCCCCCACTTGAAGGAAAAAATGACGCGTCGACAATAAATAAGTTACTAATATCATGAGATCTATTGTTTTTATCTAACACACTTTGAGTTGGGTCTAGACCAAAGCAACATGTGCCACATGAGTGACCAAAGTTAATATTATTTTTGCCATTTAACTTAATTACCCTGTATTTAGACTTAACTAACTTTGATAAACTTTTCCTAAGCGCTAAAGATCTAACTCTCAGCTCATCTCGATAGTTATACTCAAACTCTAAATCTCCATTATTACCAATAAACACTCTATTATCTAAATAAGGGATGTCCTCAATAATACTTGCAAACATTGTTGATCCTCTAAAAACCCACTCAGCAAAGGAAGCAATAAAATTTAGGACAAAATTATTACTTCTAAGTTTTATTTTTAACTTACTTAATTTCCGAGAGATTACCCCTCCTAAATATTTTTTTGTAAACCAGTTGAAACCCATTTCTTGTATATTACCGCATTTCATATTTCCAACAAAATAGAACTGATTTGATGAAATCTGTCTCGAGGAATAGTATTTTCCAACACGCCATTTTGGCTGAATAGTGAAAATATCGCTTGCATGAAACATAAGATTCTTCCCAACCATACCGCTTGAATTGGCAAGCCCATTGGGCCATACGTCAGAGCTAGATCTCATCAGAAGAGCTGGGGTAAAGAGAGCACCAGCAGCAAGAACAATTACCTTTCCGGTAATGTTAAGTGTTTTATTATCTATATTACATTCAACAAGTTGTGCATGATCTTTTGATGCGTGTATTTTTGTAACATTACAATTCACCAAGATTTTTGCCCCATACCTAGATAACGCTGGCTCAACACATAGTCTACTTGTATCTCCTTTACCACGATGCATACATACAACTCCCGGACAACCCTCTTCGCATATATTGAAATTTACAGCCATGTGAGATCGGTATGGGTTCACACCTAAATCATCCAGGTCCTGGAAAAGTTTTTCTCCACTATTAGTAAGATTATTGGGAGTTAATAAATTAGATTCAGTATCTAAATTACACGGGTCTTGAGTCCCAGAGACCTCAAACAATGATTCAGCCTTACGATAATATTTTGTAAATGTTTTATAAGCAATGGGCCAACGATCAGGCAAGTGTGAGTCACAAATCTCAGGATAATTTTTTTTGGGCTCAAAGTCAGAAGCGTGCATCCTTTCGAGTTGCGCTGCATATAAATTCGTCGATCCTCCGACGCCATTACCTAAAGAAAGAAATGAATCAAGTCGGCCAAATGTAGTTTTACCTCGTATTTTATGCGGCCATTGGCCCCTTTCTTTTCTTGATTTTACTGAGTCATCAACGTTTTGCTTATCAAAAAAATCTGGTAGAAAAACGCCATCTTCTAAAAATAAGACTTTTTTACCTAATTTAGCAAGCTCGTAACCAGAAACACCACCCCCCATTCCAGCGCCAATAACTATAACATCCCATTGTTGATTTTCAGGATCTAGAGGAATGAATTCTTCAATATTAAACATAATATAACCCTAGACCAAATCAACGGTCTTAAGAATCGCTAAAGCTCTGTCGTCTATTTTATTTGGACTATTTAGTATCATTTCATAAGACTCATCAGCAATTTTTTGTCTTTCAGACTCATTCTCAAGATAATAATTACATTTTTCCTCCAACTCTTGGGCAGAGGAGAAGCATGCTATATTTTTATCTTCTTGAAAAATAGAACTAATTTTCTCTGATCTTTCAGATAACTGAAATGCCCCACATGCAGGTACTTCATAGTTCCTGAAATTAGATGTATCACGATTCTCTAAAGTCAGCATATTAAGGTTAATTTTACATGCATTAACAACTTTGCTCATTTCAGGAAAATATATAGGAGGCATACACTTAATTGATTTTTTGAATGCCTTTCCTGATTTATACCAACCCTGACCCCAAACTCTTACATTTAAGGACCGTAGACCATAAATATACTCCTCTCTTCTCGGACTCCAATTTGCAACAAAAACAACGTCACTTCCGTATTTATTTATTTCGCTCCTCGATAATGAAAGCTTTTTTTGAATAGTCGGCATGCAGTACCAGTCAAGTGCAACTACTTTTTTCACTCCTTTATTAAGATATTCATCAAATAAGTGCTCTCTTGGACTAAAAATAACATCATATAAGTGGATTGAATCTACCACATACTTAGAGCTACTTATCGGATTATTAAAGTCGTCTGGATCCCAATTAACCATATAATCGACATTGTTCTTTACTCGACGCAAAGTTTCTGGCGATAAATTTGCTCCTTTCAAAACAACCAACAAATTATATCTAACTGCTTCTGTTTCAGCTAAAAAATCCTTGTTTATTTTGTTAGAAATTGATGACATCAACAATCTATCAAGAATTTTATTAGTAATTGATGGACTTGCAGTTCTGTAGAAATGACTTGTATAGTCAAATAAAGAAGCCTTATGACCAAGTTTATTAAAGCTATCTACAAGGTTTGGCCCCATTGCCCAGCCTATATCTTCTCCGTATATTAATATATCTAGTTTTTTTGTCATTATGATACCTTAATCTTTCTCAATTATATTTTACCAAGAGTGTGCTCCCGCTAATCAATATATTCATTACAACAGGATATAGCTTTACTAATTCCCAAAGATCGAATACTCACTTCAAACTCATAGCCCTTCTGCCGCTTTCTTCAAGCCTTCATCCAACGATAGAGGTGGAGTCCAGCCCAACAAGTGCCTGGTTTTTTCAATATCTACCTGCAGAGATCCACATAGACGCAGGACCATGTCCCGCTTACCCACCATGCCTGCCGCCAGTTTCAGCCAACTCACCGGAACCGGAACCAAACGCGCTGGGTGGCCCAGGGCCTGACCCATGCGGCACAATAGCTCGGTGGAGGAAACATCTTCGCCGTCGGAGACCAGAAAAGTCTGGTTGGCTGCAGCGGGATGCATAAGACAAGTCACGAGCAAGTCGACGAAATTGTCCAGCCCCACCAGGCTGCGTTGGTTATGAATGGTGCGCAGCGGCAATGGCACGCCGCGCTTGAGCCAGCGCATCATGGTGGCAAAGTTGGCTTTGACGCCGGGGCCATATATCAAAGGCGGACGAATAATGACCACCTCCATGCCAGATTGCCCAGCGATCTCGCGGAGACCCTGCTCGGCTTCCATCTTGGACACGCCATAAGCGTCCAGTGGCGCAGGCGCATCGTCTGCCATGAACGGGTGCCCAAGTTGCGTCACCTCGCCATTGACCTTGATGGAACTGACAAATACAAAACGCTGCACACCGGCTGCAGCTGCCTGACGGGCCAGGCTCAGTGTGCCTTGCACATTGACCCGGCGAAACTCCTCCAGCGGGTCAGCGGCCCTATCCACCATCACATGCACTCGTGCGGCAAGGTGAACGACAACCTCACAACCCGTGAGTGCATCGCGCCAATCGTTAGCTTCGTCACACTGGAAGAACGAGATGTTTTTATGTTTTGGAATCCGCCTTTCACGAGATGTACAAACTATTTTGGTGATCCCAAGTTTGTGCAGACTTACTATCAGTGCTTGCCCAACAAAGCCTGTTGCACCTGTCACCAAAACAGAGGGAAACTCAGAGGATTCTAGCATAGGCAGAAGAAATTTTGTCCCATATATAAAGTTGGTCGGCCAGTTGTTTCATTTTTATACCTATCTTGGCAAGCAAATCATCATCAAGACTATTCAATAATATTCGCAGCTCATCCGACGAATTAAAAAATAACCCCTGTCCGCACGTTGTTTCTTGATTAAAAATACAGTCAAATGCAATAATTGGCAAACCTAAACTCATAGCCTCAACCAATGACGGATTAGTTCCACCGGCACTGTGCCCATGGATGTAGACATGACAGGCTGAGCGCATTTGATTTAAAATTTCATGATCGTATATCGGGTCGAGTAAATGTATATGAGGTATTTTTCCATATTTCTTCCTTAATTTAATTCCATAACTACTATTCTCCCAATTACCAACAATAACTAAATCTAGGCCACTATAAAATTCAAATGATTTAATAATAAGATCCAGATTATTCTCCGGTTCAATTCGGCAAACCTTAAATGCATAACGCAATCTATCTAAGCCGTATTGAGTCAAAATATTTTTATCGTATGTGGGTCTATATGCATGATCACCACCATATGCAATCATTTCACTACTTCTACCGTATTCACACTTTACATAATCTTGAATCGCCTTATTGTCAGTCACTACAACATCGGCAAATCGGACTGCTATACCTTCAGAAAGCTTCAAAAACCATTTTGCAAAGGGGCTCCATTTGGAACGTTTCCACTCAAGTCCATCTATATTAACAATCAATTTTTTATTTGAAACCAATTTCACTATTGGTAAAAAAATGCAACCCGAAATACCCAAAATTAACATCGTATCCGCATATTTTATCGCTCTGAGCATTGCTATAAGATCATATGGAATACTCTGTACACCATTTGCATTTAGGTTTATATAATCTAGATGCACTCCATTAAAACTCTTCGGCCTTTCAGAGTATTTTTTACTACTGCAGTAGACAGTAAAATCAAATTGTGTTTTCAAATTTTGCGTAAGGTGATTAACAAGAGTTTCCCATCCACCATATATAGCGGGAAGTCCTACTGTGCCAATAATCGCAACTTTTTTCAGATGAACCATGTTAAAACCACTAATATTATTACCCTATTTCACCATCAAACTTTATGCCAAACGGTACGGTTTACGTAATCAACGTAACTCAAAACTATTCTGAGAACTTTTTTTGAAACAGCACCTCCTTCATAGTCCAATACTGGCTTCATCACACGCTGTGATTTATCATACTGCGCTATGGTGACACGAACTGAATCCAGCACACGATCTTTCTTCAAGCCGCACATTATAAGGGTACCAACATCCATACCTTCAGGCCGTTCATGTGCGTTGCGGATGGTGATTGCTGGAAAGTTAAGCAAGGAGCCTTCTTCAAAGATGGTGCCGCTGTCGGACACGACGCATAACGCTTCAACCTGAAGCTTTATGTAATCGAAAAATCCAAATGGCTTAAGAAATTGAATATGCGGATTGAACTTAGCCAATTCCATACCATCCAGTCGTTTCTTGGTTCGAGGATGAGTTGAAACAATCACCGGAATATCGTATTGCTCGGCCAAAGCATTCAGCGTTTCAACCATATTGGTCATATTTTCTGGACTATCAATATTTTCTTCGCGGTGAGCACTAACGATAAAAAACTTTCCAGACTTTAATCCCATACGTTGCAGCACATCCGACTGCTGTATCTTTGGCATGAAGTAATCAAGCACCTCCTGCATGTGTGAGCCAGTCTTGATAATAGTTTCCGGGCGAATACCCTCAGAAATCAGGTAGCGGCGGGCATGCTCTGTAAGTACTAGATTAATATCACTCAAGTGATCCAAAACCTTACGGTTTAGCTCTTCTGGCACGCGCTGGTCGAAACAACGATTGCCAGCTTCCATATGAAACACTGGAATCTTTCTGCGTTTCGCAGCAATAACCGCAAGACAGGAATTAGTGTCCCCATAAAGCATCACCGCATCAGGATTTTCTGTTTCCATAACCGCATCAGATTTTTCAATCACTCGCGCAATGGTCTGTGCTGCATTCTCGCCAACCGCCTCCAGAAAATAATCTGGCTTACGGATACCAAGGTCTTCAAAGAATAGTTGGTTCAACTCGTAATCGTAGTTCTGCCCGGTATGCACCAGGATATGCTGGGTATGCTGATCGAACTCAGCGATCACCCGGCTCATTTTAATTAGCTCAGGACGCGTGCCCACAATTGTCATAACTTTAAGCATTTAATTCCCCCTTAATGTAATCCAGTTTCAACAATAGCATCTTTATCTGCTCGACGCTTAAACGATTTGTGTTGTGCGAGGTGTAGTCATCCAAATGGGATATCTTTACTTCGCCCTCACTGAAGAATTTAGCGTAGTTGAGATCACGATTATCGGCTGGGATACGATAGTAACTACCCCTGTCCTGAGCCTGCGCCATTTCTTCACGTGAAATAAGAGATTCATATAACTTTTCGCCATGGCGAGTACCGATTATGTATGTCTCATCCTTACCAGAAAAAAGCTCGGTGATCGCTTGTGCGAGATCCGCTACGGTCGAAGCGGGCGCCTTTTGAACAAAAATGTCACCCTGCTGACCATGTTCATACGCATAGAGCACCAAATCCACCGAGTCTTCCAGCGACATCAGAAAGCGCGTCATGCTTGGGTCGGTCACAGTCAACGGTTTGCCGTCCTTGATCTGCGACACAAACAAAGGAATAACGGAACCCCGTGAGGCCATCACGTTACCATAACGTGTCGCACAGAATACTGTTTCACCCTCTTTTTGCATACGCGCTTTGGCGATCATGACTTTCTCAGCCATCGCCTTGGAAATACCCATCGCATTGATAGGATAAACCGCCTTGTCTGTACTCAGTGCCACTACACGCTTGACACCGTTCGCGGTGGCCGCGTTCAACACATTCTCGGTGCCGATGACATTAGTGCGCATCGCCTCCATCGGATAAAATTCGCAAGAAGGAACCTGTTTTAAGGCAGCTGCATGGAACACATAGTCCACTCCCTTCATCGCTTGATACACACTATCATAGTCTCGAACATCGCCGATATAAAACTTCAACTTGCTGTTATTTAGCTCAATACGCATATCTTCCTGCTTCTTTTCATCACGGCTGAATATGCGTATCTCGCACACATCAGTTGAAAGGAAACGCTTGAGCACGGTATTTCCAAAAGAACCCGTCCCGCCGGTAATCATTAATACTTTATCTTTAAACATATCAGTATCCCTATTTATATGCGTTCATCAATTTAATCATATCTTCCCACTCTGGAGCGACATAGCCAGTCGCCTCACTGAAACGTGTGGCATTAAGCGAGCGATCAATTACCAGTATATCATCTGCAACAATCTCGATGGATTTGCCATACTCTCTGGAGATCATCTTCAGAAGTTCAAATTTATTGATTGGTTTCGCGGCGACATGGTACAACCCAGACAACTCAACATTTGGAATCACCACATCACGAATGACTTGCGCAAAGATCACTGTCGGAAGCCCAGAAAAAACAGCTCGCGTATATCCTTTGCAGCTTCCCCTTTGCGACAGGAACCAGTCCAACAAGCCATACTTGCTTTGTAATTCATGACCAATAGTAGAGGTACGCAAGGTGATCGTGTGTGGATAATACACTTCACCCATCACCTTGGACTTACCATACGCGTCGCGCGCATCGGAAAAATCAGTTTCGGTATAACCGCCGCTCTCACCTGAGAAAACGCAATCAGTACTGACATGCACGAGTCGCGCCCCGATCAACTTGCACAGTCCAGCTAGCCGATGTGGCATTAGGGCGTTGATTGGTAGAAATATTAAAGGATCATCAGCTTCTTGCTTCTGCTTGGTCAGACCAGCACAGTTGATAACCACATTTGGACGGATAGCATCCAGCACTTTCATCAAAGCATCTGGATATTCAACATCAACTCCATTTACCAATCTTTCGGCAATCGCGGCTGGGAAAAAATGCTTTACGCTTTCACTGCGAATCGTACCAAAGACTTCCCAATCTTTGTTCTCACTCATTACACGCAACACCGTACTCCCTATCATCCCGCTGGCACCAACAACTAATATTTTCATAATTTCCCCTTCAGTATTCTGAATGTACGACCAATTTTATGCCCTAACCTTGAAACAGTTCTTATACATCAAACATATTCCTATTAAACCTATATAGCTGTCACTCCAAATTCATTCGATTAAATATTTCTGCGAACTTCTTTGTTCCAATTTCAAATGAAATATTTTCGTCATAAAAATGCTTGCCATTGATCCCCATTAGTTCAAGCTCGCCTTTTTCTAAGCCCATTGAGAGAATTATTTTTCTGTACAAATCCTCAGAATCATCAGAGGAAAAACATAAACCCGCATTGATATTTTTGACAATGTCACTCGACTCACCAGGTACCCCACATAATACTGGTTTTCCCAAACTAAAGTAAGAGCCTAATTTTGAAGGGAGTGTTATTTCAAATAAAGGATCATTTTTTAGATGTAGTAATAAAATATCTGAAGCCAATAAGAATTCACCAACATTCACCGCAGAGATTGAGCCAGTAAAACTAATGTACTCATCCAAGTCGTGTTTAACAACCTCATCAGATAGGTATATCTTTTGGGTGCCATCGCCTAACAATAATATTTTTATTCCACTAATCTTGTTTTCCTTGAGCTTCAAGGCAGTCTCAATGAGAACACCCAGCGATTGTGCCAAACCAATATTCCCCGCATAGATAATTGTGAAATTTTTATCAAAAACAGGCTGATATTTATCAAACTCGTCTGAGTGCTTAGAATCCATTGGTAACGACCAATTATAAACAACAGTAATTTTCGATTCAGGCACACCAGCTTCAAGAAGCTTCTTCTTAAACCCATTAGTTACAACGTTAATATTATCGAAAAATTTATATGAAAGAGTGCAAAATGCACCAACTATCTTCAGAATAGATTTGCTTCTAACCATGCCGGTCGCCTCAAGCGTATCCGGCCAATAATCATTTATGTCATAAAATATTTTACTTCGATATATGAATTTAAGAAAAATCGCAGGTATCGCAATTGTCGCAGGTGCGTGATATGTATAAATTATCCTCGGTTTCTTTACCATCCAAACGCCCACAAGACATGCCGAGATAGCAAAACTCAAGAAATTAATCACTCTCTTGAGTTTAGATTTACTATGGTTAATATACAAAGGCACGCGGTTTATTTTAATTCCATCGATATATTCAGAGAAAAATAACTTCATGGAATACCCTGGAAATAATTTTCCTGTACCCTGGCCTGGGTACCCAGTTAATATTTCAACCTCATAACCTTTTAATTGCAGGTCTTTTGCCAAGGGCAAAGACTTCATATCCGTTTCTGGATAACAATATTGCGACAGTATTAATATGCGCATTCTATAAATTTCTGATTGTTAAAACTTGCGAAGTTAGCCTAGATACTTTCCTAGATATTATTAAGTTATATTTCATATTAAAACCCATTAGTTAAAATCACACTGCTCTCTTCTTAGCAATAATCATCTGACCGATATATCTAATGCCAATTACGTGAAGAATCATATCAACGGGCCAAAGCAAAAAATACCATAGCCCCTTTGATTTATTTGCAATTCTTCTCAGAAAAATTGACAGCGATTTACTCCTAAACTCTCCACCTCGCATACTCTTTCTGTCTTTATGCCTGAAAAAACTTCCAATATAATTACGAATTAAATCAAAAGTACTTGTTTGTTCCAAGGAAAGAAGTGGTGTGAAGCCAAGTCTGACAACACAACTTGCCAATGACTTCGGCGTAAACCTCGATAAATGGTGTGGTGGAAAATCAAGATCAGGTCTCCAGAACATCCTGCTATTGGGTGTAGACAAAATCAGAAGGCCACCCGGCTTTAGCAACTTGTGTGCGTCTGACAACACCAAAGGGAAATCTTCCAAGTGCTCAATCACCTCAAACATTGTCACAACATCGAATTGCGAACCTTCTGACAACAACTGCTTCAATGTCTTATTTGAAATCCTATCTTCCAGCCCATAGTTGGACTTGCCAAAATTCAACGCTTTGTTATTGAAATCAATTCCAATTGCATCATACCCACTATTCAAAAGCTTTCTGACGAAAAAACCATTAAAACAACCAATATCTAATAATGCAACATCCCGGGAAGGAAATTTTTTATTAAGGTATTTAAGAGCCTGCTTATGATTCCACTGGATCAAATCCACATAATCAGTTGCCACGACTAAATCATCATTGTAATCTGCATCAGCTTCATACAATTGATGGCCAACTTCTTTTGAAATATGAAAAAAACGAACATATCCACAACTTTCGCATAAAAACTGCTCATATTCTCCAGTATGCCCAATTACTTTCATTCCATTAAGCCCACAACATTGACACGCTATTTGATTCAACATTTATTTCCCTCCTTTTAATACTTCGCTCGTGCCTACGACAAGCTCCAAAAAGCGCTTTGCATCCAGCAACGGTAGTGGAGGCTCATCGACACCGAGGAAGCGTTTCACCGCTCTGGCTATTGACATAGACGACTCGGGATCGAACGTCTGTTCAGGATCTAGCACATCACGAACATAGTCCAGCTCCGGAGCCAGTACCCGAAGTCCTGCTTGCCTTGCTTCAATTAATGGTAAACCAAACGATTCAAAAGTCGAAGGAAATATCAACGCGCCTCCACTTTTGTAGAGTGCAAGTGCTTCAGTGTGTGATAACTCACCCATATTTTTTACCTTTAATCCGAACTGCAGGCGCATCTCTTCGATATAACGGCACAATGTTCGGGAATGGGTCTCATCCAGAGTTACGCGCAATGAAGGATACAGCCCAACCTCGGTAAGTAAGCACCATGCTTCAATAATTCGTCGATGATTCTTATGCGAGCCACCTGTTGCCACATACATGAAATCATAACGCTCACTTTTTTGCTTTGTTGTCTTTGCAATGCTTCGTTTATAACCTTTGGGTTCAGCCATAAAGGGAAGGACACGCACAGGCATCCTTCCTTGCGTTCTGACCTCCATCAATCTCTTCATAGTAGGAGATTGTACTATGAATTCGTCAGCATTCAGCATTCTACTAGATAGCCAAAGTCGCTCAATACAGAGCCTTGCCCTTGTCTTCAGAGGAAAATTATCTAGTCTGATATCATCAATTAGATAACGATTCTGAAGGAATACAATAGCACGGCCTTTCAATTTAAATAAGGGAGGAAGATTTCCAAAACAAAGGACGATATCTCCTTGGTTTACATTCTTAGCTAGCCACTGATCAGCTTTGAGGCGATCAATTACAGACGGTTTGACCCTTTTTACTTGAGTTCCCTCCAGAATACCTTCAGGTATTGGCATCCGACTGTCAAGCAAGGCTAACACCCCAGACGAAACTGGAATCTCCTTAAGCAAGGCGTCTAACAGAGTGCGTCCACCTCCTTGGTGGACGTTAGTTGCATGTATGAATAATCTTGATTGATCTGACATCATAATATTTTGTAAATTTACTATTTAATAACCTTAAGAAATACTGAACTTACTATAGACCGCCATCCTCAATTCTTTGGATAAGTTTAATTCCATTTTCAAAAGTGACTTTAGCATGCCACCCAGGTAATGACTGGCCCGTATTCCAAGGCACCATAACTTCACGATCACGGTAGGTGCGTGCGCCCCATATAAGAGGCAAAATTTCCCCAGTGATTTGAATATATATTTCAACAAGGTCTTTAAGCTTAATAGGGCGACCAGAAGTCACTGAAAATTCTTCAAAACTATTTGCTTCCCTTTTCAGCAAACGATCTGCAGCCGTCACGAAAGCATCAACTACATCGTCTATGTAAACTATATCTATCAGTTGCTCACCAGGCGACATGGCTAGTGGCTGAACATTTTTTGATGCTTTTTGCAAAAGAGAAAAAAGCTTGGCACGTGGGTCGTTTGCACCGTAAGTATCAAACAGCTTCAACGTAATCGCCTTTATTGAAGTTGAACTAGTATAGAAACGAAGTATCATCTCAAAAGCATTTTTGGTTGCAGCGTAAAGATTGACAGGTGTGTAATTATCATTATTGAAATGCTGCCAAGATGTACCAGTATTTACAATATATTGCACGTCATTTTTAGCCATTGCGTCTAATAGTTGTGTACCGAGCAAAAGGTTGTTGGTGATCAATGGCTTGATATCCTTTGTTTGGTGTGCAGCCAAAAATAATGATGCTAGATGGAAAACAATATCCGGTTTTACCTCCGTCATGATGTTGAGCATGTTTAACGCCGAGCCATCATGCGTGAATACTGTAACTTGCTCACAAATATTACCAAGAATCGCCATCGATGTATTTGGCCGAATAATAATATGTACGTGCCACCCTTCCAAAAGAAGCCGTCGAATTAAATTAACTCCGATAAATCCTGTTGCACCAGTAATGAGTGCTTTCTTCATCATTAGCTCTTACCTTCAACTTTGTATACAAATGGAGTCATAAACTCAGAAAGCGTATGGAATTCCAGATCTCTCTTTGAGATTATTGGATTGATAGTTGGCCATGGAATCCCAGCCGAGCTCCAAAGAATTCCCGTGTCATCCTCTTGTGAATAAACTCCAGAAACTTTGTAGCACATGATTGCCTCGTTACTTACTGTATAGAAACCATGCGCCAAACCAGAGGGGATATAAAGCATATTTGCTTTTTCTGAACTTAGTGTTAGTTGTAAAGATTTTCCATAAGTAGGGGAGTTAGCTCTCAAATCTATTACCACGTCCATTATTTCACCTGAAACGCAATAAACTATTTTTGTAACCTCATGAGGCGGAAGTTGAAAATGCATCCCCCTCAAAACATTATTGTGGGAAACGCTGTAATACTCCTCTTCAAATCGATGTGTTATTCCGAATTTATCAAAAATTTCTTTGTTAAAAGTTTTTACAAAAAGCCCTCTGTTATCTTCAAATTTATTTAATATTATTTCAAAGCAACCATTAATGCTTGTTTCGTTAATTTGCTTAATCATATAGCTCTTCTTTTTTAAAAATTAGCAGATCAATTGGTCAGTGAAATAATTTCAAAAACAACATATTTCAAAATTTTATATTATTAGAAATAAATTTATAGAAGTGGCTTTATATCATCACGTATGAAATTCATACTTCAATGATCGTGCCTTCAAAGTTGATACAATATGGCCTAAATTCCATATACAGCTTCCAAAAATAAGAAATATGCTGACTACTGGATTATATCTACGAAGCCTACTCAAGCTTGGATTATCAACTGGACGTCTAAGTAACGGATTACACCCTTGGTTCGTCAGAGACAATATCATTCGCATCACCCTCCAGAAGCTTTCATTTTTTATTGAAAACCGAAGTGCGTTACGATACGCAAACCAAACCGGCATTAACTTATTATTTTGTGAAGAACCCTCTCCATAGTGCCAAACAGGAACATTGGTCTCGATCAATTTAAACCCTCCCTCAACAAATCTATAAAACAGGTCGTTATCCTCTCCATACATATAATAATCTTCGTCAAATACACCAACATCCCTGAATGCCTTCGCGGCGCAGAGGTACAGACAACCAGCCAATCCTTTAACACTTCGACTAGTTATAGTGTTGATGTCCACTTTGTTCTCATAGAACAGCTCTTCCTTATCTCTCGTAATTTCAATATAACCAACCAGACCAGCATCTTGATCTTTAGCAAACTCAGGCAAAGTTAAATCAAGCCATTCTGGATGAACTTTAATATCGTTACTAAACACTGCAATATAGTCAGCACCTGAAGCTAAAGCATGTCTAATACCTGTATTAACCCCCCCTGCAAACCCCTTTTTCCCCTTGTTTTTTAGGATTAGGATATCCTTATATTCTCGGGCAACATAATTTATAGAGTCATCAGTTGAACCATTATCTACAAGCACTACACGATAATTTTCGTAGGTGCTCGTAAAAAGTGAAGGTAGTGAGTAAGGCAGATGGGACATCCCATTAAAATTCGGAATGACCACATATACTAAAGGATTAAAGTCCGAATGCTCTTGCAGCTCAAACTTAGTTGTAATATTAGACATATTTATTAGATGTAAAGTTAAGCATGCAGAGTCGTAACAATTGAGTTTACCCTATCTTTCATAGTATAACAATCTTTGGTCAACCCCCGATATTCTGGCGTTAATACTGCTAGATGGTGTCTGTAGTGATCAAGTTTTTCTGTAGTTATTTTCTGGCAGCATGAAGAAGAGAATTTACTATGCCTGCAGCTTACCAACGACATTACAGATCAGGCATTGGTGATAATAAAGTACCTGCACAGCAGAAGTCGGTGTAACACGCCAATACCGATACGTATTCGCTCAGTTATGGCCAGGTTGCAGGAGTAGGTTGGCAGTGGCATTAAAACCTTTCCCAGTTCGCACATATACCGTCTTCATTAATAAAGTTGTCAGCAGCGAAAACGAATTGCTTCTCATATTTGTGTAATGACTGGCTTAGCCATGCCCCCCACCAATAATACGAACTATTGGTAATGATGTGATGGCGACACTGGCTAAGTAACCAAAGTATCTCGATCGCTCCCTCATAACCATCATCACATGTGGCAAAAACGGTATTTTCTGGAAGCTTGAGTTCCAATAGTGCCTGTGCACGGTGAGTGCAAAAGACAAAGAATTTTGCGTTAGGACGTTGCGCCCGCAATCTTTCGATTGCTTTATTGATATCGGCTGTTGACTTGATCTTACCTTCGCGAACAAGCACTGTTGGATTAGTAGGATTCTCTTCATAAAGACGCACACCCAACGCTACAGAATCTGCGGCCCGTATCGCAGCACCTAATTCCAGATATTTTGAGGTAGTGGGTGCTGGGGGCATTAGCTCGGTCCGCAGCATGGAGGAATATTGTTCAAAATATAGTGGGCTTTGCCAGTAACCTACCAACCATGCTTTTTTACTTACAGACGTAACCAATATTTCAGGTATAAATCTAGACTCGTTTTCAACCAAAAATTGTCCATATATCCGTTTCTGGTTTATATCAAAGGAAGAGTTATGTAGTTTATTTTCCAAGCGATAAAGCCAAATCGGCAAGCGCTCACTCTCGGTGGCTAACCGGCCATGGACTGGCAGTGCGCCCAACTCGTAGTGGCGTCGATATTGATAATCACGGGAAAAGCCGCTCCAAGTATCTAGAACCAAGTCGGCGCCATTACGGAGTGTCATTGCACGCCCTGCTGCATACTGGAACATCTGATTACCTAAGCCACCATTGAGATAGACTGTTAGCTTTTTCATAAATTAGCCTTTTGCATATTGATTAGTTACAAACTCGGTACGCTGTTGCCCAAAAAAGGTAAAACTTCACTGCAAATGAGACCAACTGATGCAATCCAGTAATAAGAATTTTATTGAGTTTTATGGTGTTGAAAAACCTTAGTTAGTTTTGAGAAAAGTAATTTCTAAAGTATTTGATGGTTTCCTTGAGGCCATCTTCAAGCGAAACTGTTGGCTGCCAAGCCAATTTATCTTTGGCAAGAGAGATGTCAGGCTGCCTTTGTTTTGGATCATCTACTGGTAGCGGCATAAAAATGAGTTTGGACTTTGATCCCACAAGTTTGATGACTTTTTCGGCAAGTTCAAGCATAGTGAATTCGCAAGGATTGCCCATATTGACCGGACCCATAAAGCCGCGATCGCTTTGCATCATCCTTACAAATCCCTCAATCAGGTCATCTACATAGCAGAAAGATCGGGTCTGCTGGCCATTGCCGTAAATGGTAATATCTTCGCCCTTAAGCGCTTGCACGATGAAATTACTCACGACTCGCCCGTCATTGGGATGCATGCGTGGGCCATAGGTGTTGAAGATGCGCACGACCTTAATATCCAGATTGCATTGACGGTAATAGTCAAAAAATAACGTCTCCGCACATCGCTTGCCCTCATCGTAACAAGACCGAGGCCCGATAGGGTTAACGTTGCCCCAATAGGCCTCAGTCTGCGGATGCTCTACAGGGTCCCCATACACTTCGCTGGTAGATGCCTGTAAAATGCGCGCCTTAACGCGCTTAGCAAGGCCTAGCATGTTGATGGCGCCATGCACGCTAGTTTTGATTGTATGCACAGGGTCATGCTGGTAGTGGACGGGGCTAGCAGGACAGGCCAAGTTGTAGACTTGGTCCACCTCGACATAAAGCGGAAAAGTTACATCGTGACGAATCAGCTCAAAACGGCGGTGGCTCAGCAGGTGTCCAATATTTTGCTTCGAACCAGTAAAGAAGTTATCAACACATAACACGTCCGCACCATCTTTGATAAGACGATCACACAGATGTGATCCCAAAAAACCGGCACCACCTGTTACTAAAATTCTATTCATATTCATTTCTCCAGTAAAAGGGGATTGACCTTCCCTTGTTTCCATCGTCCGACAGGAGGATTTCATGATACCAGCTTTCCTGACACACATTAAATCAGTCATTCAGATATTGCCTCGGTGACTTGTAGTTAAACTTATGCGTCATTTGTTAGTGTTAGTTGACAGGCAGCAACATAGCAGAAAAGTTGATCACCAAAGCTGGCTTTGATTTAAGAGACAGTTTTATTTATTACGGTCTTTTTTTTTAAGACGATAAAATATCACTCAATTCTTGTTTCTCTTAAAATTCATTAAAAACAATCCAATAATAGCAACGCTAAGTACTACATAATACTTCTCAATGTTTGCAGGATAAAGAAAAAGTATCATAAAAAATCCAAAACCATACCCAGCAGGAGAAAATGCAGTGGCACTTGTTGTATATTTTCTCACAATGGCTTCAGAGACTGACAAATAAATAGCTGTGATAAATGATAGAATCAATAACATCACTAAATTTTTATTTACTAGCAATAGCATAGTACCCAGATATCCCATCCCTACACCAATAACAACCCCTTCAGCATCAACCAATCCAAATACGTCATTAAAAATAAATAAAGATAAATTCTCGGATTTACCTAGAAAAAAGTTTATGGCCTCCATCACGTTATTTTCCAAATTGGATAGATGAGCCAATACCATAACATTTGCGCCATACAACCTACTCGAAAGTTCACCTAAGACAGAAAAAAGATTTAAGAACTCACTAAAAGTCTCTACCGACAAACCATTAAATATCAATTGGATCATTTCGAAAGATCCAACATCTGCTAAGAAAACAAACTGCCTAGCCCATGACACAATTCCATACACTACCAGAATATAAAGAGATACCAAACATAGCCTGACTGTTTTTCTATCTAGAAATGCAAATATGAAAATTGGCAAACAATTCAAAAGAACATTGCCTTTGCTCAAGGATAAAATACCAATAAACGCTACATAAAAAAGAATAACTAGGGTAATACCCATATTTCGCTTTGATTTAAAATACAGAAAAGTAATTATCAAAGGAGCAATATAAGCTCTAAAATAAAATGTAATTCCCACCAGCTTGAAAGGTTGTGCTGTAGGCTGTACAGTTGAAATTCCTATTCCGTTGACGTACATGAATATATTTAATGGCACTAAAATGCAAAAAATAAACAGCACGATAAAAATCGAAATAATTTGCTTATTTGAATTTCTTCTTTTTTCTATTGATCTATAAATACCTAACTTATTATCCAAGCTTGACTGTCTGGGATTATTTCTCTTTGAATCTTTTTTATTAGGATGTTTAATTAATTTTTTATTTAATTTTAGAGTAAACAATAAAATTAATAAGAGCATTAAGTATAGGTATCCATAAATACTCAAAAACTCATAGATATCGAAATTAAAATCTTTTATCGCACTAAATCCTGAATAGTGATAGTCATCCCTGTTCATAAATAAAAAAGCAGGTGAAATTGCATTTGCGATAAATGTAAGCCCGAAAAAAAGTGTCAGAATAAA
>CAJQSO010000008.1 GCA_905614365.1 uncultured Candidatus Thioglobus sp.
CAAGCATGGAATTATTTTGAAGGAAATTACAGCAAACAAGAAATGATTGAAAAAGCAATCATTGCTACTAGGCAATTATGTAAACGTCAATGCACATGGCTAAGGAATGAAGACAAAGCTCTTACATTAAATCAAATAGAGATTGAAAAAGCGCTCAAGTTTCTTCAAGAACAAACCGCTTAAAAGCCTCTCCACGATCAATAAAATCAATAAACATATCGAAACTTGTGCATCCAGGAGAAAGTAGTACTGCGCCATCTTCTGCCATTGAAGTAGCCATCGATACCGCCTTTTTCATTGAATCTGCAACTTCAACATGAGGGGAAGTAATTTGCTTTAGGAAATCATCTCTGCATTCTCCAATTAAAACAACTACTCTAATTTTTTGATTTATTAATTTGAAAAATTCTGAATAGTCTTCTTTTTTGGATATTCCACCAGCAATTAATATTAAGTTATTGTATTTTTCAAAAAGAGCATTAATGGCAGTTATAGTAGAAATTGCGTTGGTTGATTTTGAATCGTTGTAGTAATCTATATCGTTTATTGTTGAAACAAATTCCAATCTATGCTCCAACCCTTTAAAGTCAATTGCAGCCTGAGTCATTACTTTTAAGGATAATCCAAAACGATAGCCTAACGTTAAGGCTGCCAATAGATTCTCTATATTATGTCTTCCAACAACCTTCAAGTCATCACTTGTAATTAGACGTTTGCCTTTATGAAAAACTTCATAGGTGTTACCATTTTGCTTAGCGATAAAGTCACATCTTAAGTTACTTGATTCAATTGCATAATAGTTATCTCCATCTACGCCATTAGCCAAATCTACATCTAGATTTACAGTAGAGAATTGGCAATACTTGTATATAGAAAGCTTAGAGGAAATATAATCACTAAAGCTAGAGTACCTATCAAGGTGATCAGGAGTTATATTCGTAATTACGCCAGTTAATAAAGAAAGTTTATTGGTGTAATCTAATTGATAACTTGAAAGCTCAACAACATAGAGTTCGGCTTCATCACTTAAACTGTCCATTACAGGCTTGCCGATATTTCCGCAAATAACAGCATTTTTCCCATCGGCAAGTGCCATCTCACCTAATAATTGAGTTACGGTTGATTTTCCATTTGAGCCAGTAATGCCAATAATTGGTGACATAGCATATCGACCAAATAATTCTATATCACTAATTATTGGAATATTTTTATTGCGCATCCAAATTACAATATCTTCGGACTCAGCGATACCTGGACTAATAATTACTTCAGAAATACCAATCAAAAGATTTTCATTCCAATCTCCAAAATAAGCATCATTAAGTAGGCCCTCTTTTTTACTTACTTCAAGCATAGGAGGCTCTTGACGAGTGTCAGCAATACGAAATGAGATATCATTTTTAAAGAAAAAACGAGCTACAGATAGTCCTGTAATTCCTAACCCTAAAATAAGTTTCATGAAAACCTTGTGTTTTCGACCAAAATTGACTATATTTTACACTTTTACTTCACAATTTAATTATGCCTACAAATGTTCAGACAACTTCAAGTGCGATTGTAATAAATCGGACACTAAGAAATACGTATCAACTTTTATCAGCAACGCTTCTTTTCAGCGGCTTAATGGCTTACTTATCAATGTATCTTAGATTGCCTTACTTCGGTCTTCTAATAACGCTTGGTGGCTATTTTGGGCTACTTTTTTTGGTAACAAAGCTTAGAAATTCAGCTTTTGGAATCCTCGCAGTCTTTGCACTAACTGGCTTCATGGGGCTAACCCTTGGGCCAATTGTTGGCGCCTATACAACTGCCTTCTCAAATGGAGCGGAGCTAGTTGGAATGGCAATGACAGGTACTGCGGTTATCTTTTTATCACTTTCTTTCTACGCTATTACATCTCAAAAAGACTTTAGCTTTATGTCTGGCTTCCTGACTGCTGGAATAGTAGTTGCATTTTTAGCGGGTATAGCAGCATACTTTTTCCAAATGCCTGCTTTATCTCTTGCAGTTTCATCTGCATTCATATTACTAATGAGTGGTCTTATATTATATGAAACAAGCAATATTATTCATGGCGGAGAAACTAACTACATCATGGCAACGGTTACTCTATACATTTCTATTTACAACCTATTCTTAAGCCTTCTTCACCTATTAGGTGTGTTTTCTGGCGATGACTAGTGATAGATAGCGATGGATATCGCGCAAATGTTGGTATTGTAATTACTAATGAAAAAAGGCAAATACTTCTAGCAAAGCGCTTTAAACAAGATGCATGGCAACTTCCTCAGGGTGGAATTGATACAGATGAAACTGAGCTAGATGCTCTTTATAGAGAGCTTGAGGAAGAGGTTGGTCTTAATCCAGGCCATGTAACTCTTTTAGCTAAAACTCCTAAATGGCTTCGTTATGATCTGCCTGCAGAGCACATTAGGCGTCGTCAAAAACCG
>CAJQSO010000009.1 GCA_905614365.1 uncultured Candidatus Thioglobus sp.
ATATTATTATATAAATTTTACCAAAAACTAGAAAAAGAATTTCTGGATATTGATAAAAGTAAATTGTAAAAAAACTACTAATAATCAATGACTAAATATATGTAAGTAATTGATTTTAAAATACTTTTTATGTTATTCCCACTCAATAGTTGCAGGTGGTTTCCCTGAAATGTCGTATACAACCCTAGAGACTCGTGAAATTTCATTCATGATTCGATTAGAGACGTGCTCTAAGAAGTCATATGGAAGTCTTGCCCAGCGTGCGGTCATAAAGTCAATCGTCTCAACAGCACGAAGAGCTATGACATAATCGTATCTTCTTTCATCACCCGTAACGCCTACTGATTTAACTGGAAGGAAGACAGCAAATGCCTGGTCAACTTTATCGTATAAATCATGATTATTTAACTCTTCCATAAAAATATGGTCAGCCTGCCTTAATATATCAGCGTACTCTTTTTTTACATGACCAAGAATTCTAACTCCAAGCCCTGGCCCTGGAAATGGGTGGCGATAGAGCATTTTTTTTGCAAGCCCAAGTCTTACTCCAATTTCTCTTACTTCATCCTTAAATAACTCCTTAAGTGGCTCAACAAGTTGAAATTTCATATCATCCGGTAATCCACCAACATTATGATGAGACTTAATAACTTTCGCTTTGCCCGAAGCCGCTCCTGCCGATTCAATTACATCTGGGTAAATGGTGCCTTGTGCTAGAAATTTAATGTCTTTAAGTTTTTGTGATTCTTGATTAAATATTTCAATAAAGGCTCTGCCTATAATTTTTCTTTTTAATTCTGAGTCACTTTCGTCAGAGAGTTGATCATAGAAATATTCTTGTACATCAGCCCTAATAACCTTCACGCCAAGATTCTGAGAGAAAGTTTTCATGACCTCATCACCCTCATTGAGCCTTAATAAGCCATTGTCTACAAACACACAAGTCAGCTGGTCGCCGATAGCCTTATCGAGAAGCATCGCAACGACTGAAGAATCAACTCCTCCTGAAAGACCCAGTAGAACCTTTTTGTTTCCAACTTGAGATTTTATTTTTTCTAATAAATCATCAATAATATTATCTGTTGTCCATTTTTTTTCGCATTGACAAATCGTTGTAATAAACCTTTCTAGAATTTGAGTCCCTTGCTTTGTATGGGTTACCTCAGGATGAAATTGAAGTCCAAAGTAGTTTTTGTTGTTGTTTGCAAAGCCAGCAATAGGGCAATTATCAGTTGCTGCAATTAACTCGAAACCTTCCGGTAATTTTGTAACCTCTATCCCATGACTCATCCAGACATCTAGAAGGCCATGACCCTGTGAATTAATTTCATCCTCAATATCAACTAAAAGTTTAGAATGATTTCTGGCGCGAATCTTTGCAAAACCAAATTCTGCTTTTTTAGCACTTCTGGCCTCACCTCCAAGCTGAACTGCCATAGTCTGCATGCCATAACAGATTCCCAGAATTGGTATATTTAAGTCAAATACAATATTAGGGGCTCTGGCTGAATTAATTTTGCTGACTGTGTCGGGGCCGCCTGAGAGAATAATACCATTCGGGTTAAATTTTTCAATAAAATAGGGATTAACATCGTATGGAACTAATTCGCAATAAACGCCAATTTCTCTCACTCGCCTTGCAATGAGTTGAGTATATTGTGATCCAAAATCAAGTATTAAGATTTTATTATGATGAATGTTTGGCATAAAAATATGTATTTGAAAAAATCAACTAAATAATTAGTTATATTTTAATGAAAATAAGAGATCGCTACATTGCTAAAACACTTTTAACCTACACAATAATTGTTCTTGTGGTTTGGATTAGTATCTACAGTTTTTTTAACTTTTTAGCAGAACTAAATAGTGTGGGAAAGGCGGAGTATACAATCCTGTCGGCTTTTACTTATATTGTTCTTCAATTGCCTGAGGTTGCATACAGGCAAGCGTCACCAATAATATTGTTGGGCTGTATTTTAGGTATGGGGCATTTAGCAACAACGGGGCAGCTTCTTATTTTCCGGGTATCTGGGGCCTCTATATTAAAAATTACATTACTGACTTTAAAAAATTCTCTAATTTTTGTCTTTTTTTTCATCTTTATAGGAGAATTTTTAGCCCCAACTTCAAGTAGTTTTGCTGAAAGTAGTCGGTCTAATGCTTTGGGAAATTCTAGTGCGTCCATTAGTCAAGAGGGTTTTTGGATTAGGGACGGCGATAACTTTATTAATGTTAAAAAAAATATCGATGGCACATTGTTTAGCGGTATTACAGTAATTGAGGTTAACTCGTCGAATAAGATTGAGAGAGTTATTAAGTCCGAAAATGCTCTATTTGATGGCAACTCTTTAGATATGAGTGGCAGTGAGATTTTTTCTATTGATGGCTCAAGTTTTTTTGACGACATTTCTTTAAAAGAGCGTAATTCTTATAATAAAACAGTTTCATTTGATCAGGACTTGTTAGAGAGTTTAGAGAAAGAGCCTGAAGACCTTTCAACATGGACTCTTATTAAGCAGATTCGATTTTTGTCTGATAATAAATTACGTTCAGGGATTTTCGAGGTGGAGCTGTATAAGCGTTTAATTCAACCTGTTACCCTTATTGCTATGATCTTGCTTGCAATGTTATTCATCTTTGGATCTACAAGGGATGTAACCTTGGGTAGAAAAATATTTTTTGGAGTTGCGCTCGGCCTATCATTTGAAATGCTGTCAAGAATTGCTAGTGCCATGGCATTGAGCTTTGACCTTAATCCCCTTGTGAGCTCAATATTGCCCTCTATAATTGTAATGGTTGTTTCATTAGTATTTTTAATTCAAAAATCCATGAGCTAATTATATGACTCAAGCCGACTCAAAAATCGCGAAGCAAAAACTGAAAATTCCAAATAGATTTGATGTTATTCTTCTTAATGATGACTACACTTCTATGGAGTTTGTAGTAGATGTGTTGAGGCGATTTTTTCAAAAAGAGTTTTTAGCTGCTGAGGCAATTATGCTTAAAATTCATATTGATGGAGAGGCAGTATGTGGAACTTATTCATACGACGTTGCTCAAACAAAAGTTTCACAAGTCATTGAATATTCTAGAAAGAATGATCAACCGCTGATGTCTATTTTACGGGAAGTGATTTTATAAATGTTTAAGGTTTAGGTCTAGTCAAGTGATAAAATTTCTCTATTATTTATATTCAAATTAAAAATTTATTATGTTTATTAAAGCAATTGATTCAGTAGACGAAGGGCTAAATATTTTTTGGAGTGATAACTCATCCAGCTGTTACCCTTGGTTTTGGCTTAGAGATCACAGTGAAAGTGCAGAGGATCTTCATCCAGATACTAAGCAGCGCCAGATTGATTCGTTCAGTAAGCCTGTTAATAATAATATTAGTAAAGTTTGGGTTGATGAAGCATTGGAAAGTGTCTATGTTAAATGGACCGATCAATCACAAAGCTGCCTTTCTTTTAGTCTTCTAAAATCTATGGCAGATCCGAACCTCCCTCAATCAAATGCAATAAAGTTGGCAAAAATTTGGAATACGCCTTCAGAGATTAGCGCGTTTCCTGAAATGTCCTTTGAAGAGGTTTTGGGTGATGGCGGAATAAAAACCTGGCTGGCCCATATTCAAAGAATTGGTTTTGTTATTATAAATGGAGCGCCAGCAACTTCAGATGCGACAGAAGGGCTTATGGAGAGAATGGCTTACGTTAGAAATTCTATTTTTGGGGGGTTTTCTGTTTGGGATAATAAATTAGAAAATCCTGACGATACTGCTTTTACATCTCTATCTATTGAGCCCCACACAGATGGAACCTATGTTCATGATGCACCAGGACTTCAAACCTTGCACTGCTTAAAGAGAGATTCTATTGGAGGTGAAAATCAATTAATTGATGGCCTTGCAATTGCTGAAAAGATGAGGCATGAGCATCCTGATGCATTTAATATTCTTTGCAATGTTAATATTCCTGGGCGCTACATCAAGCCAGATACATATTTAGAGGCGCATCGACCTTTATTTCGGGTCAATGGTAATGGTGACGTTATTCAAGTAAGCTTTAATAATCATGACCGCGCACCTTTTAGGCTTGAAAATGATCAAATGGCTAATTTTTATGATGCTTACAAGATATTTCATAATCTAGCAAATGATAGGAGCCGACAATTTGAGTTTATGCTGGACCCTGGAAAAGTTTTAACGTTTGATAATTGGCGGCTCCTTCATGCGCGCTCATCTCTGACGGGTTATCGCCAACTTTGTGGTGGCTATCACAATAGGGAAGACTTTGAAAGTAAGTTGAGGTCTATCTAACTTTTTATTTACGATTAATTTGAATTTTATTTTGATTCAAATTGCCTATAGTGGTGTTAAAATTAAGTATTAATTAAGTTAACAACAAAAACAGTATTTTATGATTGAACAAGGATTACAGCAAGAGATTAATATGGTGATGACTGAGGCTAGAAATCGTCGCCTTGAGTTCGTAACGGTAGAGCATTTATTGCTAGCCCTTCTTAATATGGATGAGGTTATTGCATTTCTTCGCGGTAAGAGGGTCAACATCGATGAGCTTCGCGCTGAACTTGACCAATATATTGACTCACACACGCCAATTATCTCAGAAGATGCTGAAATAGATATCGTTCCAACTGTAGGGTTTCAAAGAGTTCTACAAAGGAGTGTTTATCAGGCGCAGTCTGCGCAAAAAAATTCTGTTAACGCCATGAATGTCTTTGTTAGTATTTTTTCTGAAAAAGAATCGCACGCTGTCTATATGCTTAAATTAAATAATATTTCCAGGTTGGATGTCATGGAGGGGATTTCTTCCCATCTAGCTGATAATCCAGTTGAAGAGACAAAAAAAGTTGAAGGTGACAAGCAGTCTAAGCCTTCTTCTCTGGAGTCTTTTACAACTAACTTATGTGAAAAAGCGAGACTTGGTGAAATTGATCCACTTCTTGGTAGGGAGGAAGAGGTTCTTAGGACTGTACAAATTCTATCAAGACGGCGTAAAAATAACCCATTACTTGTAGGACAGGCTGGGGTTGGTAAGACCGCTATTGCTCAAGGGTTAGCTAAGAGGATAGTGGATGGACAGGTTCCTGAAATTCTAAAAAATACAACCATATACTCTCTAGATGTTGGCGTCCTAATTGCGGGCACAAAGTATAGAGGCGACTTTGAAAAGCGATTAAAGTCAGTGCTCACAGACTTAGAAAAAGATAAAAACTCAGTACTCTTTATTGATGAAATTCATACCTTGATAGGCGCTGGAAGCGTTTCTGGCGGCTCTTTGGATGCATCTAACCTTCTTAAGCCGGCTCTGGCAGATGGATCTCTTAAGTGTATAGGGTCTACGACGTATGACGAGTACCGTAAGATTTTTGAAAAAGATCATGCGCTCACAAGGCGCTTTCAAAAAGTGGATATTGAGGAGCCCTCAGTTGAAGATACAATCAAAATTTTGCATGGACTAAAAAAATATTATCAAGCACACCACAAGGTTAAATATTCAGCTGCATCTTTAGTTTCTGCAGCAGAGTTAACGCATCGACATATTGGAGACAGGCGCCTTCCAGATAAAGCGATAGACGTCATTGATGAGGTTGGCGCTCTTCAGCAAATACTTCCTAAATCAAAGCGTAAAGTCAATATTGGTGTTCCTGATATCGAAAATATTGTTGCAAAGCTTGCCCGCATTCCTTCACGCCAAGTTACTAGTGATGATAAGTCTTTACTTAAAAGTTTAGAGAGTGATCTTAAGCTCGGAGTATTTGGCCAAGATAATGCTGTTGAGTCTTTATCAACTGCTATAAAACTTTCTCGCTCCGGACTTTCTCCAGTTGAGCAGCCAATGGGATCTTTTTTATTTGCTGGCCCTACAGGAGTTGGTAAAACTGAAATTTGTAAGCAGCTATCAAGGATTATGGGCGTTAAATTATTGAGATTTGATATGTCTGAATATATGGAGAGGCATGCTATTTCTAAACTTATAGGCTCTCCTCCTGGCTACGTTGGATACGACGAAGGAGGCCTACTAACTGAGGCAGTAAATAGCAATCCTTATGCGGTTCTTTTATTGGATGAGATTGAGAAGGCGCACCCTGATATTTTCAACATCCTATTACAAGTCATGGATCACGGAAAGCTTACCGATGCCAATGGCCGCGAAGTTGACTTCAGTAATGTAATCCTTGTAATGACTTCTAATGTTGGAGCTCAAAACGTTCAAAGAGCCTCCATAGGTTTTAATGAGCAAGATCATTCCCTTGATTATGAAGGTGAGCTTAAAAAGATATTCACACCAGAATTCAGAAACCGCCTCTCAGAAATTATTTACTTTAATAAACTTAATGAAGAGGTTGTTGTCTATGTAGTCAATAAATTTCTTTTTGAGCTTGAGGATGTCCTTGAGAAAAAGAATGTCTCCTTGATAGTTTCTGATGCAGCTCGAAAATGGTTTGCAGAAAATGGCTATGACTCTATGATGGGCGCCCGCCCAATGATGAGATTAATTGAAAGAGAGGTGCGTAAACCTCTCGCTGATGAACTTCTTTTTGGCAAGCTAAGCTCTGGTGGAACTGTTAAAGTAGGTGTTAGTAAAGATAAGATTGCCTTAACAATCAGTTAATGAGAATTCTTATAAGTAATGATGATGGCTACCAGGCTAAGGGCATCAAACAGCTTACAAAATCTCTGAGTGAAATTGCAGAAGTAATTGTTGTTGCTCCAAGTGAGAATAAGTCTGCAGCAAGTAGCTCATTAACTCTTGGAAGGCCATTAAAACCAATTCAAATTGAGAAAAATATTTATGCAGTTGATGCAACGCCTACTGATTGTGTTCATTTGGCCTTATGTGGCTTTATAAAGGAGTCGATTGATTTAGTGGTAACTGGTATTAATTTTGGGGCCAACCTGGGTGACGATACCATCTATTCTGGAACCGTCGCTGGCGCGATAGAAGGGCGATTTTTAGGGCTTCCATCAATTGCAATCTCTTTAGCTAGTTGGGAGTGTAATCACTTCGAGACAGCGGGAGAAATTGCCAAGAGATTAGTTGCTCAAATTGATAAATCTGAACTATCTTACAACACTATGATTAATGTTAATGTTCCAGATATTCCTCTTAGCCAAATTAAAGGCATT
This sequence comes from uncultured Candidatus Thioglobus sp., assembly GCA_905614365.1. Taxonomy (GTDB): domain Bacteria; phylum Pseudomonadota; class Gammaproteobacteria; order PS1; family Pseudothioglobaceae; genus Pseudothioglobus. The sequence continues at coordinate 7,151 of CAJQSO010000009.1, forward strand.
AAGAGTACTCGCCTAGGAAGCAGGCATAAATCTGAACCAAGTATTAAGGATAAAGAGGATAGATCTCTTTATTGGATTGGTGAGAATGGGAGGGAGGCCGACAATTCAGAGGGCACAGATTTTCATGCAATTTCCAATAACTTTGTTTCAGTTACTCCTCTGCAGATTGATACAACTAAGCATTCTGAAGTAAGGCGAGTGAATGACTGGCTTCAAAAAATGGATTATTGATTCCAGGTATCTCTGAGCCCAACAGTTTTGTTAAATACTAGTCCTTCAGACTCACTATCTCTACAAAAGTAACCTTCTCGTTCAAACTGATATGCTTTTTCGATCTTTGCATTTGATAAATTTGGCTCTATAAATCCATTTTTTATTTCAAGAGAGTTGGGGTTAATTGAAGATGATAAGTCGTCAAATTTAGCTGGATTTGATTCTAAAAAAAGGCGGTCATATATTCTAAATTCAGCGCTAATGGCTTTACTGGATTCAACATAATGAATAACACCTTTAACCTTTCTTCCATCGGATGGATTTTTACCTAAAGTGTCAGGATCATAAGTGCAGTAGACGGTTTTAATATTGCCATCTTTATCACTATCAAAATGAGTCGCTTTGACAACATAGGCGTTTCTAAGCCTGACCTCTTTATTGATTGCTAGTCGCTTATATTTATTATTTGGCACTACTTCTATAAAGTCTTCTTTATCAATATATATCTCATGACTAAAGAAAATCATCCTAGTTCCCATTTCTTCATTTTGAGGATGAATTGGCACATTAAGGGATTCAATTTTGCCTTCAGGATAATTTTCAATCACCAGTTTTATTGGATTAATTACTGCCATTGTTCTAGGAGCAGTTTTATTTAGATCATCTCTAATTGAAGATTCTAAAATTGAAACATCAGTCAAGCTATTAACTTTTGAAACACCAACACGCTCTGAAAAATCTCTTATTGATGCAGCAGTATATCCTCTTCGACGTAGACCTGAAATTGTTGGCATTCTTGGGTCATTCCAGCCAGAAACATGATTCTCATCAACTAAGAATTTCAATTTTCTTTTGGATGTTGTTGCGTACTCAAGATTTAAACGTGAAAATTCAAATTGGTGAGGTCGATCACTTTTATTGAATTGATCTAAGTGCTCTAATAGCCAATCATAAATTCGACGGTTATCTTGAAACTCCAAAGTGCAAAGTGAGTGTGTCACTCCTTCAATAGCATCACCAATGCAATGAGCAAAGTCATACATCGGATAGATGCACCAATCATCATTTGTCTGGTGATGTGTCTCAAAACGAATACGATAAAGGGTTGGGTCACGCATACACATAAAGCTAGAAGACATATCAATTTTGGCGCGTAATACGCACTCACCCTCCTTAAAATCACCTTCTTTCATCTTCTTAAAGAGAGTTTTATTTTGTTCTATACTAGTATCACGATCTGGGCTATTTTGACCAGGCTGTTTCAATGTTCCACGGTATTCACGAGTCTCGTCAGCACTCAAAAAACAGACATATGCCAGCCCTTTAGAGATTAACTCTTCAGCGCACTTATAAAAGATATCAAAGTAACTTGAGCTAAACTTGACCTCACCATTCCAATCAAAGCCTAGCCACTGTATATCTTTTTTTATTGAGTTGACATATTCAATATCTTCTTTAGCAGGGTTGGTATCATCAAACCTTAGGTTGCACCATCCATCATAATCTTTGACTATCCCAAAGTTGAGGCATATTGATTTTGCGTGACCAATGTGAAGGTAGCCATTTGGCTCTGGAGGGAAGCGTGTGATTACAGAGCTGTGAAGTCCAGAATCTATATCACTATTAATTTGATTTCGAATAAAGTTGGTAGACTTAATTGGCGGGGTAAGGTCGCTCATCGTTACACCTTTTACCTGTAAAATAATCGAATTATTATATCAGTAAACATTAGTAATCAATGATAGAGCAATCATTAGGTAAAAACTATTCTCGATTTGTAAACGTTCTTATATTTATTTTTCCAGTCCTTATTAACTCTGTAAAGGTTGGGGGTGATATAGTTTTATTTATCTTGGCAGTGATGGGCATATTTATTGCCATTTCACAAAAATTATCACCCTTTAATATTAAAGAGATTAAAGTGTTTTCTTATCTAACTGCTGGTTATTTTGTAGCTTTGTGCCTAGCGGTTCTTTTTTCAGTTAAGGGGGTAGAACAGGCTCACTTACTCTCCAGAGATTTATATTTTTTGTTTGCGCCTTTTGTTGCGCTTGCCTTTTACAAAGCAGAAATTAATGTCAGTTTTTTATTGACAGGCATTAAGGTGGGGCTAATACTTCTTGGAATAATTATTATTGATCAATTATTATCAGGTCATCCACGACCATCTGGTGATATGAACGCAGGTGTATTTGGTAATCTTGCAGTGTCGATGTTTTTTGTTGTTCTAGTTTTTTATAAACAAGAATCTTTCAAACATAAGGTGTTTACCCTCATATCATTATTGTCAGGTGTATTTGTAATAGCAGCATCAGGTACTCGCGGCGCCTGGTTATCATTTTTGTTTTTATTGGTGGGTTATTTATACTTTTTGTATAGGCAAAAGACCCTGTCAAGTGCAAGATCAAAAATTATTGCAGTACTTATTATTGCTGGTGTACTTTCTGTTGTTAGTCTTAATCAGTCAGTAAAGGATAGAACGCATCTTGCCTATACTCAAACTTCTGCCTGGTTATTGGGAGAGAAGACCCCAAACTCTGTTAGTCTTCGATTAGAAATGTACAAGACAGCAATTTATAATGTTAAAGATGTCCCTTTTTTTGGTCACGGATTGCGCACTTCGAATATTGTTTTGCATAATCTTGCACCTGCTGGATTTCAAAAATATGTAGTCTCTTTTAACCACCTACATAATGCCTACTTAACGAATTATTTCAATGGTGGCATTTTTTTACTGGTAGCTCTTTTGTTATTGCTATTTATCCCTCTTTGGCTATTTATAAAAGAAAATAGTCAAAATTATGAAGAGCCTATATTTATTGCGGGTGCTCTACTAACCTTTGGGTATGCGAGTTACGGCATGGTTAATATTTTATTTGGTGACGTATTCATGAACGCATTTTATGTATTCTTTTTAGCTATTTTTTTACCGTTAACTGCTAGATCGAAAATAATATCATAGATGTGGAAAGATTCCCTTGTATGTCTTTTCAATCGCCTGGATGTTGTTAATTGAATCTTGCTTATTTTTTCTCCAATTTGATACTTCATCAGCGACAAATAAGCCATTAATTTCATGGTCTATATTGGTTACTTTGAATCCTGAGTAATTAGCCACATTCACTAGGGTGCTACTGGTGAAATCGCTCACGTGAGCAATGTGGAAGTATCTCCTTAGGTCGTTTTTATAATCCCCCTCAGCTACACCATTAATCCCTGGAACCGCAATAAAAAGATAATCACCAGTATTCATTAGTAATCTTATCTCCTTAAGGGTTTCAAGTGGACTAAATACGTGTTCTAATACATGGGACAGGATAAATAGTCTAGGTCCGTCGGGAAGGGTTGAGGGGTACATGCCCACCTCAACATCTAGTTTAAAGTTGTCCTGTGCAAATTTAATTGCCTCAACATCTAGGTCACAACCCTGAACAGATTTTGCAGCTGTTTTTAGTGCGTCAATAGTTCCCCCAGAACTGCAGCCTATCTCAATGATAGATAAGTCAGCTAGTTTTTCTGAAAGTCCATTATTAAGAAAATAATCTAGGTATTTTTTTGCCTTATCACTTTGCTCTTTCATAACATTCTCATAGTCTACTGTTTCACTTTTAAGGTAGAGCGGGCGGTAGTGATAACTATAGAACTCGTCATGAAACTCTCTTGAGACTGATGGGTACGTTTGGATTAGGCCGCATTCATTACAGAACTGTTTTTTAAGGTCAAATCCATAGCGATCGCCTTCACTAACAAGAGTGAAATTTTTACTTTCACATAGGCTGCAGCCACCACTCACCAGTCCAAGTTTTTTATATAGAGCCATAATCTTAGTGATTTTTTTGTGCCTACTTCTTAAGGTACGATTAATCCAAGCAAAGGCCAACCCAAACCTATAGTGTTCCAATACCCTATTAGACATTGAAATCACTATTTCGAATTGATATATAGCGCCTCTGTGATTTGGTTAATATGAATAGCTGCCTCAAGGCGAGCCTTAATTGATAGAGCAATCTCTTTAAAATAAAGTAGGCGCCGCCCCTGTAATTGTCGAGGGTACTAACTGTAGATTTTGAAACTGTTTGTGAATAGGTGTTGGAGATACCATAGTCCATGCATTGGTCTAGCTGAATTATAGGGGACGGCTCAACTTGATATGCATTTAGGGTATGGCAGGAAGTTATATGGGCATCGGCCAGTCCAATGCCACTATTTTTTTCGAGTTGAATGAGTTTATTCGCCCCTGATGGCCATAATATATAGCCTGCTGCTCCTGTTCTATCTTGGTAGAGCCTCCGTAATTTTGAGCTGCATTCAATCTTCACATATGACCTTGAGACAAATTTTTTCCTACTTCTATTTTCTAGGTTAATTAAGTCTGTACCTTTAATTTTATTAAGGCTGCCTAACAGCTCTGGAAGAAATATCGACAATATCGCATCATCTTCTAGAATGAGTGCAGGCTCTCCACTTTTGATTACCCTATCCCAGGCTGACCTATGGGAGTAGTAGCAAGCAACCTCGGTTTTTCTTAGGGGCCTTTGCCAGTCAAAATAATGTTTTTTATAAGTAGCCTCGCTGATATCTTCAACAGATGTAGCATCTAGAATTGTATATTCTAGTCCTAGTTTGGTAAGCTGGTCTTTTTGGAGCTTACGACGCTCAATGGCATCAGGTAAATTAATAACAAATATTTGCACCTACCACCAGCCCGTTTTACTTCTAATGTGTCTATCCTTAAGTCGCTTGAATACGGTGTCATGCTCCTGTAAACGAAGAAATATTTCAAGTAGTATCGCACCAGCAATATTTATTTTTGCTATCTTATCAATTCTCCATCTCATATTTCTAAGGGTATCGTCTGTTCCTATTTTAAAGACAGAGGTGCCATCAAAGAGAGGGACTCTTTCCTCATTATCCAGTCTGGTCATTTTTTCTTTATCATCGATAGAGCTATTTGTATTCGTGATAAAGTGTTCAGACTCTTGCATCTTGACCGTATTGAGCAGACATGAGCAGGCAACAGAGAGGGCCTTAATAGAGTCATCATCTGATAAATCAGCAAAGGTGTCTGTGGCAGATATGAGCCAGCGCGTGTTTAAGTGCTTTAATAAATAGTCTTTTTCTTCTTTCCAGAGATTCTCAAAGATGGCAAAGTGTTTTTTTGACTCAAAATCCCGCCTAATAAGTACAATAATTTTTGCATGCGTATAGCAAAGCTCGCTTTGATCAATAAATTCATCTCTTAGTGCAACAAAATGCTCTTCTAAATTATTGGAGCTGCCGTGAGTGTATTGAATTTCATCACCATCAATAGTTATTTGCTTCTGTCTGGAAAAGTCAGATGATATTTTCTCTGAGAGTACTATTGCCCCAGAACGTCTTTTATGTCTACTTAATGAGAACCATCTTTCAAATCTAGTTTTATTTCTACGACTCATTATTTTTCAACCTTTTGCTTTTCCAAGTCTGTCGAATCATTACGCTTAAATAATACTTAATAATTGAAACAAGAGTGAATAGGTTTGCTCTAAAAAAGCCCCTCCAAAAGAAAGGTAAAGTAAGTATTGTTCGCAACAGCCATGATGCTAAAGTATTGACCATAATTACCAGATGCAAGGCAAATCTATTTAAACCTCTAGTGTGTTCATGAATAAAAACATGACTAGATGTAACTACCTCTGATTTCGTAATAGCAGTAGTTTTAGGATTTCTTCTAGATGATCCGCCATGTAAATGTTCGAGTTCAACATTTCGGAGAAGGGCAATTTTTTTACCCAAAGTAGCTACTCTTTTGCATAAATCTACATCCTCGTAGTACATCCAATAATTACCTTGATCCCAGTTATTTATTTTATTAAATAAAGTGAATTTAATTAAGATTACAGATCCAGCTATCCATTCTGGGTACCAGATATTTTGACTTTCTTTATACTTTAGCGCTATTTGTTTTTTATTTAGTTGTTTATAAATAGCCCTTATCCATCCAATAATTAACCAAGGACTCGAAAAAGTAATCTCTCTCTCAGGGCTTCCCTTAGAGTTAATTTTTCTACATGATGTAATTCCAATATCAGTGTTATTAGCAAATTTTACCATTTCGTCAATATCTGATTTATTAGTTAAAACAATGTCTGGGTTTAAAAATAATAAAAACTCTCCATTTGAATTATCTACTCCAAGGCTACAGCCATTTGAAAAACCATTATTACCTCTATTCTTGATTAATTTAATTTGAAGATTATGCTTGCCAAAAACTTCAAACTCACCGTCTTGTGAATCATTGTCTATTACAATAATTTCATGGCTTAGTTTGGGTGGGAATTGTTGGAAGGAGTCTAAGCATTGTTGCAATACACCCCAACTTTTATAGTTAACGATAATGATAGATAAGTCAATATTATTCAACCCAATACCCCTTAATCCAAGGAGATAGAAGGATATGTTGATACCATTTTCCACTAACAGCCTCGCGAAGATTGGGTAGGCCGTGGAATAATATGGCCTTAGCACCTTCTGGTATAGAAGACACCTCAAACCATGATTTTATCCATGAAGGGTAGCGCCAAAATTTAAAGCTCAGCATCCATTCGTATAGCAAGTATGTAAGCTTACCAATGATATTCATTTCTATAATTTTCCTCTAAAAATACGACTGAGATATTTAAGTGGAAAAAGTATAATTTGAACCTGATAGCTAATTTTCTTACGCAGCAGGTATTTCTTGTATGGTTTATCAAATAATTTGTAGTTTTTCTTTGCAGTTAAGTGCAGACATTGAAGGAGTTTGAAGTTTTTCTTAGAGTTTGAAGAAAAATTATCGTCATGCAATCTGTATGCGCCAACTTGTTGGTCAAAATAAAGAATTGTGTTGTCAGCTGCTGCACGTAAGTAAAAATCCCAATCTTCCAAGATTAATGACTCATCATAGCCACCAGATTCGACAAATAATTTCTTATTCATCATACTGCATGTCCCACCTAAGCTCCATCGGTTAATAATTTCATACCTTATCCCATCATCGGAGAAATAATTTTCTCTGTTACTATATTTGAGCCATTCACCAATGCTACTTTTATGTATGGTTTTGCCTTTATCATCGATGATAGAAGTATCAGCAATTAAAACCATTTTTTTTTGATTTTTTTCGAGAATACTTACCCTCTCACTAATAGTATTATTAATCAAATAATCATCACTATCACAAAAAACAATATATTTCCCTTTGCTAATTCTTGCTAGCTCATTAAATGTCTTGGTGACGCCTTTATTTTCTCTAGATATGAAGTTAATTGGTAAAGTGTTAGAGTTCCTTTCAATCCAGTCATTGATAACACTAATATCAGTATCCGTTGATCCATCATTGATAATAACAATCTCTTTATTTGGGTAAGTGTCATTTTGAATACTGTCAAGTGTAAGACTAATATATTGTTTGTGATTGAAATAAGGTATTAGAAAACTAACGAGTGGCTTGTTTGGCATATTTGATTTTTCCTTTCTTTCTTTGATATAAATTTCCATAACAAGTGAGATTCTTTCTTATAGTTAGTTATAAAGAACTATTAATACAACTACGTTCACGTTATTTAACCCTTCAATTTAATAAATATTCTGAAATAGTTTTTATTTTTGACTCGTCTAATTCAGGATACATTGGCAAACTCAAAATATTATTTGAAAGTCGCTCTGTAACAGGAAGACCTGTAGCTGGCGTTTTACATAGTTTTTTATAACCAGATTGAAAATGAATAGGTTTGGGATAATGAATTCCTGGAAATATATCATTAGAATTTAATTTTCTTACAACTGAATCCCTGTCTTGGCACTTTACAACGTATAAGTGATAGACATGTTTTGAATCTTTACGTACCTGAGGAGTCCGAACCCGCGTGCCACTTAATTGCTCATCATACAATTTAGCAAGCCGGATGCGTTGCTGGTTATCTTGCTCTAAGTATTTTAACTTAACATTCAATATAGCAGCTTGGAGTTCATCCAGTCGTGAGTTCAAGCCCGAGATCATGGCATTGCGCTGACTATCCCAACCATATTGCCTAAGTGCGACAACCGAAGAGGCAAGAGCTTGATTATTTGTCACCACCATTCCACCATCACCGATTCCACCCAAATTTTTTGTTGGGTAAAAGCTAAAACAACCCAGTGTGCCAATGCTACCCACCAAGGCGCCATTATATTCCGCTCCTGTAGCTTGAGCGCAATCTTCTATAACATGAAGATTGTAATGCTTTGCAATCTCCATTATTAAGGTCATGTTAGCCGCATGACCGTAAATATGAACAGGAATTATAGCCCTTGTCTTTGAGGTAATAGCTAACTCTATTTCTAATGGATTAATCGAGAAATAATCCTCTTCAATATCTACTAATACAGGAGTAGCGCCACAGGAGACGATGGCAGAAACAGTAGCTAGGGCTGTGTGAGATACAGTTATAACCTCATCGCCAACTCCAACTCCTAACGCTCTCAAGGATAAAATTAGAGCATCTGTACCACTATTCACACCAGTACCATGATTTTGACCAATAAACTTACTAAAATCTATTTCAAATTGCGAAACCTGCTCTCCTAGAATATAGTGTCCTGATCTCAGGACATTCTCCATTACAGCTATAATCTCTTGATTTCGAGTTTCATCCAAAGACTTTGGGGAGGCACAGGTTATCACTATTTCACTTCAACTGAAGGTACAAAATAAATCCATCTGCCGCCATTTTCTGAGAACTGAGTTTCTTTTTCAAAAATCTCAGTTGCATGATTCCAAGCAAAAAGCAAAGCATATTCTGGAGGATTTGCATGGAAATCTTCATGTGATTTAACAGGGATATGACAACCAGGTGTAAACTTATTTTGCTTAATGGGGGTCGTATCTGCAATAAAATCAATCAAGTCGGGTCCAATACCACAATAATTAAGCACTGTAGTGCTTTTAGACGTTGCGCCATAACCAACCACCCTTTTGCCTTGAAGCTTGATATCTTTCAGCAAGCCTACCAAATTTGACCTTGACTTCTCACAATTAGCTTTAAACTTAACAAAAGTTTCTATCGAATTTAACCCCTGGCGTTTTTCATCTCTAAGAGTTATCTCAACTTTAGGTGAAATAGTATGGGTACCTTTTGGTGCTAGTACATATCTCATTGATCCTCCATGAGTTTCTTGATGAAGCAAATCTATTATTTCAAGTCCATGTCGACTAAAGGTATTCATTACAGAATGAGCTGAAAATATGTATACATGCTCAT
>CAJQSO010000010.1 GCA_905614365.1 uncultured Candidatus Thioglobus sp.
TAGCAGAACCGAAAACAACAAAATATAATGCAGTAGAAATTACTGGTGATGCAATACTCTGGAAAAGTGTTTTCCAAAATCGCATCATTTCATTAGCGTAAATAACTTTTATAGCTGTCAAGTTCATGATTTATCCTTTACCAAGTCTACAAAGATATCCTCTAACGTACTTTGGACTATCTTCATATCTCTTATAGGTAAGCCTGAGTTAGTTATATCATTAAGAACATCTGAGATGTTAGTCTCTTCCTCTTCTTTAACAACATGAGTATAGGAAATTTGCATACCGTCTTCTGTTAAAGTAATGCTATGTTTATTTAGAGAGGATGGTATTTTTTTGATTGCCTCTTTTAAATCAATGATAAATTCTTTTTTTCCAAGTGTCTCCATTAGGTGATCTTTTGATTCAACTAACAATAGTTCACCATTATTAATAACGCCAACCCTGTCAGCAATTTCTTCTGCCTCTTCAATATAGTGTGTTGTGAGAATAACGGTGACGCCGCTATCACTAAGCTTATGAACAATTTTCCACATGTCCTTTCTAAGCTCAACATCAACACCTGCAGTAGGCTCATCCAAGAATAAAACTTTAGGATTATGAGATAAAGCTTTAGCAATTAACACTCGTCTTTTCATTCCACCAGAGAGAAATCTGATTTGATCATTTTTCTTATCAAAAAGCGATAAATCTTTTAGAAGCTGTTCAAGATAAGCATCATCTCTCTTTGACCCAAACAAGCCTCTACTAAATCTAATAGTATCCCAAACTGTATCAAAAGCGCCAACGGTAAGCTCTTGAGGTACAAGTCCAATCATTGTCCGAGTTTTTCTGAAATCACTAATAATATCAAAACTATCAACTGTGACTGAGCCTGAAGTTGGAGAAACAATCCCACAGATGGTTGAAATCAAAGTTGTTTTACCAGCACCATTAGGACCTAGAAGCGCTAAGATCTCCCCTCTATAAATATCAAGGTTGATATTCTTAAGAGCATCAAATCCTGAGCCATAGACTTTGGATAAATCTTTTATTGAAATTATAGGATCCATTAATTAATGAGTTGGAGAGTTGAAAGTATTCGTAATTTTACTTACTTAACACTTATTAAAATAAGTATCTAATAGTTAATGTTAAATTTTTAAATTCAATACAAAAATCTTTTATTAAAAATTTTCAACTTCCTCTAACCAAGGAGGATCTGCACCTTTTTTTGTGACCGTAATACTTGCAACTTGATTTGCAAAAATGAGTGCTTTTTTAAGAGAAGCCTCATCTATCAAATCTATTTTATCTCTACTAAGAAGGCCTTGTTTTTCAAGACTAAATAGAAAGCCTCCATTAAAACTATCACCCGCAGCAATTGTGTCGACTACTTCAACTTGGTTACTCTTTACATATACTTCTTTGCCGGCATCAAAAATTACTTTTGAGCCATCACCACCCAAAGTCAAAATAACTAATTTAACGCCGTTTTTAAGCCACTCTTTACTTACTTCTTTAAAATCCTGCGCACCATAAAGATAACGATAATCGTCTTCAGAAATTTTTATTATGTCAACTTTTGAAGTAAGTTCTTTGAAACGATTTACGTAATCATTTTTAACCTCAATAAAATCAGGCCTGATATTAGCATCAAAATAAATTGGTAAATGGCCAGAGATTTGCTCAACTAACCAATGCCAGCTTGAACCACACGGCTCTGCTTGAAGACTAATTCCTCCAACCAATAATGCTTTTGCCTTCTTCACTCTGCTCAAAAAAGGCTTTAAACTAGCTTTATCTAACATTCGTCCAGCTGAATGTTCATCAACAAATGTATATTCAGCAATACCATTAACCACATCTGCATAGGCAAGAGTGGTTGGTCGGTTGGTTTTTATAATGAATTCTTCTCTGACACTAGAGTTTTTAAGAGAGTCTCCTATTAGTTTTCCATAGGCATCATTTGACACAGCCCCAAAATAATAACTATCTGCACCTAAACGACCAAGAGCAATTGCAGAATTAAAGTTACTACCGCCGACATGAGGAGTATATTCAGGCTCCCCTCGAAAGGAAACCATATCAATTAAAGACTCGCCAGCACAGATTATCATGAGATAAGTTATTTAAAGGTTACATTATAAAAGTCGAGAACCATTAATAATAGGTAGATCATTTGTGGCCAAAACAACTGAGTTATCTGAGCGATAAAATCCTAACACCAAACATTCACTCATGATCGGCCCAACTTGCTTTGGTTCAAAATTTACAACCGCCATGACTTGTTTACCTTGCAATTGATCCTTGGTATAAAGGTCTGTAATTTGAGAGCTGGATTTTTTTAATCCAATTTCTATTCCAAAATCAACATGCAATATAAAGGCAGGATTTCTTGCTTCGGGAAAATCCTCAACCTCAACAATAGTGCCAATCCGTATATCAACTTTTTCGAAATCTTGCCATGTAATTGTCATCTCAATCTTTATTCTTCAAGTAATTCTTTAATGGCGCGCTCAAGTTCAGCTGTGAAGTCAGGATCATTTCCAGGGTTTGCTGCGCAGTGTCCCCATGGAGAATCAAATGGTCGAAAATCAGCACCATTTATATAACCTGCTTCGATTTCATTATCTTCAGGTGGGAAGTAAAGATCATGCGCACAAGGCATTAAGATAGTTTTTGCCTTAATTGCGTTTAAAGCCATCTCTATGTTTCCGTTATATATTGGTCCAACACTGATATCACTAGTCTGCCATGTATCAAGTTTACAAAGAAGATTATTTGCATCCCAGTTCTTTATCTAGTGAGTGGATTTAGATGGAGTTTTTTTGAAGTCTCAGACGTTAGTGTTGGAACTAGTCTTTTAATGGTCATACTTTTCTTAAGCATTTGTATTGCTACAGTAGCTTGGATGTTTAAAACTGGTTATAAGCTAAAACAATAACTAAATAATGGGAACTTTATGGCTCAAATAACTGATCTATTTATTTACCCTGTCAAATCTCTTAAAGGCATTGCGCTAAATGAGTCAATAACTGCTCTTCGAGGTCTTCAGTATGATCGTGAATGGATGGTTACTACTTCTGATTATGAGTTTATTACTCAGCGTGAAATTCCATTGATGTCAATGATTGAAGTGAGCATTGATTCAGATGCTCTGACACTTAGCTCTAAAAATAATACTAAATTCCAAGTTCCCTTACTCTTAAGTAGTACAACCGTTATTAAATCATCAGTTTGGGGAGATATTTGTGATGCCTATGATGAGGGAGATGATGTTTCATTGTGGTTAACTAGCGTCTTAGGTCAGTATAAAGGTAAGTCCCTGAGGCTTGTGAGGTTTGCCAGTCAAGGGCTCCGCCCAGTGCCCTCTAAGTATCTCGAAGGCATGGAGGCTCAGAGTGCATTTTCGGATCAATTTCCTTATTTAATAACTTCATGGGAGTCTCTAGAAAAGCTTAATAAAGGCCTCATTAAAAACGGCTCTCAAGTTGCTAAAATGGATCGCTTTAGACCAAATATTGTTGTTAAAGGTATCGATAATCTTGAGAAAAAAACATCTCAAAACCTTTTATGTCAGAAAAGTGGATATGACTTCGGACTGAGAAAACCTTGTAAACGCTGCAAAATTATTACAATTAATCAAGACGATGGAAAAATTGACAACCCAAAAGAGCCTTTAGCAACCCTAACCTCTCTGAGATTTAGTGATGAGATAAAAGGTGCATTTTTTGGACAAAATGCGATCTTACTATCGAATAAAAATTGCATTCTTAAAGTGGGCGATGAGCTTTCTATTAGCTAGATTAATTTTCTAAAGAAATAGCGCCAAGTCTCTTTTCATTTTTCCAGGCATGTCCATAAATTACTTCATAGGTCGCTGGTAGTTTTCCATCTGAGCGATAGCTTTCATACATCTCTATCATTTTTTTAAATTTAGTTTTTCCTGTGAGTGTTTTTGATCGATTACTTACATTTTGTGCACCTATTGACTTTAAGTCATGCATTAAATCGAGTACTTTTTCATAGGTAAGGGTTATATTCTCCATCTCCATTATCGGACTTTGAAAGCCTGACTGAAGCATCTGATCACCGATATCATGCATGTCAATAAAATTATTAACGTGCGCGCTACTATCAACTGCTGACCAACTCCGCTTAAGCTCCTTTAGAGTATCTGGCCCAAATGTAGTGAAAAGAATTAAGCCCTCAGGCTTGAGAACTCTGAAACATTCATTAAAAAGTGCTTTTAAATCTGGACACCACTGCATCATTAAATTAGAAACAATAAAGTCAACGCTATTTGAAGCAAACGGAAGCTCGTAGGCATTTGCACAAACCCTTAAGGTTTGAGAATTTTTTAAAAGTGATTGTTGTGCAAAATCTACACAAATTAGATTTGCATTTGGAAAAATTTCAGCTGTTTTATTACTAAGTAGACCAGTACCAGAGCCAAGATCAATTATTGTTTGGGGCTTAATTGATATTACTTTCAATTTTTCAGCCAGTCTATTCGCTATTTCACTTTGAAGAAAAGCATTATCATCATAATTGCTAGCGGCGCCATTAAAAGTGCTTCTTATTTTAGACATGAGGCCAATTGACTTGAAATTCTTTTCATTAAGTTAAAGTATTGATCAGGCCCTGCTGGATATTTAGTTCCCATAATATCAATTTCGAATGTTTTTAAGCTGAGACCTTCCAACAAGACGCTTATTTGATTAGGCTTGGCCTCTTGTCCATAAAGTAGACACGAAACACTTAAATCACTCATAGCTTCCTTGGCCATAAGAGTTCTAATGATGCTCAATCTCGCCCCATGATATGGGGTTATTATAATAGGCCGTAAAAAGTTCATGCTCTTTTCGAAGTACTGCGTAGTGTCTGAAAATACTGCAAACTGCCTAGTTAAAAAAGGAGCAATCTCTTTTTCTAAATCTATTTTTAGCTCTTCAAGATCAAGCATTAATTCTAGAAAATTGTTGTTATATTTATCTTCATTTATTGGATCTATTTTTATTAGCAGTTCACTAATATGTTTAGCTATAAGTTTTGTATTATTAATATCTAGCCATAGATGTAAATCATAAATACTCTCTTCATGCTCTTCATGCTCTTCATGCTCTTCATGCTCTTCATGCTCTTTGGAGTAAAGTATCTCAGATCTAGATTTATGGATATTAAGAGTTCCTAAGCTAGTAATTTGAAATAGTGAATCATTTTCTATATTTTTAATAGCTTTTCTAAGCCCAGACTCAAAGTCTTCACTAATGATTATTACTAAGTCAGCATTTGCAATCATCCGAACCTGTGAGGGCTTCAAGTGAAAAGTGTGCGCTGAGTTACTCGACTTAAGAAGTAGCTTTGGCTCTGCAATGCCGGTCATAAGAGTCGTCACGATACTATGAATTGGTTTAATACTGACGACGACAGATGGCGTTGATTGCGCTGCAACATTTTTGATAGCTAAAAGAAAAATAAAACTTAGTAGAAGACGATATTTCATAATAAGCCTAAAATTGAAATTGAAGATAAATTATACGTGAATCAATGAATTCAACTCTGAATTAGTTGTTGCAAATAATGATTACTCGAGTCGGTGCAGGGTACCCCTCTTTTGTGAGGGATGGGTCAGATGGGTCAAGGAAATCTTCTAATGAGGCTGCATTATCTCCGATCCATTCTGTTCTTCTTTGCTCTTTTGGAGAGGTTTTGCTAATATCAACAACCTTAATGTTATTGAAATTAGCATCAGCAAGCCATGATTTCAAAGTCTCTATACTTGGCAGGCAATGAACATTCCGCATTTGTGCATAACGGCCTTCTGGTATTAGCACGTATCCCTTTGGACCTTCAACTACTAAAGTTTCTAATATTAACTCTGCACCAGGTGCCATCATATCTTTCAACTTTAGTAAATGCTCCATATGACTTCTTTGGTGATATAGAACCCCCATTGAAAAGACAGAGTCAAAGGTTGCTGAACTAGGCATTTCTTCAAGTCTAATAGGAAGAAGCATCACATTAATTTCATTACTAATTAAAGATTTAATAGCAGCATATTGATAATTAAATAAAAGAAAAGGCTCAATTCCTAATACTTTCTTAGCCCCTTCCATTGCCATTCTTAACGTAAAGTAGCCATTTCCAGCTCCTACATCAAGAACTCTTCTATTTTTTAATGGCGTAATGTGTTTTTGGAGGCGTTTCCATTTAAGATCACCTTGCCATTCACTCTCAAGTTTCAAGTTATTAAACATGAAGGGACCTTTTCTCCAGGGTAAGAGTTTCTTAAATGCACTTTCGAGTATTTCAGAATCTAAGCTATTTTGATTTATGCTAATATAAGGCTCATTTAGCTCTATTTTACCTTTGGGCATTGCTTTTAACGCATCTAACGCTATAGTCCATTTAGGAATATTTCCATTATTTACATTAAAGGCATTTAGGCTTGTTCTTAAGCATTGATCAGAAATTTTTTTGAGTTGTAAGTCATCAAAAAATACCTTAAATTCATCCTTAAATAAAATCATAAATTAAATATGTTCATAAAATATATCTAGTATAAAATAAAGTTACATATATATACATATATTACTTTTAACTCTTATTGGAGATTAGTGTGATAAACAAATCAATTAAATTTTTTATAGTCTTTTTACTTTCATTTAATGTTTTTGCTGGTGGTGATGATCGTGATGATGCCTACTATGCAAATCTAGATGAAGAATTAGCTGCATTTGAAGCTCAAACTGCAGCTGCTCTTAATGCTGATGCATTGATGGCTGAAATAGAGGCAGAGAACTCAAGACAAGCTGCCCTTGATGCTTTCCAAGCAAAACTAGCTGCGGATAAAGCTGCTGCTGCGAAGTCAACAGCTGCCTATCAATCTAAACGTGCAAATGATGCAAGGATTGCTGCCCTTATGGCTGATCTATCTCTTGAGCAAGAGCTTGCTGCATTTGAAGCCAAGCTAGCTGCTGAACTTGCCTCACAAGAAATGATGGCTGAAATAGAAGCAGAGATGGCAAGACAAGCCTCACTTGATGCCTTCCAAGCAAAACTAGCTGCAGATAAAGCTGCTGCTGCGGCGTCAACTGCCGCCTATCAAGATAGTCTTTTAGATGCTGAGTTTGCAGCACTTGAAGCACAGCTTGAGGCAGAACGTTTAGCCCAAGAAATGATGGCTGAAATTGAAAGAGAAATGGCTCTTGCAGACTTCCTCCAAAAATTAGCGGATGAAAAAGCTGCTGCTGCTGCATCGACTGCTGCCTATCAAGCCTCCCTTGCTGGGGATGAAGTTATAGGAGTTATTGAAGAGGTTGTCGTAACAGAAGCTGCTCATGAGGCATGTAAAGCTGCTTTAAATTTATCTGAAAGTAATGTTGCACTTTTCAAATCTGCCTTGGCTGATGGATCTTTATTTAATGTAGGCCCTCAAGTCACTTCTGGTACTGAATTTACTGCAAATAGATGGGATGAATACGCAAACTGTGTAAGCAACTATGTCAACCCATTTTAAGATTTAATGTAATTAGTCATTCTGTGTACTGAATGTGAATGCAGAATAAGTTAGAAATAAAACCCAGGGCTTGCTCTGGGTTTTTTTATTTATAATGAATTGATGAAAAATACTTTTGTAAAGTTAGTATGTCTTTTATTAATATCACATAATGCCTACTCTAATGATGATATAAAAGATTCACAGTTGCAGAAAGTACCTCTGAATGAATATAGTCCTTGTTCAGATCAATATGAAATTAATGACTCAGAAGCTAACTATATAACCTCTTCACTTTTATTATCTGGAGATGCCTTCTTTTCAAAAGGTGATATGATTATTAGTTCAACTAATGCAAAAGCAATTGTTGATTCTTTTGATCTTTCATCCAACATATTAATATACTATCAAACTGCTAAAACTGGTTTTAAATCCTTCTCACTAGGCGAAAAACTTGTTGGTAATGGTGTAAATGTATCTACTGTAGAAAGGTTTATTCTTGATTTTGGAGTCCCTTGCTCTGATCTTGTTGTCTCTATTGAAGAAAATCCTGAACAAATGATGTTTATTTTTGCTGATTCTGATGAGGCAATTAAAGCTGAACTTGCTTCTCAAGAAATGATGGCCGAAATCAGAATTGAGATGTTAAGGCAAGCCTCACTTGATGCCTTCCA
>CAJQSO010000011.1 GCA_905614365.1 uncultured Candidatus Thioglobus sp.
TCTACAGTATTAAAGTGCAAGATGGTGCTCTTACCTCTAAGCTGCAAAACCTCGCTGTAGGTGATGAAGTGCTCGTGGGCAAGAAGTCCACAGGAACACTAATTCCAGACAATATGCTTCCTGGGCGCTACCTTTACTTACTTTGCACTGGAACAGGTTTAGCTCCATTTATGAGTATCATTAAAGATCCAGAAATTTACGATCAATTCGACAGAGTTATCTTGGCTCATGGAGTGCGTGAAGTTTCTGAGCTGGCCTACTCTGATTACATTGAAAATGTTTTGCCGAATGATGAATATATTGGAGAAATAGTTAAAGAGAAGCTAGTCTATTACCCTACAGTAACCCGTGAACCCTTTAAAAATAATGGTCGCCTTACTACCCTGATGAGCTGTGGCAAGTTGTTTTTAGATTTGAAGCAGCCTCAGCCCAACTTAGTAGACGATCGTTTTATGATTTGTGGAAGTCCTAGCATGCTTAAGGAGTTAGTAGATATGCTTGAGTCTAAGGGTTTCGTAGAAGCTCGAAATGTAGAACCTGGCCACTTCGTTATTGAGCGTGCTTTCGTTGAATCTTAAGTCCACTCTTTTTTAGGCCTAATATAAATATCAGTCTTGAAGTAAAATTTTTGCTTTTAAATGTTGCTAAAAAGTAAAAAAATTTATTGTACAAGTCTTTCAAATATCCTGTTTTTTGAAGTGTAACTTTCATAGTGAGCAAAAACTATAAACTATATTTAGTTTAAAATCACCAGCGATATGAACGAGAATTTTTTAATCCTAACTGGTATGGGCTACGCTTCTAAAGTAAAGGGAAGCCCGTTAGTTGATCAAATTGATGCTATCTTGCCTCAAACCCAGTGTAATCAATGTGACTTTCAAGGATGCAGACCATACGCTGAGGCTATAGCAAATGGTGATGCTGAAATTAACCAATGCCCACCAGGCGGACAAGAAGGAGCTGATGCCTTAGCAGAGCTTCTGGGTGTTGAGCCTCTACTTTTGAATAAAGAGCATGGCGAAACTAAGCCGAAACGAATTGCTTTAGTTGATGAAAAAGTCTGTATTGGCTGCACTCTATGTATTAAGGCATGTCCAGTGGATGCCTTTGTAGGGTCATCGAAAGTAATGACCCAGGTTATTGCTGAGGAGTGCACAGGCTGTGATTTATGCCTACCAGTTTGCCCCGTAGATTGTATTGATATGATTGAAGTTAAGCCAGCTAATCCAATCCATTTTATTAATTATTACCAATTTTATGAAGAATTGTATAAAAAACAAACTCAAGAAAAAAAACAAAGAGAGATAGCTAAAGGAAGGTTTGAGTTTCATGAAATGCGCTTAGAAAGAAATAAACAAGAAAGGTCAGATCTGTTGGAAGCAAGAATGATTGCTTTGAAAGAAAAAATGTCAAAAGATAAGGCTCAGAAAGAAAAAATTGATGCAGCAATGCGCCGAGTTAGTTCCTCGAAGGTAAATAATGAAGTTAAATGACTTTGATTTTGACTTACCAAAGTCATTAATCGCTCAATATCCTAGTTCAAATAGAACTGATTCGAGACTTCTAGTCCTAAAAGATATATTTATTGACTCTACTTTTTCTCAATTAGGTGATTTTCTAAGGCCACATGACTTACTAGTTCTTAATGATACTAAAGTTATACCTGCTCGATTATTTGGCCATAAAGATTCTGGAGGTAAGGTTGAGGTTCTAGTGGAGCGATTGATTAATGACCATGAAGCGTTAGTAATGATTAAGTCAAGTAGATCTCCAAAAATTGGAAGTTATGTAGTCCTGGAAAATAAAAGCCGCTTCAAGATATGTAATAAAAAAGATGGTATTTATAAGGTGGACTTTGAGTCTGATTCTATTCTAAACGTACTAAATAAAATTGGACATATACCCTTACCACCATATATTAATAGAGATGATTCTAAAGAAGATCAGAATAGGTATCAGACAGTATATGCAAAAAATGATGGCGCAGTTGCAGCACCTACTGCAGGACTTCATTTTGATGAGATGTTGTTATCTAACCTAGAAAATCAAGGTATCAGTCATACATTTGTAACCCTTCATGTTGGAGCAGGAACTTTTCAGCCTGTTAAAGTTGAGGATATTGAGAGTCATAAAATGCACAGTGAATATTATGAAATTTCTTCTGAAACAATAGATAAGATTGAGCAAGCAAAGTCGCTTGGCGGGAGAATAATTGCTGTAGGTACTACAGCTGTTAGAGCGTTAGAGTCCGCTACAGTAAACGGGAAGTTAAAAAACCAAAAGGAAGATACGGACATTTTTATCTATCCAGGATTTAAGTTTCAAATAGTAGATGCTATGATTACAAATTTTCATTTACCAAAATCTTCACTTCTGATGTTAGTGAGTGCTTTTATTGGCTATGAGGAAATGTTTGAGACTTATCGCCATGCAATTAAGGAGCAATATCGTTTTTTTAGCTATGGTGACGCAATGTTTTTGGAGAAAAAATCAGAGTGATTTAATAGAAAGATGTTTTGAAAGCAGAAAAATTAAGAAAGCTAAGATTGGTAAAATTAAAAAGCCTGTTTTAATTGAAGTTATCTCAGCAATAAGGCCTACAAATAATGGGCCAAGTAACATGCCCCCATACCCAAGCGTTGCAATACTTGCAATTGCAGTTCCCTGAGATATTTCTTTATCTTTACCAGCGCGAGAAAAAGCTAGAGGGATGATTACAGCAATACCAAGTCCTATAAGGCCAAAGCCAATTATTAATGGCACGAGTGACTCAAATGTTAATATAATTAAAGAGCCTACTAAAGCAACTAATCCAGAATAGCGCGCTGTTTCAGAAGCGCCAAACTTTAATGCAATTTTGTCGCCCATAAGTCTCATTGCAAACATACAAATAGAAAAAACAGTAAATCCTATAGCTGCACCACCATTTGAAAGATCTGTGACACTTCTAAGAAAAATAGCGCTCCAATCCGCAACCATACCTTCTCCTAGTGAAGCAAAGAAAGTAATGAAGGCAACAGGAAGCAAAGCTCCTTTTGGAATTGAAATAAATGGAGCTTTACTGTCTTTTTCTTTCTTTTGGGAGTTAAAAGGAATGGTTACAACACTAAGCATAACTAAAAAAATTATAATTGAAGTAATTGTAAAATGCATTGGCATTCCAATTTTATAGTAAGCAGTTAATACTCCTGAACCTGCACCAAGGCCAGCGCCCAAGCTCCACATTGCATGAAAAGACGACATTAATGGGCGATTATTTTTACGTTCAACTTCTGCAGCCCAGGCATTCATGGCTACGTCATCACCCCCATGAATTGCTCCAAAAAAAATGATAGCTGGGATAAGTATCCATATTGAGTTTGCAAAAGCTATAAAGATAAGGGTAAGAGGTATTAATAGGCAAGTGGTTCTTTTTGTTACAGTTGACGCTCCATAACGATCTGAAGCTCTACCAAAGATTGAGAATGCGACGATAGCTGATAAACCTAGTAGAAATATTAATAAACCTAAAGCAGCAGGTGATAAGTTATGAAAATCTGAAATTTCTGGAATTCGAGATGCCCATGTCCCAAATACAACACCATTAATAGCAAAAATTATTGAAACTGCAAATCGACTGCTTCTAATTACTTTCATTTAATTGACTGAAAGAGAATGCATTTTTTTTAGAGAGCTTCAAGCAAAGTTTGACCCATTAATGCTGGAGTTGGCGCAACACTTACTCCTGCATTTTCTAGTGCTTGAATTTTACTTTTGGCATCCCCAGATCCGCCACTTATTACTGCTCCTGCGTGGCCCATTCTTTTTCCTTTAGGGGCAGTGAGCCCAGCAATATATGAAATAACAGGTTTAGAAATATTTGACTTAATATACTCTGCAGCCTCTTCTTCAGCATTTCCACCAATCTCACCAACCATTACTATTGAATGCGTGTCATCATCTTTTTCAAACAATTTAAGACAATCAATGAAGTTCATTCCTTGAACTGGGTCCCCACCAATACCAATACAAGTGCTTTGACCAAGTCCAGCAAGAGTAGTTTGGTGAACCGCCTCATATGTTAATGTTCCTGAACGAGAGACAATACCAACAGAACCACTTTTGTGGATATTGCCAGGCATAATGCCAAGTTTACATTCATCTGGAGTGATTAATCCTGGACAGTTTGGTCCAATTAATTTTGACTTACTGCCTGCAATAATGGCTTTAATTTTAATCATATCTTGCACAGGAATACCTTCAGTTATGCAGGCAATTACTGGCATCTCAGCTTCAATCGCCTCGACTATAGAGGCAAATGCAAACCTAGGTGGAACGTAAATCATGGTGGCATTAGCGCCTGTTTCAGTCATAGCTTGTTCAACAGAATTGAAGACTGGTTTATCCAAGTGAGTTTGTCCACCTTTACCAGGCGTTACACCACCTACAAATTTTGTACCATACGCAATAGATTGTTCAGAATGAAAAGTACCTTGCTTGCCAGTAAAACCTTGACAAATTACTTTGGTTTCTTTGTTAATTAGGACACTCATTTGGCCATCTCCACAGCTTGTTTAGCGGCCTTAGTTAAATCAGCCTCAGTAATAATATTAAAATCACTACTATTTAGAATTTGAAGGCCTTCTTGTGCATTTGTTCCTTCGAGTCTTACAACAATTGGAAGCGTTAATCCTACTTTTTCAATTGCTTGTAAAATTCCATTTGCAATTAGATCACAACGCACTATGCCTCCAAAAATGTTTACCAAAATAGATTTAACATTTTCTCCACTTTGAATTATTTCAAAAGCTTTTGCTACTCTATCAGCAGTTGTACCTCCACCTACATCTAAAAAGTTAGCTGGCGATCCGCCATGATATTCTATTAAATCCATTGTCGCCATTGCTAATCCAGCGCCATTAACCATGCAGCCCACAGAGCCATCTAGAGAAATATAATTTAATTGATGTTCGCTCGCACTTCTTTCTTTTTGATCTTCTTGCGCAATATCTCTTAGACTGGCAATTGATTCATTTCTATAGAGTGCATTATCATCAAAATCAATTTTACCATCAAGAGCCATAATCTCATTTTGACCAGTAATAATAAGTGGATTTATTTCAATTAGGTTGGCATCATGTTCTGTAAAAATAGCATAAAGACCAATAAGTGCAGATGCAAACTCATCATGAAGTGATAAATCTAATCCAAGTTCTTTAGCAACATTGACACATTCCTCGATTGATAATTTACCTAGAGGATCAATTTGTTGTTTAATAATTTTATCAGGCGTTTCAGAGGCAACTTTTTCGATATCCATCCCTCCTTCTGTAGAAGCAAGAATTGTGATATTTTCTGTAGCACGATCAACAAGAAGGCCCAAGTACAACTCTTTAGAAATATCTTGACCAGCCTCAATAATGACTTCATTGATAGGCTGACCATTTGCATCAGTCTGAGGAGTAATTAAATTAGTACCTATTAATCTTTTACTGGCATCAACTGCATCCTGCACTTTACTGCATACAATAACACCTCCACCTTTTCCTCTGCCTCCAGCATGAACTTGAGCTTTAACAACCCAAATTGAACCACCAAGTTTCTCACAAGCAGATTGAGTTTCGTTGCTATTTGAAACAACAATAAATTTAGGGACCTTAATATTATGCTTCTTAAATAAGCCTTTTGCCTGGTATTCATGTATATGCATAAAATTAAAATATTAGGGTTAAAATATGTCTAAGCGTATTTTAACATTCTTCGTTTGATGGCTTTATTTCAAATTTTTAAATTATGAATATAT
>CAJQSO010000012.1 GCA_905614365.1 uncultured Candidatus Thioglobus sp.
CTTCACCACCAATATTTTGAGCTTTGGCAGTCTGGCCTGTCATCACGCCTTTTGGCGTAGAGACAATTACTATACCTAGGCCATTCATTATTCTAGGCATGTCATCTTTGCTTGCATAATGTCTTAAGCTAGGCTTAGAAATTCTGTTTAAGGATTCAATAACTGGCTGGTTATCAAAATATTTTAATTTTATTACTAGTGTTTTGTTAGCAGCTTTATCACCTTCAATAGAAAAAGAAGTAATATATCCTTCATCTTGCATAACACTTGCTATCGCAGACTTCAAACTTGAAGCTGGGATACTTACTTGATCTTTATTAACTGCTTGTGCATTCCTAATTCTAGTCAACATATCAGCTATTGGGTCAGACATACTCATATTAAACTCCTACCAGCTTGCTTTAGATAATCCAGGAACTTCACCATTCATAGTGCGCTCTCTGAGTTGAGATTTGGCCAAGCCAAATTTACGGTAAAACCCATGAGGTCGACCTGATAATCCACAACGATTACGTTGACGAACAGGTGAAGCGTCTCTTGGTAGTGATTGCAATTTAATCACAGCCTGGAAACGATCTTCATCAGAGGTATGAATACTCTTAATTAATTTTTTCAGTTCAAGACGTCTTTCTTTAAACTTTTCGACCAATTTTGATCGTTTCACATCTCTGTGAATCATAGACTTTTTAGCCATTATTTTCTCCTTTAAATGGAAAATTAAACATCGCCAATAGTTTCTTAGCATCTTCATCATTTTTTGCGTTAGTAGTGATAGCAATATCCATACCACGCACTTTTGTTACTTTATCAAATTCAATTTCAGGAAACACAATCTGTTCAGTAATTCCCATATTGTAATTTCCACGACCATCAAAAGATTTATCATTAAGTCCACGAAAATCTCTAATACGAGGTATTGCAACATTTACTAAACGATCTAAAAATTCGTACATTCTTTCTTTTCTCAAGGTAACTTTACAACCAATAGCATTACCCTCTCTAAGCTTAAAGCTTGCTACTGACTTTCTTGCTAAACAAGTCATCGGCTTTTGTGAAGAAATTAGACCAAGCTCCTCAAGAGCACTTTCTAATATTTTTTTGTCGCCTAATGCACTACCTAATCCCATATTGATTGTTATTTTTTCAATCTTAGGAACTGACATTGTATTAGTAACACCTAATTCTTCCTTTAATTTAGGAAGGATTTCATTTTTGTATTGTTCTTGTAATCTAGACACTTGTCACCTATTTATTTGTTATATCAAAGTACGGATTCACCGCTCGACTTATAAAATCTTTCTTTCACACCTTTATCGTCTGTCCTAACACCTATACGGTCTGCTTTTTTTGAAGTTGGGTTATAAATTGCAACATTAGAGATGCTTAATGGCATTTCCTTTTCTTCAATACCACCCGGAATACCTTCCTGAGGATTAGCACGAACATGTTTTTTAGCAATATTTAAACCCTCAACAATAACTTTTGCTCCAAGAACTTTTGTAACAGCCCCAATTGAGCCCTTATCTTTTCCTGCAATTACTATCACTTCATCTTTTTGTTTAATTTTCATCATTACAGAACCTCTGGTGCAAGTGAGACGATTTTCATAAACTGTGCGTTTCTTAATTCACGAGTTACAGGTCCAAATATACGTGTACCGATTGGCTCTAATTTTGGAGTTAACAACACTACCGCATTATTATCAAAGCGAATTCTAGAGCCATCACTGCGACGAACACCTTGTGCAGTTCTAACAACTACTGCATCGTAAACGTCACCTTTTTTAACTTTGCCTCGAGGAGATGCCTCTTTGATACTAACCTTAATAACATCACCAATATTGGCATAACGACGCTTTGAACCGCCTAAAACTTTAATACACATAGCTTTAACACCACCACTATTGTCAGCTATATGTAATCTTGTTTGCATTTGAATCATATTCTTCTCTCTAAAATGCTACTGGTTAATCAATATTTACAGATTTTTCAACAACTTCTACCAAGGCCCAATTCTTTGTTTTCGAAAAAGGCTTTGATTCAGAAACTCTTACTAAGTCACCAAGACCACACTCATTCTTCTCATCATGTGCATGTACTTTTGTGCTACGTTTGATATATTTTTTATAGATTGGATGACGCACTTTGCGCTCAACTAAAACAGCAATTGTTTTATCACGGCTATTACTGACAACCTTGCCTGTTAGTATTCTTTCTACTGAATTAGTTTCGCTCATGACTTCTTCTCATTAATTATTGTTTTAATTTGGGCAATTGCTTTCTTTGTTTTACTAAGCTTTGATAAATCACTTAACTGGGAAGTACTCTGCTGCATACGCATTTCAAAGTGCTCCTTAAGTAAAGTTATAAGCTGATCGTTTAACTGAGATTCATCTTGATCTCTTAATTCTTTAACATCCATTACATTATTGTCCGTTTAATTACTGTTGTTTTAACTGGAAGCTTTGCAGCTGCAAGCTCAAAAGCTTCTCTTGCAACGACTTCATCCACACCCTGCATTTCAAATAACATTTGCCCAGGCTTAATTAATGCTACCCAATATTCAACACTACCTTTACCTTTACCCATACGAACTTCTAGGGGTTTTTTAGTAATTGGCTTATCAGGAAATACACGAATCCAAATTTTTCCTTGGCGCTTAACATGTCTGGTCATTGCACGACGTGCTGCTTCAATCTGCCTAGCAGTCATTCGACATCTTCCAGTTGCTTGGAGCCCAATATCGCCGAAGCTTACATTGTGGCCAGCAGCTAAACCGCGGTTGCGGTTTTTCATCATTTTTCTAAATTTTGTACGTTTAGGTTGCAACATTTCTTAATTCCTTTACTTCTTTACTGTTTGTTTTCCAGCACCACGCTTTGAAACTTCTTCAATAGTGCCTTTATTATGATCTAGAATTTCGCCTTTGAAAATCCAAACTTTAATGCCAATAACTCCATACTGAGTATTCGCCCTATAACTACTATAATCAACATCAGCTCTAAATGTATGCAAGGGAACTCTGCCTTCGCGATACCACTCAGATCGTGCTATTTCAGCACCATTTAGTCGACCACTTACCATTATCTTAATTCCTAGTGCGCCTAATCTTGTAGCATTACCTAAAACTCGCTTTACTGCACGTCTATACATCACACGCTTTTCGAGTTGTTGTGCTATATTTTCAGCAACTAAACGAGCATCTAATTCTGGCTGCTTAACTTCTTCAATACTTATATGGACAGCAACGCCCATCATTTTTGAAACCAAATTCTTCAACTTCTCAATATCAGCACCTTTTTTACCAATGACAATTCCTGGTCGAGCTGTATGAATAATAACTTTAGCAGTATTTGATAATCTTTCAATACTTATACGACTTACAGATGCAGAGGCTAATTCTTTGAATAAGAAGTCTCTTACTGCAATGTCAGACAACAAATATTCAGAATAATTTTTACTACTGGCATACCACTTTGAATGCCAATCTTTAACAATTCCTAATCTTATACCTACTGGATTTACTTTTTGACCCATAATTTTTTACTCGCTTACGCCAACACTAATGTGGCTTGATCGTTTAAGAATACGATTCGCTCTACCTTTTGCTCTAGGGCGAATACGTTTCATTGTAGAACCTTCGTTTACGAAAATACTACTTACCTTTAGTTCATCTACATCTAATCCATCGTTATGCTCAGCATTTGAAATCGCTGAACTAAGAACTTTTTTAACAAGTACCGCAGCTTTTTTATTGCTAAATGTCAAAATACTCAAAGCCTCTTCAACTGGCTTGTTTCGAATTTGATCAGCAATTAATCTAACTTTAAAAGGTGAGATTTTTGCGTATTTATGAATTGCTTTAACTTCTATCATGATGTCACCTTATGCTTACGATTTACGGTCACCTGAGTGACTCTTGAATGTTCTTGTTACGGCAAACTCGCCTAATTTATGACCAATCATATTCTCATTTATTGAAACTGGAACATGATTACGACCATTATGTATCGCTATTGTTAACCCAATCATTTCAGGAACAATAACTGAACGACGAGACCATGTCTTAATTGGCTTTCTATCGTTATTATCTTGAGCCTTTAATACTTTCTTGATTAAATGCTCATCTACAAATGGACCTTTTCTAAGTGATCTTGCCATAATTTCCCTTTAATTTCTGCGACGTACGATAAGCTTATCAGTACGTTTATTGCTACGTGTTTTGTATCCTTTAGTAGGAGTACCCCATGGAGAAACTGGATGTCTACCACCACTAGTTTTTCCTTCACCACCACCATGTGGGTGATCAACTGGATTCATTACAACACCACGTACTGTTGGTCTAACTCCTCTCCAACGAGTGGCTCCAGCTTTTCCTAATTTTCTTAAGCTATGCTCGGACTTTGAAACCTCACCAAGAGTCGCACGGCATTCAGCTAAAACTTTTCTTACTTCACCAGATCTAAGTCTAAGAGTGACATAGTTACCTTCTTTTGCAACTAGCTGAACTGATGTGCCAGCGCTACGTGCAATTTGAGCTCCTTTCTGCGGCTTAAGCTCAACACAGTGTATGACACTACCAAGGGGTATATTGCTTAAAGGTAAAGTATTTCCTTTTTGTATTGCAACTGAATTACCAGAAACAACCTGGTCACCAGCATTAACACCCTTAGGTGCAATAATATAACGTCTTTCACCATCAGCATATAAAACTAGGGCAATGTTTGCACTTCTGTTTGGATCATATTCAATTCTTTCAACTGTTGCAGTAATATCATCTTTATTACGCTTAAAATCGATAATACGATATCTTTGTTTATGGCCTCCACCTCTATGCCTAACAGTGATTTTTCCACGGTTATTACGACCATTTATTCTATTCTTACTCTCAGTTAAAGCTGCAAAAGGTTTACCTTTGTGCAAATCTTTATCAAC
>CAJQSO010000013.1 GCA_905614365.1 uncultured Candidatus Thioglobus sp.
TGGAAGAAAATTAATTTAGCGAAGTTAGTAAAATTAGCTTAGTTAAATATCATAGTGAACCATGACTTGAATTAACTGCCATAATTCTTAACAATATTGATCACCTGTTGCTTAAATTCTTCTTCGTTATTTACTGCAAACTCATCAATAGTTGTCAGTGAACTGGCGTCATCCATTCGATCAGTAAAAACAAGTCCATCGAGATGATCAAGCTCATGCTGAAAGGTTCCAGCGCTTATACCCTTTGCAACAAAATTAAGACTTTTACCGTCTCTATCAAAGCCTTCAATTCGAACTTCAGGGCACCGGTTGACCCTGCCTCTTATGTTTGGAACCGACAGGCAGCCTTCATAAACATTAATTCTATCTTCTGTTAAAAAGGTTACCTTAGGATTAATTAAAACCGTTAAGGGTATGTCAGGCTTGTATGGATAGCGCGGATTTTTATTTACCTCTATAACGCATATTCGATATGGAACAGCGATTTGGGTAGCGGCTAGGCCAGCTCCATTAGCATTCCTCATTGTTTCAATAAGGTCATCAACAAGACTTTGAATTTCCTTTGAAGTAATTTCACTCTCTTCAACTGCTTTTGCAATCTCACGTAAAGCTGGGTTTCCAATTTGTACTATTTGTCTAATCATTTGCTTAAATAAAATCCACAACAAGAATTAATAAAAGCAATATGCTTGCGCCCCAAAATAATTGATAGGCCTTATTCATAACGCCGCGAATATCTCTAAGTTCTTTTAGTATTTTTTCTACTTGGTCATCATTCAATTTAATACTCCTTATTAAGATTCTCTTGGATTTACCATATGCTTAATCTCTAAAACATTATGGTTTGGATCTTGAACAAAGAATGTTTCCTGCTGGTAATCTGTGCCTTCAAAACGAATATATGGTTTATCTAAGAAGCCATTATTTTTAAGAACATTTTCACGTACTTGCTGATATTGGTCCATTTCTAGGTGAACTCCAAAGTGAGGAACAACAACATTTCCCATAGCGACATCATGCCTATTCATATCTAAATTTTTTGCTTTTCTTGGAGTTGAGCTATGAAGGGTTAATTCATTTCCCCAAAAGTCAACATCTTGCCATAGCCCTTCCTCTGATCCTAACTCCGAAGTATCTAAGCTGCATCCAAGTACCTTTTGATACCATTCAACGGTTACTGACAAATCTCCAGCCTCAACAGCCAGATGAAATCGATTGCTCATAGTGAAAATCTCCGAAGCAGAAAAATATATTATTTTATAGAAAATGGTGCACTAGACTTAAGCATGTTGTTTGGAAAGTTAGAAAAATGTATTACTGTATATATAGAATTTTTTTACTACTTAGGCTTAAGTTCAAATCTATTTCTATTTTATTTAAATCTCTTATCATATTTTGTTTGAATTTCACTTGGCCACAAACTATAAATATAATCTAATAGAGCTAGCTTCTCTTCTTCACTAAGGCGCCCTTCGAATCCAGGCATCTGTCCGCCCATTTCTCCACCACCCTTATTAATTGTATAAAGCAGATCAGATGGTGAATGATGCCAAGTATGCGCGGTGCCATTAAGCGGTGGCGCAGGGTAGTTACCGTTCTCATCTTTAACTTTCCAATCTTTAGCAAGACCGCGCCCCTTTGAGCCGTGACAACTGACGCAATTTTGATTAAAAACATTTTCACCTAGAGCAACATTTGATTCTGGAGTTTTTTCTTTTTCTCCAGAGCTGCATCCAGCTAAAAGCGCAATTATTGCAATGATAAATATTTTCATTTAAGTGAGTCTACTCTAAAGAAATAAAAATTAGATGAAGTTTTAAGGTATTTACAAGGCTTTCAAATTAGTCTGTTTTATTAAGGTCAACTAAAGTCTTTAGGCCAATATTTATTGTATTTCCTATGGCCGCTTCATAGTCCACTACATCATCGCTTGATGTTGAAGCGCTAATGACTGTACAAATGGTCCCAGCTCTATAACCCATTTGACTGCATAAGTGAAAAAATAGACTAGATTCCATTTCCATATTAATTACCCGAAGGCCGTCAATATCAAGTTTTGAAAGGCTGCCTTTAATATCAGGAAACGTGTTTTTTAGCCCCTCAATATAGCGCGAAGATGGGCCATAAAAACCTGGGGAAGAGACCGTTATCCCAACTTCAAATTTAACATTATGCTTTGCTGCTTGTTTTGCCAGCGCGTCAGTAATTTCAGAAGATGCTTTTGATGCGTAGGGAATAATTTTCCCCTTAAACCTTGATGGGCTGAGCGCTGCATCACTTAAAATTTGTTTTGCTTTACTCTCAATTCTTTCAACTATTTCATCATCTGGACTCTGGTCATAGTATAGTCCAGCATTGTCCAGTCCCAGCGCATAGGATGAGATTGCAAGCGTTTCTGGAGCTATATCTGGATGAACGCCGCCAGATGTTCCAAGCCTTATGAACGTCATCGGTGGGCAGTCACTTTTACGAGTGCTGTCTTTAAGATCAAACTCATGGGCAATATAGGCCTCAACCAATGCAATTTCAACGTTATCCGTACCAATTCCTGTGCCAATTACAGAAACTGGAATACCTTTATATGTTCCTGTAAACGTTAAAAATTCTCTATTTGAAATCTCACGCTCAATCGTGTCAAATTCCTTAGAGACGCGAATTGCACGCGCTGGATCTCCAACGATAAAGACGTTATCTGCAAGATCTCCTTTTTTTATTCCCAAGTGGTAGAGCCGCTCATTAATAACAACGATCTCAGATTTATCTTTCATATTTTTTAGGATTGGTTTTAATCATGCTACTATTATATTAATAAGGCACTGAAGATGCAATGGAAAATACTGTAAGATATTTGTCATTCAAAGGAGAAAATATGGCTAAGGGAAAAGATTCTAGAAAAGAAACAAAAAAACCAAAAAAAGACAAACCAGTTAAGTAAATATTATTCGATATGCCTCCAAGGATTCTTTTGAATCTGCTTCACTCTATTCTTATATAAGATTTCAGCTCTGAATGCTTCAGTTGCCCCTGAATTTTAATAAGGGCAGTTCTTACAGCCATTCTTACAGCAGCTCCCCTGCTTTATTAGATACCATTTACTAAATACATATAATTCATCTTCAATGGTGAAATCAACATTCTTTACTAGCTTATCTTTAGAGCGATATGGATCTGCAAGTTTTTGAAAACTTTCCATACCAACCTCCTTTACTAGGGCATTAATTTTATTATTAATAGCGCCGCCAAGGCAAGACGGACAAAAACAGTCTTGCTCAAGTGTGGGGGACATAATAGGCGGAAAGCTCATACACCAGCAATTACCTGTCCCAGTTTGGCAGTCAAATGATTGGTTACACTCAGAGCAATTTTTGATACTCATAGCTAGACAAAATAAAATTGATTTTAGATTTTGACATCGATTCTATTGCAATGCAACAATAATATAGTTACCACATTAAATAATAAGCTGTCTTAGTCAAATACTAGATCACACCAATTGTTAAACAGCGTAAATGAAGCCATATTATTAACCTCTAGATTATCAGTAATACTCCTCGTTAAATCTTCAAGGCCGTTAACGCTTAACTTTTCAAAAAAATCAGGAACGCCAGGAATTTTCATCCAACCATCTAAAGTGTGACTACAGACTTCTGGATGGAACTGACAAGAATAAGCATTTTGACCTACCTGCATAATGTGATTTTTACAATTGTCAGAGATTGCTAGTACTACAGCATTTTTTGGGGCCTTAGTCACCTCAACTAAGTGCGCATTAACCCATTTTTCAGAGTCTTTAAGATTACGTAAGAGTGGATGATTTAAACCCTCCTTGGTGGGCTTAATTTCAAATAGTCCTACTTCATATTG
>CAJQSO010000014.1 GCA_905614365.1 uncultured Candidatus Thioglobus sp.
CTAATAGTCAGTTAAAGAGGAGAAAGAATTGAGCTTAACCGAATTTGTGATGACTACTGAAATAGATTCTAATGGCTTCTTTTGCTCAAAATTGAAAAATAATAGTGGGCATCAGTTAGATAACTTTTCCTTTTGTTTTAGTCTCCTTTCTCCAGCTAAGGCTTATGAAAATTGTATTGTTTCTCAAAGTGTTGGCGGTTATTCTGAGCTATCTAATCCCTCTCAATTAACTTTGAATTCAGGCGAAGAGTGGAATTTTAAATATGGCTATGAATTTGATAGACATAAGCCACTGAATCATACATGGGGGCCTCAAGGAGGTTTCCTAAAGCTTCAAAATGGCAACACAATTAATATAGATATGACGGATTTAGATTTACAACGAATCTCCTGTGTGGCATCAACCCTGCAAGTTTTGGGAAATAATATTCCTTCTGAGTCCTTACGGCTGGTGCCACAACCTTATATTTGGAGGCCTAGTGCGGGCGTTTGTAATTTAAGTGAATTATTGAATGTTGTTTTAGATGAATCTGAGACGATTACTAATGCTTATAAAGCGGCCTCAGATCTTGGTAAAAGAATTAATATTGATGCACTGCCTCTAAAAATAAATCAGCAGTCGCAAAACACTTCAACTTCTTTACGGCTTAAATTTGAAAAATCTGCTGATACTTCCTCATACAATCTAACCATTACTAGTGATGCTATTGAGCTAACGGCTGGTGATGAAAGTGGCTTTTTTTATGGTCTTATTTCGCTCCTTCAGTTATATCAAACTTATCATAAATTAATTCCTTGCGGCGTGATCAATGATAAGCCTCGTTTTAGTTGGAGGGGTCAACACCTTGATACAGTCAGACACTTTTATTCAGTTAATAGTCTTTTAAAATTGCTTGACTTAATGAGCTTATTTAAATTAAACAAGTTTCATTGGCATGGGACTGATGACGAAGCATTTCGTTTTAAGCTTGATAGTAATCCTGAGCTTGCCACCTCCACAGCAAAAAGAGGTAATAATCTTTTAGTAGCTCCTATTTTTGGTTCTGGACCGAATCCAACTGGAGGTTGCTATGACTCTATTGATATACAAAAAGTAACAGAGCGCGCTGCGTTAAATTATATTGATGTTATGCCTGAGTTTGATCTACCAGGACATAATATGGCTCTAATTAATCTCTTATCTTCAGTGCGAGATCCACATGATAAAAGTAATGAGGTTTCGGTTCAGGGTTACCGTGAAAATACTCTAAACCCTGCAATGCCATTTACTTTTTCTCTTGTTGAGTCATTAATTGATGACCTATGCAAAATATTTCCTGGTGAATATATCCATTTGGGTGGCGATGAGGTTGCGTCAGAAAGCTGGTCTAAATCTCCAGCTATTGAGACTTTGAAACTGAAACATAACCTTAAAAATAATAAAGATGTAGCATCCTGGTTTATTAATAAACTTTCAGCTAGAGTTAAGTCTAATAATAAAAAAATTGCTGCCTGGCAAGAAGCTGAAGAAGGTGATTATGAGGATGAGCAGACTGAAAAATTATTGTTTTCATGGCAAAACCTTGAGTCTGGTTACAAATTAGCAAGAGATGGATTTAAAGTTGTTTTGTGTCCAGCGGAGCATATCTATTTTGATATGGCCCAAAGTAAAAATTACAGTGATCGAGGGATTCACTGGGCAGCAATTATAGCTTTAGAGGATACTGTTAATTGGCAAGTTATTCCTTCAGACGAGCCAGAATTAGAGAAAAATATTAAAGGTATACAAGGCCATTTATGGTCTGAAACCATTATTAAGGATAGTGATATGGATGCTATGCTTTGTCCCAGAATTATTGGTTTAGCAGAGAGTGCATGGTCAACTGAGGCTAATAAAAGAAAGGGAAGTGAATTAAGTTCTTTAATACTTAATAGCTTTAGAAATTTATTCAATCAAATTGGATGGAGTTGTTATCAAGGTGAAAATTTTGATATCATGTCCGATCCATCAACGAATAAGGAGGCTTTGGCCAGTGAGTAGTTTGCTACAAATGCTTAAACCCAAAACTAAATCACAAACAACAACAATGTTTGCCTGGGCATTAATTGCGCCTGCCGCACTCGTTATGTTTTGGATTGTACTTTGGCCACTGTATGAAACCTTCCGCCTTTCTTTTACTAATTCGAATCTTGGAACTCTGATGGGTGGTGCTGATTTTGTAGGCTGGGAAAATTATGAAAAAGCCATAGGAGGTCGAAAATTTCCAGCAATTGTTACTAGAACTTTTTACTGGATGTTCCTCTCAGTTGGTTTTAAAATGATTTTAGGCTTAATCGGTGCAACACTTTTAGCAAGTAATATAAGGGGGCGCGGTATTATGCGCGCCTTAGTAATGCCGCCATGGATCGTGCCAATAGCCATTGGTTGTTTTGGCTGGGTGTGGCTTTATAACGGTCATTTTGGCTTACTCTCAAACTTTATAGAGATGGTTGGTATCACGGACGGTCCTTTTAGTTTCTTGGCTTATAAGCAGAGCGCTTTTTACTCAGCAGTTGTGACCGATGTTTGGATTGGAACGCCAATGGTAACTTTGTTCTTTTTAGCGGCAATGCAAGGCGTTCCAAAAGATTTATATGAGGCTGCTTATGTTGATGGTGCTTCAAGGTGGTATCGATTCAGAAGAATTACCTTGCCACAAATTATGCCTACTATTGTTTCTATGGCTTTACTATCGGCAATCTGGACTTTTAACTCATTTGAGATTATTTGGATTTTGACAGAAGGTGGGCCTCGTGGCGCAACTACCACACTAATTATTGATACCTTTAAAACAGCGATCTTTAGCTATAAGTTTGGCGCTGGGGCAACCAGAGCAGTTCTTGTTGTCTTAATATTAGGTGTATTTTCAGTAATATATTTAACTGTATTAGGAAGATTAACCAAAAAATACAACTATGGTGGGGTTCAGAAATGATGGATAAATACTCATTACTTCACAAGATTGGAATTTATGCCTCTCTCGCATTATTCATATTATTTATGTTGCTGCCGTTTGTTGAAATGTTTGTAGCGTCTCTTAGGCCAATAGATCATTTATTTAGCCGTCCAAAATTAGAGGTTGGCGAAACAATGGGTTTTGTTGACTTTATGAGTAGGTTTTGGTCAGACAAAATGAGCTTTCAGGCATACAGAGATATGTGGGTTACGGTTCCTCAGTTGCCGCGCTATATATTCAATAGCGTATTCATAGCATCAGCTGTCACTCTTTTATCAATGTGCTTTATTGTTCCTGCTGCCTATGCCTATGCACGTTTTAACTTCCGAGGAAAAACTACTAGCCTTACTCTCTTTTTAGCTGTAAATATGTTTTCAGGAGCAGTTCTTTTAATACCGTTGTATAAATTATTACGCTCTTATGGCTTATTAAATACCTATTGGGCTATGATTATTCCTGGTGTGGCTTTCCTTATACCAACAGGAATATGGTTACTTAAGTCTTTTTTAGAAAAGATACCCTATGAGTTAGAGGAGGCTGCATTTGTTGATGGCGCTTCTCGACTTTATACACTGAGACGTGTTATTCTACCTCTAGCCGTTCCTGGTTTAATTGTTGTTGGTGTTGCAATGTTTATTGGTGCTTATGCGCAGCAGTTTTTATTTGCAATTACTTTTAATCAAAATAGAGACTATATGCCTCTACCAGCTGGCATTTTTGAGTTTATTGGTTATCAAACTGTCTTGTGGAATGAAATGATGGCGGCAAGTCTTGTTGGAGTTCTGCCCGTGTTGTTAATTTTCCTGTTTATGCAGAAACATCTCATATCAGGTTTAACTTCAGGAGCGGTAAAGGAGTGAGAGGTAAAAGTCTCACATAGCGTTACTAGAATTTTTAATTTTCTAGTAACTTGATGTAAATAGAAAAGGAGAAGTAAATGAAAAATATACAAAAAGCACTTTTCTTAGCAGTAATGGGAGCAGGTTTAATGGCTCCAGTACAGGCTGAAGAAGTGCATATGATAATGTGTGGCGGTGAAATCCGTGAAGCTGACCAAGTAGTAATTTCTGCTTTCGAAGCGAAATACTCAGGCGTTACAGTAAATGCTGAAGCAGTTCCTTGGGGAACTTGCCAAGACAAATCAATGACACTAGCTGCTGCTGGTGACCCAGTTGGTTTGGCTTATATAGGTTCACGTACGCTTAAGCAACTAGCTCGTAGTGGTCTAATTCTTCCAGTAAGTATTGGCGATGATCAGCAAGCAATGTATCAACCTGGTGTTCTTAACACTGTAACTGATGGTGGACAAACTTGGGGTTTCCCTCATGCTTTCTCTACTAAGGCCTTATTTATCAACTGTGGTTTAGTTGAAGAAGCAGGTATGGCTTGTGTTGCGCCTAAGACTTGGACAGGTATGTATGCTATGGCTAAAGCTATCAATGATAATACTTCAGCCGCAGGTATTGGCGTAACTGGAAAGGACTTTGATAACACTATGCACCAATTCTTAAATTACTTGTATAGTAATGGCGGTTCTGTAAATGATGCAGCTACTGGTGAGATAACTTTTAATAGTCCTGAGACTATTGAAACTCTTGAGTTCTATGGTAAGTTAGCAGGTGTTGCTCAGGAAGGCCCAATGGGTTATGAGCGTGGACAATTGACTCAGTTGTATAACGATGGTCAGATTGGAATGTACATTAATGGTCCATGGGGAGCAGGTCAGCACAATGATAATATTGCTGAAATAGTTGTACCTATTCCTGCTGGTCCTAGTGGTTCAAGTGGAACATTATTAATTACTGACTCAATTGCAGTATTTAAAGGTTCTGCTAATGAAGATCTAGCAATGGAGTTAGCTATGATGCTTTCATCTGGTGAAGCACAGTATGACCTAGATAAGAGCTGGGGCTTAACACCAATCATGCAGTATGAGAAGATGATGGATGATGTTTACTATACTACTGACTACTGGCAGACATTTGTTGCGCCAATTGGTAGTGGTGGTCCAGAGCCAATGTTTGAAGACTTTAAAGCATTGCAAGCTGGTATCAATGGTGCTATCCAAGGCATGATCTTGGGTGAAGGTTCTGCTGCTGATCTAGTTGCAGAAGCTGCTGAAATTTTAGCAGAAGGTAATTAAGTCAATTAATTGACTATTTCAGGGGTAGCTCTTTGTTACCCCTGAATTTTTTAAAGGCTTACTTCAAAAAGAGGCTTATCTATAAGTGCCCTTTTGAAGCTTGCTTTAAGCATTAGCAATAGATAATTTAATTGCGCACTGAGTATGCGCTCTTTTTAAGGAAGAAAGAATGGCAACAGTAAAACTTGAAAATATTTATAAAAGTTTTGATGAAACAGAAGTTTTATTTGATATTAATTTAGAAATAAAAGATAAAGAATTCGTTGTTTTTGTTGGACCCTCTGGTTGTGGAAAAACAACCTTATTAAGAATCATTTCAGGTTTGGAGGAGGCGACGTCAGGCAGCGTAATTATTGATGATAAAGATGTTTCTAATGCACCTCCCGTTGAAAGAGGCATCGCAATGGTTTTTCAATCCTATGCCCTCTACCCCCATCTATCAGTCTTTGAAAATATAGCATTCCCACTTAGGGTTGCAAAGCTTAATGAAAAAGAACTGGAAGAAAAGGTATTTAAAGCTGCGGATATCCTGCAGTTAAGAGACCGTTTAGATTTCAAGCCAGGTCAGCTATCAGGAGGCCAGCGCCAAAGGGTTGCTATTGGCCGATCTATTGTTAGAGATCCAAAAGTATTTCTTTTTGATGAGCCTTTATCCAATCTTGATGCTGCTCTTCGGGGAGATATGAGAGTTGAGTTGGCGAAGCTCCATCAGAACTTACAGACAACTATGATTTATGTCACTCATGATCAGATTGAGGCGATGACAATGGCTGATAAGATTGTTGTATTACGTGATGGCGTTATAGAGCAGGTAGGATCACCAATGGATTTATATCATAATCCTAAAACAAAGTTTGTGGCAGGATTTATCGGTCAACCAAATATGAACTTTCTTAAAACAACTGATACAGATATTAAAAATAAAAAACTAGCTGCAAATATCGGTGAGCTGACTTTAGATTTGGCTGTTGACGTCTCAAGCATAAAAGCAGGTGATGAAATAGATATTGGAATAAGACCAGAAGATCTAGTCGTTTCTTCATCAAAAGGCGGGATTCCAATGAGTGTTGAAGTTGTTGAACATATTGGAGCAACAGTTATCTTACACGGCTCTGTTTTAGGCAATAGTAATTTCTGCGCTGTAGTGCCTAGTGACTCAATTATTAAACCAGGTGAAACTGTCAACCTAGTTTTTGACTCTTCTAAGTGCCATACTTTTGACTCTTCAGGACAGGCACTTAAAAAAATGAAATAAGAGAATAATCATGAAAACTGGAATTGTTGGACTAGGTTTAAGAGCTGCAAATGTTCTTAAAATGCTTGTAGAGGATTTACCAGAATTAGATTTAGTTGGTTATGTTGATCCTGATTCATGCGGATTATCAATACTTGATGATGTCTCGCATAATTTAATTAGATTTGAAACCCTTGATGAGATGATTGAAAAATGTAATCTTGATCTTCTATGGGTTGCATCTCCAAATCATCTTCATCTAGAGCACATTAAAGTTGGTCTTGAGGCTGGCTTAAAAGTTTTCTCAGAGAAGCCTATTGTGACAACAAAAGAGGATAGTTTTAGTCTGGCAAAGTTAATAAAAAAATATGGTGAAAGCAAATTAATTGTAGGTCTTGTTTTGCGTTACTCAGTCCATATGAGAGAATTACGAAGAATTCTAGATGCTGGAACCTTAGGAAAAATCACTTCACTTGAAGCTAATGAGCATATAGCCCCATTTCATGGGTCATTCTTCATGAGAGATTGGCGCCGACTTGAAAAATATTCAGGTGGCTTTATGTTAGAAAAGTGCTGCCATGATATTGATTTATATAATAGCATCGTTGGTGATAGGCCATCAAGAGTGATTAGTTTTGGTGGGCGAAACAATTTTATTCCTTCAGAGGCACCTAATGGAGATGAGCATGATGATGTTTACCAAATAAAAAAATCTTATTGGGAAAGTGCAGATGATCCATTTAGAAGTGATGCTGACATAATTGATCACCAGAATGCATTGTTAGAATACCCTGGAAATGTAAGCTTCTCTTTTCATACAAGTATTAATGTACCTGATGAACAAAGACGTTTTTGTATTATTGGCAGTCGAGGAATGGCTGAAGGTGATTTTGGAAGAGGTGGGCTCAAGATTACAGATGCGCGAACAGGAGAGTGCTTAGAGGATCATGATTTTAGTGTTTCAATGGCTCCAGATGAAGTGAATTATCCAGCACATTATGGTGCAGATAAGCTAATGTGTGAAGATATTGCAAGTTTTCTTAGAGGAGATTTAAAATCTCTACCAGTTGGGCCAAAAGAGGCTATTACTGCTGGTTTGGTTGCTTTGGCAATTGATGAAAGTATGGTTTCAGGACAAGTTGTTGATATGGCTGAAACTTGGCAAGAATTGGACTCATTATATTAAAGGAGTGGGGTTTTGATTAAAGGCATAAGTTATCTTTCTTTTGAAAAAGGACTGGCAAATACTGAATCAATAGAATCTGCATTAGCACAAACAAAAACTTTTGGCTTTGATGCGCTAGAGCTTGGTATATCAACAGATGGTATTCTAACAACTAACACTACTAAAGCTGAATGTTTAAAAATACGACAAACTATTAATGATTCAGGTGTTTTTGTAGATAGTTTGGCTACTGGAATAAGTTGGGGAGCAAGTCCAACTAGTAATGATGAGGCTACCCGTAAAAAATCAATTAGTCTTCATCAAGATGCACTAAAGGTTGCTGGTAATCTTGGATGTAAGGCATTATTAATAGTCCCTGGCGTAGTTAAAAGCCCAATCTCTACTGATATTGTTCGTTATGATAGAGCTTTAGATCGGCTAAGGGCTGCAATCAATCAGTTTCTGCCAATTGCGGAAGATCTTGATGTTGATTTGTGCCTTGAGAACGTATGGAATGGCTTCTTTTATTCGCCTATTGAGCTTAGGGATTTTATTGATTCTTTTGATTCAAATAAGCTAGGTGTTTATTTAGATATAGGTAATCTCATAGGTTATCAGCAACATCCACCTCACTGGATTGAGTTACTCAACTCTAGAATAAAAAGAGTTCAAATAAAAGATTTTCAAGAAAATTTTGACTGGACTGGAAGTTTCAGCTTTTGCGATCTTGGTGCTGGAGATGTACCCTGGAAGGAAACAATAGCTGCTTTAAATTCGATTAACTACCAAAATACAATAATTGCTGAAATGCTTCCATGGGACGAGACAATTTTGGCTCGAACATCTGTAGCTATGGATCAATTATTTGACTTTAATTCAAAACCTTAAATTAAAAAATTATGACTAAAAAACTTAAAGTCGGAGTAATCGGCCTGGGAAGTATGGGATCAACGCATTTAGACATTTATGCACAATTAAGTAATGTCGAGGTCATTGCTATTGCCGACTCAATACAAAGTAGACTTGATGGCTCTAGTAAAGCTGAGGGTAATATTAGTGGACAAGCTCAAGGAGGGGTTATGAGTATGGATACTAAAAAATATCATGATGGAATGGATCTGATTAATGACCCAGAAATTCAACTAGTTGATATTTGTGTTGGAACAGATCTTCATTTCATTTTTGTTGAAGCTGCATTAGCTAAAGGCAAACATGTATTAGTAGAAAAGCCACTTGCAAGAACCTATGAAGAAGCTAAAAAAATAGTTCAATTAGCGAAAAACTCCTCCTCTAATATTATGTCTGCAATGTGTCTTCGTTATTGGCCGGCATGGGTTTGGCTAAAAGAGGCTATAGAAAGTCAAGAGTATGGCAAATGCTTATCTTTAAATTGCAAGCGTCAAACGAGTTTTCCAGGTGGCTCTTTTTACTCAAGCCATAACCAATGTGGCGGTGCATTACTAGATCTTCATGTCCATGATACTGACTTTATTAATTATTGTTTTGGAGTGCCAGTTTCAGTTTTTAGTCAAGGATATAAAGGGCCAAGTGGTGGCATAGATCATGTTGTAACAAATTATATTTTTGACAAAGAAAAATTTTCCCCTTTGGTGAGCTCTGAAGGAACATGGACAATGCAAGAAGGGTATGGATTTGATATGTCTTATACAGCTAATTTTGAAAATGGAACTGCTACCTATCTTTTGGCTGAAAAAGAGACACTTAAGGTTTTCAAATCAGGCTTTGAGCCAGAAACTATTGATTTGAAAGTAGGTATGGGATATGAATTTGAGATTCGCTCTTTCGTAGATGAAATTTTAAGTGGAAAGAAAACTAATATCGATTTACTTAATCAAGCTGCAGAGACAATTGCAATTATTGAAGCTGAAAAAGTAAGTATCGAAACTTGCTCAGTTGTAGCTGTAGAATCCTAACTTAATAGCTAGGCTTTTAAGAGCAATATTTTAGCTAGTAAGATCCAAGTTTATATTCATCCCAAACTTGCTGTGCAAGCGCGCCAATATATGCATCGTTATTCTCTAGAGCCTGTTTAATCCAAAACCTTGCCTCTAAGATATTTTTATCATCACCTTTACCAAGAAGATACATTCTTCCAAGGTTATATTGAGCTGGAGCATCACCCTGTTCTGCAGCCTTTATAAACCAACTGAAAGCAAGTTTATCATTTTGGACAGCACCCTGACCTCTGAGATATAGATTAGCTAAATTATATTGTGCGTTAACATTACCTAGTTCAGCAGATTTTTTATACCATTCAATTGCTACCTTAAAATCTTGAGCAGTTCCTTTAGCATTTGCATGCATCCAGCCAAGATTATATTGAGCCCTTGCATTACCATTTTCAGCAACTGGAATCCATTCACTAATAGCATTTTCATAGTTACCATTGACATATTCTCTTTGCCCGGATATATAATCAGCAAAGGCACTAGTAAAAAGGGTAATTGATAACAGAAAAGCTAAATGAATTTTATTTTTTAACATAATTTTCCTTGAAATTTTAAGTAGTTCTGAAGTGGTAAGACTAGTATGGAATATATTAACATAACTGCATAAATAAATTGAAGGTTTGAATGAGCCTAATTGCATTAATTAATTAGGCAATTCACTATAGAATATATTTAGTAATTTTTTGTAAATAGGTCATTAAAAATAATATGTTTAACGCTGAGTTTAAAGTGATTAATTTTTTACTAATCTCTATTGGGCTTAGTTTCACTCAAATTGCTGCAGATGAAATTAAAGTTGCAGTTGCAAGTAATTTTTATCCAGCAATGAAAGAAATTGTATTGCAATATGAGTCAAATCAATCTCAATCTTCAGAGAATCATAAGATAGTTCTTATTTCAGGCTCTTCAGGTAAGCACTTCGCACAAATTATTAATGGGGCACCTTTTGACATATTCTTCTCAGCTGATAAGGTCAGGCCAACTCTATTAGAGAAAAAAGGAATGTCTGAGAGTGGATCAAGATTCACCTACGCACTTGGAAGGCTTGTTCTTTGGAGCTCACTGGATGGTTTTGTTGAGAAAGACGAGCGCCTTTATAATAATGATTTAAGGTTTTTAGCAATTGCTAATCCTAAAATTGCACCTTATGGAGTTGCAGCTAGAGAAACTCTTATATCAATCAATCTATGGGAAGAAGTTCAAAGTAAACTAATAAGAGGTGAAAATATTGCCCAGACATTTCAATTTGTTAATAGTGGAAATGCTGAACTAGGCTTTATTTCTTTCTCACAACTTAGAAATCCTAATTACCCTTTAGTTGGTTCATTTTGGGAGGTGCCTCAATCATTCTACAAGCCAATAGAGCAGCAAGTGGTGCTGTTGAAGAAAAGTTTGCTTGCAAAAGATTTTTTATCGTACATCGGATCAGATGAGTCTTTAAATATTATCTCAAAATATGGATATGATTTACCATAATGCTAAATGAATACGATATTTCAGCCCTTCTAGTTACTTTAAAGCTAGCATCGATAACTACAGTTATTCTCATTTTAGTTGGGACTCCAATTGCATGGTGGCTGTCACAAACTCGTTTTAAATTTAAGGCAGTAATTGAAGCGATCATAGCGTTACCACTAATTCTTCCACCTACAGTGTTAGGATTTTATTTACTGATGACTTTGGGCACTAATGGCCCAATAGGAAATTTCTTGGAGTCCTTAGGTGGAAGCTCAATCGCTTTCACATTTACCGGGCTTGTTGTGGGTTCGGTTATTTACTCACTTCCTTTTGTAGTTCAGCCCCTTCAGAATTCTTTTGGATCTATTGGTAAGCAACCCATGGAAGTTGCAGCAACCTTAGGTGCATCAAAATTGGATCGCTTTTTTACAGTTGCAGTCCCATTAGCTCGCTCTGGTTTTATCACTGCTAGTGTTTTAGGGTTTGCTCATACAGTAGGAGAGTTTGGCGTCGTTCTTATGATAGGAGGCAATATTCCAGGAGAGACGGGAGTTCTATCAATAGCAATTTATGACCATGTTGAAGCAATGGAATATGGGCAGGCCCATGTTTTAGCTGGA
Organism: uncultured Candidatus Thioglobus sp.; assembly: GCA_905614365.1. Lineage (GTDB taxonomy): Bacteria > Pseudomonadota > Gammaproteobacteria > PS1 > Pseudothioglobaceae > Pseudothioglobus. The sequence goes on from CAJQSO010000014.1 coordinate 11,566, forward strand.
GGCTTGCTTGTCTTATCTTTTGTCATGCTCCTTATTGTGTATATTTTTAATGGTCGCTTTTCTATTATGAGGAGTGATTAGTGATTGAATGCCAGATAAACATTGATTTTAACAGCTTCATTCTTGATGCTAACTTTAGTATTCCTGATAAAGGCGTAACTGTGATTTTTGGCCCTTCAGGATCTGGCAAGACAAGTTTATTAAGAGTATTAGCAGGACTAGAAAGAGCTCATAATGGCTTTTTAAAAATAGGAGATTCAATTTGGCAAGATAGTGAAAATTTTGTTTTAACTCACAATCGTCAAATTGGTTATGTGTTCCAAGATACTACTTTATTTGAGCACCTTAATGTCCAGGGAAACCTAGATTATGGAATGAAAAGATCGTCAAACATAGAAAAAGAATTTATAGATTCTATACTTAATTTATTAGATATAAAAATATTACTTAATAGATCTACAGCGCAACTTTCAGGGGGCGAAAAGCAGCGAGTTGCAATTGCCAGAGCCTTACTGATTAAACCTAAAATTTTATTAATGGATGAGCCATTATCAGCTCTTGATATGAAACGTAAACAAGAAATTTTACCTTACCTTGACGCGCTTCATAATGACTTAGATATTCCAATTATCTATGTAACTCATTCTCCTGATGAGGCATCAAGATTGGCTGATTACTTACTACTTCTTGATAATGGAAAGGTCATCGGGTCTGGACCAATAAATAATATGCTTACTAGATTTGACCTTCCAATATCACATGGTAGTGAAGCAACTTCATTAGTTGAAGCGAAAGTAATTAGCCGTGAAAAAGAATTTGATCTAATGCATCTTGAGTTTCCAGGTGGTGAATTTATAGTTCCAGATAATAGGCTGCCAATTGGGAGTAATGTTCGCTTGAGAGTTTCAGCGCGAGACGTAAGCCTCACAAAAGAAAAACAGATTGACACCAGTATCTTAAATATCTTTCCAGCAATAGTGGATCAAATGTCACCAGAAGGAAAGGCTCAAATTATGGTTCGGCTTAAAATAAAAGAGATCACTTTACTCACGCTTATAACAAAAAAGTCTGCTAAAGTTTTGAATCTAAAAAACGGATCGAAGGTTTTTGCGCAGATTAAAAGTGCAGCAATACTTTCGTAATAACTTTAGTTAGTTCCTTTGGCGGTCCTTAATCTTTTAATTGGTCTTTCGTCTATGAAGACATGAATAAGCGCGGTAATCGCCGCAATAATAGCTGCCCACCACCACACTTGGTTGTAGGATCCTGTTGTATCAAAAAGGTATCCACCTAACCATACTCCTGTAAATGATCCAATTTGGTGGTTCAAAAAAACAATACCATACAGGGTGCCCATAAACCTTAGTCCAAAAATCTGTGCAACCAGGCCCGAAGTAGGAGGGACTGTTGCTAGCCAAAGTAAACCAGTTGCAAAGGAGAATGCGTAGATTGTAAAAGTTGAAATTGGAATTATAAGAAATAAAATAATCACAATTGACCTTGCGCCATATATAAAAGCTAGTATCCATTTTTTTGAATAGATGCCTGAGAGATGTCCAGAAATTAAAGAGCCAAAAATATTACTAAGACCAATAATTGCAAGGCTTGCTGCAGCAATTGAGCTATCAAAACCCTTATCTGCAAGATACGAAGGCATATGAACGGTAATAAATGCGAGCTGAAATCCACAAACAAAGAAACCTGCAATTAAAAGCCAATAATGAATATGCCCTGATGCCTCATTAATCGCCTCTCTTAGATTTTGAGAGGGTTCATTATCTATATTGCTATTCTTTTTTTCATCACCTTTAAACACTGGTGAGAAAAGAATCATCGATAGTGCGCCTATCGCCATTATTATAAGTGCTGTTTGCCATCCATAAGCAACAAGAAATTCACGCGCAACAGGAATAAAAAGGAATTGTCCAGCAGATCCTGCAGCAGTTCCAACGCCTAAGGCGAGTGCTCTTTTTTCTGGGCTAACCATTCTTGCCATAGCTGGAAGAATAACTCCCAGACCAGTTCCAGCAATCCCCATTCCTATAAGTATTCCAGCACCTATATGAAGACTAACAAAGCTATCTGCAGTAGCCGTAACATAGAGACCCAGAGAATATAGAATGGTTCCAACTACAATGACTTTTGCAGTTCCAAACTTATCAGCAAATGCACCTGCAAGAGGTTGAGTTAAGCCCCAAAAAAGATTTTGTAGGGCTAAAGAAAAAGCAAAAACCTCACGACCGTAGCCGAAGGTTTCAGAAACTGGCTTAAGAAAAAGTCCCAGTGATGATCTAAAGCCGAAATTAATAGCCAAAAGGACGCATGCTAATGCAATCGCGAGACTTAATATTTTTTTTTGTTGCATTGCAAAATACTTCTATTAACGTTTCGACAGTATAACCATAATTATTTGACGAGCCTTTATATTAGTATTAATATACCTCACACTTGTTTTAATTAATTTAGATTAGAGGCCCATATGCGCATACTTGTTTTTCAACATGTTGACTGTGAACATCCTGGCTCTTTAAGACAGTTTCTTGCAGAGGATGGGATTGAGTGGGATGCAATATATCTCCATCGAGGCGATAAGATCCCTAGTTTTGATAAATATGATGCGCTTTGGGTTATGGGCGGTCCAATGGACGTCTGGGATATAGAGGAAAACCCCTGGTTAGTCAATGAAAAAGCAGCAATTAGGCGTTGGGTGAGGGATTTAGGTAAGCCATATTTAGGCTTATGTTTAGGCCACCAACTTCTTGCAGATGCTCTTGGAGGAACATGCGGCCCTCAAAAAGTACCTGAAATTGGTGTTCTTGAAGTTGAACTCACTGACGAAGGAAAGTCTGACCCCCTTTTCAAGGGAACAGCTCATCGTCAGCAATGCCTTCAATGGCATTCTGTCAGGGTGGCTCAAGCTCCAGAAGGTGCTGTTATTCTAGCTAAGTCGGATGTTTGCTCTATTCAGGCAATGCGAATAGGGACAAATGCTTGGTCGATGCAATATCACGTTGAAATAGAGTCAGATACTGTCGAAAACTGGGGAGCTATTCCTGCTTATTCAGAGGCTTTAATAGATACTCTCGGTCAGGGCGCATTAGTAGATCTCAAAAAAAATACTGACGAAAATATGAGTCAATGTTTGAGCTGTGCAAAACAAATTTATAAAAACTTTATGCGAGTGATAGTTTAGTTAAATTCAAGTTTTTTTGTGAATTATTTCACATATTCATATAATTAGAATAGTCATATATAACAACATCTTAAAGGCCAATAAGTTATAAATGTCCCTATGAATTATGTAAAAAAAATAAAATGTAAATTTAATGATTGACAGCGAATTTAATTCAAGGTATCTTTCCGTTTTTAAGTGTTTTATATTACTTCCTACCTAAGGCGAGAATAATGAGTGAAGAAGACGATTTTGACCTAAACGACCTTGATGATAAAGAATTAGTTGAGCAGATTCAAGATGATCTTTATGATGGCTTGGATGCAGAGGTTACCCAAGGCACTGAAATTTTGCTTGCGCGGGGCTGGGATGCTAATGATGTATTAGGCCAAGCTTTGGTTGGTGGTATGAAAATTGTAGGAGTGGACTTTAGAGACGGTATTTTATTTGTACCTGAGGTTCTCAAGTGTGCTGGAGCTATGAAAGGCGGTATGGGAATACTGAGACCTATCCTTGCTGAGTCTGCAGAAGATACTTCATTAGGGAAGTTTGTGATTGGAACCGTTAAAGGTGACATTCATGATATTGGTAAAAACCTAGTTGCTATGATGTGTGAAGGCGCAGGATTTGAGGTTATTAATTTAGGTATTAATAATCCTGTAGAAAATTATCTTGAAGCTATTGATGAGCATGAGCCAGTAATTGTAGGTATGTCTGCTTTACTTACAACAACTATGCCTTATATGGGTGTTGTTGTTGAAGAAATGGAAAAAAGAGGGATGCGTAAAGATACTCATATAATGTGTGGTGGTGCGCCGCTGAACCAAGAATTTGCTGATGCAATTGGCGTACCTGCATATGGCCGTGATGCGGCAAGAAGCGCTGAAATGGCTGAGGAGCACGTTCTGAGTTTGCGTAAAAAGCGTGATCATCGATAAGAAAAATACTGATAAAGCTAAAAAAAGATTAGTTTTAGGCTGTGGAGCATTAGTATACGATCTTCTAAGGTTAATCAAACAAAATCCATCACTCTCAGATAAAGTAAATTTGCAATGTTTGCCGGCCAGCTGGCATAACAGCCCTCAATTAATTGCTCCTGGTGTAGAAGAATATTTGTCTGAGAATGCTCATCTTTATGAGGAGATATATATTGCGTATGCAGACTGTGGAACTGGAGGCGCGCTTGACAGAGTTTTAGAAAAGTTTGAGGCAAAACGTATTGAGGGTGCTCATTGTTATGAGTTTTTTGCTGGAACGGATGTTTTTGAGCAGTTATCAGAAGAAGAGTTAGGCACTTTTTATTTAACAGATTATTTGGTTAAAAATTTTAATAGAATTATGATCAAGGGTTTGGGGCTTGATAAGCACCCTGAGCTTTTTGAGGTTTATTT
>CAJQSO010000015.1 GCA_905614365.1 uncultured Candidatus Thioglobus sp.
CTTATGTTCTATTTCTGAGTTATCTTCATTTTGAATATGGCCAAACATCGACTCAAGAATTCCATCTGCATTAATTTTTTGATCCAAAAATGTCTCAAAAATACTTCCATTACGAAATACAATTACGCGAGAACAAAAGCCAATAAACTCTTCAAGTTCACTTGACATGTAAATGACTGAATTTCCTTCATCTGCAAATTCTCTCAATTGTTTATAAAGATCTCTTTTAGTTTGTAAATCTATTCCACGAGCAGGGTCTAACAAAACTAAAGTTTTAGGATGGGTGGAAAAGGCACGTCCTAGCATTACTTTTTGTTGATTTCCACCACTTAAAGACGTAATCATATTTTCTTTAGCACCTGCTTTAATTGCTAATCTCTCTACCTCCCAATCATAAATATCATTTATTGCTCCCCATTCAATAAGGCGTACTCCAGGAATATTAGTATTTTTATCGTACATAGAAATTCCTAAATTCTCAACAATACTTAGATTTGGTAAAATTCCTTCTCTTTTTCGATCCCCTGAAACAAATGCAATTCCATTTTTTTTTGCATCAGCAAGAGTGTTAATTGTAGAAAAATCATCCCCATGATTTGTACTCACTTCGGCAGCACCTTTTGATGCTGTTGAAATACCAGCTAATATTCGAACAAAATCATCTTGACCATGGCCATCTAGCCCAGTAATTCCAACTATTTCACCTTTATTTAATTCAAAATTAGAAGGATCACTTGTTGGCCAAACCTTCATATTTTGAGTTCTGAGAGCTACTTTTGAGTGAGATGATTTATGAGCTTCTTGTTTAATTGAATCTTTACTTTGATCTTTTCCTGTCATCAGCTGTAAAAGATTTTTTTCAGTAATTTGACTTTTTTCTAAAACACCAACATCCTTGCCATCTCTCATAACAGTACAGCGATCGCTAATTCTCACTAGTTCTGCAATCCTATGAGTTACTATTATGATTGCTGTGCCCTTATCACGTAACTCTCTCATCTTATTAAATAGGCGCTCTGTAGAGTCAAAATCTAAAGCCGCTGATGATTCATCTAGAATTAGAAGGTCAGGCTCACTTAGTAATCCTCTGGCAATAGTAATCCACGCTTTAGTGCTTAATGGTAAATTGCCAGCTGGCATTAAAGGATCAATATCTTCATCAGCTAGTTCACTTAATAAAATTCTAGCTTTCTCTTGCTTGTCTTTATCCGACATTGATTTAGAAAAAAAGCCGTCAATACCAATAAAAAGGTTGTCAACTATTGATGCTTCATCTGCTACAAGTACCTCTTGAAAAACCATTGAGACACCTAAATCACGTGACTCCTTTGGTGTAGATGGATGATGGCCATTTATTGATACTTTTCCTGAGTCAATTGGAAGAACGCCTGCCAGTACTTTAGCTAATGTACTTTTCCCACAGCCATTTCCACCAATAATTGCATGGATTTCACCAAAATAACCAGTAAAAGAAACATCATCAAGTGCTTTAGTGACTCCAAATGACTTGCTAACATTTTTAACATGTAGCTCACCTGGAAATTTGGTTAATACTTCTGGCAAATCTGAAGGATCATTTTTTAATGTCCTTTGTACTTGATCAGTCAATTAAATTTACCTCTAAATTGAAATAGGAATCACCTTAGACTAATGGCAATCTATTTAAATAGAAATTTTGATATAGATAAATTCTATTTTAAAACATCCAAAAGTATAGGTGTAGTTTACTACTATCAAATACCATAGTCAATAGTATGTATTGATTCTTATATTTTTTGTAGAGTAATGTTTATTAATGTTACAATCACAAACACAAATACTGGTTAACTGGTATTTTTCTTGCTGTTTTTCTATTTTGATATAATGGAATTATCTTGGATTTATTAATTAAATATAAATATGATTGAAATTTTTAATTATTTTTCAAAACTAAAGAAATTTGTATCTAATTCTTTTATTAAAGCTGGAGTATTACCCTGGTTTCTGGGTGTGGCTCTAATTACCTTCTCTTTTGCTAGTGATAATTTTTTAACTACACAAAATATCCTAGGTGTTGCAAGACACTCATCAGATCTTATTCTAGTTGCAATGGCTCAGATGGTAGTTATGCTTACTGGAGGATTAGACTTCTCTGTTGGAGTAATTCTTGCAATGACCTCTGTAGTTGCATCAATTACAATGGTGGCTTTATGGTCTGGGTATGGCTCTGGTTGGGAGTCAATTTTTATAGGTTGCTTAGCAGGCCTTTTCGTAGGTGCTTGCATCGGCCTGGTCAATGGTCTTGGTGTTGCTTTTTTACGAGTTCCTCCATTCATAATGACTCTTGGAATGTCTTCAATTATATTTGGGTTAGCTCTTACAATTACTGGAGGAATACCAATCTATGGAATGCCTGAGTCATTTACAAATATTTTTGGCTACGGCACATTTCTAGGAATTTCTTTGACTATTTGGATCACTCTATTTTTTATTATTTTGGTTTACATATTTATAAATATGACAAAGATGGGCAGGTACTTTTATGCAATAGGTGGAAACATAAGAGCAGCTGAACTATCTGGTATTAATGTTCGAGTTTATATAGTAAGTGCCTATGTTTTTTCTGCGATTGTAACAAGTTTTGCAGCCTTACTAATTACTGCAAGGTTAGAGACTGGAGAGCCTAATATTGGTGCAAGCTATCCTCTACTTTCTATAGCCGCATGTGCAATTGGAGGTGTAAGTCTTCTTGGTGGTGTTGGAAGAGTACAAAATGTTGTTCTAGGGGCATTTTTTATCATCTTAATACAAAATGGAATGAACCTAATGAGAGTTGGTTCATATTTACAGATGGTTGTTATAGGTGTGCTTTTGATAGTAGCAATTAGTGCTGAATATTTTAGACAGCAAATGTTATCAACCATAAAGAGATAATGATTTTTTATACATTAAATTTGAAGGTTTTTTTAGATTCTAAAATCTAAAAATTCATAATTAGTATATGAGAAAAATTAAAAAAAATTTCTTTAATAGGTTATCTCTTAATCAAAAAATCTTAACTTTAATCTTTATTGAGATAATTGCTTTTATTTCATTAATGCTTGTCGCTTTCTCACAAGTTTATACAGTTGGTAGTGAGACTAAACAAATGTCTTCTATCACGATTCCTTTGATTGAGTCAGTCTATACAATTGATGCAAGTATATATACTCAAAGGCTTAGCGTAATTGAGCTTTATATAACAGTTACCCAAATAATTAACCAAAATGTTGATAAAACGAGTTTTTATGATAAATATGTACAACTTTTAGATGGCAAGTCAATTCAGGATAGGTTTTTATTAGCTAGTCAAAAATTAAAGGATTCAATTGCTGATACAGAAGATTTTATTAGGAAAGCTAAAAATCAACAAACCAAAAATAATGACATAATTCTAGATAATCAAGAGCGATTACTTCGAGAGCTTTATGATCTAAGAGTAATTTCTCAAAAATACAATCAGTTAGTTGTGAATAAATTATTTCTTGAAAATAATTTACAAATACTTACTCTTAGTATTCAGGACCTAAATGAAATTTCATCTATTGAAGATTCTCTCCTATTTCAGGCAGAAAAAGTAAGTAAAGAATTAGAAAATATAATTGAAGCCTCTAAAGAAAAAATAATTTATGTTGAAAGAATAGCTATCAGTTATATTGTTATAACAACAATTATTTCAATTTTATTTGCCATCACTATGATTCTTCTTATTGTTAGGATGAATATTTCAAAGCCCTTACAGTTACTTACTGACTCAATAAATAGATACACTCCTTTAAGAAAAGTAACAAGGTTTGAAGATGAGCAAAATATATTAGAGAGAGAGGATGAGCTTGGAAGAATGGGTAGGAGTTTTAATAGATTAAAGGAGGATTTGTGGGAGCAAGGTGTTGGACTTCAAAATGCCAAGGAAGATGCTGATAGAGCAAATAAAGCAAAATCATTATTCTTGGCTTCAGCTAGCCATGATTTACGTCAACCCTTAAATGCTATGCAAATGTATATAGCCGCGTTAAAATCTAAAGTTAAAGATGATGAGATTCTTACAATTGTTGAAGATATAAATTCAGTTTCTGCTTCAACAGCAAGACTTTTAAATGCACTTTTAGATGTTTCTGAATTGGAAGTAGGGGCTATTAAGCCTCGATATGAAGACTTTCCAATTAATAATATTTTTACTAGTATTTTTCAATCATTTGCACCTTTGGCAAAAGATAAAAACTTACAGTTTAGAATCGTTCCTTCTAATATTACTGTTAAGAGTGATCCTGATTTATTAGAGCGTATATTGGGCAATTATATGTCAAATGCCATTCGCTATACTAAAGCTGGATCTGTAATGATCGGATGTAGAAGGCGAGGTAATATGGTTTCAATTGAAGTCTGGGATACTGGTTGTGGAATTTCTGAAGATCAAATGCCAAATATTTTTGAGGACTTTTATCAGATTGAAAATAAAGAGCGAGATAGAAGTAAGGGTTTAGGTCTTGGCCTAGCTCTAGCCAAGCGTTTATCGATAAGTCTTAACCATTCAATAGAATTCAAATCTACTCTTGGAGGAGGCTCGTGCTTTTCTGTGTTAGTTGCAATTGGTGAGCAAAAGAGTAGTGAAGTTAAATTAGATGTTATTCCTAATATTATGGATTTAACTGGCGCTAAAGTTTTATTAATTGAAGATGATACTGATGTTTTAAAAGCTACAATTCAGTTGCTAGAGTCTTGGGGCTGTATCGTTGAAGCTGGCAGAGATCAAGATGAAATTAAAGATATTATTAGATCTTCAAGTTTTCAATTACCAGATATTATTGTTGCTGATAATCGATTGCCAGGGGCTTCAGGTATTGACATAGTTAAACTAATTCGACAAGAGTTAGGAGCTATAATTCCGAGCGTAATAGTAACTGGAGATGTAGAAAGGTCTCATGTCCAAAGTATTACAGAAAAAGGGTTTCCAGTTTTATTAAAACCAATTCAGCCTGCAAAGTTTAGGGCTATTCTTTCACACTTGATTAATTCATAGTATTTAGTTGGCTTTAAAAGCTAGACTTTGACTTTAGTTTGTCTAGATTTCAAAAAATAGTTTTGAATGAGTTCTTCGCTTGATTCCTCAGAGCTTATTTCAGCAGATAAGGTGCCTTCATTAATAATATAGATTCTATGAGATAAGTTAACTAGTTCAGTTAAATCAGAAGAGATCATTAGAACCGCACCTCCAGCTAAACAAAAGTCACTTATTAGTTCATAAATTGATACTCGAGTGCCAATATCTACTCCTATTGTTGGTTCATCAAGAATAAATAGCTGAACGTCTCGAGCAAAACTTTTAGCAAGCATTACTTTTTGTTGAGTACCACCAGATAGTTGCTCTATTTTATTTTCAATACCCTTATTAAAGTTTAGTCGTTGCCCAATTTTTTCAACAATATCTTTTTCATTTTTTCTATTAACCATGAAGCCAGTTGAAAATTTTGGAAGCCCAAGTGATGGTAGAGAAATATTTTCTCTAATGTTGTGTTCCATTATAAGTCCTTCTGCTCTTCTATCAGAGGGCACATAAAGCATACCCCTATCAAGCATTGCCCTAGGACTGATGACATTGATATTTTTAGAGCTGTCGTATACAACATCATCTAAGTAAGTTATGCTGCCTGAGTTAATTTTATTAATGCCAAAGCACGCACGACCAATTGCAGATTTTCCTGATCCATCAAGCCCTGCAAGACCGACAACCTCGCCTGCTCTAATATTGATTGATACATCTTTTAAGAAACTATCTGGAATGCTTAGATTTTTTACATCTAATAGTATTCTTCCACGCTGACTTTTTATTTCAGGAAAGAAATTATCAATTTTACGACCTGTGGCAAGCTCAATTAATCTTTGCTCGTCAATTTTAGAGACCTTATCGGACTCAACTATTTTTCCATCTTGAAGAATGGTTACACGATTACATATTGTATAAATTTCTTTCATTCGGTGAGTAATATAAATTACGCCAATACCCTCTGCTTTTAAAATTTTAATCATTGAAAAAAGATGGTTTGTTTCATTTTCTGCCAAAGAGGCAGTGGGCTCATCAAGAATCATTATCGAAGGTCTTGTATGGAAAGCTTTTGCAATCTCAACCATTCTCTTTTCAGCATGAGATAAGTTAATTATTTTTTCTTCAGGTCTAATAGAAAACTCAAGCCTATCCATTGTCTCACAAGCCATTTGGTGTAATTTTTTCTTATTAA
>CAJQSO010000016.1 GCA_905614365.1 uncultured Candidatus Thioglobus sp.
CAGCAAGGTAATAATGATATTGCCTATGAAAGTATGACTAAAGCAATAAGATCAAATCCAAATAGCTCTGAAGCTTTTTTCTGTTTGGCTTATATGGAACAAGAAAAAGAGAATTTCCATGAGGCAATTAATTTTTTTGAGGCTGCATTAAAGATTAAGCCAAAAGATGTTGGTGCTATAAATAACTTGGGTAACTGCTTTGATCGTTTAAATAAAAGTCATGATTCAATCAAGACTTATTCAAAGGCAATTTCTTTAGATTCAGAATATATTGCAGCTTATTATAATCGAGGTAATGCTTACTCTAAAATAGGTGAGGATAAATTAGCTTTAAAAGATTTAAATCAGGCGATTGATTTAGACAATACTTTTTATCAGGCATATTATAATCGTGGCTCGGTATTTAAGCGATTAGGAAAAATTGAACTAGCTGAAAAAGATTTAAAAAAAGCTAAAAATATTGCAAAGCTAGAGATTGAACAATCAAACAAACAATAGGACTAAAGTGAGCAATCTAGACGAAAATAAATTAATAGCAGAAAGAAAATCTAAATTAGCATTGCTTAGAGAGGCTGGCAATCCATTTATTAATGATTTTAAACCTCAAAACTTAGCAAGCTCAATTCATGAGAAGTTTGATAGCTATTCTAATGAGGAGCTTCAAGAGGTGGGAGAATTTGTAACTGTTGCTGGACGATTAATGCTTAAAAGAATAATGGGCAAAGCCAGCTTTGTGCAGCTTCAAGATACTTCAGGCCAAATACAACTTTTTGTGACTAGAGACGAGCTAGATGAGGGTTTTTATAATGAGCAATTCAAGAAGTGGGATATTGGTGACATAATTGGAGCATCTGGGGTTCTTTTTAAGACTCAAACAGGTGAGCTATCTGTTCGAGTAGGTGATATTAAATTATTAACAAAATCACTAAGACCTTTGCCAGAAAAATTTCATGGCCTCACTGATCAAGAGACAATATATCGCCAAAGGTATGTTGATTTAATTATGAATGAAGGCTCAAGAAAAGTTTTTCAGAGAAGGTCTGAAATTATTTCTTATATTAGGCAATTCTTTATTAGTCACAGTTATCTTGAGGTAGAGACCCCTATGATGCAAGTCATTCCAGGAGGCGCTGCAGCAAAGCCATTTATTACTCATCATAATGCTTTAGATATGGATTTATATTTAAGAATTGCTCCAGAGCTTTATCTTAAAAGATTGGTAGTTGGGGGCTTTGATAAGGTTTTTGAGATCAATCGTAATTTTAGGAATGAGGGGCTCTCCCCGAGGCATAATCCTGAATTTACAATGATTGAGTTTTATGAGGCTTATGCAAATTATCATGACTATATGGACCTTACAGAAAACCTATTTAAAGGTATTGCAATTGATGTTTGTAAGTCAGTAAAAATACAATACCAGGGCGATGAGTTTGATTTTTCAAAACCGTTTGAGCGCTTAAGTGTTTTTGATTCAATTTTAAAATATAACCCTAAATTATTAGCTACTGATCTTGCAGAAGAAAATATAAGAAATACTGCTAGTAATTTAGGAATTCATCTCAAAGAAAATTGGGGTTTAGGAAAGATTCAAATTGAAATCTTTGAGGCAACTGTTGAGGAAAAATTAATCCAACCAACTTTTGTTACTGAGTATCCTACTGAAGTGTCTCCACTTGCAAGGCGTAATGATAAAAATTCATTTATTACAGATCGTTTTGAGCTTTTCATTGGCGGCCGTGAAATAGCCAATGGATTTTCAGAGCTTAATGATCCTGAAGATCAGGCTCAAAGATTCAAAGATCAGGCTAGTGAAAAAGATGCTGGAGATGATGAGGCAATGCATTATGATGCTGATTATATTAGAGCTCTTGAGTATGGAATGCCACCAACTGCAGGAGAAGGTATTGGTATTGATCGTCTAGTTATGCTATTTACTGATTCAGCGTCAATACGAGATGTTTTGTTATTTCCTCATATGAGACCTGAATATGAGAAATAGTTTCAGAGTCTTTAGTTAGTATTATGATTCCAGTTTTAACTATAGATGGGCCAAGTGGAGTAGGGAAGGGTACTGTAGCAAATATAATGGCCCATGAGTTAAATTGGAATTTGTTAGACTCTGGAGCAATATACCGTGCTTTTGCTTTGGCGGCTACAAAGCGAAATATTCAAATTGATAATACTGATGAGCTTCTTAAGTTAGCATCTAACCTTGATTTGAGATTTGAGTCAGACCCTTCTAATAATAAACTCAGTATTTATCTTGATAATAGTGAAGTTTCAGATGAACTTCGAACTGAAAAAACTGCCGAGCTTGCCTCTAAATTTGCGATGATTGGCCCTCTTAGGGGGTCACTATTATTAAGACAACAAAAGTTCAAGCAACCTCCAGGATTAGTTGCTGATGGCCGAGATATGGGAACTGTTGTATTCGAAGATGCGCCCTTTAAGGTATTTTTGACAGCAAATGTGCAAGAAAGGGCACAAAGACGTCTAAAACAGTTGCAAGACAAAGGTATTGCTGGTATCCTTTCGCAAACTTTGGAAGAGGTTCAGAAGAGAGATGAAAGAGACGCAAGTCGCAAACATTCTCCTCTAAAGCCTTCAAAAGATGCATTAGTTATAGATACATCGAATCTTACAATTAATGAAGTCGTTGCAAAAGTAATGGCGTTAGTTAAGACTTGAGCGGTCAAGTCTTTATTTTTTTAATTAACCCGATATGATTTAAGCTTTAACCGATACAGCTTAATAATTACCGGTCAACATCGAGATTAATATGCCAGAATCATTTTCCGAGCTATTTGAAAATAGCGAAATACAACAAAACGTAAAACCTGGAGCCCTCTTAATGGGAACTGTAGTCAGCATGAATCGCGAAAAAGCGATTATCAATGTGGGACTAAAGTCTGAAGGTTTTATTTCATTACACGAATTTAAAAATGCCAAAGGCGAACTTGAGATCACTGAAGGTGATGTTGTCGAAGTTGCACTTGACTCAATTGATGATGGTTTAGGACACACTCTTCTTTCGCGTGAAAAAGCGAAACGTATTAAGATGTGGCAAGAGCTTGAAAACGCGATGAACACTAAAGAAATTGTTAAAGGTATTGTTACAGGTTCAGTTAAGGGTGGTATGACAGTTGATATTGGTGTTATCAAAGCATTCTTACCTGGTTCTTTAGTAGATGTAAGACCTGTTAAAGATTTTGATTTCTTGTTAGGTCAAGAAATTGAAGCCCTTGTTATAAAAATGGACGAAGTTAGAAATAATATTGTTATTTCTAGAAAAGCTGTTATGCAGGAAGTTAATTCGGCTGATAGAGAGGCATTAATTGAAAATCTTGATACTGGTAAAGAAGTTGAGGGAATTGTTAAAAACTTAGCAGATTATGGTGCATTTGTTGATCTTGGTGGTGTAGATGGCTTACTTCACATTACAGATATATCTTGGCAGAGAGTTAATCACCCATCTGAGAAACTTTCAATAGGTGATAAAATAACAGTGAAAATTCTCAACTATGATAAAGAGAAAATGAGAGTTTCTTTGGGACTTAAGCAGTTAACACCTAGTCCATGGGATAATATTTCAGAGCGTCTTCCAATGGGTAAAAAAGTTTCAGGTGTTGTTTCCAACCTAACTGATTATGGTGCATTTGTAAGAATTGAAGAGGGTGTTGAAGGTCTTGTTCACGTGAGTGAAATGGACTGGACTAACGCTAATGCAAGACCTTCTAAGTTTGTTAAGTTAGGTCAAGAAGTTGATGTTGTAGTTCTTGATGTGCAAGAATCTAAACATAGAATTTCTCTTAGCATGAAACAAGCAAAAGAAAATCCTTGGGAAGCATTTGAAGGGACTCATAATAAAGGCGATATGATCAATGTAACTGTTAAGTCGATTACAGATTTTGGTCTATTTGTAGGACTTTCAGGTGGAATTGATGGACTTATTCATTTGGCGGATATTTCGTGGGAGAAGCAGTCTGCAGATCAAATTGTCTCAACTTATTCAAAGGGACAAGAGCTTGATGTTGTAATTCTTAATATAGACGCTGAAAAAGAGCGAATTTCTTTAGGAATTAAACAATTAACTTCAGATAATTTTTCTCAGTATGCGACTACAAATTCTAAAGGTTCAATTGTTAAAGGTGTCATTCAAGAGGTTGATGCAAGAGGAGCTGTTGTTTTATTAGCTGATGGAATTACTGGTTATCTTAAAGTGTCTGAAATTTCTCAAGATAGGATTGATGATGCATCAACTGTATTGAAAGAAGGTGCTGAAGTTGAAGTAGCCATTACTTTAATTGATAAGAGGACACGAAAAGTGAATCTAAGTATGAAGGCTAAGGATTCAGTTCAAGAGAAAGCAGTCATGGATGACTATAATAGTCAATCGACTCAAACTTCTGGATCAACTCTTGGTGATCTTTTAAAAGAAGCTAAAGATAAATAATTAATTAAAGCTGCTGTGCCTCGGCATAGCAGCTAATTTTTATGAAAAAAATTGACCTTATTGATGTAATATCTAAAGAAATTAGTATTACCCGCTCGGAAGCAAAACAATCTGTTGAAATTATCCTTGAAGAAATTAGCTTAGCAGTAATTTCTGGTAAGGGTGTTGAAGTTAGAGGTTTTGGTGGCTTTCAAAAACGTCATCGTAAAGGCAGGATTGGAATTAACCCTAAAACTGGCCAAAAGACTGAAGTTTCTGAAAAATTTGTTCCTTTTTTTAAGCCTGGAAAACTTCTTAAGGAAGCAGTTAATAAAGGCTAATTTACGATTGATTAATGAACGTTAGTTCAGTATAATTTCTCGTTTTTATATGGGGCGTTAGCTCAGTTGGTAGAGCATCGGACTTTTAATCCGCTGGTCGAGCGTTCAAGTCGCTCACGCCCCACCATATTCTATAAGGGTTTCCAGTCAAGGAAGCCCTTTTTTTAATTCTGTAAAATTAACTACTACTAATCTTTAAATAATTAATGTTATTAAACCAGTTAGTCCTTTGGGGGTCTCTATGTTTCTTTGTTTGCGCTTCAATCTTTCTTTGGATTAAGTGGCAAAAGATTGGCCCACCATTACTAGTCTTGATTGTTGTTATATCTTTTATATATTCTTTTGGAATAGCTAAATATTCAATCCTCGGATCAATGAGGCTTAACGCTATCCCAATAATAATGGATTTAGATGCTGACTCTGAGTCTGTAAGTCGCGGGAAAGTTATCTTTGACTCACTTAAAAGTTGGAATAAGATTTTAAGAGGAAAAAAACCTATTTATATATCCACAGGCGGCTCTCAAATTTCAGTGGATTCAATCGGTGAT
>CAJQSO010000017.1 GCA_905614365.1 uncultured Candidatus Thioglobus sp.
ATATCTAAGACTAAGCAGTATGTTTGCGTCATTGGTGGGGCTAACATAGACCTTCAGGGCTCAAGTGATAACGCTCTTTTATTAAACGATTCAAATCCAGGTGAAATCTCTATGTCCTCTGGCGGCGTTGGAAGAAATATTGCTGAAAATATTGCTAGGTTATCCATACCAACTAAGATATTCTCATATGTCGGGTCTGATGCTATGGGAAATTTTTTAATTGAATCAACTCAAAAAGCCAATGTTGATACTTCATATATAAATAGACATCCTTCTTTACCAACCAGTCAATACCTATCAGTACTTGACGATAATAATGATATGCTAGTATCAATCTCAGATATGAGAATTATTAATGAGATGAGCGTTGATGACATTAAGAGCCATGGTAGTACTTTAAATCAAAGCTCTGTTATTGTAATTGATACGAATGTTTCAATTGATGTCATTGAGTACGTTACTGAAGAATTTAGCCATATCCCCTTATTTTTGGACACTGTGTCAATTGCGAAATCTGCAAAGATAATTCATCTTATCGGTAAGTTTCATACTGTTAAGCCAAATAGATTAGAGTCGGAGCTCATAACTGGTATCAAAATTACAGATGAATCAAGTATGCTTAAGGCAGCAAAAAATCTATTTGATAGAGGCTGTAAGCAAATATTTATAACCTTAGGTGAGGATGGCGTTTTTTATTTTGACGGAAAAAATTTTGGCAAATATACCCAAGAAAAAATTAATGTAGTCAGTGCAAATGGTGCAGGAGATGCTTTTGTTGCTGGTATGGTTTATGGATTTTTAAAGTTAAGTTGCATTCAAGAAACAGTAAAATATGCCTCTACTGCAGCATTGATAGCCCTTAAAAGTAAGAATACGATTAGCAATGAATTATCAGTAGAGAATATTGAACACTTATTAAAGGAACATAAGAAATGAAGCTAGATGATTACATAGATTTTCACCCTGACGTTAAAAATGCATTAAAAAATAACCTGCCAATTGTGGCTCTTGAGTCTACTATTATTTCACACGGGATGCCTTACCCTAAAAATATAGAAACTGCATTGATGGTTGAAAAAACAGTACGATCAAATAAAGCAGTTCCAGCAACAATTGCAATTATTAAAGGGCGCTTAAAAATAGGTCTTACTAAAGAAGAAATTGAATTTTTAGCAACGAATGATGAGATTAAAAAGATTTCCAGGAGAGATCTCGCTGTTGCCGTTTCACAAAAACTATCCGGCTCCACAACAGTTGCGTCAACTATGATTATTGCAGACCTTGCAAAGATAGCAGTATTTGCAACAGGAGGAATAGGAGGCGTTCATAGAGGCGCTGAGACAACACTTGATATCTCTGCAGATCTTGATGAACTTTCAAGAACAAACGTGTGCGTTGTTTGTGCTGGAGTAAAGTCAATACTTGATATAGGGCTAACCCTTGAGTATCTTGAAACTAAGGGCGTTCCTGTTATTGGTTACAAAACATCTGAGCTTCCAGCTTTTTATTCAACAAAATCTGGGTTTAATGTTGACTATAGGATTGATGCCGCAATTGAGATTGCAGGCATATTAAAAACTAAGTGGGACCTCAGCATTGATGGAGGCGTTTTAGTTACAAATCCTATTCCAGTAGCATTTGAACTGGAATCAAGCGTTATGAATGAAGCCA
The DNA here is from genome assembly GCA_905614365.1 of uncultured Candidatus Thioglobus sp. Taxonomy (GTDB): domain Bacteria; phylum Pseudomonadota; class Gammaproteobacteria; order PS1; family Pseudothioglobaceae; genus Pseudothioglobus. The sequence goes on from CAJQSO010000017.1 coordinate 1,672, forward strand.
TAAATATAGCCATTATTGAAGCTGACAATGAAAATATCATAGGCAAAAAAATAACGCCTTATTTGTTATCAAAAGTCAATGAAATAACTAAAGGTAAGAGCTTAGATGCCAACATCAAGTTGATTAAAAATAATGCAGATCTAGCAGCTAAAATTGCGGTTCATTTTTCAAAAATAGATTAGTTATTCTTTTCTCTAACAAAAAAATTAAACAAAAGAATAAGCCCTACAACAAAAAGAATTAGCATAATAAGTATGCCCTGATCTGATTTAAGATACTTGTAAGCTAGCGACTTAACAGAGCTAATTGTTTCTATATCATTAGTATTCTGACTGACTTCACTTATCGTTTGATTAATAAGTTTTGGCTGAACTATTGCTGAGGCTTCACTTTCATCTGAGAGAGCTAATTCTGAATTGTCTTCCTGAAGAAAGTTTGGAGTTTCATCATAATCATCATTAAGAGAGTTTAAGGGAAGTACCTGGTCTCTATCATCTCCTCCAGCATAAGAGAAGCTGACAAAAAAGAAAGATAAAAATAAGATTACAAGTAATTTTTTCATAGTGCACATAATAATATACCTTTAGGCAAAAATAATCAAAAATTCTACTCAATAAATTGAGAATTAATTACTCCAATTCTGTTACTATATCGTCTTACTTAATCGGAGAAAATTATGGCAACTTATGAATGTAGTAATTGTGGAATGGGCGTTAATGCAAGCTGCGCTAAATGTGATGAGCCCCTTGTAGATGGTGTACTTAAGCTTGATGATGGCGGCGAAGTTCAGATTTCTGAGTGTCCAAATGGTCATGGCAAAATCAAATCACCAATGTGCTGCGGTAATGATATGAGCTGCGCGATCTAACATCGTTTTAAATCTATTTCAATAACTCCTAGTATTAATAATATTAGGAGTTTTTTTTGCTAATAATTTAAAATATTCATTTTTATGAAAAACTTACTTACTCCAGTAGAAATTAATCAGTTTAAGTCTGATGGTGCGGTCTTGATAAAGGGTAAATTTGATAAACAATGGATAGATAAGCTAAGAAGAGGTATTGATGAAGATATCAAAAACCCCAGTCCAAGGTTTGAGAGGCACACCAAAGATATAAATGCGCCTGGTTATTTTGAGGATTTCTGGACCTGGGATCTTTATAAGGACTTTAAAGACTTCGTTTTTAACTCACCAACAGCCAAAATAGCCTCTGAGCTCTTGCAGGCTAAAAAAATAAACTTAGTAATGGACAACTGGTTTTTTAGAGAGGCGGGATCAAAGTCTGGCGCTCCATTCCATCATGACATCTCCTACTTTGATTTTGAGGGTTCAATGTGTGTTCTTTGGCTCCCTTTAGAGCCTGTATCAAAGGAAGAGGGGATTGCTTGGATTAAGGGCTCTCATCTTTGGGATAAGCTGTTCATTAGAACTCGATTTAATGAAGGGCATCTTGTAGATGGAGAGGCTGGCATTGTCAACGGCAAAACTTATGATATTACGCCAGATATCCTTAATAATAAAGATGATTATGAGTTTCTTCAATGGGACCTTAAGCTGGGAGATTGCGTCTTTTTTGATATGCGAACGCTGCACGGAAGCTTAAATCAAGTAACGCCAAAAAAAGATATTCATCGATATACCTTAAGAATGGCTAAAGAAGGCTCTATGATTGAGTATCGAGGTGATTGGGCTCAAGAAGAAAGAGCAATGATGGAGGCAAATGGTTATCAAAATGGCGATGATTTAGATGGCAAAATGTTTCCAACACTCTATGCAGAGGGCTGACTATGAAAGATTTTGAATTAACTGTTTTTGATTTAAAAAAACTTTAAGAAAAAGAACAAAAAATTTGTTCAGGTTGATAAACTTGAACAAGCAATTGCAGCAAAAGAAGCCGGAAACTAAATATTCTTTATTATCTCAACCTAAATACTCTAAATCTTTTTTAAAGCACTTATCAGTTTATTAACATCCTCATGGGTATTGTAATGAACCATACTTGTTCTAACAACGCCGTCATCGGTACTAATTCCAAGTGCCTTTAAACATCTCCATGCGTAGAAATTATCATTTCTAGTTGCTATGCCATTTTTTACAAGCTCACTACTTACATCTTTTGAGGATTTGTTTTTAATCGTAAAGGCTATCGTTGGCGCTCTATCTTTATTCTCTATTTTGTTTTTTCCAATAAGATTAATATCATCTCGAGAGTTGATGTAATCAAGAAGTGGGTTTGCAATCTCCATTTCGTGAACAGCAATTAACTCATTAACTGCTTCAATTTTTTCTCTAGTTGAGGCCTCTTTGCCGGGAAAATGATGCTCATATAAGTTATTAAAGTACTCATAAACGCCTATTAGACAAGATAGCTCTTCATGATTTGGCCCACCAGGGTTAAGTGTGTAAGGAACATCTCCTTCTAGGAATTCGTGATTTTGATTGGGAAGCTTGCTTAGGATTTCTTTTTTTCCATAAAGAAGTCCAAGGTGAGGGCCAAACGTCTTGTAAAGACTAAATGCGTAAAAATCGACATCAAGGTCCTTTACGTCTGGAAAACCATGGGGCGCATAGGAGACGCCATCACCAACTATATAAGCGTCATACTCATGAACTAACTTAGCAATTGATTTTAAATCATTGATTGACCCAACTATATTCGAGCAGTGCGTAACAGCAACAATTTTAGTTTTATCTGATAGAAGTGCTTTAAGGTCATTAATCTCAAGTTCTGCAGTATCTGTATTAATTTGCCATTCTTTTATTACGGCGCCATGCTCAGCAAGTCTTCGCCAAGCGCCAACATTAGCCTCATGATCCTGGTTTGTGACAATAACCTCATCCCCTGGCTTAAGGAGGCTTTTCATTGCATTGGATAATACGTACATATTCATTGTTGTTGAGCCGCCTATAATTATTTCATCTGTCTTTGCATTAATCATCTCAGCAAAAAGCTTTGTGGCTTGATCCATATTGTCACCAGCAATGGCAGAGGTATCAAATTCAGCATATGGCTGGACTTTAGTAGACGTCATAAAATGGTTTAAGTGTTCTATAACGTTAGTAGGAACATAGCTACCTCCAGCGTTTTCAAAGAATGACCATTTTGAACTTTTTGGATCATTAAAGGCTGGGAATTGTGCTTTGACGTAATCGACGTCTAGTGAGATATTATTACTCGGCATTGGAACTCCTTATTAAAAAAATACTATTAAATAAATCTAATTTTTATAGTCTGCTTCTTCCTTATCTAAAATTCTTTTCAAAGCATCAAAATGCATATCTGATGCATCATATTTTTGCCATTGAGCGGCAGTTTTTGTGGCAATCTCGTGTGATACTTGATGTATTTTTTTTCCTGTTTGGTAGGCCCCAATAAGAGTTTCACAGGATCTCTCATAATAAAAAAGATCATCAAAGGCTTTAGCAACTGTATTTGCAGCAGTTAGAACGCCATGGTTACCCATTAACATTATTGAGTTATCCCCTAATATTGTGCTTAATCTCTCCGCTTCTTTACCAAGACCCATGCCGTTATATTCATAATCGATCGATACTTTTTCATAAAAGCGCATAGTGTTTTGATCAATCGGCTTCATGGTTTTATCTTCTAAGCAAGACAAGATGGTTGCGTACTTAGGATGGACGTGGAGGATGCATCTTGCTTGCGGATTATTTCTATGCAAAGCGCCGTGTATTGCCCAGGCTGTTGGATCTGGAGCATTTGGCTTAGACATTATAGATTCATCTTTTGAATCAACTAGGATAAGATCGCTTGCACAAATCTGTGAGAAGTGCATTCCAATAGGGTTTAGAAGAAATTTTGAACCATCTTCTGAAACTGCTAAACTGAAATGATTTGCAACGGCTTCATGCATGTTTAGCCTTGCAGCCCAACGAAAAGCTGCTGCAAGATCAATGCGTTCTTTTTTGAAGTCATTTGACATAGTTGATAAGTTTAACTGGAAGTCGATTAAATGGCAAAAAAACTAAAAAAAAACTAGATAGCTAGATTAAATTAAGGCTGAGGTGTTCCAATTGTAGTGGTATAACTGAACATATCCGCTCTTCCTGTTGTAATTCGGAACTCAACGAGCCCTTTATCTTTTGCATAGGAGTGACGATTTAATATTACAACTGGATCGCCTTTATTGATATGAAGAATTTTTGCAGTTTCATCATCTGCAATGCCTGCAGTCAAAACTTCTTGAGAAGAGTTAATTTGAGTATCAAACTCTTTAAAAATAACAGCATAAAGAAGATCAGGTATATGAAGTGAAGGCTTTTGAAGTCCTTCTACAACGTCAGCAACCCACCAAGATTTTTCAATAATAATAGGATTTTTTTTATCAATATATCCTCTTCTCTCTAGATAAATAACATCATCAGCTTGATTTATACCTAATTGAAATGAAATCTCAGAGGTCGCTTTAACTTTTTTTCTGATAGGTGTGGTTTTGTATATTCGAATTGATGACCCAGTCTGGTTTCCATAACTAAAGAAATTAAAAATACTATTATCAAATCCATAGTCAGATATATAAGTTCCCTTACCATGATGACGATAAAGAACTTTATTATGCTCAAGTTTGTCAATAGCTTTTCTGACAGTACCAACACTTACGTTAAGTAATTTAGAAAGTTGCGACTCAGATGGAATTAAATCACCAATGGTCAGCTCACCACTGCTTATTTGACTATTTATATAATCTATAACAGTTTGGTATAGCTTTTTATTCATTTTAATAAGACTAATTTTGTTAAATTATGATGACAATAGGTCAATCAGTATACTCATTTAGTTTTACACTTTTTAGCATTAAATATTTTTTATTGACTTTTATATACGTCCGGTGTACGATGTTTTACACATATATATGAGTTTCATTACACATATATATGAATAAATGTATGTTTTTATTAAATTGGATATGTAATGGAATTTTTAAACTACTTTGATAATGTCTTCACTGTTTATCATATTGCTCTTCTGGTAGGAGGAACTTTTGCCGGTATTATTCTTGGAGCACTTCCAGGATTAAGTCCAACAATGTCTGTTGCACTTCTTATTCCATTTACATTTCATATGAAGCCCGAAAGTGGGCTGATATTACTTGGCGCTATGTACACAGCAACTGTTGCTGGAGGTGCAATTAGTGCAATACTTGTCAACGTTCCTGGCGCTCCTGCAAACATTGCAACTGCATTGGATGGACATAAAATGGCGCAGAACGGTAAAGCTAAGAATGCCCTACATTATTGTTTTATTAGTTCATTTGTTGGTGGTATTTTTGGAGTATTTATTCTCATATTTTTTACTCCACCACTTGCTGCATTGTCATTAAAGTTTATGTCCACAGAGATGTTTTGGGTTGCAATTCTAGGTATCACAATTATTGCGACTCTGGACTCAAAATCAGTCATTAAAGGCTTATTATCAGGACTATTTGGATTAATGCTTGCAACAATTGGAGAGCACCCTACAAATGCAGTTGAAAGGTTTGTTTTTACAGATCATCTTGAAAGTGGCGTTCATATTGTGGTTGGGTTAATTGGTTTATTCGCAATGCCTCAAGTCTGGAATCTTTTAGAGAATTTTTATGCTAAGAAGAACCGAGTTTTTTCAGCTACTGGTGATGCAACATTGATTCAATCTTTTAAACTTGTTTTTAGCAAACTTAAAGCTTTATCAATTGGATCTATTATTGGCTCAATAATTGGAATTATTCCAGGTGCGGGTGGACAGATTGCAGGCATTGTTGCTTATGACCAATCTAAAAAGGTAAGCTCAAATAGGGAAAACTATGGAAAAGGAGAGCCTGAAGCAATTATTGCTGCTGAGAGTGCTAACAATTCTATGGTTGGCCCTTCTCTAATTCCACTTCTTACTTTAAGTATTCCCGGCAGTCCTACTGCTGCAGTTCTACTAGGCGGATTATTAATTCATGGGATATTCCCAGGGCACGATATATTTACTAAAAACCCTGAAGTTATATGGACTTTTATTGATTCACTAATAATCGCACAAATTCTAATGTTGATTATTGGTTTATTCCTTAGTAGACATAGTAAATGGATTATGAAAGTGCCAGATAACTATATGGCAGTTGGTATTTTATTACTAGCTGTATTTGGAACTTATAGCATTCAAAATAACTATTCTGATGTTTTGATTATGTTTACATTGGGAACTCTAATGTATTTTGGAAGTAAAGCTGGATTTAGCCCAGTTCCAGTTGTATTAGGCTTAATACTAGGAACAATGACAGAGGAAAAATTTCTACTTGGTAACCTTATAGGAAACGCAAAAGGAAGCTCTTTTCAACACTTTACGTCAGGAACAATAAATATTGTTTTAATTTTGCTATGTATTGCTTCCATTGTGTACGGAGTATATTCCAGTAGAAAATCTAAAAAAATTAAAGCATGAATAGTCAAATAAAAATATCAACCGTTATTGTTACACTAGTTAGTGCCTTTCTAGTTTATTCATCATTTATTTTAGGTGATTCAGAGAACTATCTATTTCCAAGACTCATATCTGCAACTATTGCTATCTTAACGATAATGCTTTGGTTTGAGAAGGGTGAGGCTGACAAATCAACTAATTTCAAAGATTTAATGCCAGGCATAGCAATCGCTTCAGCATTTATCTTACTACTAAAAATACTGGGCTTCTACTTAGCCTCAATGATCGTATTCTTTACGCTTGTAATGTACTACACCAAGCCTACGGAATCAAAAGACTTTTGGCGTGTGTTACTCATAAAATTGGGTGTCGCATTTGTGTTTACTTTTGCACTATATGGATTGTTTACACTACTTTTAAAAGTTCATACACCAGAAGGTTTGTTTTAACAAAAAAGGAGAAAAAATGAAAATTATTAATATAACTAAAGTGGCCTTGTTGGCTGTAGCATCTATGATGTTATTGCCAGCTCAGGCTGATTACCCTGAAAAGCCAATTGGCGTAATGGTAGCTTATGGACCTGGTGGAGCGACAGATTTCCAAGCTAGAATTGCAACACTTGCCTCAGGTAAAGAGGCGCTTATTGGTCAGCCAATCTACATCCTAAATAAGCCAGGTGCTGGTGGAAGAACAGGTTGGAATTGGTTTGCAGGTGAGGCTTCACAAGATGGCTACATGCTTGGTGCTTATAATGTTCCACACTTTATAGCACAGTCTATTGTTTTTGATACTAAGTACAACATCAACAACCTTGAACCTCTTGGAAATTGGGGTGCAGATCCTGCAGTCTTAATTGTTGGTAAAGATAGTCCATTTAATACGGTAGGGGAACTGCTTGCTCACGCTGAAGCAAATCCAGGTGCTGTTACAATTAGTGGCGCTGGAAAATTTGTTGGACATCATATTGCTTTCTTGCAGTTTGCAAAAGCATCTGGTGCAAATCTAACTTATATTCCTGCTTCGGGTGGTGTAGATGCTCTTAGAATGGTTAAGGCTGGTGAAACAGTTGCTGGCTTTAATAATCTTTCTGACTCTGCAAGAAGCGCAGCTGATCTTAAAATACTAGCAGTTGCAGACCTTACAAGACATGCGTATTTACCTGATGTTCCTACACTTATGGAAAGCGGTGTTGACGTTGACGATTCAAGTGTCAATTTCCGTGGGCTAATGGTTCCTTCTGGAACACCTCAAGATGTTGTAGATTACCTTGCGAGCAAAGTTCCTGCAATGTTTAATGACAAGAAAACACAAGGAAAAATGAAGTCTACTAACTCACCATCAAGAGTGATGTCTAGAGATGAAGTTATTACCATGTGGAATGAAAGACAGGCTTATCTTACCGAACTCCTAGCGGGTCTGAAGTAAAGTAAAATTTGCTGAAATATTTTTTACTGGAGGGCTATTAAAGCTCTCCAGTAAATTCCTATAACACATATAAATAAGTAATGACTATTAAACAAAAATCATCCATAGAAAGTATTGTCATTGAGGCAAAAAAAGCACAATCAATTATTAATGATTACTCTCAAGAACAGATTGATGAATTAATCCTGGCAGTTGCCTGGGAAGTAATTCAGCCTGAAAATAATCAAGAACTTTCTGAGATGGCAGTAAAACATACTGGTCTTGGAAATGTTGAAGACAAGATGAGAAAAAATCGACGAAAAACTATTGGACTCCTTAGAGATTTAAAAAGCGTTAAAACTGTTGGAGTTATTAATCAAGATATTAAAAAAGGCCTAACTGAGATTGCCAGGCCGGTAGGGGTGGTTGGCGCAATTGTGCCCTCAACAAACCCTATTGCAACTCCCTTAAATAAAGCAATTAATGCACTTAAATGTAGAAATGCAATCATATTAGCGCCATCACCAAAAGGTGCATTTATTTGCAGTAAAGTAGTAGAACTGATGCAAAAAGCCCTTCAGCGTATTGGGGCGCCTAAAAATATCGTTCAATCATTGCCTGAACCAATAAGTAAAGATGATACGAGTGAATTATCAAAACTTGTTGATTTAATTGTGGCAACTGGATCACAAAATAATATACAAAGAGCATTACAAAGCGGCACCCCAACGCTAGGTGTTGGAGTTGGCAACGTTCCTGCAATAGTAGACGATAGCGCCAATTTAGATGACGCATCTCACAAAATTATGACTTCAAAGACTTTTGATAATGCAACAAGTTGCTCTTCTGAGAACAGTATTATTGTTCTTGATAGTATTTATGATGGACTAATTAAATCACTTAAAAAAGAGGGTGGTTCATTGTTAAATTCAAAGGAAAAAGTCATCCTTGAAAAAAATATGTGGAGCAAAGAAGGCGTCATTAACCGAAATATAATTGCAAAAAAATCTAATGAAATTGCCTCCATAGCAGGTCTTAGTGAGCAACATGTAAACTCTAAATTCCTTATGGTTGAAGAAGAAAATGTTGGTAATGACCACCCATTTTCAATGGAAAAACTTTCACCTGTTTTAGCAGTTTATAGAGCCAATAATTTTGATCATGCCGTTGAAATTGCAACGACCATTCTTGAGAACCAAGGTAAAGGACATTCTTGCAGTATCCATAGTGAAAATAAAGACAATATTTTGAGGCTTGGAAATGAGCTGCCTGTCTGTAGAATTATAGTAAATCAAGCACATTGTTTTGCAACTGGCGGTAACTTTGATAATGGACTTCCATTTTCATTATCGATGGGCTGTGGAACATGGGGTAATAATATTACAGATGAAAACTTAAACTATAAGCACTACCTAAATATAACCAAAATAGTTAAGACCATTAAAGCTGATGAGCCCTCTGAAGATGATATCTTTTCTAGTTACTGGGAAAAATATTCATTAACGCCTTCTACTATTACAGAGCTGGTTAATCAATTTGCAGAAACTACGCCAAATAAAAACTATTTGATTGATGCAGATTTAGACCTTCATATTTCATATGGCCAACTTAAAAAAGATATTTTGAAGCTAGGTATCTTTTTTCAGCAAAACAATATTCATACGCGTGATAAAGTTGGATTTATGCTTGATAATGGCTATGCATCTTCACTTCTTTTTATTGCGGCAATGTATCATGGCATAACAATTGTGCCATTAAATGTGCTGGCAGGAGCTAAACAAATTAAGTACACAATAGAACACTCAGAGTGCAAGCTAATACTTGCCTCTAAGATCTATATTGATAAGTTCAGTGATACTCTTAAAGCTTCAAATGTCCAAGTAACATGTCATGAAAAAGCGAATGACTTTGAAATTAGTAGTCAGAAGATTTCTAATTCAACTACCAAGACTTTATTGTCAGATACGCCAGCAGTATTGATTTATACCTCAGGAACAACTGGCGTACCAAAAGGGGTTCTCCTTTCACATAAAAATGTTTTAGCTGGTGGAAAAAATACCGCTTTAGCACATGAAATTAAAAAAGACGATGTGTCTTTTTGCGTGCTGCCTCTTTATCATATTAACGCTGAAATGGTTTCCATTGCATGCGCCTTAGTAAGTAATAGCTGTGTTGTTATTGTTAGCAAGTTTAGCGTTAGTAATTTTTGGAATATTATTGATAAATATAAATGCACTTGGTTTAGTGTTGTTCCTACGATTATTAATTATTTGCTTAATGATAATTTTGATGTAAGTTCATTAAATCTTAAAAATCTTCGCTTTGGTAGGTCTGCATCAGCACCTCTTTCTCCAGAGGTCCATAAGAAGTTTGAAAAAGTGTTTAATGTTAAAATTATTGAAACAATGGGCCTTACTGAAACGTCAGCTCAAATCCTTTCAAACCCTATGGATCAATGTAAGCATGGCTCTGCAGGAAGACCTTATGGCAATGAAGTTAAAATTATAGATAACTCTGGAAATTACCTAGTTTTTGGAAACGCTGGAGAGCTTGTTATTAAGGGCGATAATGTTCTTTTAGAATACTTCAAGAACGAAGAGGCAACAACAAAAGCTTTTAATAAAGATGGTTATTTTTTGACTGGTGATCTTGGTGTTGAAGATGAGGACGGCTTCTTTTTTATAACTGGCAGAAAGAAAGAGTTAATTATTAAAGGTGGGGAAAACATATCACCTAGAGAGATTGATGACACGCTTTATAAGCATAATGCCGTATTGGAGGCGTGTACATTTGGCATTAAAGATAAAAACTATGGTGAAGAAATTTCAGCTTGTGTGTTTTTGAAAGATAATTTGATTGCTAATGAAGAGGAATTGCTTGCTCTTTGTAAAGCAGATCTTGGAGAATATAAGACGCCCAGTCAAATAATTTTTGTTGATGAGCCATTACCCAAAGGTCCATCTGGAAAAATTCAACGTCTTAAAATTGCAAGCCAGTATAGTCCTAACTAATTGAGTATTAAGTTTTAGAGTTTAAGCCTTAATTGAATTAAGGCATTTTCGGGTAAACTATGATGAACTTAATTAAGGCAAAATAATGGCGTTATTAGAAGATTTATCCAACAAGGCTAAAGCTAAATTCCCACGAATCTTATTACCTGAATCTAGTGACTCTCGAGTCTTAGAGGCGGCGCAAATCCTTACAAGTCAAAAAATTGCTCAAATTGTTCTTTTTGATACAAATGCAGACACTTCTCTTGGTATAGAGACAATAAACCGTGAAAACGAAGATTTGAAGGCCGAGTATGCCCAAACCTTGTTTGAGAGAAGAAAGCATAAAGGTGTTACTTTAGAAGTTGCTCTTGAAATGGTATCAAATCCAAATGTATTTGCAATGATTGCCTTATATAGAGGTGATGTTGATGGCGTTGTCACGGGAGCTATAACTCCAAGTCAAGAGGTACTTAGTAATGCACTACGAATTATTGGCGTTTCTGAAGACAGCAAACTTGTATCGAGCTTGTTTTTAATGGCGTTTGATCAGAATCACAAAATGTATGGCGAAAATATGATTTTTTCAGATTGTGCAATGAATATTAATCCAAAGTCTGAAGAGCTTGCAGAAATTGCTAATAGTGCTTATGAAACTGCAAAATTGTTTTTAGAGGAAGAGCCTAAGTTGGCTATGCTTTCATTTTCAACAAATCAAAGTGCTAAACATTTAGAGGTTGATAAAATTAAAAATGCAACCGATATCCTAAAGTCTAAGCTTCCAGATGCTCAAATAATAGGCAATATTCAGCTTGATGCTGCGCTAGACCAAGAAGTTTTAAAGATTAAATATCCTGAGGCATCATTCACAACGCCTGCGAACGTCTTAATTTTTCCAAATCTTGATGCTGCAAATATAGGTTATAAGCTAGTTCAGAGGTTCTCAGGAGCTAAAGCAATAGGCCCAATTCTTCAGGGATTAGCAAAACCAGTTAATGATTTATCAAGGGGTTGTAGCGTGGATGAGATCGTTAATACTGTGGTAGTTACTGCAAATCAATGTAGATAGTTTTTACATCCCAATATAATTTGGCCCACCACCACCTTCAGGAGGCACCCAGTTAATATTTTGTGAAGGGTCTTTGATATCACAGGTTTTACAATGAAGACAGTTTTGCGCATTAATTTGGAAATAATCTTCACCATCTTTTTCGATTATTTCATAAACACCTGCAGGGCAGTACCTTTGAGCTGGCTCGTCATAGAGCTTTTTATTGCGAGTTAAAGGAATTGATGCATCAGTAAGCTTTAAATGGACAGGCTGATCTTCCTCATGATTTGTTCCAGATAAGAACAAAGAAGAGGTAATATCAAAGCTCAAAACATTGTCTGGAGCGGGATACTCTTTTAGAGGCGAAGCTTTACTTAGGCTAAGTGAATCACAGTCTCTATTCTCATCTTTAATAGTGAACGGTAGCTTATTTTGAAAAATATTTGATTCAATAAAGTTATACATTGCACCAAGATAAAAACCAAATTTGTGCATAGCAGCGCTAAAGTTTCTAGATTCATAGAGTTCTTTATAAAGAGCACTTTTTTTAAATAAATCATCAAAATCACAGTTTTCCTCTAAAAGCACCTTGTTAATATACTCAGCAGCTAATATTCCAGATTGGAGTGCACAGTGACTTCCTTTGATCTTACTAGGGTTTAAAGTTCCAGCATCACAGCCAACAATCATACCTCCATCGAACTCCATTTTCACCAGGGAGTTAATACCACCTTTAGTAATTGCTCTTGCGCCATAAGAAACACGCTTCCCAGATTCAAGGTATTGTTTAATGGATGGATGCTGCTTAAATTGCTGAAATTCTTGAAAAGTATTATGACTAGGATTACTATAATTAAGATCAATAATTAAGCCAACAGCAATTCTGTTATTCTCGAAGTGATATAAGAATCCTCCACCAGATGTTCCGCCTTTAAGAGGCCATCCCATACTATGAACAACATCTCCGGGACTATGCTTATTATTATCAACTTCCCAGACTTCTTTAAAGCCTATCGCAAAATGTTGAGGTGTTTTTCCCTCGTCAAGGTTAAATTCTTTTATTAGTCGCTTCCCTAAATGACCTCTTGCACCTTCTGCAAAAATTGTTTGCTTAGCAAGGATATCCATTCCAGGAGTATAAGTCCCTTTTTGATTTCCTTCTTTGTCGATACCCATGTCACCCGTTGCAATTCCAATAACTCTTCCACTTTCATCAGTAAGGTAGTTTTGGGCGGGAAACCCTGGAAAGATATCAACGCCTAACTCCATTGCTTTTTCAGAGATCCATTGACATAACTCACCGAGTGATATTATGAAATTTCCTTTATTGTGAAGGCTTTTTGGCATTAACCAAGAAGGTATTTTTATACTTTTATTATTACTTGTAAGCCAGTAAAGATCATCCTTAGCTACAGGGGTTTTAAGTGTTGGACAGTTCTTGGCGTCTTCTGGAAATAAATCAAAGAGCGTTTGAGGCTCAAAAACAGCGCCAGAAAGAATGTGAGAACCAATTTCAGCGCCTTTTTCAAGGAGGCATACCGATAGATTAGGATTAAGCTGTTTGAGTTTACAAGCAGATGCAAGTCCAGACGGGCCTCCACCAACAACAACTACATCATATTCAATCGACTCTCTTTCCATTAATTAGCTTCCTAAACTTGATATTCGTTTAATTCTTTTAAAGCGCCAAATAGATCTGTCTGCCAAACTAAGTCTGCCATTCTTGACATAGGCGCATCAGGATCATTATTGATAACAACGATAACTTGTGAATCTTTCATACCAGCAAGATGCTGAATCGCGCCAGATATTCCTACAGCTAAGTATAGCTGAGGCGCAACTACTTTTCCAGTTTGTCCAACTTGATAATCATTAGAGATAAACCCAGCATCTACTGCAGCCCTTGAGGCGCCAACCGCTGCATCAAGTTTGTCGGCTAATTGCTCAATCAAGGCAAAATTTTCTTTTGATCCAAGACCTCGTCCACCAGAGACAATTCTTGCTGCTGTTGTTAACTCAGGGCGCTCAGATTGAGACTCTTGGAGTGAAATAAAGGTTGAGTTTGATGCAGGGATTGATGTTGATAATATTTCAACCTCAGCTGAGCCTCCATCACCCGAATGTTCAAACGCAGTTGCTCTAACTGTCATGATGATAGTCTCGTCAGAAGACTCTACTGTAGCCATAATGTTTCCAGCATACAAAGGCCTAACAAATGTGTTGTTTGACTTAATCTCACAAACATCCGAAATAGGCTGAACATCTAAAAGGGCGCCTACACGCGGTAAAATATTTTTACTGTAGGTTGAAGAGCCTGAAACGAGATATTTATAACCGCTCATTGCATCAGCAATTAACTTACTTGCCACTTCAACATTTACATTTTCAAGCGAATCATCAACAATCATTTTGACTGAGTTAATTCCAGCTAATTTTGATACAGATTCTGAGTTTGATGAGTCATTAGTAAGAACTAAAGCATCAATACTATCTGAAAGCTGTGACGCTGCAGTAATAGCAGCTCTGCTACTTGCATTTACTTCTGATCCGTTAAGTTCGATTAATATAAGTGCTGACATTACAGGACTCCCATTTGATTTAATTCTGAAAACAACTCTTCAGCAGAATTAATCTGCTTAGAGGCTCTGTCTTTAGTTCCTGACTCCACAACACTAATAACTTTAATTCGTGGTGACGTATCAATTCCAAGGCTATCTAGCTCAATTGTTTCTAAAGGCTTAGATCTTGCCTTCATAATGTTTGGAAGTGAAGCATATCTTGGCTCATTAAGTCTTAAATCTACCGTTACAATTGCTGGAAGATTAAGCTTTCTAGTTTCAATTCCAGAATCAATTTCACGACTAACTTCAACACTACTCGCATCAGAACTAAGATCAAATTTAGAAATAAACGTGCCCAAAGAATAGTCCAAAAGACCCGAAAGAATTTGACCCGTTTGGTTGTTGTCATTATCTACAGCTTGTTTACCCATTATTATGAGTTCAGCTTCTTCGCGCTTAATAATATTAGCCAAAATTTTACCAATATGTAAAGGCTGTAAATCAAGCTCAGATTCGGTCTTAATAAAGATTGCACGATCAACACCCATTGCAAGAGCAGTTCTTAGTGTGTCTACTGTTTTGCCAGTGCCTATACTAACTGCAATAGTTTCAGATGCAGCGCCACTTTCTTTTAGGGTTAGTGCCTCCTCAACAGCAATCTCACAAAAAGGATTCATAGCCATTTTTGCATTAGTAAGATCAACTTGCTCAGTTTGCTTATTGACTCGGGCTTGGGTATAAGGATCAAGAACTCGCTTGATAGGAATAATTATTTTCATAGTTGATTAAATTTCGTTATAAAACTCGCGAATAATACCATATAAATAACCTTTGTCTACAGCAAGAAAATACAATTTTATTATAACTAAATTATATAAAGTTCGATGTTGAAAAGAGTCATCTTTTCTGGTTGTCATTTACACTCATATCTGAGATTAGGAGTTATAGCTCAACTAAGTCCGTAAAATACAAACATATTTTTTTTTGATACTATCACATGAGTTTTTCAACACTTGGACTTTCACCACAAATTCTTGAGGCTATTGAAGCGCAAGGCTACTCTGAAGCTACGCCAATTCAAGAAAAATCTATTCCCATTGTTCTGCAGGGAAAAGACTTAATGGCTGCAGCTCAAACCGGCACAGGAAAGACTGCAGGCTTCACTTTACCGATCTTACAAATTCTTTCTAATGGAAGAAAGCCTTCATCAAATCACACTCGAACTCTAATATTAACGCCAACCAGAGAGCTCGCCGCGCAGATTCTTGAAAGTGTTAAAACTTACGGCCAGAATTTACCGCTAAGCTCAACAGTTGTTTTTGGCGGCGTTGGTATTGGCCCACAAATGCAAAAACTTCGTAAGGGAGTTGATATTTTGGTTGCTACTCCTGGAAGGCTGCTCGATCTTCATTCTCAAAATGCTGTAAATTTTAATGAATTAGAGATATTAGTTTTGGATGAAGCTGACCGCATGCTTGATATGGGATTTATCCATGATATCAAAAGAATTATTAGATTATTACCAAAAAAGCGTCAGACATTAATGTTCTCAGCAACTTTTTCTGAGGATATTCGAAAGCTTGCAAAGGGCCTTGTTCATGAGCCAATTGAGATTTCAGTAACGCCTAGAAACACTACAGTTGAGGCAATTAAGCACTGGATTTGTCCAGTAGACAAAACTAGAAAAACTGCACTTTTGACTCATTTGATTAACAAAGGAGAGTGGCAACAAGTTCTTGTATTTAGTAGAACCAAGCATGGGGCTAATAGAATTGCTACAAATCTCGAAAAGAAAAATATTAGCGCAACAGCAATTCATGGCAATAAAAGCCAAGGCGCTAGAACACGCGCTTTAGCAGACTTTAAAGCTGGAAAAGTAAGAGTCCTTGTTGCAACAGATATTGCGGCGCGCGGAATTGATATTGACCAGCTCCCGCACGTGATAAATTTTGACTTACCTAGTGTTCCTGAAGACTATGTTCATAGGATTGGGCGAACTGGAAGGGCGGGAAGAGGCGGCGAAGCAATTTCTTTGGTTAGTGCTGATGAAGCTAAACAATTATTTGATATTGAGCGACTGATCCAAAAAGAATTAGAGCGTGAGTTAATTGATGACTTTGCGCCAAATCATGATCTTCCAAAATCGCGCGCACTACTTCCAGCTAAATCTAAAAGACCAAAAAAACCAAACAAGCAAGAGTCTCAAGGAAGAAATAGAAATAGAAGTAAAAATAACTCTCAAAGTAACGCCGCTAAAATTAATGAAAGTCAAAGTAATGAGAGAGAGAAGCCAAAAAAGGCAAAAAAACGCATATTTTGGAACAAAAAACCAAACAAAAAGCCTAGTCTGTAAACTATTTAGTATTAATTGGAAACCTAAGTTTTGCTTCAGCACCTTGCTGTATAAAACGGTTTTGAAGTGTTACCTCACCTCCATGAAGCTGCATTATCTTTCGGACAAATCGAAGGCCTAAGCCATTCCCTCTAACGCCAGTGTCTGGTCTAGATACGGAAAAAAATCGGGTAAATAGCTTGCTAAGAACGTGAGGAGGTATTCCTGGGCCATCATCAAGAACTATAATTGAAATAGCTGTATTAGTTTCAGAAACCTTGATGGTAATGGTTCCTGATTTTGGGCTGAAGTCTAAAGCATTATTTACAATATTACCAATAGCCTGCTCTAGTAGTATTTTTTCAGCTATTAGTAGAGACTTCTTGCTGATTTCAAGAACTATATTTAAATTTTTATCTAAGATATTTTTTGACCGGCTAGGAGCATTTAAAACGTTGTTAACGATTTGTAAAATATTTATTGATTCAATAGTCTTAAGCGTTTCTCGTCTTTCAATTCTTGAGAGGTCAAGAAGTCTATTAACGAGAAGATCCATATGTTTATTTGAATCTAAGATATTTTCTATAAACCTTTTTCTTTGCTCATCACTCATTGGAGTTAATAAATTCTCTGCAGTAAGCTGAATACCGGTTATAGGCGTTCTTAATTCATGCGCTAGAGTATCGATATACTGCTCAACATCATCCTTTAGCTCAACCTCAGCCCTTGCATTTTCAATAGTTTTTGCAAGTTTATTAAATTGATTATTAAGATCGGGCATATCTACATCTTCACCACTAAAGAGACTAGTGGTATATTTTTCAATTCGCTTTATATTTCTAGATATTCTATAACTCCCTAACGCGCCAAAAATTAATGAAATTAGAAAAATATAAAAGATGAATTGCAAAAGATAGTTTTGATCTAATAAGTCCATTAGCGGCGCAACAACAACAACTGCGCCTAAAATCTCACCATTATTTCCATAGATTGGATTTGAAGCATTTAGATACCTTGACTTATAGAGGTACTCAACTATAGCTCCTCTAGCTTTTTTGGGCCCAGCAATCTTTTCTTCAACAACTCTGGTGATGTCATGATCGCCACTCAGGGCAGAATCAACTTCATTATGAGCCCTCATGTCCTTACCAAGAATAAGTCCTCTAGAATCTAACACAAGAAGGCCGTCCTTATCGGTGACATAAATTGCAAGGTTTTCAAGTTTTTGATTATTGTTAGTATCTATTGTATTTTTTTGTGAGCGCAGATAATTAACAATCAAACTCTCAAAGGTTTCTAAATCAATTTCACCATCTTTGTTGTTTTGAGAGGCAACTCGACTCATTAGACTTGAAACTTCAACCATGACTGACTTTGCAGATTCAAGCGCTGTTCTATGGGCAAATGTCCAAAGTAATGCTGAACTTATGATGAAGTATAGAAGAAAAAGTTTAGTCCCAATATTTAGCTTAAAGTGTCTCATTCAATCAAGCTATATCCAATTCCTCTATGGGTTTCAATAAAATCGCTGTTTTCATCAACTGCATGTAACCTCTTTCGAATTGACTTAATATGAGTATTAATTGTTTTGATATCAGAGCCATGGGGCCTATCCCAAATAATACTCATTAAAAACTCTCTTGAATGAACCCTATTAGGATTTTTAACAAGATGAGATAAGATTTTAAATTCTGCAGGTGTTAGTGTTAGCTCAATCTCATTAAATACAACTCTTTGCATAGCATGATTAATACTAAACTTTGAAGTACCAGTATTAGTATTTGGCTGTCCTGTTCTCAGTTGAGCACGAACATGGGCGACAACCAGTCTTGGACTTAATGGTTTAGTCACATAAGCGTTAGCCCCAAGACCTTCAAGGCCTAATACTTGATCGGATTCATCATCTCTTGCTGAAATAATAATAACAGGCAAGCTATATTTTTCACGAACCTTTCGAAGCACGTCAAACCCGCTCATATCAGGCAATCCAACGTCAAGAAGAATCAGGTCAACTTCATTATTATTTATATACTCAAGTGCGCCTTGACCAGTATCAAACCACTTGCAATTAAAAGAGTCTTGCTCAAGAATGAAAGCGATACTCTCAGCAATTGTTTTATCGTCCTCAACTATTAATATGGTTTGCATTTGAGATAATAATTTCTAATAAAAAAAGATATTGTAGTTTAAAACAAAAAAATTAAAAGAATATTCATAAAGTCTTCATCAAAACTCCATATATTAAACATTTGAAAGTTTGACGAAGTGGTTAGTATGTGCCTATTGTTTTTAGTTTATTAGAGCCGCTGCAATTTCAACCCCTTTAAATTGCAGCCAAACATATTGCTGATAATCTCTTCATTTGTAAACAGATTATACATAAGCATTATGCGAGTCTCTAGTAGCTAAAAGCAATATTTAAGAATTTTAAGTTTTTTTAAAGAACCTCAAAACTTTTGTCATTCTCTCTCCGTTTGGCATAAGAGGTACCCGCTTTAGTTGACAGGTCTCTCCTTATCGGTCAACTAAAGCATTTTTCTTGGAATAACTATGAATCAAATGCATAAGCAATTATCTTTAAAACCAACATTAGTAAATAATACTAAATCTTATTGTAAGAGAAATAATATCAATGAAAAGCAATTTTTAAAAGCAATGAAATGGTATCAAAGCGCTATAAGTAACTCTAAGAAAAATAAATAAATCTATTTTTTTTTAATTAAAATCAACCTAAATTCAAAGGCTATTTCATAATGTTCATAAAATCCATCAAAAAAGTTTTTCTTATATCTCTTTTATTAGCATTTTATTCCACGTCGCATGCATCCCTGGAACTAGGCGATAAAGCGCCAAACTTTATTCTTGATGATCAGAATAGTCAAAGCCATCAATTGAGTGACTATAAGGGTAAATGGGTAATTCTTTATTTTTATCCTAAAGATGACACGCCTGGTTGCACTACCCAGGCTTGTGACTTTAGAGATGCGGTTAAAAGGATTATTGCAAGTAAGTCGGTTGTATTTGGTGTAAGTCTTGATAGTGTCGAATCTCACAAACGCTTTTCTGATAAAAATAATTTACCTTTTTCCCTGCTATCAGATGAAGAGGGCATAGTTGCAAAATCTTATGACTCTCTTAATAGCTTTATAGGCTTTAAGAGCGCAAAGCGAAATACCTTTATTATTAATCCTGAAGGGTTACTATCTAAAATTTACTTATCCGTAGATCCTAAAACGCACTCACAGATGGTCTTAAACGATCTGTCTGTATTGCAAGAATAACTTCAGTTTGATTTATTTAAATGAAATAAAGCTGTTTTAGCTTTCCTTGTCATTTTTTTAATAACAATTTCTCTCTTTAAAGCCTCACTTCTTGATATAGCACTCTCTTGATAGACTAATTCTAATGGCTGCCTTGATCTGGTGTATTTAGCACCACCTTTAATTTCACCATTGTGCTGTTTAAGACGATTTTCTAGATCATTAGTAATCCCACAATAGAGGGTTTTATCCTTACACTCAAGAAGGTAAATAAGCCATTTTTTTATAGGAATATCAGTCATTAAAAACTTTTTAGTATAATTATTAAATACAATATACAATTACATTATAATGCGCGTTTTTTATAGTTTTAATATACTTAAAAATAATCATGTTAACTTCTGTAATGCGTTCAATCTGGCCTCTATTCTTGGGCGTTCTTTTTATAAGTCTAGGTAATGGCCTTCAAGGCACATTAAGTAGCTGGAGGGCTGATTATGAAGGCTTCTCAGTAATAACAACTGGTTTAGTAATGTCAGGTTACTTTCTAGGTGCTTTTGCTAGCTCCTTGATTTCGCCTAATCAAATTAATAAGACAGGTCAAATTCGAACGTATGCTGCTTACGCCTCAATAGCCTCGACAGCAATTTTAATTCAACTTCTTTTTATTGACCCGCCAGTATGGTTTGTTTCAAGATTTTTATCTGGATTTTGTGTAGCCGGAATTATGATTATTGTTGAGGGCTGGTTAAACTCAATCTCTTCAAATGAAAATCGAGGTCAATTATTCTCAATTCATATGATGGTTGTATGGGGAGGCCTAGCAATGGGCCAGGGTTTATTTGTAATTGATAGCCCAGCAGGAGTAAATTTATTTCTACTTGCTTCCATCTTGCTTTCAATATCATTAATTCCTATTCTTTTAACTGAAATCAAAGCTCCCGAAGTTGAGATGCAGGAACCCTTAGGTTTTAAAGCATTATGGAAAGCCTCACCTTCAGGAGTCGCAACCATTGGCATTTCTGGTCTTGCATCTGCTGGCTTTTTTGGCGTTGGAACAATTTATGCAATTAAGTCTGGCTTAAGTGTTTCAGAAACCGCACTATTTATGTCCCTTTTTATTGGTTTTGGCGCTTTATCACAGTGGCCTCTTGGCTGGTTATCTGACAAGATTGATCGAAGAAAGGTAATTTTATTATGCTGCTCAATAGTTGTTGGGGTTTGCATACTCCTTGCAATGTTTGATTTTTCTAAAACCACTTTCTTAGTTTTAAATGGATTAATTGGCGCAACGACACTTCCTCTATATTCGCTTGGAGTAGCGCAAACTAATGACCGTTTAAAGCTCAGCCAAATGGTTAGTGCTAGTGGGACAATTGTCTTTGTATATAGTATATTTGCTGCGTTAGGGCCTTTTACAATGAGTTATTTTTTAAAACTATTTGATAGTTTTGGTTTTTTATTATATCTAAGCCTAGTACATATAGTTATTGGGGTAACAGTATTTGTGATGATGTTTATTAAAGAAGACGTTGAAGAATCTGATCAATCAGATTTCCAAGTCATGGCGCAAAGGCCAAGTGCGGTTGCAATGGAGGTAATCGCAGAAGAGGCTTTAGAGTCACAAATAGACTATGACGTTGAAAACGTTCCAGAAGACTAGTTAAACGCTTGCAGGATTATCAACATCATGACCTAAGTCCTTTAAGTCTTGATATCGATCACCAATTCTATGATGAGGTCTGCCTCCAATTGAAGCGCCCAAAGCAATAACCAATTCATCATCTGCAGGTGCGTCTGGGATAGAGAGTTGAATTGTCAAATAGTGTGATCTCCGGCCAACATCATTCTTATCCATTAGGGGGATCATAATAGGTGCGTTTGCCCCTCCTCGAGTATTACAAAATGAAAGATAGGACTTAGCCCCAACAGCTTCTCGGTAGAAATTACCAAAGCGAAGTGTATGAATGATGCCCGAAGCATGCTCAATTTCTCCCTTAAGACCAACAATTGCTGACTTTCCATAAGCCTCAACTTTATCACCAGAACCAGCTTCCTTTATTATCATAGCTGTTAAGATCTCTCCTAATTCAGGAGCAACATCTAATATTCCAGGCTTAAGGTCAGCAATGAAGACAGCTCCCTTTAATAGATCAACCCATGGATTTTTTATTACAGCAACTGCAGCAATTAGAATAAGTGGAGTCTTTGCTTTTTTATTGCCTTCAATAAGTGTTTCTTCAACGTGTAATAGTGTTTTTCTAATTTCTACAGGCATTTTTTAATCCTCTAAAGCCTGATTTAAGCCTCTTTGAAAGACAATAATTAGGGCGCCTTTTTCTGAGAATGAGGAGTGCTGACTCCCTGGCTCAAATGAAACAAATTCACCTTTTTTAAAAATCATTCCATCAGAGTCAATCAACTCACCCTCTACAATAAGAAATTCTTCAAAGCCCATATGCGTATGCGGGACAGTTTGTGCGCCAGGATCCATTTTTAAAACATAGCTTCCTTGGCCTGAGGTTTGATCATAGCTAATAATATGCCAGCTCATAAATGGAACAGGGGCGCCATACCGGTCAAATGGTTTAAATTCAACACTATGAATATCTATTACGTGTCTATCAAGCATAAGCTAATTATTAATTATCTATATCAGATTGAAGATTGTAGCCAGTTATCCTTAGCATATTGACAATTTTGATCAACTAAATGCAGACTAAAGGCCTGTCGAGAGCGCTTTGAGGTATTAGCAGCGCTATAATGAGGTAACTGACCATGCAGCACAATAAGTGTGCCAGCTTTTACTTCCAGAAGATCAAGTGATTGATCTGGCCAAGGACTGTCATCCAGTATTTCAAATTCAGTGCCGCCATCAGCAGCTAATTTAAAGCGTTTTTTAAGTGGCGTCGAGTGGCCGCCAGTAATAGCTTGTAAACAACCATTTTCTATATTTGCATCCTCGAGCGCAACCCAGAAACCTATGCAGCTCATTGGGGTTGTATAGAGGAATGTGGAATCTTGATGAAGCCCAACCTCACCGCCAATACTTGGTTGTTTAAAGATGTGCATTGATTGAAGCTGACGAGGGTCCTTAATACCAAGCTGTTTTCCAATAACTGGAAAGTTTAATTCTTTAATTACTTGCTTATAAACAGGATCTAATGCATGCTGAGCATGACCTATTTTGTTAATTGATTGCTGCTTAGGAACCGTAAAGTTACCATTTTTATCTATGGCTTTTTCTTCAAAAAAAAAGCGAATTTGATCACCAGAACTTAAAAAATACTCATCACTAGTGCGCTCTTGTTCATTGGTTGTAAAAACGGAGTGAGAAGAGGGTGGCTCAAAGTCATCAATTAATTCTTTTGCCCGGTTCATCAAAGCGTCTCTTTGATCTTTATTAATATAATCTTTGATAACTAGGTAACCATTTTTTTCAAAATTTTCAATTTGTTTTGCAGTGAGCATATTCTTAACTATAAATAAAAAAATTAATTGTATTATATAAAGTTTAAACGTAAGTCTTATAAACTCTTTGGGTAATTTGAGTAAAAATTTCATATGAAATTGTTTTGCAATGCTCAGCAACCTCATCAACTGAAATATTATTACCAAAAAGCTCTACTCTATCTCCAATCTTGGGCTCAGGAACATTCGTTAAATCAATTGTAATCATGTCCATTGATACTTTTCCAGCAATACTTGTTTTAACGCCATTAATAAAGACTGGTGTTCCGTCTTCTGCACTTCGTGGATAGCCATCACCATAACCAATAGCGACAACTCCAATATCCATATCTTGCTCACATACATAGCGATCCCCATAACCAATTGAATGGCCTGCTTTAAAGCTTTTTATTGAAATAAGACTTGAGGACAAACTCATTGCCGGAGTAAGCTTATCTAGATTAGATTTATCAGAAAAGGGTGAAGACCCATAAAGCATAATCCCAGGACGAATATAATCCATATGAGACTGACCCCATTTCATTATTGCCGCAGAATTTGCGAGTGATGAGGCGTGTGTTTTTGTATTGACGATGTTTTCAAATTTCCTTATTTGTTTGGATGTTGAAGTACTTTCTAAGTTGTCAGCGTTTGAAAAATGAGTCATCATAGTCATATTGTTTATCTTTTTGCTCTTTTCTAGCAAATTTACTGCATGAATAAATTCTTCGTCTTGAAAACCTAATCTACCCATTCCTGAGTCGTATTTAACAAAAATATCAACTGGTTTGTTAAAATCAAAACTAAGGAGCCAGTCAAGTTGTGGTTGGCTACATATGGTTGTAATTAGATTGTATTTTTCAATTAGTTTAAGCTCTGACTCTTCAAAAATACCTTCCATCAAAAGTAGAGGTGTCTTATCTATTCCACACTCTCTAAGCTCTATAGCTTCCTCGGTGCAAGCAACTCCATAGAGATCAGCATCATCTTCTAGATATTTTGCTACTGTGATTGCTCCATGACCATAGGCATTCGCCTTTACTACCGCTATTACTTTAGATTGAGGTGATAAGGATTTTGCATATAAGTAGTTTTTCTTAATTGCATTGAGATTGATAATGGCAGTGCATTGTCTAGCCATAATTTAAATTTGTTTTATTAGAATATTTATAGCGACTCATATCAATTCCTTCTAAAGAAATTTCAGACTCAATGCCTGAAACTATATTTGCTAATAGTTTGCCAGAGCCTAGTGACATTGTCCATCCTAGAGTTCCATGCCCAGTATTTAGATATAAATTTGAGTAAGGCGTTACGCCGATAATAGGAGTTGAGTCAGGAGTGCTGGGCCTAAAACCTGTCCAAAATTTAATATCATCAGTTTCTTTTGCCGCATGAGGGAAAAGAATATCAAGGCCTTTTTTTAAAGAATGAAGTGACTGTTTCCTGAGATTGGAGTTATAGTCTGTCAAATGGGCAATTCCAGCAACTCTGATAGTATCACCCAGTCTGGTGATACCAACTTTATTCTTATCATCCATTATTGTTGACTGAGGGGCATCTAGATCATTTAACACTGGAAGTGAAATGGAGTAACCTTTAACTGGATAAACAGGAATATCAATGCCCACAACAGAGAGAATTTTGGGTGAGTGACTGCCAAGCGAAACTGAATAACTATCTGCGGTTAGTTCGCCGTGATTTGTTTTTACTGAAGAAACTTTATTGTTATCAATACGAATAGATTCAATATGAGTATCAAATTCAAATTTAACGCCCATCTCTAGGCATTTTTTATGCAATTCACGGGTAAATAAATAACAGTTTCCTGTGTAATCATTAATGAATCGAAGGCCGCCATAAAGTTTATTTTTAATATATTGAAGTCCAGGTTCAGCATCGACGCAGCCTTGGGCATCAAGCACTTCATATTGAATATTAAATTTCTTTAAGATTACCATATCTTGTTTTGCTTTTTCAAGATCCTTAGGGCTCCAAAATAACTGAAGTGATCCTTGTTTTCTTTGCTCATAATTAATATCAAATTCACTCTCTAAATCGATTAAAGTTTTTTGAGAGTAGTTTGCAATTCTAAGCATCCGGCTTTTATTAATTTCATAGCTATTAGAGTTACAGTTTTTATACGTCCGATACATAAACTTAATCATTTCAAGACTAACGTTTGGATTGACAACTAAGGGTGAGGTTCCGCCTAGAGTCCATTTAATCAAACTCAGTGGAAGGCTTGGTGATGCCCAAGGTGATGAAAATGCATACGATAGCTGACCTGCATTAGCATGACTTGTTTCCATAGCTACGCTCTTTTGCCTATCGATAACAGTAACATTATGTCCCTGCTTAGCAAGAAAATAAGCTGAAGTTGTGCCAATAATTCCGGCACCTAAAACGAGCACATTCATTGTTTAAAAAAATAAATATAAAAGGTAATTTTACCACTGAGAAATATCAATGATTTACTCAAGAATTGAACTTAATTTCAAATAATAAAACTATATAAAAAACATACTACAATCTTTTAAAAAAAAAGAATAATTTAGTTTAGATATTACTAAATAAAGTGGTTAAAATTAACGTTTTAAGATTCCATTTACGGAGCTATTATGTTTGATAAAAACCTAACATTAAATGATGTTGATCCTGAGATTGCAAATGCAATAAATGCTGAAAATGCAAGACAGGAAGCACACATTGAATTAATCGCATCTGAAAACTATACTTCGCCGGCTGTCATGTTTGCGCAGGGCTGTCAAATGACTAATAAATATGCTGAAGGCTATCCTGGTAAGAGGTATTATGGCGGCTGTGAGCACGTCGATGTTGCTGAAACATTAGCTATAAGCAGAGCAAAAGAATTATTTGGTGCTGCCTATGCAAATGTCCAGCCTCATTCTGGCTCGACTGCAAATGCTGCTGTCTTTCAAGCGCTCTTAGTCCCTGGAGATACTATATTAGGAATGAGTCTTGCTCATGGCGGTCACTTAACACATGGCGCTGCACCTTCTTTTTCAGGTAAAAATTTTAATGCTATTCAATATGGTCTGGATGAGTCTACTGGTGAGATTGATTATGATCAAGTTGAGCGCCTAGCACTAGAGCATAAACCAAAGATGGTTATTGCTGGCTTTTCAGCATACTCAAGGATTGTTGATTGGGCTCGCTTTAGAGAAATTGCTGATATGGTAGGAGCATACCTTCTTGTTGATATGGCCCATGTTGCGGGTTTAGTGGCAACTGGTGACTATCCATCTCCTATTGAATTTGCTGATGTGTGTACTACAACGACTCATAAAACTTTGAGAGGCCCACGTGGTGGCTTAATTGTAGCTAGAGCAAATCCAGAAATTGAAAAAAAACTCAACTCTGCTATATTCCCAGGAATACAGGGTGGCCCTTTAATGCACATCATTGCAGCTAAAGCGATTGCCTTTAAAGAGGCTATGAGTGATGACTTCAAGGCGTATCAAAAACAAGTTGTTATTAATGCTAGAGCTATGGCAAGCGTTTTCCTTGAAAGAGGTTATGACGTTGTTTCAGGCGGCACCGATAATCATGTTTTCTTAGTAAGTTTTATTGAGCAAGGACTAACAGGAAAGGCCGTTAATAATGCGCTAGGTGAGGCCCACATTACAGTGAATATGAACTCCGTTCCAAATGATCCACAGTCGCCTTTTGTTACCAGTGGAATTCGAGTTGGAACTCCTGCTGGAACTACAAGGGGTTTTGGTGAATCTGAGTGTAAAGATATCTCTCATTGGATCTGTGATATTTGTGATGATCTTGAAAATGAATCTGTAATTGATGAAGTTAGGGCGAAGGTTGGAGAGCTTTGTTCTAGATTTCCAGTCTATAAGTAACCGCTATGAGATGTCCTTTTTGTCAATCCGATGACACCAAGGTCCTAGATACTAGATTACTTGATGATGGTTCTCAAGTTCGCCGAAGAAGGGAATGTATCGCCTGCGGGGAAAGGCATTCGACTCGTGAAACAGTTGATTTAAACCTACCAAGACTGATAAAAAGTGATGAATCCAGACAAGCTTTTAGTGAAGATAAGCTTCGCTCGGGATTACTAAAAGCTCTCGAAAAACGGCCAGTTGAAATTTCAAAAATTGAAACTGCAATCCAAAAAATTCAGCGAAAACTGATGGCTCAAAATGATAGAGAGGTGCCATCTTCAATTCTTGGAGAGTGGGTTATGGAAGAGCTAAGAGCTCTTGATGAGGTTGCATACATAAGATTTGCTTCAGTTTATCGTCAGTTCCAAGACATTGAAGCCTTTAAGAGTGAGATTGATAAATTAATGAATAAGTAATCTTAGGATGGCAAAAACTAAAATTGAGTTTGTTTGTAGAGAATGTGGCTCATCACATCATCAATGGGCAGGGCAGTGCTTAGATTGTAAAGAATGGAATACACTTGAAGAGGTGGTAATATCTCAGGCAACTTCCTCTAAACCTGAAAGCCTTAAAGATCTTCCTGCGTCTAAGGTGCAAAACCTATCTGAAATTAAATCACAAAACAATCATCGCCTTTCAACGGGTCTTAGCGAGCTTGATCGCACCCTTGGTGGGGGGCTTGTGGATGGCTCTGTAGTTCTAATTGGTGGTGATCCTGGTATTGGCAAATCAACTTTAATTCTGCAGGCAATAGCTGCGATTAATGCCTCAAATACAACCCTTTATGTCAGTGGTGAAGAGTCAGCTGAGCAGGTGAGCGATAGAGCTATTAGGCTTGGGATTAAAGAAGATATACTCTTTATAGGTGAGACTCATCTAGAGAAAATAATAAAGATTTCAAAAGATACCAGACCTAAGGTTATTGTTATTGATTCCATTCAGACTATGGTTACTGATCTTTCAAATTCTGCGCCAGGATCAGTTACTCAAGTTCGTGATTGCGCAGCCCAACTTACCCAATACGCTAAACAGACCAATACAATACTATTGATGATTGGTCATGTTACAAAGGGTGGGGCACTTGCAGGCCCAAGAATCTTAGAGCATATGGTTGATGCTGTTTTATATTTTGAGGGGGATGCTGGTGGTCGTTATAGAATAATCAGAGCTGTAAAGAATCGCTTTGGCGCCGTTAATGAAATCAGCGTTTTTGCTATGGGCGAGAAGGGACTGCAGCAAGTAAGCAACCCTTCTTCAATATTTCTTTCGAATCAAGAAAACCCCTCATCTGGCTCAATGGTTATGGTCACAAGAGAGGCCACAAGACCTTTACTTGTTGAGATACAGGCGCTCGTGGACCAAGCTAATGGAACCCCAAAAAGGGTCAGTGTGGGTCTGGATCAAAACAGATTGTCACTGCAACTGGCAATTCTTCACAAGCACTCAGGCATTGCGACATTTGATCAGGACGTTTTTATAAACGTTGTAGGTGGAATCAAAGTTAGTGAAACCGCATCAGATTTAGTTGTGATGCTGGCAATTGTTTCAAGTTTAAGAGATAAGGTAATTCCAAGTAAATGGATTGCATTTGGTGAGGTTGGGCTTACCGGCGAGGTGAGGCCAGTTTACAACTCTATGGAAAGGTTATCAGAAGCTCAAAAGCAGGGCTTTGAAGTGGCAATTATTCCAAAAGGTAACGCGCCTAAAAAACCGATAAAAGGCATGAAAGTTGTAACGGTAGGGTACCTATACCAAGCAATTCAGTACTTACTAGAGAACAGCTAGTCTTTTTATAAATCTATACCTTTTTGAGCTCTAATATTAGCTCTAAAAGCGTGCTTTACATCTTTGACTTCACTTACAGTGTCTGAAGCCTCAATAATGCCCTCACTGGCAGCTCTTCCAGTAATAACAACATGCTGACCCTTTGGTCTATTAATAAGCGCCTTAAGGATTGATATTTCCTCAAGATACTTGTAATTAATCATGTAAGTAATTTCATCAAGAACCACAAGATTAATTTCTGGATCAGCTAGAAACTTTTCAGCTTCTAACCATGTTTCATTTGCTAACTTTTTATCAAGTTCTTGGTCTTGAGTATTCCAAGTGAAACCGCTCTCCATATGGGCTGAAACAACATTAGGATTACTATCAAGAAAAAGATCTTCTCCAGTCTGCTGCTCACCCTTTAAAAAACGCACGAGAGCTACCTTCATTTCATAACCAAGCGCTCTGCAAATCATCCCCATAGCCGAAGATGACTTACCTTTCCCATTTCCAGTCAAAAGAACAATGATTCCTTTATCGATATTTGCCTCTTCGATGCGAGAATCAATGTGTTCTTTCTTACGCTGCATGCGTTTTTTGTATTTATTATCAATCATATTAAAAAATCATAATACTTAATTAGAACTTACGTGAGACTGATAGTTTAATGTTTCTTGTGAAGTTTGTTGGGTATATCACATCATCCCTAAGAACAGTTCCATAAGAATTGTCAAATAAGTTCTCTACATCAAAATTTAACTCTAATCCCTTATCAGTTATATAAGCAAAATTAAAATCAGTTGAGTTGTAGGCCATCTGTTTCTGAGTAAAGGTATTTGAAAAATCCTCACTTGCAAAACCTTTACTTCGATATTTTTGAGTTAGTGTCATGTTAGTTTTATCATTTAAGCTGTACATTGCTGACACTGAAATATTGTGCTTTGAAGTCATCGGATGAGTTTTACCGTTAAAGGCTCCAGAGCCCTTATCTTCAGAATCGATTTTAGCTACTGTGTATGCATAATTGACATTTGTTGAAAGCTTTGAGTTGACATTGTATTTATTTTGTAGCTCTAAACCATATTTGTGAGACTTATCAAGATTTGTATTATCTCCAAAATAGCCACATTCTGAGGCAGAGGCTTGCTTGCATAAGTATATTTCATTCTTTAAATTCGCTCTAAATAAGGTTGCCTTTGTTTTAGAGTTATTAGTTAAGTAATTTAATCCAATATTGATCGTTTTACTCTTTGGAGCTTTAAGATCAGGATCATATATTAATGCAGGCCATGCTCCAATTTTAAAATAACGATCTACATCTGGTGATTGAAATGCTTGATTGTAGTTTGAAAAAATAGAGGTAGTTTCACTCAGTTTTGAATTGAAACCAATATCAAATGCATTGAACTTAGTTTCTTTTATGTCACCAGTTCCAGAATTTGGCTGATATTTATGATCAACTGTTTCTTTGCGAACACCAATAGAGAAAAGTGTATTGTTTCGAGTAAGCTGAAGCTGAGAAAAAATACCCATATTATCTTTAGTCAGAGTATTAGATGATCCTTTTCTAAATGCTTTCGATGACTTAATTCCACTATCAATTTTAAGATTACCATTTTTAAAGCTTACTATTAAATTGTTGTTTGAGTAGTCATAATCGCTTCGACCCCAAGAGCCATAGCCAGTTGCGCTGCCGTATCTAGTTTGACTATATTTTTTAACTTTTGAAGCATCAAAAGTTATTTCTAAGTTATCACCAATTGGTGTTGTAATCTTTAACCCTCTATTCCATTCAGTAGCTTCACGTTGATTTCTAGCTTTTCCATCATAGTCAAATCCAGGATCAGCATCAAATTCAGCCTTAGTTACTGAGAAAGGATATTTGTTGTTTACATAATTTTTTGAATAATCGATCTGGATATCTGTGCCATTGCCAAATGAATAACCAACACCTAAATTAGCGTTAGACTGTTCACCCTTATCTTTGTTACCAATTGAATCATT
Source organism: uncultured Candidatus Thioglobus sp. (assembly GCA_905614365.1). GTDB lineage: Bacteria > Pseudomonadota > Gammaproteobacteria > PS1 > Pseudothioglobaceae > Pseudothioglobus. Next base: position 32,815 of record CAJQSO010000017.1, read on the forward strand.
AGAGCCATATCCTCCATGATCTAAGCTATCAATTGAAGCATTAATATTAAAATTACCCTCTTGAGTTCCAAAAGAAATATCTCTCTCTTGAAGACCATAATTACCAATGGATGTTGAAGTTTCAATATCAGTATTGTTTTTAGTGAAGATGTGAATTGCACCAGCCATTGCGTTATCGCCATAAACAACTGAACCACTACCCTTGGTGATTTCTATTTTTTCAACATTATTGATGTTAATACCACCAATATTTGAAGTTTGCATATCAACATTATTTAATCTTCTTCCATTAAGAGTAACCACAATATTTTGGTAACCGTTGGTTAAGCCATAGCCTCTAGCAGCAATTGATTGAGAAAACCTATTTCCACTAGATGGAGCAAGCGTTAAGGATGTATTTTGAGTTAAAAAATCATAAATACTATTTGATTTTGATGCTTTAATATCCTTTTCAGTATAAACCTCTGATGAGAATGGAGCTAAGGTATCCACCTCATTAAAGTAATTTGATGAAATTTCTGTTGGGTTTAAAGTAATTTTAATTGGCCCAATAACAGCATTTGCTGTATTTGAGAATAGAATTGCTGACAAGGAAGCAGCAAGGATTAGATTTTTAGTAAACATAATGACCCCTTATTTATAAATAAAAAGAGGGATTTAGAGAAAAGAATTACAAGATATGTAATACATTAACTCACCACCCATCGTAGCTTTAGTAAAACTTAATTTGCTATGTATCGGACTTATCTTTATCAGAAATACCGTTGCGAGGGCAGTGTTGGATTTAAACCAACTTCCACTGTGCAAATTATTTTGTGAATTATATCGATTTTTTATAAAACTGCAATAACTTTTTTTATCTTTTTTTTTATTAAGTTATTACTTAATAAAAACAATACTTTGAAGTCCGAATAGTCTTAGGTAAAATACCCTTTAAGAATTATCTTTTAACTTATATTATGAAAAGCGATTCACTTGAAAATTTAAGAAATGATATTGACGCTCTGGATCAAAAAATTCAGCTTCTAATATCTCAGCGAGCAGACTTAGCCGCCAAGGTTGCACTTGTTAAGCAAGAGTCTAACGCACAAACTGCTTTTTACAGACCTGAGCGTGAAGCAGAGGTTTTAAGTAAGGTCATCCAAAGAAACAAAAGTCTTCTTAAAGATAAAGATATTGCTCTAATTTTTAGAGAAATTATGTCTGCCTGCCTTGCACTTGAGCAGCCCCTTAAGATTGCCTTTTTAGGCCCTGAGGGAACGTTTACTCAAGAAGCAGCACTTAAGCATTTTGGCCATGGTGTCTCACCACTTGACTGCGGAACGGTTGATGAGATTTTTCATCAAGTTGAGACAGATAATGCGCAGTATGGCGTTGTGCCAATAGAAAACTCGTCAAATGGAGTTATTGGAACTTCCCTTGATATGCTTTATAGTCATGATTTAAATATTTGCGGCGAAGTGGAAATTGCCGTTGCACATCATCTAATGATGCAAGACCAATCTCAAGAAATTAAAATTATTTACGCGCACCAACAAGCCCTTGATCAATGTCATCGATGGCTCTCTAATCACTATCCTCACACTGAACTCAGACCTGTTGCATCAAATGCATTAGGCGCTAGAATGGTTAAAGACGAGCCAAATGCAGCGGCTATTGCATCTAAGGCTGCTCTTAGTATTTATGGCCTTGAAAGAGTTGCTAAAAATATAGAGGACAATGCTGGTAACGTAACTCGCTTTATTGTTATTGGTAAAGATGAAGTTCCAGCTGGCGTTAACGATAAAACCTCACTCCTAGTTGTTACAAAGCATGAGTCGGGCGCTTTATTTGATTTATTAGAGCCATTCAAAGCCAATAACATTAATATGCTTCAACTTGCGAGGCATCCTATCCCTGGGGTAAAGTGGGAATATTTGTTCTTCATTGATATAGAAGGGCATCAAAGTGAAAAAAATGTTCAGAAAGCTATTGTAGAGGTCAAATCACGCGTCTCTAAATTAGATATTTTAGGCTCTTATCCCGTAGCGATTTTATGAACGCCTGTGAGTCAATCCTTGGGTTGAGTCCATACCAAGGTGGAAAGCCTATAGACGAGCTTGCCCGTGAGCTTGGACTTAAAAATATTACAAAGCTGGCTTCCAATGAAAACCCATTAGGCGTTAGCCCTGCGGTAAAAGAAGCAGTTTTTAACTCTTTATCAAGTATCAATCGCTATCCAGATGGCAACTGCTTTGAGCTAAAAAAAGCTATCGCTGAGAAGCTTGCAGTAACGCCAGACATGGTTTCACTAGGTAATGGCTCAAATGAGCTATTAGAGCTTATTGCGAGAGTATTTGTATCCAAAAAAACGGATGAGGTAATTTTCTCCCAGTACGCTTTCGTTGTATATCCATTAGTTACTCAGGCCTTAGGGGCGACAGCAAAAATCTCTCCAGCTAGCAATTATGGTCATGACTTAAATTCAATGCTGAGCCTAATATCTGAAAATACAAAACTTATTTTTGTTGCAAATCCTAATAACCCTACGGGTACTCTTCTAAGTGATGACGAACTGTATAGCTTTTTAAACAAAGTCCCTAGCGATATCCCAGTGGTTCTTGATCAAGCTTATTTTGAATACTTAAATATTGATGATAATGCAATTAACTGGCTAAAAGAATTTGAGAACCTAATCATTACTCGCTCCTTTTCTAAAGCGTATGGCTTAGCTGGGCTTCGAGTTGGTTACTCAGTATGCAGCCCTTTGATTGCAGATTTCATAAACCGCGTAAGAGAGCCGTTTAACGTTAACTATACCGCTCAAGTTGCAGCCATTGCAGCGCTTTCAGATGATGATCATTTAAAGGACTCTATAGAAGTTAATACTAAAGGTTATCAGCAGCTAACGAAGAGCTTTGACTCTTTAAAACTAAAATACATCCCATCTCACGCTAACTTCATTGCCGTTGAATTTAATAATGCTATGAGTATCTATAACGACCTCCTTAAAGAAGGCGTCATTGTTCGCCCAGTTGAAATGAGCGGATATTTAAGGATTTCAATTGGAACCGCTGATGAAAATGAGCACTTGCTTAGCGCATTAAAAAAAGTTTTATGATAAATAAAATCACAATAATTGGTGTTGGCTTAATTGGAGGGTCTTTAGCGAAGGCGATTAAAGAAAATAACTTAGCTAAAGTAGTCTTTGGCTTTGGTAGAGATTCAGAGCGTTTAGAGAAAGCTCAAAAAACAAACGTTATTGATCAGTACTCTACCAACTTAAAAGAAGCAGTAAGTGATTCAGATATTGTAGTTATTGCTACTCCTGTAGGCTCTTTTAAAGAAATTCTTACTGAGATAAAACCTTTTCTAACTGGCAAAATAGTAATTACTGATGTTGGCAGCACTAAAACTAACATTGCCTCATTGGTAAGTCAGACTTTAGGGGAACATTCAAACTCCTTTATTCCAGCACACCCAATTGCAGGTAAGGAGAAAAGTGGCTTTGAAGCGAGCGAATCTAATTTATTTAACAATAAAAAAGTCATCATTACGCCTCTTGAGGGTAATAGCTCAGATTCAATCAGCCTTATTCAGAAAATGTGGGAAGGCGCTGGCGCAGATGTTGATTTTATGAGTCCTGAGTCACATGATGAGCTCCTTGGAATGACGTCGCACTTACCTCATATGCTTGCCTTCTCACTAGTTAATTACTTAATTAGTAAAAACCCTAGTGCGTCAATATACGCCGCTGGCGGCTTTAAAGACTTCTCTAGAATAGCCTCGGGTGATGCAGTAATGTGGAGAGATATTTGTATTCAAAATAAAGATCAAATCATTGACCATATAAAGGGCTATCAAAAAACATTGGACTCCCTTGTTGATGCGATTAAAAATGAAAATAGTGATGAATTAGATCTCTTATTTACTAATGCTAAAAAGACCCGTGATTCATGGGTAGGGTAATTTAACTAATGGCAAGTTTTTTAACCTCAAATTGCAGTCCATTAAAAGGCTCTATTAAAGTCCCTGGTGATAAGTCAATATCTCACAGGTCAATTATGCTTGGATCAATTGCAACTGGAATCACTAAAGTGACGGGGTTTCTTCAGGGTGAAGATAGCCTAGCAACTTTAAACTCTTTTAAGGAAATGGGCGTTCAAATTGAAAGGAAAGGGTCAAATGTAATTATTAACGGCGTTGGGATGTATGGATTAAAAGAGCCTTCAAAGCCATTAAATCTAGGTAATTCTGGAACATCTATTCGCTTAATGTCGGGCCTTCTAAGTGCACAAAACTTTGATTCTGAGCTTTGTGGAGATGAATCACTCTCCAAAAGACCAATGGCTAGAGTGATCGATCCACTTCGTAAAATGGGTGCAGATATTTCTGGCCCTAATTCAAAACCTCCTCTTAAAATTAAAGGTGGTAAAAAACTATCCTCTTTGAAGTACACTCTACCTGTTGCTTCAGCTCAAATTAAATCATGCCTTCTATTAGCAGGGCTTTATGCAGATGGCGTCACTCATATTATTGAAAATGGCATATCAAGAGACCATACTGAAAGAATGCTTCGAGGCTTTGGCTATGAGGTTGATACCTCACCTGGTGAGGTCTCTATATTAGGTGGAGGGAGTTTAAAGGGTTGTAATATTGAAGTTCCTAGTGATATATCGTCTTCTGCTTTTTTTATGGTAGCAGCATGTATTGCTAAAGAGGCAGACATTAATTTGCAGGCCGTTAATGTCAATCCAACTAGAACTGGGGTGATTGATATTCTTAAGTTAATGGGCGCTAATATTGAACTTTCCAATGAAAGGCTAGAAGCTGGTGAATTAATTGCAGATATAAGAGTTTGTTCATCAGAGCTTAAAGGAATTCATATCCCAGAGCACTTAGTCCCTTTAGCGATTGATGAGTTTCCAGCTATCTTTATTGCAGCAAGCTGTGCTAAGGGAGAGACTGTCCTAACGGGCGCTAAAGAGTTAAGAGTTAAGGAATCTGATCGCATTCAAGTAATGGCTGATGGGCTTTTATCTCTAGGCATTGAGAATGAAGTTCTTGATGATGGAATTAAAATTATTGGTGGTGAATTTAAAGAGCAAGTAGTTCCAATAAAATCACATCATGATCACCGAATCTCTATGGCATTTGCTGTTGCATCAGCTAGATCTAGCTTTGAAATTAATATTGATGGGGTTGATAACGTAAAGACATCCTTTCCTAACTTTGTAGAGCTAGCAAACTCAATTGGCATGAATATCATCGAAACTAAATAGTTTTACTGCTCAATACTAATTTAAGCATGTCATCCAACACCTTGTTATAATACGCTTTTTGAAAAATACACTAACCTATGACTATTAAAAATGCAGAACCGTTCTTTGCATGGGACGTCCTATCTTGGCTATTCGTTGCAATGGCTCTTGCAATTATTATTGTATTAGCAGACCAGCTATTATCCAAAAAAAATAATCAAGCCAATACTGTAGATTCTGAAAAAAAATCAAAAATTGGCAGTTTTTTCTATTTTCTAGTATTCCTTAAATTTTCAAAATCAGAAAAGTATAGTCACAGACCAAAGGTTGTTCAGTGGTCAATTGAGATGTTTCCAGTTTTGCTGCTGGTTTTAGTATTTAGAGGCTTTATATTTGAGCCTTTTCGTGTGCCTTCAAATTCAATGATGCCGACACTTCTAACGGGAGATTTTATTATAGTAAATAAGTTCGATTATGGACTAAGGCTACCGATAACAAACACCAAGCTTGTCGAGTTTTCCAGTCCTAATAGGGGAGATGTTATTGTATTTAGGTATCCAAATTATGAAAAAACTCCTGGGTACTCTGGGGTTGATTTTATTAAGCGTATTGTTGCTCTTCCAGGGGATGTAATTTCTTATAAAAAGGATCAGTTAACAGTTAATGGAGAATTAGTTGGTGTTAAAAAAATTGGGCCTTATGTTGGAGTGGATTCAGGAAAGTCAATGAATAACTACAGGCTGGTACGGGAAGTTATTGACGCAGCTGGCCATGACATACTTCTTAATCCAAAGGGCCACTCAAAAGAGCTGGTCGAAATTACGATTCCTGAAGGGCATTATTTTGTAATGGGTGATAACAGGTCCCATAGTAGTGATTCAAGATTTTGGGGCTTTGTTCCTGAAGATTATATAATTGGAAGGGCTATTGGAATATGGATGCACTGGGACTGGAATTACAATACAATGCAGTTTAGCCGAATTGGCAGTTTTGATTAAATAATTCTCTAAAAACCCCCATAAATTTCTTTATGAGGGTTTTTACAGTCTCTATTTCTTATAGATTTTTAGTGCCTTTAAGACGTTCATCGCCTCGTGCACAAAGTAGTCTTCCTTTAGAAGGTCAACATACTCTTCATCTCTTATATCACTAATATCATTTTGTGACTCAATGATTTCTTCAGCAGATAGATCAGTAGGCGCTACTGGAGTTTCTACCTCTTCAGCAGAGAGAGAATTCTTAAGATCTTTTTCTTGCTGGCTAAGGTCTATTGAATCTTCATCTTCATCTTTTTTAAGAGAGATATTTTCTAGTTCAATATCAGGCGTTATTCCTTTTGCCTGAATAGATCTCCCAGAAGGCGTAAAGTATCTTGCAGTTGTAAGCTTTAATCCAAAGCCGTCTTGTAAATTAAGCACAGACTGGACAGACCCTTTACCAAAAGACTCTTCACCCATGATCAAAGCTCTCTTATGGTCCTGAAGGGCACCTGCGACAATCTCAGAAGCAGAAGCAGACCCTCTATTCATTAATACAACAATAGGGGCACCATTAAGAATATCACCAGGCTTTGTTGGGAATGAACTATTTGAGTAAGGAGTTCTGCCTTCTGTGTAAACGACAATACCAGGCTCATCAATAAATAGATTGGATATGTCAATTGATGAATCTAGGAGGCCGCCTGGATTATTTCTTAGATCAATAATTAAAGAATCAAGCTCGCCTTCGTTCTTTTCTACTAAATCTGCAACAATAGTTTTCACTAGCGCAGCAGTTGGTCTTTGAAATTGAGCAATCCTTAAGTAACCAATACCTTCATCAAGTAAAAGTCCTTTTGCTGAGGTGATCGTGATAATTTCACGCGTTATTTCAACTACAAATGGAGCAATATCAGGCCTTCCAATTGTAAGTTTAATAGTGGTCCCTGGTGCACCCCTCATTAACTTAACACCTTCTGCAAGATTAATTTGACTTACGTTTTGATCACCAATTTGTAAAATAATATCACCAGCCTTAAGGCCTGCTCTGTATGCAGGTGTGTCATCAATTGGAGACACAACTTCTATATATTCGCCTTTGGTTCCAATAACAATACCCAGACCACCAAATGCGCCCCTAGTACTTTCACTTAAATCAGACTGGCCGCTTGGCTCAAGAAAACTAGAATGTGGGTCTAAACCCTCAACTAAGCCTCTAATTGCGTTATTAAATAATGTTTCATCATCAATATCATCAACATAAAGCAGCTTAATTTGAGAGTAAACAGTTGTAAACGTATTGAGACCTTCAAAGAATGATGGAGAGTCAAGGGGGGAGTAATTTTCTTCTTCAGCTAATGATCCACTTGTAACTCCAAAAAAGAAAAAAGTAGAAAGAACAGTAGATTTAAATAAGGCTTTTACATTGATCATAATAGATTTAATTAGTATTAAAAAGGAGTTAGTAAATATTTTTTAAAGAATTGTACTTGTGTTTTATAAATTTTAGATGAAGAAACCATGTAGTTTTAAATAAAAGCTCAGGTAATCTATATAAGTTTTATTTATAAACGTAATGACTCGACTAAAATTATCAGTTAATAATTGCGCTCGTAGCTCAGCTGGATAGAGTGTCGGCCTCCGAAGCCGAATGTCGGGTGTTCGAATCACCTCGAGCGCACCAATTTTTATAGTTAAATCAATAATTAAGGTGGAAAACCTCTTAAATAGCTTCTTAGTTATTAACTAAAGTCTTTCAACATGGCTTTAAGCTCAAGAGAGTGTTGCTCTTCTTCGCCAATCTTACCTCTGGCATACTCTTCTAAGTACACTGATGCGTCTGCAACGCTCATTAATAATTTTTTATATAAACTCAACGCATGCAATTCATGTTCTAAGCTTTCCTCTAAAATATCTTTAATTGAGTGCCTATGAGTTTCTTCAATTTTTGCAACTTTAAGGCTTGGGTGACCATCAAGACCAACTAGTAATTCACCAGCTTGCTGAGCGTGGACCATTGATTCAGCAGCTTGCTCCTTTAGAAATGTAACTATGGGAATTCTATATGGACCCGTAACCATTAAAGAGGAGTGTGTGTACCTAACAACACCTGCAAGCTCATATTCAATTATTTCTTTAAGTATATTGCATACTTCATCCGAATTGATTTCTTTCATTTCCATGTTCATTCCTATTTGTGAAAATTAAAATATTACTTTATTTTTATATTATATGTAAAGCAATGAATTAAGGTATTTTTTTAGCACGAATTAATTATGAAAGTATATAAAATTTATGGGAACTCGGGCTATAGTCTGCTACAACAGGGTCTAAAACACATTCAAATCAACCCGAGTAAACTAACATTCTATTGAGCTTTATAAGAATTTTTACAATTTTTTATAATGTTGCTTTATATTAAGGTCTTTTATTTGATGTGCTTTTTAAGTCTTTATCTAAACAACTCCTAATCTTCATTTAATTCCTATAACACATAATTAGAATAGCGCCGTTTTGACAGAAACTCGTTAGACATTACTAAAAAATTAATAGGGATAATCTATGGAAACTAAACTAGTCTTATGGACAACTGGATGTATGGCATTTATGCTTAGCTTTATGTATGCTATGGTTAGCATTATAAGTAGTTTTGTAAATTAAATACTGAAGTGAGGGTCTTATTAATATTAGCTTTTTATTAATATACTCCTCACTCACAAAATTGAATTAACAATCTCAAATTAAGACTTTATTTGACTTAACTATAGTTGGGGTATTGCTAAATTAATTGACAAAGTTGAAGTTGATATATAATCTCGGCTTTATATGCGTATTCTAAATATTTATAAAATCCATATCACCTAGTAAATTAACTACTTATAAAGCCAATAAAATGGAAAAACCAGCAACAAAATTTATAGCAACAAAGCTTTTTTGGCTTGGAGTAATAGGGACATACATCCTTGCAGGTGTATTACTTAATAGACTTGAAACTAATGCTGGATATGAAGAGCTTAGGCTCACCTCCCTAATTCCAACTCTCTTTTATTTTTTTATCTTATTTCTAAGTTATAGATCTTTTGAAACTCAAGCTGTTAGAACCACTATTTTACAATTTGTGACTCAAATGTTACTTCTCCTTCCCTTAATGGCTATGTATATGGCGGTAATACTTTTTACTACAAAATTTTCAAGTTAATGAATAAAGTTAGTTCTAAAAAATTACTTAACAGTAAATGGACGGCAGTTGCACCGAGTAATAAAGAAAAGCACTTTCTTATTACTGAACTAAACTTTGATGAAAACAATAACGTAACTCATTGCTTAATAGAGTCAGTAATATCGAATCGAGTAGAACTTATTAATTGGGAAGACTTAAAGGAGAGTAAACATTGGTTACAGGGCTGGAAGTAAAGAAAAATCAACTATGAAAGTTACAGACGTTGTTGCTGCAATAATCAAGAAAGATAATCTATATTTAGTTACCCAAAGAAATAGAAATAAACATATGGGCCTTAAATGGGAATTTCCTGGCGGCAAAGTAGAAGTCAATGAAACTCTTAAAGAGGCCTTAACTAGAGAGATATATGAGGAATTAAACATAAATATCAATGTTTATGAAAAGCTTGCAGAGGAAAGCTACAAAGACAGTGAAATTAACATTGTTCTTCATTACTTTCTTTGCTCAATAAAAGATGGTGTTATTAACCTTAATGAGCATGAAGCGATGGAATGGACAGATAAAAAAGATTTTGATAAATATGATTTCGTTGAGGGTGACGGAAATATTACATCACTAATTTAATTGTAATGTAATTAATCCTTTATCATTTATTGCTATGAATCACTTATCGTACAAAAGAATTGGAAAAGGTTACCCATTAGTACTTGTGCATGGCTACTTAGGTGGGCAAGATATGTGGAAATTTCAGGAAAATTTAAAAGATCACTTTGAATTGATTATGCCTTCACTAGCTGGTTATGGTGAGAGCTCTCAAATGACCGCTCCTTCAACTATTAGAGAAAATGCACTGAAGGTATTTGAGCTCTTAGATTATTTAAAAATTGATACCTTTAATTTACTTGGTCATTCCATGGGAGGAATGATTGTCCAAGAAATGGCTGCATTATTCCCAGATCGAGTTAATAAGTTAATATGTTTTGGTACCGGATCTATAGGAGTATTACCCAGTAGGTTTGAAACTATTGGAGAATCAAGAGCTAAAATTATTGAATTTGGTCTTGAGCGAACTCGAAAAAATATTGCAAAGACTTGGTTTATGGATTATCTGACTGGAGATGGATACAAATTATGCTTAGATGAAGGCTCAAAAGCAACTACTCAAGCTGCACTGGCTAGCCTTGATGCATGGGATTGCTGGGATGGAAGGGCGCAGCTTAGTCAAATCAAATCACCTACTCTAATAATATGGGCAAAAAATGATCGCTCCTATGATTGGAACCAACAAGAAATTCTAAACAAAGGAATTTCAAATTCTTCTATTAAAGTTATTGAAGGATGCGCCCATAACTCTCATATGGAAAAACCATCTCTAATTAACGATTCAATTACTGATTTTTTACTTTAGAGTAAAGGTTTTTATGGGTTTTATTGATTATTTTTTTAAGTCTGCAATAAACCTTTCTTTGCTTTTTATCATTATTAAGAGTTGAAACATATATATTAATTGATGTATACTAAATTTTTTTCTAGTACCTAAAAAAATAAGTAATAGAGAAAAAAGTAAATTTCATTAAAAGGAGAAATACATGAAGTTATTAAATAAAACAGCTATTGCTGCCGTTGTTGCACTGTCTGCGTCTATGGCAACTTATGCAGAAAAAGTAAATATTGGCGATCCAGGTTGGACTGGAGCTACTGCAATTGCAAACCTGCTATCTGCGGTAATCACTGATAAGATGGGTGGTGAAGTTGAGCTAATTCCTGGAAATAATACTGCTATCTATGGAGCAATTGATAGAAGTAAAGGTGAGATTGAAGTTCACCCTGATGTCTGGCTACCAAACCAACAGGCTTACACTAATGAACTTGTTCCAAAAGGAACTCTTAAATTAAGTTCTTTGAGCTATGAAGGAAATCAAGGTTACTGCGTATCACAAGCCTTTGCAAAAGAGATGAATATAACGTCAATTTTTGACCTTGGAAGACCTGAGGTTATTGCTGCAATGGATAGTGATGGTAATGGTAAAGGTGAATTTTGGATTGGTGCTGATGGCTGGGCCTCTGCAAACGTAAATGAGGTAAAAGTAAGAGATTATGGACTACTAGATCTTGGTATTGAGCCTATTAGAGCTGCTGAAGCAGTAAAAAATGCAAGAGTTTTAGACTCGATCAAAAAAGGTGAGGGCTATGCATTCTATTGCTATAAGCCACATGCTATATGGGGAATGGCGCCAGTTGTAATGTTGACTGAACCTACTCATGATCCTGCTAAGTACAAAATGATTCAACCAAAGACTGATGCAGATTGGTATAAAAAGTCTTATGTAGCCTCTAAAGATGCAATGAAAAATATTCAAATTGGTTGGGGTACTTCTCTTGAAGGAAAGTCTCCAGCAATCGTTGAGTTTTTCAATAACTTCCAGTTAACGTCTGACGATGTATCATGGCTTGCCTATGAAATCTCTGTCAATAAGAGAGATGCAGCAGAAGTTGCAAGAGATTGGATGTCTAAGAACGAAGGTACAGTTGATGGATGGTTAGGTTTATAATCTAACAAGATCGTTATAAAGCCGGCGCTTTATATGCGCCGGTTTTTTTTCAATTAATGTAAATACTATGTCGCAAGAAAACTCCGGAAGTTTTATTCAAATTCAAAATATCTCTAAGATATTTGGAAACACCTCTCCAGAGGCTCTAAAAGCAATTACTGAAGATCATATTTCAAAGCAAGATGCATTAGAAAATTACAATTCAGTTATTGGCGTTTCAGATGTTTCATTTGACATTAAACCTGGTGAAATATTTTGTGTAATGGGCTTATCTGGAAGTGGAAAGTCAACCCTTGTAAGACATATTAATAGGCTTCTAGAGCCAACAATAGGAAAAATATTAATAGATGGTCAAGACGTAATGGCCCTAGAAAGAAGAGAGTTACAAGATTTTAGAAATAAAAAAATAGGCATGGTCTTTCAAAACTTTGCACTGATGCCGCACCGCTCTGTGATTGACAATATTGCAATGCCATTAGAAATTAGAGGCGTTAATAAAAATAAGAGGTATGGAAAAGCAAATGAAATCCTCAATACAGTCGAGTTAACAGGCTGGGGAAATAAGTATGCCCATGAACTGTCTGGTGGAATGCAGCAAAGAGTAGGACTTGCAAGGGCATTAGCTGCAGATCCTGAAATACTATTGATGGATGAGCCTTTCAGCGCATTAGACCCTTTGATTAGAAGGCAACTTCAAAAAGAATTTATAAAATTATCTAAGAAATTAAAAAAAACAACGGTCTTTATTACTCATGATTTAGATGAAGCTGTTAAAGTTGGTCACCGTATTGCTATTATGAGAGATGGTAAAGTTATTCAAATTGGCACCCCAGAAGAGATAGTTATGAATCCAGAGGATGACTATGTTGCAGACTTTGTAAAGGGAATCTCTAGACTTGAAGTTGTTAAAGCAAAATCAATAATGAAGCCAATTGATGAGTTTAGTAAACATTATGGCGCAATACCAAAAGATGCCATAAGGATGACAGAAAATGACGATTTAAGCAGCCTCATTGAGAGTTCTGTTACTAGTGATAAGCCAATTGTTATCAGTAACGAAAATGGCCAGGATATTGGCGTGGTATCTCAAAAAGACTTACTTGTATCTATTGTTGAGGGCCAGGATGAGTAAAGACAACCTAATACCTAATGATGATTACGCAAACACTGATCAAATTCCAGTTTTCGTAAAAACTAACTCTGAATACTATGTTCATGAGTTTGGCCGCATTAATAACAGCTCAAAATTTGTTGTATCCTTTAATTTATTTGCATTTTTATTTGGCTCAGTATGGTTTGGGGTTAGAAACATATGGAACTGGTCTTTAGCTTTTTTACTTATTGAAACATTTGCAATTGTTCAGATTGTGAGGGGGTTTTTTGGCAATATTAGCGCCGAAGCCTATAGCAAAATTGAAAAAGTTCAATCAACAATAGATTTTCGAGAGAAACAACTTCAAGCCGCTATTGAGAACAATTCCGATAAAGTTGAAATGTTCAGAAGAACAATTAAGTCACTTGAAGACTCAATTGGAGGTTATTTACAGGAAGCTCAAAGCATTGAAGCTTCTGGTTTTGCAATCGCTATTAGTGGTATTTTTCTGTTTATTTTAATAAGGATATTGCAAGGTGTATTGGCCAACTCTATTTTAGAAAGAAAGTTTTCAGAGTGGCTTTCTAATAAACAAATAAGTCCAGGAATGGAATCTAAAAACTTTCTTTTAAGTATTTCATTTGTATTAGTAATCATTATTTTTTCAACAATACATTATAGCTTTCCAAATCTCGTTGCTTTGTTTGCAGATTTCCCAACGCATCCTGACATAAGGCTTGCGTCAATAGATGGAGTAGAAAAGGCTTTTGATTATGCTGTAATTAAAGGTGATGTACTTTTTACTGCAATTACTTTTGGAATAAGGTCAGTCCTTGATGCCCTAGAGATGCTTTTTGTAACAACTCCTTGGATTGTCGTTATTAGTGCAATAGTATTAATGACTGGCCTCTCTGCTGGACCAAGAGCGGCTGTATATTCTCTAGCATTCTTAGCATACATGGGTTTTCTAGGTTTTTGGATAAAGGCCATGACAACATTGGCATTGTTAGGAACTGCTGCGATTCTGAGTATATCTATTGGTATTCCACTAGGTATATATTGCGCCACTAGGCCTAGGTTTTATGCCTTTATCAGGCCAATTATGGATTTCATGCAAACAATGCCTGCATTTGTATTTATGATTCCAGTTATCGCATTCTTTGGAACTGGAAAAGTTTCAGCGGTCATTATTACTATGATTTTTGGAGGAACTCCTGTGGTAAGGCTTACTGTCTTAGGATTAAAAGGTGTACCTGAAACTATAAGGGAGGCGGCAATAGCTTATGGAGGTTCTAAATGGTACTTATTGACTAAGGTTGATTTACCTCTTGCAATGCCAACTATTCTCGCAGGCGTCAACCAAACAGTTATGCTTAGTTTAGCGATGGTTGTTGTTGCATCTTTAATTGGCGCAAAAGGCTTGGGACAAGACGTTCTAGAGGCCCTACAATATGCTAATGTCGGCCAAGGAATATTGGCTGGAATTGCAATCTTATTTTGCGCTCTAATACTTGATAGAGTTATACAAGGAAAGAAAAGGGACTAAGCTATTTAATGCCTTTTAATTATTTAAAGGCCCATTCAAAGGCTGGGAATGCTGCAGAGCCACCAGTATGAATAAAAAGTATCTTATCTGTTTTTTTAAAGTGTCTTTTTTGCACCAAGTCTACTAATCCAGCAAAAGCTTTACCTGTGTAAACAGGATCTAATAAAATTGCTTCTTTTCTTGCCATTAATTTAACCGCACTCATCATGCCTTCTGTCGGAATTGCATAACCACCGCCAACATAGCCATCAAAAGCAATAACTTCATTGCGGCTTACATGGTCCTCACCAACATAGTCACAGGAATTATTGGTTAACTTAAAAACTTTTTCTTCTTGATCATTTTTATTATCTTTGATACTAATTCCAATAATTTGAGCTTTACTTTTGTAAATATTTTTGCCTGCTACTAATCCCGCTTGCGTGCCTCCACTGCCTGTAGCAAGTAATATATGAGTAAAAAGTCCATCTTTGTCATACTCTTTGATCTCTCTCATACACTCAATATAACCAAGCTCTCCTAGGTGATTACTCCCACCAACAGGAATAAAATAAGGATTTTTACCTTCATTTCTTTTTTTATCCATTATTTCATGGGCATATTCTTCAACATCTATCCCAATAGGACATAAAACCATTTCTGCATCAAACAATTGATTCAAAAACACGTTACCAGAATTCATATAAGCTTCAGTCGCATTAGCAACTCTCTGCTCTAAAACAACAAGACATTTAATACCAAGAATAGCGCAAGAAGCTGCTGTTTGTCGGACGTGATTTGACTGGATCGCACCAACTGTTACTATAAGATCGGCCTTGGAATTAAGAGCATCAGGCATTATAAATTCAAGTTTTCTTGTTTTATTACCACCTGTAGCAAGACCAGTACAATCATCCCTTTTAATGAATATTTCAGGACCATCTAAGTATTCAGTAATGTTTGCTAAATACTCAATTGGGGTGGGAAAATGGCCAAGCTTAATTCTTGGAAAATTATCAATCATAAAAATAAGCTAGAGTTAAAAAAATAAAACTGAATTAAATGCTCATCTAGAACATTAAAATTATTTTATAGATAAACTTACGTAAATGAGCACTATAAAGAAAAGCGCAGTATTCTCAACCTGTCGAAAATATCGTTACTCTTTAACAAGGTTGTGGAATTCAGAAAAAGGTTATGTTTTATTTATTGGTCTTAATCCCTCTATCGCAGATGAAATTATTGATGATCCAACACTTAAAAGATGTATTAATTTTGCAAAAGACTGGGGTTATGGCGGCCTAATTATGGTTAATTTATTTGCTTACATGTCAACGGATCCTAAAGAGCTCAAAAAGACAGAAATACCAATAGGAAAAAGCAATAATAAACATATTTTAAAAAATCATCAAAAGAGCCAATTAACTGTTGTAGCATGGGGAAATGATGGTCAATTTTTAGAAAGAGATAAAGAAGTATTAAAAATTATCAACAATCCAATGTGCTTAAATATAAATAAATCAGGCCAACCAGCGCACCCCCTTTACCAAAAAAAAGGCCAAGAATTGATTAATTTTAACAACTAGTTATTTAGCTTAATGTTGGCTATTTTGGCACACCAAAACCGCAATACTGCCTATAATTCCACACTTAATGAAATATGCTTTCACCTTTCAATTAAACCAACTTAATCGTTAAATTTATGCACTCATTTAATCTATGAAATATTTTGTAATAGATCCAGTGATTTTAGATTTAGGCTTTGTGCAGATTTACTGGTATGGAGTCATGTATCTATTGGCATTTTTAGCAGCATATTTACTAGCAAAATACCGTGTTAAATCAAGCCCTATATGGAATATAAGTCATGTTGATGATTTAATTTTCTATGGTGCTTTAGGCGCTGTTTTGGGTGGACGTTTTGGTTATTTACTTTTCTATAACTTCTCAGTTTTTACTTCAAACCCTTTGACATTTTTTAATTTTCAAAATGGAGGAATGTCCTTTCATGGTGGCTTCTTAGGAGTTTTGATTGCAATGGTTTTGTTTAATAGGAAATCAAAATTTTCTTTTTTTCAAACGACCGATTTTATTGCCCCACTAGTACCACTAGGACTTGCTTTTGGAAGAATAGGTAACTATATTAATGGTGAACTTTGGGGGAAAATAACAGAGAGTTCATGGGGAGTTTATGCACCAGACCAAAGTGGTATATGGGCTCTTAGATACCCAACTCAATTGTACGAAGCATTATTAGAGGGAATAGTCCTATTTATCATATTATGGTTTTTTAGCAAAAAGAATCCGCCAATTAGATCGACTTCGGCTTTATTCTTAATATTCTACGGCCTCTTTAGATTTATAATTGAATTTATAAGAGTGCCCGACTCACACCTTGGCTACTTAGCTTTTAAATGGCTGACAATGGGTCAAATATTGAGCTTTCCAATGATTTTTATTGGTCTGTATATATTTTATAAATCCTATTATGTAAAAGGTCAAACATGAAACAATATCTAGATTTTTTAAAGCTTGTGCGAGATACTGGTGCTGACAAAACTGATAGGACTGGTACTGGGACTAAGAGTATTTTTGGCCATCAAATGCGATTTAATTTAAATGATGGATTCCCAATTGTAACTACTAAGAGAGTACATGTTCCTTCGGTCATTCATGAGCTTTTATGGTTTTTAAACGGCGATACAAATATTAAATATCTAAAAGAAAATAAAGTAAATATTTGGAATGAGTGGGCAGATGAAAATGGTGACTTAGGTCCAGTATATGGAGCTCAATGGAGAAAATGGAAGAACTCTGAAGGTCTAGAGATTGATCAAATTAAAGAGGCAATTAATCTCATTAAAAACTCCTCAGACTCAAGACGAATAATTGTCTCAAGTTGGAATGTTGGGGAACTAGATAAAATGGCCCTTGCGCCTTGTCATGCGTTATTTCAATTTTATGTAGCTAATGGAAAGTTATCGTGTCAGCTTTATCAAAGAAGTGCTGATATCTTTCTGGGAGTTCCTTTTAATATTGCTTCTTACGCATTACTCACTCACATAGTTGCGCAGCAGTGTGGCCTTGAAGTTGGGGATTTTGTTTGGAGTGGCGGCGACTGTCACATTTATTCAAATCACTTTGAGCAAGTTGAAACTCAACTCAAACGAACTCCAAAAAAGCTTCCAAAGATCTTAATTCATAGAAAGCCAGAGAGCATTTTTGATTATAAATATGAAGATTTTGAACTTTCTGATTATAAGCATGATGATCCAATTAAAGCTCCAGTTGCCATCTAGCGTATGCAAAAATTACAAAAAAATATTTCTTACCAATTTAAAGACATTAATCTTCTCAAGCAAGCTTTAACTCATCGAAGTGTTAGTAAAAAAAATAATGAAAGATTGGAGTTTTTGGGAGATAGTGTATTAGGCTGCGTAATCTCTCTAGAAATTTATCAGCGTTTTCTGTTAATTGATGAAGGGCAGTTATCTAGGCTGCGGTCTAGTCTCGTAAGAGGTCAGACTTTAGCTCAACTAGCTAAAATACTCAATCTTTCTGAAAGCTTGCTATTGGGTCAAGGAGAGTTAAAAAGTGGTGGGTTCAGACGTGAGTCAATCCAGGCAGACGCATTTGAAGCTATTCTAGGGGCTATTTTCTTAGATTCTGATTATGCAACAGTTAGTGAAATTATTTTAAAACTCTATAATGACCTCTTAAACGAGTCTGGACCTGAAGATTCATTAAAAGACTTTAAAACTCAACTCCAGGAATTATTACAAAAAAAAGGGTACGCTTTGCCAGAATATGAGCTTGTTAGAACCGAGGGTAAAGACCATAATGCCGTTTTTTATGTTAAATGCTCTATTAAGGAATATAGTCTTAGTGTTGAAGAGAGCGCAAAAAGTATTAAAAGAGCAGAGCAGGGCTGTGCTGAGTCAATCTTAAAAGGTATATTAAAAAAATGAATTTTCAATCTGGCTACATTGCAGTAGTAGGGCGGCCGAATGTAGGTAAATCAACCCTTGTCAACGAATTAATTGGGCAAAAACTCTCAATCACATCTCATCGACCTCAGACAACTAGACACCGAATTAACGCTATTGATACTCAGGAAAACTATCAGATGGTTTTTGTAGATACACCTGGAATTCATATTGGAAATAATAAGGCAATTAATTCATATATGAATAAGGCTGCTAGCTCGAGTTTTGCCGATGTTGATATGATAATTTGGCTTGTTGAAATATTTAAGTGGACCAAAGAGGATGCTCGCGTATTAGAGCATTTAAGTAAAGTAGATATTCCTGTTATCATTTGCGTCAATAAAATTGATAAATCAAGCTCAGTTGATAAGATACTCCCTTACCTAGAGATGCTTGGTGGAAAATTTAAGGCTAATGAGGTCTTTCCTTTGTCTGCATTTGATCGGTCACATACAAAGCAGCTAAGAAGCTTAATTCTTAAATACTTACCTGAGCAAGATCCTATTTATGATGAGGACTTTATAACCGATCGCTCTCAAAAATTTGTTGTATCCGAGTTCATTCGTGAGAAGTTGATGAGAAATTTATCTAATGAGCTTCCCTACGATATCACTGTAGAAATAGAAAAATTTGAATTAGACGGTAAAATGTATAGAATTGCTGCGCGTATATTTGTAGATAAGGCCTCTCAGAAAAGTATTGTAATAGGCCATAAAGGCGAAATGCTAAAAAAAATTGGTCAAGATTCGCGAATCACTATTGAAGGATTCTTAGAGGCAAAAGTATTTTTAGAGTTGTGGGTTAAGGTTAGACAAGGTTGGTCAGATGATAAAAGAGCCTTAGCATCTCTAGGCTATGACTAGAATTGAGAATTCTCCTGCTTTTTTGATTCATCGAAGAATGTACCAAGGAAGCTCTCTATTGCTAGACTTCTTTACTAAAGATCATGGAAGAATTCGCTTGATAGCAAGAGGAGCTAGAAGTAGTAAAACGTCGCTTCAAATGTT
This sequence comes from uncultured Candidatus Thioglobus sp., assembly GCA_905614365.1. Classification (GTDB taxonomy): domain Bacteria; phylum Pseudomonadota; class Gammaproteobacteria; order PS1; family Pseudothioglobaceae; genus Pseudothioglobus. The sequence goes on from CAJQSO010000017.1 coordinate 52,376, forward strand.
TCAATGCTTAAGTATTTCATTTAAGGGAAAAAGTGACCTAAAAAGCCTCTCTCAGTGGGAGATTTCAGATGAACCACGAAGACTTCTTGGTGATGATCTGATATTAGCTATCTATGTAAATGAACTTCTTATTAGGCTTATCCCTGAGGGTGATGAGTATAGTGGGCTTTTTAGTGCCTACTGGCACTTCATTAAAAATATTAATCATAAATCTAGTTCTGAAAAAGAATATGCACTGCGCATATTTGAAAATCAACTAATGCAAGAATTAGGATATGGACTTGACTTTAAAGATGATATTGAAGGGAATCCAATTAAAAGTAATGGTCTTTATGATTTTATTGAAGATCAAGGTTTTATTGCACAAACTGAAGGTAAAATTTTGGGTGAAATTCTTTTAAATATTATCACTCCTAACCAAGCAATTCCAAGCTCTGAAGGGTTAAATACTTTAAAAAAATTGAATCGAAAAAGGTTAAAGCCTCTTCTAGGTGATAAACCACTTAAAAGTAAAGAGTTATTTTTTGTTAATTAGGTCTAGTTATGAGTATTTTTTTAGGCGTTAATATTGATCATATAGCAACATTAAGGCAGGCCAGAGGTACAAAGTATCCAAGCTTGATTGATGCTGCCCTAATCTGTGAGAATTCTGGTGCTGATAGTATTACACTCCATTTGAGAGAAGATAGGCGTCATATCCAAGATAGCGATGTAATTGAGTTAAAATCCAGTTTAAAAACCAAAATGAATTTAGAGATGGCGGCAACAGATGAGATGCTCAAAATTGCCTCTCATGTCCTACCAGAAGACTGCTGCCTTGTTCCAGAAAAGAGGCAGGAACTTACAACAGAGGGGGGTTTAGATGTTGCCTCTCAACTAGCAAGAATGAAAGAGGTTTGTGCTCAGCTTAGCTCAAATAACATTAAAACATCCCTTTTTATCGATGCTGATAAAAGACAGATAGATGCTGCAGCTGAGTGTGGAGCGCCAATAATTGAAATTCATACAGGCCACTTTGCAGATGCAACCACTATAAATGAGACTGAATTAGAACTCAAAAGAATATCTGAGGCTTGCGAATATGCTGTCAGTCTTGGAATACAGGTTAATGCGGGGCATGGCTTAACACTTTTAAATACTCCTGCAATAGCCAAAATTGAATCAATTGTTGAGCTAAATATTGGTCACTCAATTATTTCAAGAGCATTATTTGTTGGCCTTGCAAATGCAACATCTGAAATGAAAGCTTTACTACTAGAAGCGAGAGTTTTATGATTTATGGAATTGGAACGGATATAGTTAGTATAGAAAGAGTTCAAACAATTATTTTAAAAAATCGTAATGGCTTTATAAAAAGAATATTAACAGAGCATGAACAGGCCTTATTTGCAAATAAGGCTGATAGCGCAGCTTTTCTTGCTAAGCGTTTTGCCGCAAAAGAAGCATTTTCAAAGGCGCTAGGAACTGGAATTGGAAGGGTAGTTAGCTTTCAGGATTTAACTATTCGAAACAATGAAAATGGAAAGCCCTATTTTTTACCTAGTGAAAAATTAAGGCTGTATTTATTAGAAAAAGGAATTAAACAAGGGCACCTAAGCATATCTGACGAAAGTCAAAATGCAGTTGCTTTTGTAGTCCTTGAAAAACTAGATACTGACGAGCAGAGTTAAAAAAAACTAGGTCGATTTTAAAAAGGGATATCATCCTCAAATTCATCTTGTGCAACCGGAGTAATAGTTGGCGCTTGCTGGCCATTTTGAGGTGGTTGCGGTTTAGACTGAGGTTGAGACTGTGATTGCATTGGAGAGTTAGAATCATCGCGACGATCAAGCATCTGTAAAGTACCACTAAACCCACTAATTACAACTTCGGTTGTGTAACGGTCTTGTCCACTTTGATCTTGCCATTTTCTAGTTTGTAATTTACCTTCAACGTAAACCTTGGAGCCTTTATCTAAATATTGACCCGCTATTTCAGCAACTTTTCCAAATAAACTAACGCGATGCCACTCAGTTCTTTCTTGTTTTTGACCGGTATTTTTATCAGTCCAAGACTCACTAGTTGCAACTGATAAATTGCTGATTGCGTTTCCATTTGAAGCGTACTTAATCTCAGGCTTTGCACCTAGATTACCAACCAATATTACTTTATTTATTCCGGCCATACTAATATTTACTCCTGTTAAGTTTTAGTTTTAAGTGGTGAAAAAAGAACCATAAACCACCAGATAATTGCTACAAATATGGTGAATAAGAATACACTATTTAAATCGTAAATGTCATAAATCAAACCGCCAATTGCGCCGCCAATAAACGTACCTAAAAATTGTGATGTTGAAAAAATACCCATTGCAAGGCCTCTCTTAGAGGTGCTAGCAGTTCTAGATAACAAAGAAGGTAATATTGCTTCAACAGTATTAAATGCAACAAAGAAAATTGTCAGAGTAATTAGAAAAACTGAGAAATTTAAGTTTGATGTAAAAAAAATAATTTGACTGACAATTAATAGAAGGATACTGAGCAATAATATGTATTTTGTTTTTTTAAACTTCTCTGAAATAATAATAAGGGGAATCATCCCTATAAATGAAAGTAATACTGCTGGAAGATAAAGCTGCCAGTTATCGATCATACTGACTATTTGATTGTCCATAATAAGTAATGGCATAACTATAAAACCACTTGCAAGAATCAAATGTAGTGAGAAAACGCTAAAATCTAAAGCAACTAGCTCTCTTGTAAAGGTTTCTTTGAAGGCTCCAAGAGAAAGTCGATAATAATTAACTGGCTTCGAATGCTGAAGAGACAATACAATTAGCATGGCAATAATTGAGAGAAGTCCAATAACCCAAAATAATCCAGAAAGTCCAATTCTTGAGGTTATTATTGGCCCAATAATTAATGAAAGCATAAAAGCTACGCCAATTTGAAAGCCGACAAAGGCATTTGCCTTTGCTCGATTATCTTCAGATATGGAGTCCGCTAAAAATGCCATTAAAACTGCTGATATAGCGCCACCACCTTGCAAAGCCCTTCCAATAACTACAAATATAATATTTGAAGCATTTGCCGCAACAATACTTCCTAACAAAAAGATTAAAAGCCCAATTATTAGAATAGGTTTTCTTCCAAATCGATCTGAAAGGTAGCCAAAAGGTATTTGCAGTAAAGCCTGAGTCAAACCATAAATACCTATTGCCATTCCAATTAAGAAGGGAGTTGAGCCATCATAATCAGCAGCATAAACGCTCATAACAGGAAAAAGCATAAATAAGCCAAGCATTCGAACAGACATAATTAGCGAAACTTTTAAAGCAAATAGTCTTTCAGTTGAATTCATAACTAAAGATATTAGATTTTGACTCTAATCAATTGAGTAGTTTTTAGAATAACTAGGATAACTAGAAGATAAAACTATTCTTGTATCACTTGCAAGCTTTGTAGCATTTATTTCATCATAGTTATACGCCATTAGATCAAGACCATCTGGAATAGAAGAGCTATTTGGATAATTTTCAATAATAAATTTTGAGCGATTTATTGCAGCAATATGTGATCCAATTTTTGTATAGTATATGGCAACATATAACTCATGTCTAGCAAGAGTATTCATAAGTTTAGTTAGCTTTGTACTTGCTTCGTTTGCATATTTAGAATTAGGAAAAGCATTGATTAAATCAACAAAGTAAGAATATGCTTCGCGAACACTATCAACATCTCTCTGCGCGCTATCTGTAACTAAATTATCTAAAATTGAACTAGATTTATCTTCTGCAACTACGCCCTTTAGATAGTAAGCATAGGGAGTAGAGGGTAGATCAGGGTATTTTTCAATAAATTTATCTAACTCAACTATAGCTCTTGAATATTTTTTACGTTTGTATAAATTGTATGCCATATCAAGTCTTGATTGAATTGCATATTTAGAGCCTGGATAAGAGGAAAGAATAAGTTGATATTGATCAATAGCCTGATCTAAAGATCCTGCATCAACCATATCTTCTGCTTGCCCATATAAAGTCTTAGGTGTGAGACCTTTTGCAACTAATTTTCTAGTCTCTTTATCTCCACCAAAAGGAGAACATCCAGTCAGAAAAACTAAAGCTATAGGTAAAAGAATGAAAGATTTAATCATAGTCTAAATTTGATATTTACTTTTAAACGTTAAATTATACTTATGTGCATTTTTATGTGGAAACCTTTACATAAAGAACTTCTAGTGAATAACAACCTGCTTATAATTATACTAAACTTATTTGATTAACAATATTGATGGCAACGACTTTTTTTCAGAAGCACACTAAAATTGATGACTTATGCTTAGTTTTAAATAGCTACTTATCTCATAAGGAGGTTGAGCTAGTAAAACTTGCTTACAGGACAGCTAACAAAGCACATTCTGGTCAATTTAGAAAGTCAGGTGAACCTTATATTCATCACCCACTTTCTGTTGCTTTAATACTTGCTGACCTAAAGCTTGATTATTTTTGTATTGTTGCTGCAATTCTTCATGACTGTATCGAAGACACTTCGGTAACTAAAGAAGATGTTCAGGCTCAATTTGGGGAGCAAGTAGCACATATTGTTGAGGGGGTATCAAAGCTGACTAGCTTAGAGTTCACTTCAAGCTCACAAAAACAAGCTGAAAACTTTCAAAAATTAATATTGGCAATGTCTAAAGATATGAGAGTTATGGTTATTAAATTAGCTGATAGGCTTCATAATATGCGCACTTTGGAGTCAATGAGTGATGAAAAAAAAATACAAAAAGCAAAAGAAACTTTTGAGCTTCATGCTCCAATTGCAAGACGTCTTGGGCTTCATAGCATAAGAGTAGAGTTAGATGACTTATGTTTTAAAACACTCCACCCAAGAAAGCACTTAATAATCAAGAAAAAAATTAGCAAGCAATATGGAAACCAAAAGAAAACAATAAATCTAATTAAAACAGAAATTGAAAATAGATTAAAGTTTGAAGGCATTGAAGCAACTATTGAAGGTCGTCAGAAACAGCCTTCGAGTGTTTACAATAAAATGAAATTCAAATCAAGAAAATTTTCAGAAGTTCTTGATATGCATGCCTTTAGAATTGTAGTCGAAAATACAAATACTTGTTATCAGGCGTTAGGCCATATTCATAGTCTTTATAAGCCTATTCCACTTAAATTTAAAGACTATATTTCAGCTCCAAAACCAAATGGTTATCAATCTATTCACACTGTTGTGCTTGGCCCTAGAAAAATGTTTATTGAAGTTCAGATAAGGTCTCAAGAGATGGAATTTATTTCTGAGTACGGAATTGCCGCGCATTGGCACTACAAAAATACTGATAAGCCAACAGATAAATTAGCTCAAAATTGGATAGGATCTTTACTAGATATTCAGCAAAATACTGATACCTCAGCTGACTTCCTAGAGAATACTAAAGCTGACTTATTTTTTGATGAAGTATTTGTATTTACTCCAGCTGGAAAGATAATTCAGCTTCCACTTAGATCGACAGTACTTGATTTTGCATATGCTGTTCACACTAATGTTGGAAAAAGATCTCAAAAAGCTACAATTAATGGAGTTGAAGCAGAGCTTTCAGATGAACTCAAATCAGGTCAAACAGTAGAAATAATTACAAGTCTGTTTGTGAAGCCAAAACCAAGTTGGCTAGACTTTGTTGTGACCTCAAAGGCTAAAACTGCAATAAAGGCAAATCTTAAAGACAATTCAAAGGTTGAATTGGCAAAACTAGGTAAGCTTTTGATTTCAGATGCACTTAATTATCAAAAAATTAAAATTAATGATGTTCCTCAAGATAAATGGGAACAATGCTTTAAAGAGCTGAATTGTTTTGATTTTCAAGACCTATATATAAAAGTAGGGTTGTCTGAAATATTTGTTGCTGTGGTTATTAATAAACTTCTCCAGGATATTAATAATGAAACAATTAATACCATTTCTATAAATAAAACAAAAGGAATGGCAATAAACTTTGCTCATTGCTGCTACCCCATTCCTGGAGATGAGGTTACAGGTGTTTTAACGACACAAAAAGGACTAGTTATGCACCGCTCAATCTGCTCAAACCTAGAGCATATTAAAGAAAAAAATGCACAATGGATGGAAATTGAATGGAACTCAGATGAAGAAGAGGTCTTTGAGGTTGCAATAAGTGCACTAGTTGAAAATAGAAGCGGGCGTTTAGCTGCTATTGCTAACACTATAGCTAATCTAGGTGTTAATATTGAAAATATTGAACAACAAGAAAGTCAGCATTCAACAAGGTTATTCCATATTGTTGTTGTCATTAAAAATATAATTCAGCTCAATGATGTACTGGAGCAGCTAAACAAGCTCCCACACCTTGTTTCAGCAGAAAGAGTTTAATATTTATTAAAATGTATAAAGCTAGCAATCGAATTGATTAAAATTACTCTTTTATTAATTATTACTTCTATTACGTAATGCTTTGCTGGACCGACTCACTTGAAATAGCCATCTCACTGGAAGAAACCTCTCCTGATACAGACCCTAAAACTATTAACTTTGTTGATTTACGTCAACTTGTTATAGATCTGGAAGATTTTGAAGAAGGACAAAGTAAGTGCGGTGAAAGAGTACTTGAAGCTATCCAAATGAACTGGATTGAGGAAAGAGAGTGAAATATTTTAAATTTATTTTATTGTTTAATATATTATTTTCATTTCCAGCAAATGCACTTTTAGAAGTAAATATTTTAAAATCTAAAGAGGCTGCATTTCCTATTGTTATTGCTCCTTTTGAGGTTATTAGTGACTCAAAAGAAAACATAGATATTGCCAAAATTATTAGAGACAATTTGAATAGGTCAGGTCAATTTAGTGCTTTAAGTACTGACGCACTAGTTACAAATCAAATTGATTTTAATTTTTGGAAAAAACATAAAAAAGACGCAGTTGTTTTTGGAAAGGTTGAGCAAGTAAGTCCAAAGGTTTACAACATTTATATTTATATTTACGATGTCTTTTCTGAAAAAAGCTTATATCAAAAAAAAATTACTGTTAGTAACACTGGATTTAGAAGAATGGCTCACTTCTTAAGTGACAAGATTTATTATGTACTTCTTGGGCAAAAAGGCTCATTTAATACAAGACTCTCATATGTAACAGTTACTGAAAATAATAGTGGTGGCAGAACTTATAGACTTCAAATTTCAGATTCTGATGGAGAAAACCCACAAACAATTGTCAGGCAATCAAACCCAATTTTGTCTCCAGCATGGTCAAAAGACCAGAAGAAACTTGCTTATGTTTCTTTTAAAAATAATAGATCAGAAGTTTTTGTTATGACCCCATTTTTAAAAACAATTCCTATTAAGCTGCCAAAATTTGATGGTATTGCTTCTTCGCCAACTTTTCATCCAAGCGGCGAAAGTATTGCTTTAACAATTTCAAAACAAGGAAATAAAGACATATATCTATATAACTTTAAATCTAAAAGCCTTAAAAGACTAACTAAAAATATATCAATCGATACTGAAGCTAGCTTTTCACCTGATGGAAATAGTATTGCATTTACATCGAATAGAACAGGCCAAGTTCAAGTTTATATAAAAGACCTTAAGTCTGGAAAAATAACTCGAGCTACTTTTGAAGGTCGGTACAATGCAAAACCAGTTTTTTCTCCTGATGGAAAAGATTTAGCCCTTATTCATAGAGTTGGCAAAGATTACAGAGTTGCTTTATTAGATATCAAATCTAGAGACTTAACCGTAATGACTCGAAATAAATCAGATGAATCTCCTTACTTTTCACCAAATGGAGGTATGATTATTTTTTCAACTAATAGAGACAACAAAGGAATTTTGTCTATAATTTCACTCTACAATAACCAAATTGTTGAATTAATGCAAAAAACCGGCGAAGTTAGAGAACCAACTTGGTCAAATTATTCAAATTAAGGAAAAAAAAATGTCAAAAAAAATTCTACTATTGTCAAGTGTTATCTTTTTAAGCTCATGCGGTGCTAATAATATTTCTGAACTGGGTGACAAATTTCTTGATTTAATTAATCCAAGTGATGCTGCTACTGAACAAGCAGACCTTGGTGGTGATGCCACTCTAGTTGCAATGGATGAAGATGGTGGATTTACTATTGATGAGCTTGAGCAGTTATCTAATGATGAGTTGATAGCTATCGCGAAAGAGAAAGGCTTAGGAGATCTAATAGTCCTTGATGCAGATGGTAACCTTCAAAATAGAGATCAAATTATCAATGCTATTGTTGAAAGTGGTGATTTAATGGATGGTAAGACAGCAGAACTAGAATCATTATCAGATGATGCGCTTATAGAGATGATCAATGCCAAGGGAATGGGCGACTTAGTTGTTCTTGATGCAGATGGAAATTTAGCAAATAAAGAAGAGCTTATTCAAGCATTAATGGATGATGCAGCAGCAATGTTAGCAATTATTGAAAACTTCAAAAACTCTAGTGATTCTTTTATTCTTTATTTCTCTTATGATGACACTGAAATTGATGAAGTATCTACCAGAGCTATTATTGAGCACGCTAACTTTATGCAAGATAATCCTTCACTAAGCTTGAGATTAGAAGGGCACGCAGATGAACGTGGAACACGTGAATATAACCTGGCTCTTGGTGAAAATCGAGCTTTAAGTGTGAAAGAGGTTTTAAGCCTTTATAACCTTGATGATAGAATTCTGGTCGTAAGCTATGGTGAAGAGTCTCCAGTAATGGTTGGAAGCAATGAATTGGCTTGGGAAGAGAATCGAAGAGTAGAATTCTTCTACTACTAGAGGCAGTATTTTCTCAACTCTTTTTTAATTAATCTACTTTCTGTCGCTTAATGAAAAAGAACCTACTAATATATTTTATCTTTATAGTCCCTATGTTAATTACTCATGGGGCCTATGCAAGTGAAGGTTTAAATACTGATCTTGCAATCTTAAAAATCAATAAAAAAGTCAAATCCCTCAATAATGAAATTCTATCATTGAAAGATGAAATTGAACTAATTAAAGAAAACCAAAGATTAAACTCTGCAAAAATTTTAGAACTATTTCAATTAATTGAATTAAACCTTTCTAATAATAAGCAAGTTGAAAAAACAACTCAAAAAATTCAAACTAATAGCTCTGATAAGCTATATTTAGATGGAAAAAATGAATTTCTTCTTGGAAATTATGACAAGGCAATTACTTTATTCATAAACTTTGCAAAAGGGTCTTCCAATTCATCCAATATAAAAGACTCAAATCTATGGCTTGCAAGGGCTTATTTTGAAAATAATGAATATCTAAAATCTAAAGATACATTTTTAGACTTTCAATTTAACAATAAGGAGAATTCAAAATATGCGAATTCTATGTTTGAATTAACAAGGGTCTTGATTAAGCTGAATGAAGTTAATGAAGCTAAGTTATTGTTATTAGATATGATTAAACAATATCCTAGCCACTCTTTGATTAATAAAGCAAACCAATTACTTTTAGACCTTTAAATTAGTGGAAATGTTAGAAATCCAAAAAGTTGATTTAACTTCTTTTTGTTATCATAACAAGGATCGCTACCCCTTCCTACTTGAAAGTGTAAGCCATAATGAAAATAATAGATACTCAATATTGTTTGCGTTTCCTGGTGAAAATATTATTCTTAAAGACTTTTCTGACTTTGATTTTTTAAAAAAACTTCAAGATAATAGTGAATCAACTACTTTAGATTCTAACCTCCCTTTTATTGGAGGATGGTTTGTTTACCTTTCTTATGAGTTGATAGGCCAGATTGAGCCAACTTTAGTATCTAAACTTCACAAATCAAAACTACCAATTGCTTACGCAGTTCAAATACCATCGGCAATAATCATAGATCATAAGCTAGATAAAACTTTCATTATTGATCAAGACAACAATCAATCTCGTATTAATTTGATATTATCTGATATTAAGCTTCTCAGTAAAATGCCAACGCAAAAAATTAAAGTCAGCCAATCTGAAGAAGTTGAAAATAAGTTTATTAATGGCGTTGAAAAAAGCTTAGATTATATTATTGCAGGTGATGTTTTTCAGGTCAATCTATCAAGACAGTGGCAATATGAGCTAACTGAAAAAACTGATTCAGCATTAATTTATAACGCTCTGAAAAAGACCAATCCTGCTCCCTTTTCTGCTCTTATTCAATATGAAAATTTCAGCATAATATCCTCTTCTCCAGAAAGGCTTTTTAGTGTGAATGACAGGGCCCTAGAGACAAGGCCTATTGCAGGCACTCACCCTAGAGGAAGTGGTGATTCAGATAAGACTCAAAAAGATAATTTAATAAATCACCCTAAAGAAATTGCCGAACATGTAATGCTTCTTGATTTAGAGAGAAATGATATGGGAAGAGTGTGTGAATATGGCAGCGTTTTTGTTAATGAAATAATGACATTAGAGACTTATCCGTTTGTTCATCATATTGTCTCTAATATAAAAGGAAAGCTACTTGATAGTGTTGGTATTAAAGATATAGTTAGGGCTCTATTTCCAGGAGGAACAATCACAGGCTGTCCAAAGGTTCGCTGTATGGAAATCATTAGTGAACTTGAACAGATGCCTAGAGAGGCCTATACTGGCTCAGCAGGGTATATAAGCCAGAATGGCAAGATGGATTTCAATATCCTTATACGAAGCTTCATTCATGAAGGAAATACTTTAACCTTTAGGGCAGGTGCTGGCATAGTATATGACTCAATACCTGAAAAGGAATTAGCTGAAACAAGACATAAGGCTGCAGGACTATTAAAGGTTTTTGAAAGTTAGAAAATTAAGGTTTAAACTTTGATGTCATCGGATATCTTCTTTCCTTACCAAAAGCGTTCCCACTTATCTTAGGCCCAGGAGCAGATTGACGCCTTTTGTATTCATTTTTGAGAATCATAGAAGTTATCTTATTAACAATCTCAAGACTATGACCTTGCTCGGTAATTTGGGCTACAGAATGCTTTAACTCTACAAATCTTTTTAGAATATCATCTAAAACGTCATATGAAGGAAGTGTATCTTGATCAACTTGATTAGGCGCAAGCTCAGCAGAAGGGGGCCTTGTTATAACTCGCTCAGGAATAATTTGAGAGATTGTATTTCTATAGCTAGAAAGCCTATAAACCATTGTTTTAGGAATATCTTTAAGTGGAGCAAAACCACCACACATATCTCCATATAAAGTTGCATAACCAACTGCCATCTCTGATTTATTACCAGTTGCAAGAACAATTTTATGATATTTGTTGGAGAGCGCCATTAAAAGGGTGCCTCGAACTCTAGCTTGAATATTTTCTTCAGTTGAATCTGGAGAGGTGTTTTCAAAAAAATCATTAAGAGAAAAATTAAAAGAGTCAACCATTGAGTGGATATCAATATTTGAAAATTGAACACCTTGGTTTCGCGCTTGAAGTTCAGAGTCCTCTAGGCTCATGTCAGATGTAAATTGGTAGGGCATCATAACTGCGTGAACATTTTCAGAGCCAATAGCATCAGCTGCAATAGCAAGAGTCAAAGCTGAATCAATACCTCCTGATAAACCAATTAAAGCGCCTCCAAAAGAGTTCTTTTGAATATAATCTCTTGTCGCTAAAACAAGTGCAGAATAAATAGACTCTTCCTCACTTAAAGTAGAAGGCAAATAATCAATACTGTTATGAAGTGAAGAAAGCTCTTTAAATGCAGGAAGCTGAAGAGCAAGCTCTCCACAGTTATCTATTACAAAAGAATTACCATCAAATACAACTTCATCTTGCCCTCCAACCATATTAACGTAAATAAATGAAAGATCAAACTTCAAAGCGAAGAATTTACATATATCAATACGCTGTTTTTGTTTATCTATTTGAAAGGGTGACGCATTAAGCGAAACTATTACATCAATATTAGATTGACACAATCTATCAATTGGCCCATCAACCCACTGATCTTCACAAATTAAAACGCCAACTTTAGTTTGTTGACACTCAAATACAAATGACTCATCACCAGAGGTAAAGTAGCGTTTTTCATCAAATACTCCATAGTTAGGTAATTCTTGTTTGTTGTAGACATGAATGACCCGATTGCTTTGAATACAATAAGCGCTATTAAAAAGAGATTCATTTGATTGACTTGGCGCACCAAATAAAATAGTTATCGCTGAGGGAACTAGATTACATAGATTGCTGATCTCATTGTCAACCTGATTAATAAAGCCATCTCTAAATAAAAGATCTTCTGGAGGATAGCCAGTAATAGCTAATTCTGGAAAAACAACTAAGTGAGCTCCAATTTCATGAGCCTCATTAATCAAATCTAGCATTCTCAAGGCATTACCTTTAATATCACCAACAACAGGGTTAAATTGAGCGATTTGGATTTTAATTGACTCTGACTCAGAAAATATTTTATTAAGCTGTTCCTGCCAAAATATAGCCTTCAAATTATTTCCAGTATTAATTGCATGCTCATACTTAGTATTTGCAACCACTTCTGACGGGTCTAATTCAAGAATATTAGCGAATAACCAGGCATGCGTTTCGCTTAAAGCAGCCTTACCAGAGCTATATTTACTAAGATTGGACTGATTTATATCATACTCCTTAGCAATTTTATAATCGGAAAAACCGGTTTTCTGCCGCACTAGAGCAAGGTATTCAATTGTTTTTTTATTCACTTTGACTCGTTAGTTGAAGTATATATTAGTTATTTTATACCACTACAGTTATAAAATACCTATAGTTTATAAATAAAGGTAATTTAAACACATGTATTTATTAACTAATATTCATATAACTTACTGTTTTATATATATTAAATTATAATAATAAATATAATATCCTAATGATAGAATTAATTATTTATAGTCAATTTTATTAAAAAATATGTATTATGAAGGTCTATAAAAGTTGAATTATATTCACTAAATTTTTATTAGTATTTAATTATTAAATTACATATTATTTTTAAAAATACCGCTGTTTCATTAGCTTTGGAGAGGTAAATTGATTTAAAAAATAACTAGCATTGTTACGCTAACTAGTGATAAAATTTCGTTAGTCCTCACGCGATTGTGATGGATTGTTATACTTTGAAACTCATTAAGGAGATATATATGAAACAATTACTAAAATTGACTGCTGCTTCGTTGTTAGTTGTTGGTGCACTAGGTGTACAAGCTTCTACTTTAAGCGACGTTCAAGCTAAAGGCCACGTTTCTTGTGGCGTATCTAAAGGTCTTGCGGGATTCTCTTCTGCTGACTCTTCAGGTACTTGGACAGGTGTTGACGTTGATGTTTGTCGTGCTGTTGCTGCTGCAACTCTTGGCGATGCAACTAAAGTTAAATTTGTACCACTAACTGCTAAAGAAAGATTCACTGCACTTCAGTCTGGTGAGATCGATATGTTGTCTAGAAATACTACTTGGACAATTACTCGTGACGCTTCACTAGGTCTTAACTTTGCTGGTGTTAACTACTATGATGGACAAGGCTTTATGGTTAAGTCTTCTCTAGGTGTTACTAGTGCTATGGAATTAGGTGGAGCTGCGATTTGTATTCAAGCAGGTACAACTACTGAATTAAACTTAGCTGACTGGGGTAAAGCAAACGGTATCGATTACAACTCTGTTGTTTCTGACACAAATGCTCAAACTCTAAGTAACTATGACGCTGGACGTTGTGACGTTCTAACAACTGACGCATCTGGATTATATTCGATGCGTGCTGGTGCAAACGATCCTTCTGAGCACGTTGTACTTCCAGAAATCATTTCTAAAGAGCCTTTAGGCCCTGTTGTTCGTCAAGGCGACGACCAGTGGTTTAATATCGTAAGATGGTCTCTAAACGCTATGATTACTGCTGAAGAGATTGGTGTTACTAGTGCTACTGTTGATATGGTTTCTAACAACCCTGAGCGTGAGCGCTTAATGGGTCGTTCTGGAAGCACTCATGAGTACGTTGGTTTGACTTCAGACTGGACATATCAGATCATTAAGCAAGTAGGTAACTACTCTGAAAGCTTTGAGCGCAATATTGGTGTTAATACTCCAATTGGTATTGCTCGTGGTGTTAACGCACTATGGTCACAAGGTGGTATTCTTTACTCACCTCCATTTAGATAAGCAATTATCTAGATAGAACTTAAGCCAGCCTGCTATACTTTAGCAGGCTGGTTTTTTTTTACTTTTTTTATCAATTCAAAGCTGGTTTTTAGTAAAATTTCTCAATTAATATTTATTGCTTTATATGAAAAAACTTATCCTCGATTCCCTCGGTAAATCTAAACATAGAGGATCAAACTTCCGTGATTTACTTTACAACAATGAAGCAAGAGCCTTCTTCTTCCAGGTAATCACATTTGTTTTAGTGGTAGGGCTTTTTTATACGGCTATTGGAAACCTTTTTGATAATATTGAAGCAAGGGGAATACAAACAGGATTTTCTTTTCTTAACAATAGGGCGGGCTTTGACATCTTGCCTTTCCTTGGTAATATTGTAGTTGACTACACGCCAGAATCTTCTAATTTAACTGTTTTTTATGTAGGGCTTGTTAATACCTTAGTTGTAGCCTTTATTGGCATAATACTATCTACACTAATTGGACTTTTAATTGGTATTGCAAGACTTTCTAATAATTATTTAATTGCAAAACTTGCAGGGGGCTATATTGAGCTCTTCAGAAATATACCTATTCTTTTACAAATTCTTTTTTGGTACAACTTATTTATAAATATTTTTCCTCATCCTAAGCAAAGTTTGGCATTTTTTGATATTGCCTTTCTTAACCAAAGGGGCTTATATCTTCCAAAGCCAATCCCTGAGGACGGCTTTTTATTTGTAGCTTTAGCATTTGTTATTGGAATCATTGCTGCTTATTTTATTAAGAAATTTTTTAAGAAAAAACAAGATTTAACAGGAGCTCATACTAGTACCTGGCCATACACTCTTGGATTAGTTATTGGTTTTCCAGTAATAATTTACTTTTTAATTGGCTCACCACTTCAATTTGATTATGCAGTATTAGGTAAATTTAATCTTAGAGGTGGCATGGCTGTTGTTCCCGAATTTTTAGCTCTAACTTTTGCATTGAGCGTCTATACTGCGACCTATATTGCTGAAGCAATAAGATCTGGAATAGAGGCAGTTGATAAAGGTCAAAAAGAGGCTGCTGCTGCAATTGGCTTATCTCCAATACAATCTCTAAAACTTATTGTGCTGCCTCAAGCACTCAGAGTGGCAATCCCACCAACTATTAACCAATACCTAAATCTAACTAAAAACTCTTCATTAGCAACAGTAATTGGGTACCCAGAACTAATGAGTACATTTGGGGGCACTGTCCTAAACCAGGTTGGTCAAGCGGTTGAAATTTTAGCTATGGCGATGCTGGTTTACCTAGTAATCTCGCTGTTTATTTCTTTATTGCTTAATTATGTCAATAAAAAGATGGAAATCCAAGGAAGATAATTATGTCAGTATTTGATCAGCAATCAACCAGGAAGCCACCAATTTCTCAAATTGGGGCAGTTTTATGGCTTAGGACTAACCTTTTCTCATCTTGGATAAATAGCGCCCTTACACTTGCTTCACTCTATTTGCTGTATATCATGATTCCCCCCTTACTGGATTGGATGATATTTAATGCAAGCTTTAGTTTTGGCACTGTAAATCTTTTTGGTTTTGATATCAAGTTTAGTGAAGCCATGGCAACAAATCAGAACTGTGGCCGTGAAGGTGCATGCTGGCCTTATATCTACGAAAAACTTTATATGTATACCTATGGCTTCTACCCTCGAACTGAGACTTGGAGACCTAATATTGTGTTTGGATTAACGGCTTTATTATTTGTTATTGTTCCATTAGTCAAGCACTACAAACATAAGAATAGAGTTACGTTGTCACTAATTATTCTATATCCTCTAGTTTCTTACGTTTTAATTGCAGGTGGCTTTGGGATTCTGATGCCAGTTTCAACTGATCAATGGGGTGGACTCCTACTTACTCTTATTATTGCCTCAGTTGGCATTATTGTTTCATTTCCAATAGGGGTTTTGCTAGCACTTGGAAGGCAATCAAACCTTAAAGTAATTAAATTATTTTCCACTTTATTTATTGAATTTATAAGAGCGGTTCCTTTAATAACAATTCTTTTTATGGCTTCATTTGTACTGCCATTATTCTTAGAGTCAGGAAACTATTTTGATAAACTCTTGAGGGCTCTTATAGGTATCGCTTTATTTCAGGCAGCATATTTTGCAGAAGTTGTAAGAGGAGGGCTGCAAGCAATTCCAAGAGGGCAATATGAGGCAGCTGATGCAATTGGACTAAGTTACTTCCAAAAAAATGTATTAATTATTTTGCCACAAGCTTTGAAAATTTCTATTCCCAATATAGTAGGCTCTTCAATATCTCTATTCAAAGATACAACACTAGTTCTTATAATAGGGCTATTTGATATGCTAGCAATGGTCAACTTAACGAGTAACGATCCTTACTGGCTTGGAAGAGAAACAGAGGGCTTTGTCTTCGTTACTATTGTTATGTGGGCTATACTATATAGCATGTCTCGTTATTCAAGAAAACTAGAGTTACGCTTCAATACTGAAAATACAAATTAAAAAGGCTAATAAAGATGAGTACTGAAAAAACAAACATCATAGAAATATCAAAATTGAACAAGTGGTATGGTGACTTCCATGCTCTAAAAAACATTGATTTAAATGTTAAAGAAGGTGAAATAATAGTGGTTTGCGGCCCCTCAGGAAGTGGTAAATCAACACTAATAAGATGTGTTAACTTTCTAGAAAAATTTCAAGAAGGAACTATTCTAGTTTCAGGCACAGAACTAACTGATGATGCGCAAAAAATTAGAAAAATTAGAAGTGAAGTGGCAATGGTATTTCAGCACTTTAACCTATTTCCACACTTAACAATTATAGACAACTTAACGCTAGCGCCAATATGGGTTCACAATGAAACAAAACTAGAGGCTAGAGAAAAAGCACTTAAATTACTTGATAGGGTAGGTATAAGGGACCAAGCTGAAAAATACCCAAACCAGCTTAGTGGAGGACAGCAACAGCGTGTTGCTATTGCTAGATCTTTATGTACTTCTCCAAAAATAATGCTATTTGATGAACCTACATCAGCACTCGATCCTGAAATGATCTCTGAGGTCTTAGACGTAATGGTTGAACTAGCCAAAGAGGGTATTACTATGATCTGTGTAACACATGAAATGGGTTTTGCACGGAAAGTTGCAAATAGAATTATCTTTATGGATGACGGTCAAATAGTCGAAGAAAACGATCCTGAAAACTTCTTTAATCATGCGGAATCTGATAGATTACAGCTATTTTTAGATCAAATACTAACTCATTAATATTAGGCTTTAAAAACCAATTAACAGTTTTAATGAGCCCTAATTAAGAATAAAACAACATGCACGTAACCTTCTAGTTATATAATTCGACTAAGAAGACTATTAATTAACTAACTTACTAATTGATAAATGTTTGGTTTCCTAAAAAAAGAACAATCACCCGAGACCCCAGAAATTACTCAATCTGTGGACTGGACTAAAGATATAAAGAGAAGTAAAAAAATTGGTGAAGAGGTTGAGCAATTGTCATTTTTATATAGTCCTGAAAGCAATAATGAGACTATAGGGACTAAGAAGGGACTAAGTAGGGACCATCTACAAATTCTTAAAAAATGTAAAATTGAAAGTAGTGCATTAGAGCTGATGAAAATTTTAAAGAGGTCAAATAAATCAAAGTTTAAAACAGCAATCATTAACCCACTTCTTGATCAAAACTTCTTAGAGCTAACAATTCCTAATAGTCCTAAAAGCCCTAGTCAAAAATACAGGCTTACAGGCAGGTTTGTTAAAAAAAGAATAAAGGAATAATAGATTTTCAACCTTTTGAGTAGCCTTGTTACTTAATTTACTATATTTTTACCCCCTGCTTCCATATCTTCTATAATTTAGACTTTCACTATTTTTCTAGATAAGTTATAGTCTACGTAATAGATATGTGATATATGGGCAAATTTCGAGCCTATTATGTAACTCATTGATTTTTAAATGTTTAATCTTGTTTTTTCCGTTATTTAGTCATTTTTACTAGCTTTAACTCCTATTAACTTCGTATAATTTATATTATGTTAAGTAAATAATATATAGTGGATATTAAACATCAATTACCTTAGATCTAGTTACTGTGGATAATGTCATCCTTAGTCCCCCTGCTATTTCAGGTTTTTTCTTATTTTTTTTCTTGGTCCCTTTATCTTCAATATGTCAGCAAACAAAAGAAATTATTCACTTTTAGGATTGCTCGTATTAATGTGGGGTTCATCATTTCTTTTAATTGATCGCTCATTATTATTTTTTTCTCCTGAACAGGTTGTAGGTTATAGATTATTTATTGGAGCAATTACCATGATGTTAGTTGCCTTCTTTTATGGCAAGAAATTTCCAAGATCTATTACGCCCTGGCTACATTTTATTGTTTATGCTGTAATTGGTAATATTTTGCCTTACCTTTTAATTGCCACAGGTCAAGTAACAATTACCTCGGGTATGGCTGGATTATTGATGGCTATTATGCCGCTAGTTACCCTTGTTCTTGCACATTTCTTTCTACCTAACGATAAACTGACTAGATACAAGATATTGGGTTTTGTTATTGGGATATCTGGTGTTTTATTTATATTAAGTCCTTCACTTAGTGATGGCTCCAACACTTTTTTTGGTATCTTATTGGTTTTAGCTGCAGCATGTGCCTATGGAGTAAATACTATTATTGCATCCCGCCTACCCTCTTATGATCCTATTGTATCAAGTGCTTGTGTATTGTTAATTGCCAGTACTCTTTCATTTTTTATATGGCCTGGTATTTTCTTTATTGATTTTTCTAATGTGCCATTGTTAAGTGGTTCTAGCCTCATTCTTCTTGGAATACTTCCTACTGGACTTGCCGCTCTCGTTTACTTTATTATTATTAATTCTGCTGGAGCTACATTCCTTTCCAATATTAATTATTTAATCCCTGTTGTTGCTTTTTTCCTTGGAGCTTTGTTACTTGGCGAAGATATTCTTTTGAGTAATTTATTGGCTTTACTTCTAATTATTTCTGGAATTTTTGTATCTAGATTTAAGTCTTAAGTTTATTTTTTTTTTGATTCTTTTATAGCTAATTTCTTGTTTTTTTTCAAATACTTAGCTCCTTTTTATCCTAATTCCATTTAATAATCTTATATCTATATTATTTATATTCTATATTTAGTGTATATTTATCTCCGTAAGCACTAAATGTAGTGCATCTTTCAGGAGTAGGGTTTGGGTCAAGAAATACAGGCTGTAAAAGACAATGCAGTCGATCAAGAAATATTAGTTACCAAAAGAGATGGCTCAAAAGAGTCAATTGACCTTGAAAAAATCCACCGTGTTGTTCATTGGGCCTCACAAGACCTTAATAATATTTCTGTTTCACAAGTTGAAATTAATGCTCAATTAGCTTTTTTTGATGGCATTCGAACTGAAGATATTCATGAAACCATTATTAAGTCTGCAGCAGACTTAATTTCTACTGATGTTCCTGATTATCAATATTTGGCAGCTCGATTAGCTATTTTTCATTTAAGGAAAAAAGCCTATAAATCTTTTACTCCGCCTACTCTCATTAACCACGTAACAAAACTGACTAAATCTGGTATATACGACAAAGATATACTTGAAAAATATAATGCGGCAGAGTTTGAAGATCTTAATAATTATATTGATCATTGGCGTGATATGAAGTTTTCTTATGCTGCTGTTAAGCAATTAGAAGGAAAATATTTAGTTCAGAACCGAGTTACTGGTGATATTCATGAATCACCTCAAATGTTATATATGCTTGTAGGAATGTGTTTATTCCAGGAATACAAAGGCAAAGCTAGAGTTGATATTGTAAAACGCTTTTATGATGCCTCTTCTAACTTTAAAATTTCTTTACCAACACCGATTATGGCTGGTGTTAGAACTCCTACGCGTCAATTTTCATCTTGCGTCCTGATTGAAGCTGATGATGATTTAGATTCAATTAGTGCTGCATCTGGCGCCATAGTTAAGTACGTTTCTCAGCGCGCTGGAATTGGTATTAATGCTGGAAAAATTAGAGCAATAGGGAGCCCAATTAGAGGTGGAGAAGCAACTCATACTGGTTGTATACCTTTCTTTAAACACTTTCATACTGCTGTTAAATCATGCTCTCAAGGTGGAGTTAGAGGTGGTGCTGCAACATTATTTTATCCCTTATGGCACCTTGAAGTTGAAGCCCTATTAGTACTTAAAAATAACACTGGTACTGATGAAAATAGAATTAGACATCTTGATTATGGCGTTCAATTTAATGGATTGATGTATGAGCGCTTTCTTAAAGATTCTGATATCACACTATTCTCACCAAACGATGTGCCTGGTTTATATGAATCATTTTTTGCAGATCAGAGCAAATTTAAAAAGCTTTATGAGAAATATGAAAGTGATGATTCAATCCGCAAGGAGACGATTAAAGCGCGTGAATTATTTGCAATGTTTATGAAAGAAAGAGCAAACACTGGTCGTATTTATCTTCAAAATGTTGATCATTGTAATACTCATGGTGCATTTAATCCAGAATATGCACCAGTCAGACAATCAAACTTGTGTATGGAAATTACCCTGCCAACAAAACCTTTATTTTCTGTTCAAGATGAAAAAGGTGAGGTTGCTCTTTGCACACTTTCTGCAGTTAATCTAGGTGCTTTAGATAGCCTTGATGAACTTGAAGATATTACTGAAATTATTGTTCGCTCTTTAGATGCATTACTTGATTATCAAGACTACCCTCTTAAAGCAGCTGAAATTGCTAGTAACAACCGTCGTACCCTTGGTATTGGCGTAACAAACTTAGCATATTACTTAGCTAAAAATGATGCTAAATATTCAGATGGCTCTGGAAATGATTTAATACATAAGACCTTTGAGGCTTTACAATATTACTCTTTAAAGGCTTCAAACAACCTTGCAGAAGAACTTGGACCCTGCCCTCTTTTCTCTGAAACACAATATGCAAGTGGCATAATGCCTATTGATAGTTATAAAAAAGATATTGATGCATTTTGCACTTCAAAGCTTGAGTTGGACTGGGATACACTTAGAGAAAATATTAAGTCTAAAGGTCTTAGAAATTCAACTTTAACAGCGTTAATGCCGTGTGAAAGCTCATCTCAAATTTCGAATTCTACAAATGGAATTGAACCTCCTAGGGGTTTTGTGTCAGTAAAACAATCAAAAGATGGAATATTGAAACAAGTTGTTCCTGAATATGAAAAACTTCATAAAAAATATGAACTTCTTTGGGATATAAAGGACAACGAAGGTTATCTTCAGTTGTGTGCAATTATGCAAAAATTTGTTGACCAGTCAATTTCAACTAATACTCACTATGATCCTTCTCAATTTGAGGGAAACAGAGTTCCAATGAAGTTATTCTTAATGGATTTGCTTAAGGCTTATAAATATGGAATTAAAACGCTTTATTATCATACAACAAGAGATGGTGCTAGCGACGATCAAAACAACAGTAAACAAGGAGACGATGATTGCGAAGATGGTGTTTGCAAACTCTAAAATATAATTATGTCTTATAGTATTTTTAATCAAGAAATAAACGATACCTTAAAAGAGCCTATGTTTTTTGGGGAGTCTATCAACGTTGCTCGTTTTGATCAACAAAAGTTCGAAATATTTGAAAAACTAACTGAAAAGCAACTTTCCTTCTTTTGGCGTCCTGAAGAAATTGATGTGTCAAAGGATAAGATTGACTTTAGTAAGTTACTGCCCAATGAAAAACATATATTCATATCCAATCTTCAGTATCAAATACTGCTAGATTCTGTTCAAGGACGATCCCCTAACATAGCGTTTTTGCCTATTGTTTCGCTACCTGAGTTAGAAAACTGGATTGAAACTTGGGCATTCTCAGAAACGATTCATTCTCGCTCTTATACTCATATTATTAGAGCAATTATGAATGAACCCGGTGTTGTTTTTGATGAAATAATGAAAACGGATGAAATTATCCAGCGAGCGACCAGTGTATCTAAGTACTATGATAAATTAATTAAGCATTCTCAAGCTTACTTGCTTCATGGTGAGGGAGAACACCTGATTAATGGTGAGTCAATTAATATCAATTTATATTCCCTCAAACGCCTAGTTTATTTAACAATTATGTCAGTTAATATTTTAGAAGCAATTCGGTTTTATGTTAGTTTTGCGTGCTCTTTTGCTTTTGCAGAAAGAAAGGTAATGGAAGGTAATGCAAAAATTATTAAACTAATTGCTCGTGATGAAGCGCTTCATCTTACTGGAACTCAGCATATGTTAAATTTAATGCGTGATGGTAAAGATGATCCAGATATGCAAGCAATAGCTATTGAGTGCGAAGCTGAAGTCATAGAGATGTTTAAAGACGGTGCAAATCAAGAAAAAGAGTGGGCAGAATATCTATTTCGTGATGGTTCGATGATTGGTCTTAATGCAGCGATTCTTAAACAATATCTTGAGTATATTACCAATAATCGTATGGCAGCATTGAATATGCAGCCAATCTTTGAACAAACAACTAACCCTCTTCCGTGGCTCAACCATTGGTTAGATTCAGACAATGTTCAAGTTGCTCCTCAAGAAACTGAAATTACCTCATATTTGGTTAGTGCCATTGACAATACAATTGATGCTGAAGATCAAGATTTTGATGATTTTAAGCTCTAAATGTTACTTATTAAATGTTTAAAATTGATGTTGATAATATAAATGGAAAAACAGAGTCACTTTATGTATACGGTGACGAATCAATATTAACTGAGCTTGAAGCTAACAACGTTTTAGTAAATTTTAACTGCAGACAAGGGCATTGTGGTAGCTGCATATTAAAGCTTGTGAAAGGCGATGTTATCCATCAAGATTGTCTTGTTCCATTGTCCCCAGGCGAAATCCTTGCATGTAGATCAAGACCAATAACTGATATAAAAATTACCTCTAAACCCTAACCTTCTTTAAGATAACTAGTGACTTCCTTATAATTGCCTCGAAAGACTATTCTTTGTTTTTTCTGGTCAATTTGATAGTTATACATTGGGTCGTAATAATCAACTAAAAGCGACTCAATAAGAGGCAAATAATCACTTAAATCTTCATTTTTTTGATGATTAATTAGTGCTAAATTTAATTGCTTTAGAAGAATATTATATCTATCTCCACCTAATCTTTTTTGAATTTTTGCGAGGCTATTTAGCCAGTAGTTTGAATACTGCTCAAACCCAAAATCGCCATGTAATTCACTAAATTTGTTAGCCATATCAATAACATAAGATTTTAAACTAATATTTAATCTCTCTTCAAGGCTGGCATTTAAGATAATAATATCAGACTGGCGTGCTTTATTTTTTATAGCATCTGGGATATGAATCATGCCAATATTATTACCCTCATCTTCTATTAAAAATACATTATAAATTTCTTTTTTAATTAACTCTATAGTTAGCTTATTTTCAAAGTCGATTTGTCTGGGCTGTGGCGTTACATCATTACCAAAAGCAGAGCCCCTATGATTTGCAAATCCTTCAAGATCTATACTATTATCAAGTTCATTTAATAATAATGTTTTTCCACAACCCGTTTGACCACCTAAAACTAAGAACTTCTTCTCATTTGTAATACGACTCATCTCATCAATCAGAAATGATCTAAGAGCTTTATAACCTCCTTGTATTCGAGGAAAAGAGATTCCTGATTGTTCATAAATCCACTCTTGTGCGATTTTTGAGCGTAATCCACCTCTAAAACAATAAAGCGCTCCAGTAGGATGTTTATTAACAAAATCAAGCCAATTGCCTACTCTTTGCTCTTTTAATGACCCTTTTATAAGTTCATGACCCAACTTAATTGCTGACTCTTGGCCTTTGACTTTATAGCAAATACCAATTTGATGCCTTTCTTCATTAGTCATTAGAGGCTGATTTAAGGCACCAGGAAAGGAGCCTTCAGCAAATTCAATGGGGGCTCTGATATCAAGTAAGGGCATGCTGCCTTTAAAAATTTGCGAAAAATTATTAATTTCTTCGAGGTTATTCATCTTAAGACAATAGACTCAGGACTATCACTAGTTTTGATAATTTTTCCAATTGGATTAAGTTTCATATTATTAGAAGTTAGTAGATTATTAAACTCTGACATTGCCTCTTTTGAAACAGTTACCAGCAAACCACCACTGGTTTGAGGATCACAAATAATTGATTTCTCTAAATCAGTGAGTTTGGAAATAGACTCACCATAACTATCAAAATTTCTCTCAGTGCCTCCTGGAACACATCCCTTATTAATATATTTTAAAATATTTGGTAATAATGGCAATTTATCAAAATATACCTCTGCAGAAACATTACTTCCTCTGCATACCTCTAACAAATGCCCAGCTAAACCAAAACCTGTGACATCAGTAACAGCGTTAACACCTGAAATTTTAGCAACTTTAGAGCCAATATCATTTAGTGCACACATTTGCTTTACAGCCATAATGTGATCATCAGAGCTCACTACTTTCTTTTTTTGCGCAGTTGACAATACTCCAATTCCTAGAGGTTTTGTTAAATAAATAGTATCCCCAACTTGAGCGCTTGTATTTTTTTTCAGTTCATCAATATCAACAATTCCAGAAACAGAGAGGCCAAATATTGGCTCTGGAGAATCAATGCTATGACCACCTGCCAACGTAATACCTGCTCGACTACAAATTTCACGGCCACCTTCTATTACCTTTGCACCGATATCTGCAGAGAGTTTATTAATAGGCCAGCCAAATATTGCTATTGCCATTAATGGCCTACCTCCCATCGCATAGACATCACTTAAAGCATTGCTACCAGCGATCATTCCAAAGTCAAAAGGGTCGTCTACAATTGGCATAAAAAAATCTGTAGTACTAATGAGCGCCCTGCCATCGCCTAAGTCAAAGACTGCAGCATCATCACTTGACTCATTACCTACCAATAAGTTTGGATCTACAAAACTACTAATATTGGTGCCTAAAATTTCTTTTAACAGCTTTGGAGAAATTTTACAGCCACAGCCTGCACCATGACTGAACTCAGTAAGCTTCACTGAAGATGAAGTTAAATTAGTTTTCATATTTATTTGATTGTAGAATATTTTGAATCTAACTTTTTATAAAGATCAGATGGCGTAATTGTTGGGTTTAAATTCATGATCTCAAATGCAACTACATTATCTTCAACACCATCCCAATTCTTTAAATAAGAACCATCTTTATAGCCATTTTGCTGCCTAAAAGTATTCAGCTGATTTTTAACAACATAACGCTTATATAAATTCTCAACATCTATATCTAAATGAGAAATTATTGTAAAAAATAAGTCGGTAATTTTGCGAATATTATTAGTATTTGTGTCGATACTTGAAGCCACAGACAAGCTCAGCATTTCCTCTAAAGAGCTAACCAGAATATCATCATCAAAATCACCTTTAGGTTCAAGTTTTAAATATCTATGTGCATATTCTTGATCATCTATACGTATAGATTCAGACATTATAAAATGCCAAATATCAACTAACTCAACTCTGATATTGTCCCAGTCTGGCTGGTCATTAATATTTTTCCAGTGCTTCCAATTAAAAGAGTCTATTGCCTCTGCTACCTCCATGTAGATTCCTCGATACCAAGAAATTTTTCTATTCTCTCGAGTAATACCAGTTAACCATATCTCGCCATTTGTCTCATCATTTAACTGCTTTTGAAGGGTAAACATTTGCTCAATTAGATTCATATTTTTTTGCTGCATTAAGGAATAAATAAATTATAGACAGTTATTCACAAATAACTAGGAATAAAAGCTTAGTATCTATCGACTAAAGGGTCAATTTCTCTAGACCATGCATCAATTCCACCCTGAAGATTAACTATAGATTGAAAGTCTTTTGAAATTAGAAAATTTGCAACCTGCATTGATCTCACTCCATGATGGCAATAAACTGCAATATTATCATCAGGATTAAGATCAGAAAATGACTCGGCAATAGTGCTCATGGGACAGTGTATTGCCCCCTCAATTTTGCATAGATCTAACTCCCACTTCTCTCTAACATCAACAAGAACAGTATCATTATTACTCAGATAATTTTGAAATTCTTTAGGAGCTAAGTCATTTATCATTACAAGTCTCTTTTTAATTTTAATATTAGAATTATATTTTATTCTTAACAATTAAGTACGAGTAACTTTAATGGGTAAAATTTCAGTTGTGAGTAAAGATAATGATGATATTTTTAAATTTCCCTGTGACTACCCTATTAAGATTTTTGGGTTAAATCAGCCTGAATTAAAACAAACTATTTGTTCTATAGTTGAAAGTCATGTTGGTCAACTTCATGACAATCAAATCACTACTAAGAAAAGCTCTAAGGGTAAATATGTTTCAATAACTGTAAGGATTATTGCAACAAGTAGAAAACAACTTGATACTATCAATCATGAACTACAATCCTCCCCTTTGGTTTCCTATCTTTTATAAAATCTGATGGTTAAAATACGTGATAAAGGTTTTACAGATTACATCCAGACATGGGGTGAAATGAAATCTTTTACTGAAGCCAGGAATATCGAAACTCCAGATGAATTGTGGCTACTAGAACATAAAAGCGTATTTACTCAAGGATTATCTGGAAAGTCAGAGCATCTTCTCAGAGAAACTGAGATATTAGTAGTGCAGTCCGATAGAGGCGGTCAAATAACCTATCATGGGCCAGGTCAATTAATAATTTACTGCATGATTGACATCAAGAGATTAGGAATTGGAATTAAAAAAATGGTATCTCTTATTGAGCAATCCATAATTGACTTATTGGCTGATTACTCCATTAAAGCTCATAAAGTTATGGGAGCTCCTGGAGTTTATGTTGACGGCTCAAAAATTGCAGCGCTAGGCCTTAAAGTTAAACAAGGCAGAACTTATCACGGTTTAAGCCTAAATATTGATATGGATCTCACGCCTTATAATCTGATTAACCCTTGTGGTTATAGTGATTTAAATGTTACCCAAATGTCCAATCTAACGGATAATGCACTCAATATTCATGACATCAAACTAAACCTATCTAATTACCTGATGAACTATGTTACAAGAACTTGAAATTAAAGCACTAAAAGGCGAATCTAAAATTAGCAGACTTAAGATTAAGCCTGATTCTGAGAGAGAACCATTAAAAAAACCAAGCTGGATAAGAATTAGACATTCAGGTTCTAAAAAAGTTAATGAACTTAAAAAAACATTAAGGAGTCAAAAGCTATTTACAGTTTGCGAAGAAGCTCAGTGCCCTAACCTTAGTGAATGCTTTAACCATGGCACTGCTACATTCATGATTATGGGTCAAATATGTACCAGAAGATGCCCTTTTTGTGATGTTGCTCATGGGAGACCAAAAACCTTAGATACAGATGAGCCAGTTCATTTAGCCGATACTATTTCTAAAATGTCACTAAAGTATGTTGTTATTACTTCAGTTGATCGGGACGACTTAAGAGATGGAGGCGCTGGTCACTTCAAAGATTGTATTGATGCTATTAGAAGCAAAACTCCTAAAGTAAAAATCGAAATTTTAACGCCTGATTTTAGAGGAAGAGTTGAAAAAGCCCTGGATATTTTCAAAGACTGCCCGCCTGATGTTTTTAATCATAATTTAGAAACAGTGCCCAGCCTTTATCCCAAAGTTCGTCCTGGCTCAGACTATGAGCAGTCGTTAGATCTTCTTAAAAGCTTTAAAGAAAAACACCCCTCTGTTAAAACAAAGTCAGGACTGATGCTTGGTGTCGGTGAAACTGAAAGGCAAGTGATTGATGTTCTAAAGGACTTAAGATCTCATGATGTTGATATGTTAACGTTAGGTCAATATCTGCAACCAAGCAAACACCACCTTGCAGTTGAGGAATACGTTACGCCAGAACAATTTCAAAAATATAAAAAAATAGCAGATGATCTTGGCTTTAGTCAAGTTGCAAGCGGCCCCATGGTGAGATCTTCTTATCATGCAGACCTTCAAGCAAAAGGCGAGCTTGTTTCATAAAAACTTAAAAATTTTTAGAGCTCATTCTGTGATTTTTATAACTATTTAATTTGATAAAAAGTATAATAATATTATGATTAAAACATTCTTTATAGCGCTAGCATTTTTCTGCATTATTGATGTATTTTGGATATATTTTGTTGCAACACCGATGTACAAACAAGAGATCGCGTCTCTTATGGAGCTTAAAGTTGCTCCTGCAATCATGTTTTATATAATCTTCTTATTAGGCTTAATTTTCTTTGTTATTAATCCTAATCTTAGTAATACGCTTTTCAATGTCTTTATGATTGGTGCTTTTTATGGATTAGTAACTTATGGAACTTACGACCTAACCGTTTATGCAACTATGAATATCTTTAGCCTCAAACTAGTAGTTGCAGATATTCTATGGGGAATGATTCTATCTGGCTCTGTAGCAACCCTTACTGTATTTACTTCAGCCAAATTAAACTAACTTAATTATGTCTATTGCATTTACTTCTGGTGAGCCCTCTGGAATTGGGCCTGATATAGCTCTCTTATACGCTCAAAAAGATAGGGGTGAAGACCTTATAGTTTATGGTGACCCTGATGTATTAATCAATCGAGCAAAGCTTCTTAACTTGCCTATCTCACTAAAGGAGCATAAGACAAGAAAAGCTAATGAACTAAGTATTTTTCCTATTAAAACAAAATCAAAAGTTGAGCCAGGAAAACTAAACCCTGATAATTCAGATTACGTATTATCATTGATTAGGTATGCAACTAATGATTGCATCAATAAGAGTTGTAGCGGCATGTTAACTGGTCCTATTAACAAGGCTATCATTAACCAATCTGGAATTGAATTTATTGGTCATACTGAGTATCTTGCTGATTTAACTCAAACCCCTAAAACTGTAATGCTTCTTGCAACAGACCAACTTAAAGTTGCTCTTGCTACTACTCATCTTGCTCTAAAAGACGTATCTAAAAATATTACAAAAGAATCTCTTATAAAAGTCATTACCATAATTAATAATGACTTTAAATACCTAGGGGTAGAGAATCCGTCAATTCTTGTTTGTGGTCTTAATCCACATGCTGGTGAAAATGGATATCTTGGGGATGAAGAATTAATAACAATTATTCCTGCTCTAAATACACTTAAAAAGAGTGGTATTAATCTTATTGGCCCGGTTCCAGCCGACACTGCCTTTACGCCAGACTCATTAAAAAATATTGATGTAGTTCTGGCAATGTATCATGATCAAGGTTTGCCTGTATTAAAAGCAAAAGGCTTTAAAAATGCAGCCAATATAACCTTAGGTCTTCCTTTTATTCGCACTTCTGTTGATCATGGCACAGCTTTAGACCTAGCAGGTACTGGAAATATCAGCCTAGGTAGTTTTAATACAGCACTATCCTACTTCAAGACTTTAACTAACAATGCGTCACCAGCCTAGAAAAAGATTTGGACAAAACTTTTTAGTTGATCATCGAATTATCAACCAAATTATTTCAACAATATCTCCAAAAAATGATGACTGTATTTTAGAAATTGGCCCAGGAAAAGGTGCGATTACTTTTCCTTTAATTGAGCATCTAAACCATTTGAATGTCATTGAAATTGACCGAGATTTAGTTTCTATGCTTGAATCAGAGGGGCAAGAAAAATTAACCATCTATCAGTCAGACGCACTAACATTCGATTTTAGTCAAATCCCTAATAAACTTAGGGTGATTGGTAACCTTCCATACAATATTTCTTCACCTTTATTGTTTCATCTACTTAACTATAGAAAGCAGATTATTGATATGACTTTTATGCTTCAAAAAGAGGTGGTTGATAGAATAGTTGCGCCTCCAGGAAATAAGACTTATGGGCGTCTCAGCGTTATGATGCAAGCTTTTTATGAAGTTGAATTAATGTTTGTTGTTCCAAAAGAATCTTTCGAGCCGCAGCCAAAAATCGAATCTGCTATACTTTATCTTAAAACGAGAGAGCAGCCGCTAGTTAAAAATTCAAAACCTTTAGAGGAAATAGTAAAACTTGCCTTCTCTCAGCGAAGAAAGACACTAAAAAATTGTTTAAAATCTGTATTAAATCAATCACAAACTGAAATCGACTTATCTCAAAGAGCTGAAATGCTTAGTACTGAAAACTTTGTAACCTTGATGAATGACTATGAAAAACAAAATTGAAGTAAACGTAGAAGTAACCTACTTACCAGAGCAGTCAAATCTAGTGAGCAGTCAATATGCTTATGCTTACACAATCACCATTACTAATAATGGAGAGACTGGAGCCCAACTAAGAACAAGACGCTGGCTAATACAAGATGAATCTGGAGAAACTGAAGAGGTTATTGGTGAAGGCGTAATTGGTCAGCAACCCCACCTTTCTCCTGGTGAAAGTTTTAAATATAGCTCTGGGGCAGTAATTAGCACTGAAACGGGAACCATGAAAGGTTCTTATGGAATGATTAGTGATCAAGGACAAAGGTTTGATGCAGTTATACCAGAGTTTACATTAAGCGAACCTTATACCCTTCATTAGGCACAACTTATGGACTATGCCATTGGTGACGTTCAGGGCTGCTTTAAAAGCCTCAAAGGTCTTTTAAATAAAATTAATTTCAATATTGATAGAGATCGACTGTACTTTCTCGGTGATGTTGTTAATCGAGGTAATAACTCACTTGAGACACTCCGCTTTATTCAATCAAATCAAGATAACATGGACATGGTTCTTGGTAACCATGATTTTCATCTACTGGTTTGTGCACTAACTGAGCGCAAGCCTAACAAAAATGACACGTTCTTAGACATATTATCTGCACCTGATAAAACTGTTTTACTTGACTATCTCCTTACTAGGCCACTTGTAATTGAACACAAAGATGCACTTTTTGTTCACGCGGGAGTTCCACCTCAATGGAGTAAGTCAGATGCTATCAAAAATGCAGAAGTGGTTCATAAAAATCTTCAATCAAATAATGTAAGTGAATTTTTATCTAAAATGTACGGCAACTATCCAAACAAATGGTCTAATGATTTTTCCAATGAAGAGACCTCTCGTTACACAATTAACACTTTAATGAGAATGAGGTTTTGTAAAGAGGATGGTGAGCTTGAATTTGATCATAAGTTAAATGTTGATCAAAATCCAAAAAAATTTAAGGCATGGTTTTTGCATTCAAACCGACTAATGGCTGATGAAGAAATATTTTTTGGGCACTGGTCATCTCTTAAAGATATTGACTCTAAAAATATTTACCCTTTGGATCATGGATGCGTATGGGGTGAGAGACTTACAGCCTATGACTTAGAGAATCACAATTATATTTCACAAAAGTCATTAGAAATTAGTTAGGATGGTGCGCTTCTAAGATTAATCGTGCCTTCATAAACAAACTCCCCAGGACCACTCAGATAAACTTTTTCTCCGTCATACTCAACCATTGCAGTGCCGCCTTTTAAGAGAACCTTTACCTTTGAATTAAGCTTACCAAGCCTAATACCGTGAATTACTGCAGCACAGGCTCCTGAGCCACATGCAAGCGTTTCACCAGCGCCCCTTTCAACAACCCTTAACTGAATTTCGTCTTTACTTAATACCTTCATAAACCCGACATTGACACCCTCAGGAAAGTAACTAGAAGATTGAATTGTTGAGGCAGTAGATTCTATATCAGTTATATCATCCAAAACTAAAATAGCATGTGGATTTCCAATTGATAATGACCCAATCTTAAAGCCCTCAATCATATATTCTGAGTTCTCTGCATTAACATTGAGAGGAATTTTTGATGGTAGAAAATTTGGCTCTCCCATCTCAACTCGAACAGAGTCATCACTATTAACTGTTAAAACCATAATGCCAGCATTAGTTTCAACGTAAAGAGGGCTCTTATAGGATAGATTTTTCTTTTGAATATATAGAGCAAAACATCTTGCACCATTTCCACATTGGTTAACTTCAGAGCCATCAGCATTAAATATTACATAACGAAAATCAGCATCTTTTGATGATGCGCTCTCAACCATGAGTAACTGATCAAAGCCAATACCAAAACGACGATCAGACAATTTGCGGATTTCATCAGTCGACAAACTAACGTCACCGTCAATATTGTCAATTACAGCGAAGTCATTTCCAAGGCCATGCATTTTTGTAAAATATATCATGATTGTATTTTAACCTTTTGTATCATGCTTTATTTAGATACTGCTATGCTAAAATCTACACAACTCTTTAATTCACCAAAATAATGAATACTCCAAGCAATATAACCCTCAGTAAGGATAAAAAACTTCTTACTGTAACATTTGATAATACTGATTACCCAATGACTAGTGAGTATTTAAGGGTTTATTCTCCCTCAGCAGAAGTTCAGGGGCACGGCCCTGGACAGGAGACTCTTCAATTAGATAAGCAAGATGTAACTATTCAAATGCTAGTTCCTATGGGAAATTATGCAATTGCAATTCACTACAGCGATGGCCATACTACTGGAATATACTCATGGAGTCATTTATATAAACTTGGTAGTGAAAAAGATGGGCTTTGGCTCGATTATTGCAATCGAGTTAAAAACAAAAATAACAGTAAAAATTACCATGAAGTGCAAATTTAACTTACAAATACAAATATTAGAATTTTTAGTGTTACTTTGACAATATGATTGGTAATTTTGTTAAAATTAGACTTAAGTTTATTTATACACATTTGTTACAATTTTTATAAATAATAGATTAATTACATTAGGTAAAAAAAATGAAAAATAAATTTATTCAACTTTCAGCCCTCCTATTCTTATTTTGTACAACACAGGTCTACTCTAACCCTATTAACAAAATTAATTTTATTGGTCTCAATAATACTTCTGAAAGCACTTTATTAGCATTAATACCTTTTGAAACTGGTCAAAACTTTTCGCCTTATGTAAGTGATCAAATTATTAAAACTCTTTTTAAAACCGAGTTATTTGAAAATATAAGTATTATTAAGAACAAAAACTCTCTTGAGATTTCGTTAAAAGAAAACCCAAATATAAAGTATTTTGAAATTACATTGAATAATGATTCAGTCTTTTCTAATTGGCTTAAAGGTGAAAAAATACACTTTACTTCTGAAGCTTTAAATGAGCAGATTGATGAAAATCAACTTTCGGCAGGAAATGTCTTTACAAAAAGAAAACTAGAAAATTTTATATTACTTCTTGAATCTAAATATTCTGAATCAGGGTACTTTAACTCAGTAATTACTCAAGACATTAAAATAGATGCCCAAAATAGAGCTGGAATTGAATTAACTGTATCTCAAGGAAACCGAGCTACTATTGATACATTTAGTATTTCTGGATCTGAAAAAATTTCAGAAAAGGAATTATTGAAATTATTCAAAATTGGTGAACCTGATATGATTCTGATGAATTATTTTACTAATAAAGATGACTTCACTGACTCTAAACTAAGGAATGGTCTTGACTTAATGACGCAAAAGTATTTTGATTCAGGCTATTTGGATTTTAAGATCCTAGGCGTTGAAAATAGCCTTGATGACAATAAAGAAAAGCTTTCTATCAATATTCAAGTGTCTGAAGGAACTCAGTACAAGCTAGGTGATGTTTCATTTGAAGGTGAGCTTGGTAATATTGGTCTAGCCAAACTTAACAATACTATCTCTATGGCTAAGGGAGATGTCTTTAATCGAAACCTAATTATTCAAGACATTCAATCTCTTACTGATCTATATGCCGATCAAGGCTATGCGTTTGTAGAAATTAATCCTATTACATCTGATTTTTTAGATTCTGTTAATATTAATTTTGACATATCTTTAAACAAAAAAACATATCTAAATAGAATAACTATTTCAGGAAATACTCGCACCCAAGACGAAGTAATAAGAAGGGAAATTGGAGTTACAGAAGGTGGCTTATATTCTAGAAGCATACTTAAAAAATCTTTAGAAAGTCTAAGGCGGCTTGGATACTTCTCAGATGTTCAGATTTCAACTTCTGAAGTTAAAGGCATGAGTGACAAGATTGATATTAACTTTAATGTAGAAGAAACTCAAACTGGCTCAATAAGCTTTTCAATGAGTCATAGCAATAATTATGGAGTGTCTTTCGGTGCTGGAATACAAGAGAAAAATATATTTGGATCTGGAAATACACTTAATGCAGATCTTAAAATTGCAAAATCATTCAACAAGGTTAGTTTCTTCTTTATGAATCCAAACTTCAATGATGAGGGACATAGCGTTAGTATTGGTGCATTTAAAAGTGAAATTGATAATGATGATATAGCTAAAGACTCCTTTGAAATTGATTCAACTGGAGTAAATTTTGGATACGGCCTTCCTCTTAGTGATGATACTAGAATAAATGCTGGTCTAGAGTATTCAAAAAATGATATCAAATGTAGTGCACTTTTTGCAGGAACGGGCTATGAAACGAGCCAATGTGCCACAAAAAGTAATGATGAATTTAAGGCTAATGTTAGTTGGAGTAAGAACACACTAGATAATTATATGTATCCGACAGAAGGCGTTAATAATTCATTGAATCTTGGCGTATCTCTTCCCCTTGGTGATTACAAGTATTTCAACATAAGCGCCGATCATATGAGCTATGCTCCTATTAATACAACAACAACATTAAAACTTACTGGTAATTTAAATCTTTCAAAGGGCTATGGTGGTAAAGCGTTACCTTTTTATAAGAGGCACTTTGGAGGAGGGTCAGGATCTGTAAGGGGCTTTGGTAATAAAACACTTGGGCCACTTTATCCAAATGGAAAAGCAAAAGGTGGTGAAATTTCAATACTTGGGAGTGCAAATCTAATAACCCCTGCTTTTTTCTTTGAAGATAATGAAAAAATGAGAATGAGTGCGTTTATAGATGCGGGAAATATCTATGAAAAAACCTCAAATATTAAACTTGGTGATATAAGAATGTCTGCAGGATTTGGGTTTGCATATCTAAGTCCAATAGGATCAATTGGAGCTTTCATATCAACTCCAATTCTTAAAAAATCTGGTGATATTATTGAAGAATTTGGACTCTCTATAGGGACTGGCTTCTAAAACCTTCATGAGGATTTTAGTTTTATTTAGCTTAGTATTACTGTCTTTTTCGACTTGGGCAGAGTCAGTTAAAATAGGCTATATTGATACGCAGAGAGTAGTTAATAATCTACCGCAATATCAACAAAGTATAGACGAAATATCTAAGGAGTTTGAGCCAAAAAAACAAGAACTATTAGACTTATTCAAACACATTGAGCTCGTTAGAGTAAAAATTAATGCTATAAATAACACTGAAAAAAAAGAAAATCTTCAAAAAGAATTAACTAAGCTTGCCTCACTTGAAAAAAACTTCAAACAAGAAACAGAATTCTGGCAAGAAAGAATGAATATTAAAAAGATCGAATTACTTCAAAAAATTGAACTGCTAATTAACAACACAATTTATGAGCTTGCAATCTCTGAAAACTATGATCTTATTTTTTATGAAAATGCTGCCTTTGTCAGTGATGAAATAAACATTACCAATAAAGTGATTGAAAGAATTCAAAATAATTCATTATGAAGCTTACTCTCGAAGAAATAGCAAAATTAATTGGCGCCTCAGTTCATGGGGAATCGTCTAAAGAAATTACAGGAATTAATACCTTAGTTAATGCTACATCAGCTCAAATTTCTTATGCAGTGAGTCATAAATATAAAAAATCTCTAATTAACTCTAATGCTGGCGCTGTCATTATTGATAAAAAGCTTGTTGAGCATTGCCCTTCTAATGCTTTATTAGTTGAAAATGTTTATTTAGCCTATTCGATATTAACCCATAAATTTAAACATTACCAAAATATTAATCATTTTAAAACAGCTTTACAAGTAAAAAATTCTTACAGTAAAGCCAATATTGCTGAAAGTTGTATTATTGGTAAAAATGTTACTATTGGTGAAAATACTTCTATTGGGGTAAATTGTGTCATTGAAGATGACGTAATTATTGGTATGAATTCATTAATTGAATCAAACGTAACGATCCATAAAGGGTGTGAAATTGGTAAAAAATGTGTAATTTCATCTGGCGCAGTGATTGGCTCTGAAGGCTTTGGGAATGCGAGAGATAAAAATAATCAGTGGCATCCAATTGCTCATCTTGGAGATGTGATTATTGGTGATGATGTCTCTATTGGTGCTAATACAACAATTGACAGAGGCTCTATTGATAATACAGAGATTCATAGCGGAGTGAAAATTGATAATCTTGTGCATATAGCTCATAACGTAATTATTGGAAGCGATACTGCTATTGCTGCAAAAACTGGTATTGCTGGAACCACTGTTATTGGAAAAAGATGTATGATTGGTGGCATGGTTGGTATTGTTGACCACTTAACAATTACTGATGATGTTATAGTTAATGCCACAAGCACAGTCAATAGAAATATAACAAAGCCAGGAATTTATACAGGCTTTGTTCCTCTTATGCTCCATTCTGAATGGAAAAAGGTAGGAGTATGGTTAACAAAACTTGATAAAATTACCACTCTACTAAAAATTAAATTAAAAAATATTAAATAATCCTATGAAAATGAATATTAACGAGGTTAAAAATTTTCTACCTCATCGCTATCCTTTTTTACTGATTGACAGGGTAACCAATCTTGAAGTGGGAAAAAGTCTAACCGCTATAAAAAATGTTACTTTTAATGAGCCACATTTTACTGGTCACTTTCCAGACCAACCTATTATGCCTGGGGTCCTAATAATTGAGGCTTTGGCACAAGCAACTGGAATATTAGCTTTTAAATCTGAGGTTGGAAAGCCTCAAACTGGTCAAATTTACATGTTAGTAGGTGTTGATAAAGTTCGCTTTAAAAGAATGGTTGAACCAGGTGATCAACTAGAAATTTATGCTGAAATTATGACTGTCAAACGGGGTATATGGAAATTTAGCTGTAAGGCCTCAGTTGAGGGTAAGCTAGTTACTTCTGCTGAAATTTTATGTACTCAAAAATCTGCTGAATAATAATTATGTCTATTGATCCTTCTGCCATTATTCATGAAAGTGCTAAAATTCATAAAAGCGCAATAATATCAGCTTATGCTGTTATTGGTGCTAACGTTGAAATAGGTGCTGGAACAGTAATAGACTCTCATGCTGTCATTGCTGGCCCTACAAAAATCGGTAAGAATAATCATATTTACTCTTTTGCTTCTATTGGTGGTGACCCTCAAGATATTACCTACCAAGAAGGTCAGGAAAGTAACCTAGTAATAGGAGATGATAATATGATTAGAGAATTCTGCACAATTAACAGGGGCACTGAAAAGGAAAACTCTTTAACAAGAATTGGCTCGAATAATATGCTCATGTCGTATGTTCATATTGCACACGATTGTCAACTTGGTGACCATATCATTATGTCTAATAATGCTTCACTAGCTGGTCATGTTAGAATTTCAGACTGGGCCATACTTGGCGGCTTTGTTTTAGTTAAGCAATTTTGTGGAATTGGAAGGCATTCGTACGCTGGAATGGGGAGTCAAATTAATAAAGACATCCCTGACTATATGGTTGCAGCTGGCATCCATCCTAAAATTAGAAGTATTAATTCCGTTGGAATGAAAAGAAGAGGATTTAGTGCTAGCTCAATTTCATCTATAAAACGGGCCTTTAAAGTTGTTTATCGTGATTCGCAAGGCAGACTCCTAGATCATGCACTAAGTGAGCTTGAAACATCAGAATCTGACAGTCACGAAGTTATGCAATTTGTAGAATGTATACGAAACTCAAGAGTGGGCATTATGCGCGGCCCAGCTGATGAATAGATAGCTTTTTCTATTATGTCTAAGTCTTTCATAAGGTCCAGCAGCATTGTCGCCGCAATGACCTTTATATCAAGAATCTTAGGCCTTGCTCGAGATTTTATTATTGCAAGACTCTTTGGAGCTAATGAGCTAACTGACGCGTTCTTAGTAGCCTTTAGAATACCTAATTTTTTTAGACGTCTTTTTGCTGAAGGTGCTTTTTCACAAGCCTTTTTGCCAATTTTGGCAGAGTCCAAAGCCAATCAATCAGATGAAGAGGTTCAATTAGTAATTAATCATATAGCTACTAAATTACTTAGCATACTTATGATTATTACTCTTATTGCAATTGTAATAGCGCCAATCATAATACTTTTATTTGCATGGGGATTCTACTTTAAAGCTGATGCAACTCAGTTTCAATTAGCCTCTGATATGCTACGAATTACATTTCCTTACTTGCTGTTAATATCTCTTACTGCGCTTTCTGGATCTATTCTTAATACTTATGATAATTTTATAATTCCAGCATTTACCCCAGTATTACTAAATATTTCGTTAATTCTTAGTGCTGTATTTTTATCTAAATACTTAACCACTCCAATTATGGCTTTAGCCTGGGGTGTACTTTTTGGCGGAATTATCCAGCTTGGCTTTCAAATACCATTTTTAAGAAAAATAAAAAGGCTCCCTAAATTAC
The DNA here is from genome assembly GCA_905614365.1 of uncultured Candidatus Thioglobus sp. Lineage (GTDB taxonomy): Bacteria > Pseudomonadota > Gammaproteobacteria > PS1 > Pseudothioglobaceae > Pseudothioglobus. Next base: position 91,031 of record CAJQSO010000017.1, read on the forward strand.
AGTTTGGACATCATAAGGCACTCTCAATACTAAGAAAAAGAATGCTTCCAGCCTTATTTGGAGTATCGGTATCTCAAATCAATTTACTAGTTGATACAATGATAGCATCAACCCTTATAGCTGGAAGTGTGACATGGTTATATTATTCAGATAGGTTACTAGAGCTTCCTTTGGCTTTAATTGGCATTGCTCTGGCAACTGTTGCTCTGGCAAAACTAAGTAATTATCATGCAAAAAAAGACACTAAAAACTTTATAAATACTATTGATAAAGCTCTTTTATATGCAATTTTATTAGGACTTCCCGCATGCGCTGGATTAGTTCTGCTCTCAGAAGAGCTAATAATTACACTCTTTCAATACGATGCATTTGATTCTTTATCTGCTAAAAAAACATCTTTAAGTCTTCAGGCTTATGGCTCTGGCTTAATGGCATTCATTGCAATAAAAATCTTTGCGCCAATTTTTCTATCAAGAGGAGACACCAAAACCCCAGTAAAAGCTGGTGTTGTTGCAATGGTTTCAAATATAGTTCTAAATTTAATATTAGTGCAGTACTTTGATCATGTTGGCCTAGCCGCTGCGACCTCAATCTCTGCACTGATTAATGCTGCAATTCTATATTTTTTCTTAATAAAGCAATCAATATTTAGATTTCATATTACTTTTTATAAAATGCTAGTTAAAGTAATATTTGCAGTCACTATAATGTCGCTGTATATTTATTACTTTGATTCAAGTATAGGCCTTTATCTTGAATCTTCTCTGATAGAGAGGGCTATACTTATTTCAAAAACTATTACTATTTCAATAGCTATATATTTTTTAACGCTTTATATACTTGGAGTTAGATTAAAACAATTATGAAAGAAGTTCACTGTATTAAATTAGACAAACAATTAGAAGGATTAGAAAGAGCGCCCTATCCGGGTGACCTTGGTAAAAGAATATTGGATTCAGTTTCTAAAGATGCTTGGCAAATGTGGCTTGATCACCAAACCATGCTAATTAATGAAAATAATTTAAACTTATTTGATGAATCATCGCAGAGCTACCTAAAAGAACAAATGGAAAAATACTTTTTTTCAGAGCAAGATGTTGATCAAATTAAGGGCTACATACCAAAATAATTATATGGAAATTTGATTAAAAAATGTCTAATCTATTTATCGTTGCAGCGCCTTCTGGATGTGGAAAAACCTCTCTTGTTAAGTCATTAATTAATGATGCTAAAAATCTTCGCGTTTCTATATCTCATACAACACGAAACCCAAGAGTCGATGAGGTTAATGGAACTAACTATCATTTTGTTTCTGTTTCTGAATTTCAAAAAATGGTTAGTGAAGATTCATTTATTGAGCATGCTGAAGTTTTTGAAAACTTTTATGGAACCTCTAAAAAGCTAATTAATGACAACCTCGATAATAATATAGATGTCATCCTGGAAATTGACTGGCAAGGTGCTCGTCAAGTAAATCAGAACTTGCCTAGTGCAATTAGCATATTTATTTTGCCACCTTCAAAAGAAGCCCTAGAGTTAAGGCTCAAGAATAGAGCTCAAGATGATGTGCTAGTCATCAAAAAAAGAATGTTAGATGCAGAAAATCAAATGAGTCACTTTAATGAGTTTGACTACCTAGTCATTAATGACGATTTTAATTCTGCTTTGACTGATCTTAAATTAATAATATCTTCTTCTAAAAATCTAACTAAGTGCGCTCATCTGTCTTTAGAAGAGCAGTCAATTAAACACAAAAAACTACTTAAAAAATTGATATAACTGAAAAATTTGGTATAATTTAGCTCTAAAATATCGTTTTGAGAAGACTTATGAGTGATTTTGCATTATCGATAAAGAATACATCTAGAGATCTAGAGGTACAAAAGTACCCTCCAATTCTTACTCCAGAGCAAGAATATGAGTTAGCTATTGAACTATATGAGAATGGAAGTTTATCTGCTGCACAAAGGCTTGTTTTAGCTCATATGAGATTTGTTGCCTTTATTGCTCATAGTTATAAAGGATATGGTCTTGAAAATGCTGACCTGATTCAAGAAGGAACGATTGGGCTAATGAAAGCAGTTAAACGCTTTAATCCCCATAAAAAAGTTAGGCTATCTTCTTTTGCTGTTTATTGGATTCGTGCAGAAATTCATGAGTACATTTTTAAAAACTGGAAAATTGTTAAGGTAGCAACCACTAAAGCACAAAGAAAACTTTTCTTTAAACTCAGAAAAGCAAAAGCAAATATTTTCCAGTCTCTAACGAGTGAACAAGCCAAAATAATTGCAGAAGATTTAGGCGTTAAAGAAAAAGATGTTATTGAAATGGAATCTAGACTTCAACTCAACGATGTAGCTTTTGAAGTTAATGATGATGATGATACTTATACTCCAGAGCACTACATCTCAGACCCTGGTAAAAATCCTGAGCAATTAGTATTAAACGATAAAAACCAAGAAGACCAGCATAATAAGCTTTATCAAGCACTTTCTTCTTTAGATGAAAGAAGTATCGATATTTTGCAAGCAAGGTACTTGAAAGAAGAAAAATCGACCTTACATACTTTAGCAGACAAGTATGGTGTTTCCGCAGAAAGGGTTCGCCAACTTGAAAACAAAGCTATTAAGAAGCTTAAAGAACGTCTAGAAGGCCAAGTAAGCCTTTAACGACAAATTTTTTGTAGTCCAACACCTGGAGAGAATATGGAAATCCGCCCCCTACATGACCGTGTCATTGTTAGAAGAGTAGAAGAAAAGAAAACAACAGCAAGTGGTTTAATTATCCCTGATTCATCAACTGAAAAGCCATCTAGAGGCGAAGTTGTTGCAGCTGGTAATGGAAGAATTAGTACCCAAGGAGATTTAATTCCTTTGGATGTGAAGGTTGGCGATATAGTAATGTTTGGTCAATATTCAGGTGCGGAAATCACAGTAGCAGAAGAAAAACTTCTAGTGATGAGCGAAGATGAAATTGTTGCAGTAATTGAAGAATAAAGGAGAAATATAATGTCAGCAAAAGACGTAAAATTCGGCTCAGAAGCTAGAGATTTAATGATGTCAGGTGTTAACACACTTGCAAATGCGGTTAAAGTGACGCTTGGACCAAAAGGAAGAAATGTAGTTATTGATAAATCATTTGGTGCTCCATCAATTACTAAAGATGGTGTTTCAGTTGCTCAAGAAATCGAACTTGAAGGTAAGTTTGAAAATATGGGCGCTCAAATGGTTAAAGAAGTAGCATCAAAAACAAATGATATTGCTGGTGATGGAACTACTACAGCAACTGTATTAGCCCAGTCTTTAATCTCAGAAGGTGTTAAATCAGTAGCAGCAGGAATGAACCCTATGGACCTTAAAAGAGGTATTGATAAGGCCACTGAAGTAGTTGTTGCAGCATTACAAAAAGCATCTCAACCATGCAAAGACAGTGAAGCAATTGCTCAGGTTGCAACTATTTCTGCAAATTCAGATACATCTGTTGGTGAGATTATTGCTGAAGCAATGGAAAAAGTTGGTAAAGAAGGTGTAATTACAGTTGAAGAAGGCTCAACACTTGAAAATGAACTTGATGTTGTTGAAGGAATGCAGTTTGACCGTGGATATCTTTCTCCATATTTCATAAATAATCAAGAGTCTATGACTGCTGATTTAGAGCATCCATATATTTTGCTTCATGATTCTAAAATTGCAAACATTCGTGACCTACTTCCAGCACTAGAAGCAGTTCAAAAAGCCGGAAAACCTCTTCTAATTATTGCAGAAGATATCGAAGGCGAAGCCCTTGCTACCCTTGTTGTTAATAATATGCGTGGTATTGTTAAAGTTGCTGCTGTTAAGGCACCTGGATTTGGTGATCGACGTAAAGCCATATTAGAAGATATAGCAGTTTTAACTGGAGCTACAGTTATTTCTGAAGAAGTTGGTTTATCACTTGAAGGCGTTACTGAAGAACATCTTGGCACTGCAAAACGTATTGAGATTGGTAAAGATAACACAACCTTGATTGATGGATCAGGAGCTAAAAAAGCTATTGTAAGCCGTGTTGGTCAAATTAAAACACAAATAGAAGCTACTAGCTCTGATTATGATAAAGAAAAACTTCAAGAGCGTTTAGCTAAACTCTCTGGTGGTGTTGCAGTAATTAAAGTTGGCGCAGCAACAGAAGTTGAAATGAAAGAGAAAAAAGACCGTGTTGACGACGCGCTTCATGCTACACGCGCTGCAGTTGAAGAAGGTGTTGTTCCAGGCGGAGGTGTTGCATTTGTTCGAGCTATCTCTTCACTAAGCTCACTTAAGGGTGACAACAGTGATCAAGATGTTGGAATCAGTATTTGCAGACGCGCTCTAGAAGAGCCTCTTAGACAAATCGTTTCTAATGGTGGTGGCGAAGCTTCTGTTGTTTTAAATGAAGTCTTAAAGGGCAAAGGAAACTTTGGTTATAACGCAGCATCTGAAGAATATGGTGACATGCTTAAGATGGGTATCTTAGATCCAACTAAAGTTTCTCGCGCAGCGCTTCAACATGCTGCAAGTATCTCTGGTTTAATGATAACTACTGAAGCAATGATTACTGATAAGCCTCAAGATTCTGGACCTGCAATGCCTGATATGGGCGGCATGGGTGGTGGAATGCCAGGCATGATGTAAATCTATTTATCTTTATAAAAAAAGCCCCATTTTTTGGGGCTTTTTTTTGGTATTATGTCTGCCAATTACAACCAATACATCATATGTCTAATTACGACGCGTCATCAATAGAAGTGCTAACTGGCCTGGAGCCAGTCAAAAAACGCCCAGGAATGTATACCGATACTGAAATTCCAAATCACCTCGCACAAGAAGTCGTTGATAACAGCGTTGATGAAGCCGTCTCTGGTTATGCAACTCAAATTAATGTAACGCTACATAAAGATAATTCTATGTCAGTTGAAGACAATGGAAGAGGTATACCAGTAGATATTCATCCAAAAGAAGGAACGCCTGCTGTGGAAGTTATCCTTACAAAACTTCATGCTGGTGGTAAGTTCTCAAATGATTCTTATCAATTCTCTGGTGGCCTTCATGGAGTAGGAATTTCTGTAGTGAATGCCCTATCTAGTTCAATTGAAATCTGGATAAAAAGAGATTCAAAGCAATACTATATGCAATTTGAATCAGGAGCTAAATCAAAAGATTTAGAAGAAATAGGAGAGGTTGGTAAGCGCAATACTGGAACTTTAATAAAATTCTCACCAGATCCTCAATACTTTGATACTATCAAATTTTCCATCAAAAAACTAAGGCATAATCTTCGCTCTAAAGCAGTTCTTTGTCCTGGGCTTGAAGTTAACTTTGTAAATGAAATAGATGAAACAACAGATAAATGGCTCTTTGAAGATGGCATTAAAGATTACCTTCAAGCTTCTTTAGATGGGTTAGATTGCATTCCTGCAATACCTTTCGTAATTTCTAGTAAGTCTAAAGAGGAACAGCTTGATTGTGCACTTACTTGGACTGAAAATACTACAAACACCACCGCTGAGAGTTTTGTTAACTTAATTCCTACAATTGGTGGAGGAACTCACGTTAATGGACTTCGATCTGGATTAACTGATGCGTTAAAAGAATTCTGTGAATTTAGAAGCCTTATTCCAAAAAATATTAAATTAACGCCTGATGATGTTTGGCAAAATATTGCCTTTGTGTTATCAATTAAAATTCTTGATCCACAGTTTTCTGGACAAACAAAAGAGAGACTATCTTCAAGAGAGTGTGCTTCTTTTGTTTCAGGAGTAGTTAAAGACTCATTTAGTTTATGGCTAAATCAGCATACTGATATAGCTGAAAAGATTGCGGAACTTGCCATCCTTAATGCTCAAGTAAGATTAAAAACTGCCAAGAAAGTTATACGAAAAAAAATAGTAAGTGGGCCTGCACTTCCTGGAAAATTATCTGATTGCACCAGTGTTGATCTTGATCAAACTGAAGTTTTTTTAGTTGAAGGAGACTCTGCTGGAGGCTCAGCAAAACAGGCTAGAGACAAAGAGTATCAAGCCATATTACCGCTAAGAGGAAAAATTCTCAATACATGGGAAGTTGACTCTTCCCAAGTTCTTGCCTCAAATGAAATTCACGACATAAGTGTTGCAATTGGTTTAGAACCCGATAATAGTGATCTTTCAGGCCTTCGCTATGGAAAGGTTTGCATCTTGGCTGACGCAGACTCAGATGGTCTTCATATTGCTACGCTTATTTGCGCCTTATTTGTTAAACACTTCCCTAAACTAGTTAAAGAAGGTCACGTTTATGTTGCAATGCCACCTTTATATAGAATTGACGCAGGGAAGCAAGTATTCTATGCCCTGGATAACAAAGAGAAAGATGCCTTTGAAGCTAAACTTGCTAAGGAGAATAGCCGCCAAAAAATTCAAGTTCAAAGATTTAAAGGTCTAGGTGAAATGAATCCAAAGCAGCTTAGAGAAACAACCATGCAGCCTGATACTCGAAGATTAATCCAGTTAACTCTTGATCACCCATTACAGATTAATGAAACTATGGATATGCTGCTTTCTAAAAAAAGAGCCTCAGACCGCAAGTCTTGGTTAGAAACGAAAGGCAATCTTGCAAATGTCTAAAGCCATTGTTTTGTTATCTGGCGGTCTAGACTCAACAACTGTTCTTGCAATTGCAAAGGCTCATAACTTTGAGTGTTATGCATTAAGTTTTGATTATGGTCAAAAGCAAAGCTCTGAGCTAGAATCTGCAAAAACTATTGCAAATCAATCTAAAGTGGCTGAGCATCGTATTATGAAAATCTCACTTGCTGATATTGGTGGCTCTGCTTTAACAGACGACAAAATAGATGTTCCAAAGTACTCTGAAAGCGATGAAATTCCTGTCACCTATGTTCCAGCTCGAAATACTATTTTCTTATCTTTTGCGCTAGCATGGGCTGAAGTAATCGATTGTCAGAAAATTTATATTGGCGTAAATGCGCTTGATTATTCTGGTTATCCAGACTGCAGGCCAGAGTTTATCAAAGCATTTGAAGATATGGCAAATCTTGCAACAAAACAATCTGTTGAAGGTGACAAAATTGAAATTAAAACACCTTTAATTAGTATGACAAAAGCAGAAATAATTCAAAAAGGGTTAAGCCTTGGTGTTGACTACTCTCAAACTATAAGTTGTTACCTAGCAAACTCCAATGGAGAGGCTTGTGGAGAGTGTGATGCCTGCGTGCTTAGAATAAATGGTTTTAATAATGCAAACATCAAGGACCCAACTTTTTATCAATAAATATTTAAAATTTAGCGTTATTTGAATGTTTTTTGAAGATAAAATGTAAACTTTTATATAATTTAAGGATTTAACTCAAAATGAGTATTGAAGATAGAGTACGTAAAGTTGTAAGTGAGCAGTTAGATGTTAGTGGTGAAATTGACAATAACGCTTCATTTATCGATGATTTAGGGGCTGATTCATTAGATACTGTAGAACTTGTAATGTCTCTTGAAGAAGAGTTTGATTGTGAAATTGCAGATGAAGAAGCAGAAAATATTACTACTATTCAACAAGCAATAGACTACATTAACGCGAACACTTAATAATCTTCATCAAATCTAATAAGGCGTTTACTTTAAAAAGTAATACGCCTTTTTTTATGCAATATATTTATCTCTCAAAGTAAATAACTTATACAAATTTACTTTGTTAACTTTAAAAGAAAATCTATTATGAATAAAAGAAGAGTTGTAATTACTGGTTTAGGCATTGTAAGCCCAGTTGGAAATAATGTTAATGATGCTTGGTCTAATATTATTAATGGTGTTTCTGGTATAGCCCCAATAACAAATATTGATACAGAGACTCAAGCTGTTAAATTTGGTGGCGCAGTTAAAGATTTTGATGTGTCTAAATACTTAAGCCCTAAAGAAGCTAAAAAAATGGATATATTTATTCACTATGGTATGGCTGCTGGAATACAAGCTTTTGAAGATAGTGGAATTGAAGTAACAGATGAAAATGCTGAAAGAATTGGAGTTGCCATTGGTGCTGGTATTGGTGGCCTAACTACAATTGAAAAAACAGCGGACCTTTTTAGAGAAAAAGGACCTAAGAGAATTTCTCCATTCTTTGTGCCCTCCTCTATTATCAATATGGTCTCTGGAAACATGTCTATAAAATTTGGCCTTAAAGGACCAAATTTTGCAATTGTTACAGCGTGCACAACGGGTACGCATAATATTGGTGACGCCTCAAGGATAATTGAATACGGTGATGCTGACGTTATGATCGCTGGTGGAACTGAAATGTCAACAACTAACTGTGGACTCGGTGGTTTTGCAGCAGCTCGAGCATTGTCAACTAGAAATGATGATCCAGAAACTGCCTCAAGGCCTTGGGATATTGATAGAGATGGTTTTGTTCTTGGTGATGGTGCAGGCGTTATTGTTCTTGAAGAGTATGAGCACGCTAAAAAACGTGGAGCGCATATTTATGGTGAACTTACAGGGTATGGTATGAGTAGTGATGCATATCATATGACGCTGCCATCACAAGGTGGTGAAGGCGCTGCAAGATGTATGAGAAATGCTATGAATAATGCTGGAATCAATCCGGACCAACTAGATTATATTAATGCTCACGGAACGTCAACACCAGCAGGCGACGCAGCTGAAACAGAAGCCGCTAAATTAGCTTTAGGCGCGCACTCAAAAAATATTGTAATGAGCTCAACAAAGTCAATGACTGGGCATCTTTTAGGAGCTGCAGGGGGTATCGAGGCCGTTTTTTCAACTCTTGCAATTAGAGATCAAATAGCGCCTCCCACAATAAACATATTCAATCAAGATCCACAATGTGACCTTGACTATGCTGCGAATCAGGCAAGAGAAATGAAGATTAATCATGCAATTTCAAACTCTTTTGGGTTTGGCGGGACCAATGGCTCACTGGTAATATCTAAAGGCCCTTAAAGAGCTCTAGTTTTCTTCTAATATTATTCCCGCAGACTCAACTAACTCTGAATCTGAAATCAGTCCCTCTAAAAGCTTATAGATTCTAATTACTCCATTAGTCACACTATCTAGAGCCTCTTCCTTATTAACAATTAAATGCAAGCTATCTTCATGATTTTCATATTTAAAGGCGCCACCAATAACGGCTAAAGCAAGAATTGCGACTAACAAGTATTTAATCATCAGTTTTTATAACTAGTGTGAATTAATAAAAGATATTTTACCCAATTTCTATGTATTAAATCGAAATTCCAGATGACTTTAAGAGACCTTCCATTTTAGGTTTGCCGCCTCGAAATTTAATGTATTGACCCATAAAGTCTAGACTACCTCCAACCTCAAGAATAAATCTTCGAAAATCAGCTGCAGATTTAGACTCAATTCCGCCATTATCTTTAACGAATTCATAAGCGTCTGCAGCTAACACTTCAGCCCATTTATAGCTAAAGTATCCAGCAGCATAACCGCCACTAAAAATATGGGAAAAAGAATTAAGGAATCTATTCTCGTCAATAACGGTAACTAAAGCAGTCCTCTCTCTAACGCTCTCCAAAACTTTGTAAGTATCTAGATTAGAAATATGAGTATTTATATCCCATAGCGAAAATTCGCATTGCCTAAGCATCTGCATTCCTGATTGAAAGTTTTTAGAGTCAATCACTTTATTAAATAATTCATCAGGTAATTTTTCACCTGTCTCCCAGTGGCCTGAAATTAAATCAATAACGCCCCTTTCATAACAAAAATTTTCCATATATTGGCTAGGAAGCTCTACACCATCCCATGGAACTCCGCTGATTCCAGCTGCACAGGGGAAAGTAACTTTAGTTAATAAATGATGAAGTGCATGGCCAAATTCATGAAATATAGTTACAATTTCATCAAAGTCAAACAAAGCTGGCTTACCATCTTTAGGTGAATTTAAATTACAAACAACAAACGCAACTGGCAAAGAGTCTTTATATAGGCCTTGAAAGTCTGACATCCAAGCCCCGCCTCGTTTATTTTCTCTAGCATAAACGTCAAAATATATTTTTCCAATTGGTCCATTTTCATCCTCTAATATTATTACTCTAACATCAGGGTGATAGCAATCTTCTTCGACTTCAGTCAAATTTACGTTATAAAGATTTTGAATCGTTTCAAAAAGCCCGCTTAAAACGCTGCTTTCTGGAAAATATGGTTTTAAGTCAGCACTCTTAAAGTTAAATACTTTTTGCTTTAATTTTTCTGAGTAGAACATCAAATCCCAAGGCATTAAAGAATGTCCAGCAAAATCTTCCAAATCTTTTAATTCAGTTGTTGCTTGAAGATGAGATAGATCTACTAACTTTTCTAGAAAGTCTATGACAGCTTCAGGCGAGTCAACCATTTTAGATTGAACTGAGTATTCTGCGTAATTTGATAAACCCAGAAGAGTCGACATCTCAGAGCGTAATTTTAAAATTTCATCCATAACCTGACGATTATCAAATTTAACTGGAGTAATACCAACATCTGACGCTCTTGAAATATAAGCTCTATAAACTTCCTCTCTTAAGTCCCTATTCTCGCCATAGGTCATAAGATCAATGTATACAGGTATTTGCAGGCTTACAACATACTCACTTCCTTCTCTAACCTTAGACAGCTCAGCCTCATCATACCCATTCAAATCATCAATAGAAACTGATTTTTTCCAAGAGTTAGTTGCCTGCAGAACGTTTTTAGAGAATTGATTACTTAGAACACTTAGCCGCTCTTGAATTTCTTTAAATCTTTTAGAATCATTTCCCTTAAGAGCAACGCCTGAAAGCTCAAAACCTTTAATTGAATCTTTTACAATGTGTTTTTGCTGCTCATTAAGGCTTGTATTTTTAACTCTTTTAAATGCCTCATACAAGTCTTCATTAGCACCAAGGTCACTGTAGTAATTAGAGATTATTGGTAAAGTTTTTTCGTAGTCCTTATTAAACTCTTCAGAAAACATAACTGCATTAAGATGAGAGTTAACACTTATCTCTTTACCTATAAGATGTTCATTGTTATCAAGCACACCAACAACACTTTCCCAATCATCTCCTTTACTTGCAAGCACAGATTGCCTAGTACCATCTTCTACAACTTGAGTAATATTAAGAACGATATCTTTTGGCTTAAAGTTAGGCGTTTGACTGCTATTCATAATATGTTTTAATTTAAAAAAAGTTAATGAATTTTAATATACTTAGATCGCTTGAAAAGACTCGCTGAAAATTAAAACTCTATAAGTCTTAATTGCTAAAAACTAAATATCTTTTCGGCCTTTAATTATTACTTCATAGCCTTTTTCTTCTGGCTCATCATCAATCATTTCAGCTGGAAAACCATTGCCCAGAACTTTGACATTAGCACTTTCTTCAAGCCTCTTAATAATATTTGGAGAAAGCTCACGTGATCCGTATCTCTTCTCACCATCTTTAAAAATTTCAACAATTAGAGGAGCTATTTCTAAATCTAATCCTTTTCTCTGAGCAAGCTCATTAAAAATTCCAACATCCTTAGAAACTAAATCCATTGTAAAGCTTATATCTCTGCTGCCATTTAGAATAACCTGAGATTCAGTTTCATGAACAAATGAAGTTCCAGAAGATGCTTTGATCGCCTCATAAGTTACGTTCATATCCATTCCAAGCTTTTTCATGGTTGTTAATGCTTCTGCAATTGAAGCAAGATTAACTGTAGCTAAGTAATTAGTCATAACCTTAAGAGTTGAGGCTGTTCCTAAACTGCCAGTATGAAGTACTCTCCTTCCCATAGTAGTTAGTATTGGCAAAGCTTTTTCAAAAGCCACTCTTGTGCATCCAGCAAAAATTGAGATATTACCTGTGTCAGCCCTATGACACCCGCCTGAAACTGGGCAATCAATTGGTAATGCACCAACCGCTTCAACTAAAGCGCCAATTCTTCGAATCTCAGCCTCATCTGTAGTGCTCATCTCAAGCCAAATTTTTCCTTTACTTAAACCTGATAAGACTCCATCAGAAGACTCCATAACTTCAGAGCAGGCTTTGGGTGATGGCAAACATGTAATAACCACATCACACCTTTCTGCCATTTCTCTTGGGGAATTAACACTCTTAGCGCCTCTCTTAATAAAATCTTCTACAAAAGAGGTATTAAGATCATGGACTGTAAGATCAAACCCATTTCTTAAAATACTTCCTGCAAGTTTGCCGCCTGCATTGCCTAAACCAATAAAACCGATATTCATCTAGATCTCCAAAAAATACAAGTTTTTAATCATCATCAGCATAATAAGGCTTTGTATCCATCGACAGATGAAGTTTCTTCCCTTTATAAGGTGAATTTGCCTCAATAACTTTGAGGTTAAGATCTATCCCCAAACCTGGCTTATCTGAAGGAATAATATTTCCCTTACTCCAGTTAAGAGGCTCCATTAAGACATCTGAATGAAAACCGTCCCAAGTCCCAATACTTTCCATAATTAGGAAGTTGGGCGTTGCAGTAGCGAGCTGAATACTAGCTGCTGCCCCTACTGGGCCATTATAGATATGCGGGGCAATTTGAGCGAAAAAAACTTCAGCAAGACTCGCAATTTTCTTGGCCTCTAAAATGCCGCCAACTCGCCCTAAATTCATTTGAATTATCGAAGCAGAGTTATTTTTTAAAATATCAAAAAATTCATACTTTGTCGTTAACCGCTCACCAGTTGCAACTGGAATACTTGTTTTACTTGCAACTTCTGCCATTGCACTTGACTGACCTGGAGGAACAGGCTCTTCAAACCACAAAGGATCAAACTTTTCAAGTCTCTTAGCTAGGCACACAGCTGAAGCAGGAGTTAACTGTCCATGAGTTCCAATAAGAAGATCACAGTTATCTCCAACAGCCTCTCTTACTTTTTGGCAATAATTTTCACAGTGTTTTAAGCGCTTTAGTGATATTTGATGTCCAGAATATATTGAGTATGGGCCAGCTGGATCAAACTTAACTGCACTAAATCCCTGTTCCATAAAATTTTTAGCGGACTCAGCGCCTAATTCTGGATTCTCGTAATTAAGCACTCCATTTTTGTCTTTTGGGTATAAATAGGTATACGACCTGAGCTTATCATGAACCTTGCCCCCTATAAGCTCATATATTGGCTTATTTGCAGCTTTTCCAATAACATCCCAACAAGACATCTCTAATCCACTTAATACTCCCATCATAGTCAAATCTGGTCTTTGAGTAAAACCACTTGAAAAACACTCTCTGAAAAAGCGTTCAATATGGTGCGGGTCATGACCTTTTAAGTATCGCTCAAACACATCTTCAGTTGCCTTAATAACAACCTCAGGATGAAATGAGGCCGAATATATCTCTCCAACACCAACAATGCCGCACTTAGTCTCAATAGAAAGGAAAATCCAATACATTCCTCCAATATGCGGCTCTGGGGTTCCAACGATATAAGTATTTAATTTAACAACTTCCATACAATATTTTTAGTTAAAAGTGAGTTAATTTGTTTACGATAAATTATTTATTTTATGAAGTTCTATTAGGATTTCCTGAGCGCTGGGATTTTTGCCAATTTAAATCAATCCATACATCAACTTCAGAAGCTTTTAGTGGCTTGTTTCCTAGCACTATATCCGCCATTTTTTCAGCCAACATAATTGTAGGTCCATTAAGATTTCCATTTGGAATTGTTGGAAATATAGATGAATCAATTACCCTTAACTTTCCAATACCATTTACATTACCTTGGCTATCAACAACAGTCATAGTATCACTTAAATCCCCCATTTTGCAAGAGCAAGATGGATGATAAGCGCTTTCAACATTTGCCCTAACCCAAGAATCTATTTGATCGTCACTACTTACCTCTAGTCCTGGGCTTGCTTCACCCGCATTATATTCATCAAGGGCTGGCTGACTTAGAACCTCTCGAGTCAATCGAATGCAATCTCGCCAGTCTTGCCTATCCTGCTCACTCTCTAAGTAGTTAAAAAGGATTGTTGGCTTAGCTTGCGGGTCTGAGCTATTAATTTTAATACTACCCCTACTGCTAACCTTGTTAACACCGGCATGAACCTGATACCCATGACCCTTCATTGCTGCATTTCCATCATATCGCATTGCAGCTGGAAGAAAATGATACTGAATATTGGGCCACTCAAGGCCTGAACGAGAACGAATAAAACCACACGATTCAAAATGATTTGTTGCGCCCAATCCAGTCTTAGATAGAATCCAGCGAACACCAATTAGGCCCTTACTAAATAAGTTTAATTTACTGTTAAGAGTAATTGGTTTTTTACAATGATATTGAAAATACACCTCAAGATGATCTTGAAGATTTTCTCCAACACCTGGCAATTCATGTTGTAGCTCAACTCCAGCATCTTTTAAAACATTTTTTGGGCCAATTCCAGATAACTGAAGTAGCTGCGGCGAACCAATAGAACCAGCACAAAGTATCACCTCTATATTCGCATTTATTACTTTAGTATCACCTTTAATTAAATACTCAATTCCAGTCGCAACTTTGCTCTTTAAGATTACTCGCTGAACAAGCACATCAGTTAGTATTGTAAGATTTGGTCTATTTTTAGCTGGCTTAATATACGCATTTGAAGTAGAGGAGCGAACCCCATTACCAACTGTCATGTGCATAGGACCAAAGCCCTCTTGTTGCCGACCATTATAATCTGCAGTCTCTGGATAACCAGCCTCTACTCCAGCATCAATAAATGCCTGATAAAGGGGATTTAATTTCATATTATTACCATTTGAAGTCGCAACAGGACCACTACCTCCACGGTAGTTATCTTCCCCCATATGCCATTTCTCAGATCTCTTAAAATACGGCAGACAATTTTTATACGACCACCCTTTTGCGCCTTGTTCTTCCCATTGATCAAAATCACGCGCATGACCTCGCACATAAACCATTCCATTTATAGAAGAAGAGCCTCCCATTACCTTGCCTCTAGGGCAATGCATTTTTCGGTTATCAAGAAAAGGCTCAGGCTGAGTATGAAATTGCCACGCATACTTATCAGTATTCATAGGATATGACAGTGCAGTTGGCATCTGAATCATTATATTTTTATCACTCCCTCCATTTTCTAGAAGTAACACTTTATTTTCTCCAGATTCACTCAAACGATTTGCTAAAACGCAGCCCGCTGAACCTGCACCTACAATAATATAATCAAAATTATTATTCATATATCTCTCAACCTACTTTAATAAGGACTTTCAATATCATCCAATCGAACAAAAATACTTTTAATTTGTGTATAGTTTTTTAAAGTTTCGGGGCCATTTTCACGCCCTATTCCAGACTCTTTATAGCCTCCAACTGGCATTTCAGCAGGTGAGTCTCCCCAGCTATTAATCCAGCAAATTCCAGCTTCTAATTGATTAATAACTCGGTGAGCTCGATTAATATCTTGCGTAAAAATGCCTGCTGCTAGGCCAAATTTAGTATCGTTTGCCCTGTCAATAACTTCTGTCTCATCTTCAAAGCGAAGAATGGACATTACTGGTCCAAAAATTTCATCAGTTACATGCAAAGAATCATCTTTGCAATCTGCAAAAATTGTTGGCTCTACAAAAAAACCATTTTCTGTTTCTTTAGATTTATGACGATTTCCACCAAGAACAAGTCGAGCGCCTGAATTTTTAGCTTTATCTATATAACTCATAACTTTGTCAAGATGCTTTGAGCTAATTAAAGCGCCCATCTGAGTATCTAAATTCATTGGATCACCAAGTTTTATTTTCTTACTTCGCTCGCAAGCTTTTTCTATAAATTTATCATAAATATCAGACTGAACAAACACCCTTGTTCCATTTGTACAAACCTCTCCTTGAGTATAGAAGTTAGCAAGTAGTGCACCAGAAACGGCGTTATCAATATCAGCGTCATTAAAAATAATTAAAGGTGACTTGCCTCCAAGCTCTAGAGTCAGCTCCTTAAGAGTTCCAGCTGCATCTACCATTATCTTTTTTCCCGTACCACTTTCACCAGTAAAAGAAATTTTAGCAATCCTTGGATGCCTAGTTAAATACTGACCCACTCGATAGTCACCTTGGACGACATTAAATACGCCTGGTGGCATTCCAGCTTCTGTATAGATTTCAGCAAGCTTTAAAACGCTAAGTGGAGTCTCTTCAGATGGCTTAAATACCATTGAATTTCCAGCGGCTAAACAAGCGGCAGATTTCCAGCATGCAATTTGAATGGGATAGTTCCAGGCACCTATACCAGCACAAACGCCTAAAGGCTCTCTTTTTGAAATGTAAAAGGTACTCGAGTCTAGATCTTGCTGAGCACCCTGCAAACCCGGTGCAATACCCGCATAATATTCGATTACATCTGCACCAGAATGAATATCAACACAATTAGCTTCCTGTAATGGCTTACCGCAATCAGTAACTTCCAATTCAGCAAGTTCATTGTTTCTTTCTCGCAAAATAGACACTGCTTTTAATAAGATGCGGCCTCTTTCAACTGCTGTCATCTTACTCCACACAGTAAAACCCTTTTCAGCAGACTTAATAGCAGCCTCGACATCACCTTCACTAGCCTGATCTATAAGAGCTATAACTTTACCATTGGCCGGGTTAATCGACTCAAAAGTTTCACCAGATTTGGATTTTAAATAGGCGCCATGAATATATAAATGTTCTCTCATAAACTTAAATAAGTATCAAATTTTAAAAAACAATGATACATTCTATGAACTAACTATAAGTAAATTAATTAATCAAAATATTAAGGCATTACAATGTTTTGAAGCTGATCTTTAAGAAGACTTAGAAGATTTAATTTTTGGACGTCATCAAATCGACTAATAGGGCCTGAGACTACAATAGCGCCAACAAATTTATTACTATTAGAAATGACAGGTACGGCAAGTGCAAAGAGCGCAGCATTGTGTTCATTTACTGATAAGTAATAACCCTTATCACGAATGTCTTTATAAAAACCTTGCTTGTCACTTTTACGCTTACCAAAAGCTAAGATAATTCGCCCTGAAGCTCCTCGATTGAGCTCTAAACGAGAACCCTGCTCAATGTTATGTCGTATCTCATCTCTTGAGTGTGCTCTATATAAGCATATACGCATATTATCTTCTTCAACAAAAAAAGATGCAGTTTCATCAGATATGTCTCTAATCCTATCAACAATAGGGCGTATCTGTTCTAGATGATTACTTTGCGTATATATAGCACTCAAATAAAGAGCCTGAGTTCCTACAACGTATTCTTTATTTTTAAGTCTTGATACGTAGCCATAGTCTTCAAGCGTACTTAGAATTCGATAAGCAGTTGAGACATTATAATTTAACTGGTCGCAAATTTCCTTTATTGAGAATTGAGATTTATCTAATGAAAACATTGAAAGGATTTGCAAACACTTTTCAATTGCATTGTAATTTTTATCAATAGACCTTGGTTTCATTTTATTTCATATTATGAAAAAATTATATTATATAGTGAAATTATTTGATCATTTTATCTTTTAATTGGTATTATTAAAAAATAACTAAAAAGTAGTTTTATCAGAAGCTTAAGTATATAAAAGTGGTTATAAAAACTACCTAAGATAAATTTAAATTAAAAGGAGAAATTAATGAATAGAAAAGAGCAAATTCAAGCCCTAGAAAAAGATTGGAAAGAAAACTCTAGGTGGTCAGACGTAAAACGCACCTATTCCGCAGAAGATGTTGTTAGACTTCGTGGCTCTGTTCAGCCGGAATGCACTTATGCTAGAAGAGGCGCTGAAAAACTATGGGAACTTGTCAATGGCTCAGCTAAAAAAGGCTACGTAAATTCTATGGGCGCTATTACTGCTGGACAGGCTATGCAGCAGGCTAAAGCTGGAATTGAAGCAGTATATCTCTCAGGCTGGCAAGTTGCTGCAGATGGCAATACATCTGAAACAATGTACCCAGATCAATCACTCTATGCATACGACTCTGTGCCTACCATGGTTAGAAGAATCAATAATACATTTAAAAGAGCAGATGAGATTCAATGGGCTCAAGGAATCAATCCTGGTGATGATAAATTTATTGACTTCTTTTTACCAATTGTTGCAGATGCTGAAGCCGGATTTGGAGGCGTATTAAATTCATTTGAATTAATGAAAAATATGATTACTAGTGGTGCTGCTGGAGCTCATTTTGAAGACCAGTTGGCTGCAGTTAAAAAATGTGGTCATATGGGCGGCAAAGTTTTAGTTCCAACTCAAGAAGCAGTTCAAAAATTAATATCTGCTCGCTTAGCTTCAGATGTTATGGGAGTTCCTACTCTACTTCTTGCCAGAACTGACGCAGAAGCTGCTAACCTTCTAACTTCAGATGTAGATCCTTATGATGCTCCATTTGTTACTGGAAAAAGAACTGCTGAAGGCTTTTATGTTGTTAAAAATGGATTAGAGCAATCAATATCAAGAGGAGTGGCTTATGCCCCTTATGCTGATCTAGTTTGGTGTGAAACTGGTAAACCAGATCTTGGCTTTGCTCGCGAATTTGCTGAAGCTGTTT
Source organism: uncultured Candidatus Thioglobus sp. (assembly GCA_905614365.1). Lineage (GTDB taxonomy): Bacteria > Pseudomonadota > Gammaproteobacteria > PS1 > Pseudothioglobaceae > Pseudothioglobus. The sequence goes on from CAJQSO010000017.1 coordinate 109,562, forward strand.
TAGCTGAAAATCCTAATCAGCTGCTTGCATACAATTGTTCTCCATCGTTCAACTGGAAAAAGAATCTAAATGACAGTCAAATTGCTTCTTTCCAGGAAGATATTTCAGCGATGGGATATAAGTATCAATTTATCACTTTAGCTGGCATCCACAATATGTGGTATAACATGTTTGACCTTGCATATGATTACGCAAAAGGCGAAGGCATGAAGCACTATGTAAATAAGGTTCAAGAGCCTGAGTTTGATGCTGCTAAGAAAGGCTATACTTTTGCATCTCATCAACAAGAAGTTGGTGCAGGATATTTTGATGACGTTACAACTGTTATACAGGGTGGCGAGTCATCGGTTACTGCATTAAAAGGCTCAACTGAAGAAGAGCAGTTTAATTAAGTTTTAAGCTGCTATAAATCAAGCCTTCTTAGCTAAAGAAGGCTTTAATTTGGTAACTATTTATTATGCTTAGTAACTCATCTCAAAAGCTCTCTTTATCAATAGCTAAAAAGATTTTAATTGGCTTTGAGTATCATTATCAAAACATTAAGAGTGCCTCCATAGAAGCAAAAAGATGTTTTGAGGAGAGAGAGTGGCAAAAAATAGAAGACGATTCAAAATTAAGACTAAATTTCTATGATGAACAAGTTGATGACTTTTGTAAAAAATTATCCCTAGAATTAAAAAAACAAACCCTATATGGTGCAAAGGCTGAATTTAATGAGTCGCCGAGTATGGAAAAATTTAACTCGGAGTTCTGGAAAAATACAAAGCATGTCTACATTGAACTAATAACTGAACACAAGCAGCCTGAGCTTGCTGAAACCTTTTACAACTCGGTATTTTGTAGGATATTTTCAAGAAGTTTTTATAATAACCAATATATTTTTACAAGGCCATGCGTATCTCTTAATTATATTGATATGGATGAGCCAGTAATAGATAGCTACTTTGTTGAACATGGTCAGCTCAGCGAAGCCTTTACATCTATTCTTAATAGTTACAATTTCAAATGTGAGTTTGGAAATCTTAGCCAAGATATCCAGAGATTGAAAGAACAGCTTTATAGCCAAATACCGCGACTAGACTCTGAAGTTTTTGAGATTCAAGTTATTAGTACCCCTTTTATCAGAGGAAAATGCGCCTATATTGTAGGGAAAATTGTCTCCCAGCTCCACTCAGATACGCCACTCCTTATTGCTCTATTGAATGACGAAAAGAAAGGATTATATGTTGATAGTCTTTTAACTGAAATTGGAGGGATATCCGTTGTCTTTAGTTTTTCAAGATCATACTTTTTTATTACAACAGATTACCCTTCTGCAATTGTTGAATATTTAAAAGAGATCTTGCCAGGAAAAACTAGGGCAGTTCTATATAGCGCCATTGGGCTTCATAAACAAGGCAAAACTTTACTGTATCGACATTTTTTAAAGTACTCAAAAATTACTAGTGAGAAGTTAATAATTGCGCCTGGCATAAAAGGCATGGTTATGTCTGTCTTTACTTTTCCAATGTATCCGTATGTATTCAAAATTATCAACGATCAATTTGCGCCTCCTAAAATGGGCACAAAAGAGATGGTTAAGGACAGGTACTACTTCGTTAAAAACCACGTAAGAATAGGGAGATTAGCAGATACGTGGGAGTTTTCAAATGTTGCATTCCCATTAAAAGATATCGATGACGAATTATTAACAGAGTTAAAGAAAAAAGCAGGCTCAAACATTGAGATTGAGGGAGATTTATTAATCATTAAACATATGTATATTGAAAATAAAATGACCCCACTAAACATGTACCTTGAAACTGCAAACAAAGAGCAGCAAACAAATATAATTAATGATTATGGTAAAGCAATAGATGAGCTAATTAACTCAAATATTTTTCCAGGCGATATGCTAACAAAAAATTTTGGAGTAACTCGTCAGAATAGAGTGGTCTTTTATGACTATGATGAAATTACCTTAATGAGCACTCCAGTCTTTAAAAAGATTCCTGAATCCAAGACCTATGAGCAAGAGCTAGCTTCTGAGCCGTGGTACTACGTTGGTCAGAATGACGTCTTTCCAGAAGAATTTAGATATTTCATTCTTCCAAACCCCTATATGAAAGAAGTATTTAACAGAAATTATAAAAAACTTCTTGATGCAGACTACTGGATTTCAATACAAGAAAAAATTAAAACTAATGGCGTGATGGATTACTATCCATATGGATCAGAAAAACGTATGAGTGAAATATATGGAGAAACTGATGACACTATCGACATGTGATATTTCCGATAAGCTCCATCCGAATATCCAGTACCTAGAGCCGGTATATAAGAGTTTTGGGTTAAAAAAATCATTTTCAGGTCATATTGTTACTGTTAAATGTTATGAGGATAACTCTCTAGTTGAGGAAGCTTTAAACAGTAATGGCAAAGGATCAGTATTAGTTATAGATGCAGGCGGCTCTATGAAGTGCGCAATGCTAGGTGATAAAAGAGTAACTGATGCAATCAAAAATGAATGGGAAGGAATTATTGTCTTCGGATTAATTAGAGATTCAGTAGCTATAAATTTAATGCCAATTGGTATTCGAGCGCTTGGCGTTTGCCCATTAAAAAGTGTTAAAAAAGGAATTGGGAAAAGAAATTTAAATGTATCTTTTTCAAATGTAAAATTTATTCTAAATGAATACATTTACGCCGATGAAGATGGCGTAATAGTTACTAAAAATAAGGTAAATTAATGAGCAGTGATAGACAAATAATTAATAAGATTCAAGTAGATAATACTTTTTTTAGCTTCATTGAAAAAGAGGTTTGTGATGGATTGAATATTTCAGCAAAAGACTTCTTTAAATCCCTCTCTCAAGTTTTAAACGAGCTTCAGGAAAAGAACACAGCTCTTCTTGAAAAAAGAGATTTACTGCAATCAAAAATTGATCAGTGGCATAGTGAAAATAAAAGAATTGATCTTCAGAGTTACAAGAAATTTTTAGAGGACATTGAATACATTAGTCCAGTGCCTGATAAATTTTCAATTGATGTTGAGGAAGTAGATGATGAGATTTCTCAAATTGCTGGTCCTCAGCTTGTTGTTCCTATTACTAATCAGCGCTTTGTGCTTAATGCGGTGAATGCACGCTGGGGAAGTTTATTTGACTCTCTTTACGGCACTAATGTAATTCCAAACAAAGGCAGTATGAGCACGTCTTTTGCGCACAACCTTCAGCGCGTTAATCGAACTGCTGAACTTGCCTGTGACTTTCTTGATGAAATTGCGCCCCTCAAAGGAGCTTCCTATAGGCAAATTACCTCTCAAGTTAAATACTCTGGGGCTTTAATATTCAACCTAAATGATGGTGAATTAGCGACCTTAATTAATCCAGAAAAATATATAGGATTAACTGAGGATGGGCATATATTGCTTAAAAATAACAACCTTCATCTTGAGGTGGTTTGTGATCAAGAAAGAAGTTTACATAAGAGTGGTATTTTTGATGTCATTCTTGAGTCCGCAATAACAACTATTGTTGATTTTGAAGACTCAGCTTCTACGGTTTCAAATGCGGAAAAAATTCATGCATATCGCAACTACTTAGGCTTAATGAAGCGTGAACTTAGCACGACATTTACCAAAGGCGGTCAAACCGTTACTCGCTCATTAAATGATGACAAAGTTTGTACTGACATAAATGGGGATAAATTCAGCTTAGCTGGAACAAGCCTTACTCTAGTTCGTAATGTTGGCATTCATATGATGACAGAAATTGTTCGTAATCTTGATGACTCACCAATTCCTGAGGGGATATTAGACGCAATGGTAACTTCACTTATTGCGCTTCACGATATTAAAATTAAAGCGAATTCAAAAAAAGGAAGTCTCTATATTGTTAAGCCTAAATTGCATGGGCCTGAAGAAGTAAAATTTACAATGCAGTTATTCGAACTTGTTGAAAAAGCCCTATCTCTAAAAACTAACACGCTCAAAATAGGTGTAATGGATGAAGAAAGAAGAACCACTCTTAATCTTAAAGCGTGTATTCATGAAGCAAAAAGCCGTATTATTTTCATAAATACCGGATTTTTAGATCGCACAGGTGATGAGATTCATACGTCTATGATGGCTGGCCCAATGCGGTGTAAAGATCTTATAAAAGAAGAGGCTTGGTATTCAGCATATGAACCAAACAATGTAAGTACTGGTCTTGATTGTGGATTCTTTAAAAAAGCTCAAATTGGAAAAGGAATGTGGGCTCAGCCAGATCAAATGCGGCAAATGCTTGATAATAAAATGGTTCATTTAGAGGCTGGCGCAAGCTGCTCATGGGTCCCATCTCCAACCGCAGCGACTTTACATGCAACGCATTATCATCGCTTTGATGTGTTTCATAAGCAAAAAGAGCTTCTAGCAAATCAACAACACCCAAACCAAGATGACTTGCTTGTAATTCCTTTCTTAAAGATTGAAGAACAAATGCCTAAAGAGAAAATCATCAACGAAATAAACAATAATGCGCAAAGTATATTAGGTTATGTTGTTAAGTGGATTAACCAAGGTATTGGTTGTTCTAAGGTTCAAGATATTAACCATGTTGGGCTTATGGAAGACCGCGCAACCCTTAGGATATCCTCGCAACATATGGCTAACTGGCTTCATCATGGGATGTGCTCAAAAGATGAAGTAAATAAAGCATTTGAAGAAATGTCTGTTATCGTTGACGATCAGAATAAGTATGACCCAAGCTACCTTCCACTTGCGCCAAATTATGACAGTTTTGCATACAAAGCATCAATTGCTCTAGCTTTTGAAGGAGCGAGTCAGCCTAGTGGCTATACGGAAGCAATCTTAATAAAATACAGACGTAAGTTTCTTGAAGCTAATAAGTAATAAATATGATGGAGGATTTGAGATTCAACTAATTACCTGCAGCCTTTCTATATAGAGCGATTAATAAATTTAGTCATCAAATTCTTTGCTGTGTTTTCTTAATTTATCTACAAGAGAGATAATCTTTTTATCTCCTCTTAAAGACTCGTGAATATAGTCAAAGTATTCAAACCCATTGTCTTTAAACTGTCTTGAAATATTTGGGTAATACCACTGCTTATCTAATGTATTAAGAACAAACTCTCTATTAACCCATAAAGACTCATCTGCTGACTCAAAGACCTGATCAATAATATGCTCTGCCTTTAAACAGCCAAAGATAATATCCACATCTTTCCAGAGTTCAACAGGAAACTGTGGATAGTGCTCTTCATCTATATTAAATGTATTAATGCCATCTAATATTTCTTCTTTACTTGTTCCAATGAATTCACCATCGTGATTCTCAATTTTATTACCTTCCACTCATGGACTCCTTTATATTATTTGTAATCATTATGAAATCTAACCTCTAAAAGCATTATCTGAAAGAAGATAGTCAAGCTCCTCCATGGTGCTCATTCGCCCAAATATTTCATTTCTATGAGGAAAACGACCAAACTTTTTGATAATATCTCTATGATGTTTAGAAAACTCTAAGTTAAAGTTATATTTTTGAAATAAATATACTTGTAAATTTTGATGGTCTATATTTTCACTATGCATAAGAGGCATAAAAAGAAAAAGCAATTTTTCATCACTTAACTCTTCATCGCAGCCATTATTAACTGCATTTAAAGCAACCTCAACAGCCATATCTTCCGTTTTAAAGCTTTTTGCCTGACCTCTAAACATGTTCAAAGGAAACTGGTCTAGAATGATTATTAGAGCTACTGAGCCTTCAGCAGTATCACGCCAATCCATAAACCCACCTGAAGATATACTCTCCCATAGATTTTCATAGCGCCGCCTGATTTCATTATCTATTTCAGGGGTGGATGAGAACCAGTGTTGTTTACTTTTTTCTGAGAACCAATATTGATGAATATCGGATGGTGTTATCGCTTTTTCGCTCATAGTACTTAAAAAAAATTCCTTCAGAACGGGGTAATATACCACTCTGAAGGATTAATAGTTAGTACTTAACGATGAGGTGATTTTTCACCAAAGTCTTTATACTTTTCTAAATGCCTAACTGGCTTACTTAGTGCATCTTTTCTGAACGGGTCACCCAACTCTCTAGAACACATAATTTCTATAATTGTCGTTTTTCTTTCGTTCATCTGCATATCAATCGCTTTTTTAAGCGCAGGGCCAACATCTTCAAGTTTGTCCACACGTATCCCTTCAGCGCCCATTGATTCTGCAATATTAACAAAATGCTGGTCCGTAAGCTCAGCTGCTATAAAACGTCTGTCATAAAAATCCACTTGGTTTTTCTTTTCAGCACCCCAATGACGATTATGAAATACAACAGCTGTAACAGGAATATCATGACGAACACACGTCATTGTTTCAACCATACTCATCGCCCAAGCACCATCTCCCGCATAAGAAACAGCAGGTCTATGCTGCGCAGCAGCTTTAGCACCAATAATTGTTGGAAAAGCGTAACCACAATTACCAAAACTCATCGCTGCAAAAAAACTACGAGGCTTCTCAAAACGCAGGTAGCTATTAGCAACTGAGTTTATATTTCCAATATCAGTCGACACCATAACATCTTCAGGCATTGCCTTTTCAAGTTCACGTAATACTTGTCTAGGATGAAGCCAGCCTTCTTCTTTATTTGCAAGCATATCCATGCTATATGAATCAGTTTCATGAATCCACTCATCAAGTTCTAATTCCCAAGAAGCTTTTTCATCTGCAATAATTGCAGCTCTATTCGCTTTAGAAGAATCACAATCAAGAGTTTCAGATACCAATTTTTTACAAAGAATACTTGCAACTGCTTTAGCATCTCCACAAATACCAACATTAATTGGCTTGACCAATCCAAGCATTTTGTGATCTGCATCAATTTGAATAATTTGAGCATCTTTAGGCCAGTAATCCATACCATGTTGAGGTAACGTTCCAAATGGACCTAAACGAGTTCCTAATGCAATAACTACATCTGCTTTTGCAATTAACTTCATTGCAGCTTTTGAGCCTTGATATCCCAAAGGGCCACACCAAAGAGCATGACTTGCAGGAAATGAATCATTGTGGAGATAGCTATTTACAACTGGCGCACCTAAACGGTCAGCTAAAGCTACACATTCGTCAACACCATCTGCCATAACTACACCACCGCCAGAAACAATAACTGGAAACTTAGCTTTACCAATTAAAGCAACAGCTTCGTTTAAGCTATCTTCACCGCCCGAACCTCTATCAACTCGACGAGGAGTAGGGATAGTGAAATCACCATCTGCATAAAAGTAATCTCTAGGAATATTTAACTGAGTTGGAGCCATTTCACTCATCGCTCTATCAAAACAGCGACCAGTGAATTCTGCCATTCTCATTGGGTTAACAACATGGCCCTGATATTTAGTAAATTCTTGAAACATTGGTAGTTGATTAGCTTCTTGAAATCCACCTAAGCCCATTCCCATCGTTCCAGCTTCAGGCGTAACAATTACAACTGGACTGTGCGCCCAGTATGCAGCTGCAATAGCTGTTACGCAGTTAGAAATACCGGGGCCGTTTTGACCGATGACAACACCATGCCTTCCACTTACTCTTGAATATCCATCCGCCATGTGTGCACCACCTTGCTCATGAACTACAGGTATAAATCTAATACCAGCTGGCTCAAAGATATCCATTGCATCCATAAACGCTGAACCCATAATACCAAAGATATCGGTTACATCATTAGCGACCATTGTTTCAACAAAAGCCTCACTCGAAGTCATTTTTGCCATTTTATAGTTCTCCTTTTTAATTTATTTATTTAGCATGTCAAGCGCTGAAACATAATCATAACCTAGGTCATGAGCCACCTCAGGACAAGTTACTTGACCACTATGTACGTTTAGTCCAGCTCTTAGATGCTCATCATCTAATAAAGCTTGCTTAACACCTTTGTTTGCAATACTAAGACCAAATGGAAGTGTTACATTATTTAGTGCATAGGTTGATGTTTTTGGAACTCCACCAGGCATATTTGCAACACAGTAGTGAACTACTTCATCAATTATGTAAGTTGGATCTGCATGAGTAGTTGCCTTAGAAGTTTCAAAGCAACCACCTTGATCAATCGCAACATCCACAATGACTGATCCAGGCTTCATAGCCTTAATCATTTCTCTGGTTACTAATTTTGGCGCTTCGGCGCCAGGAATCAATACACCACCAATAACTAAGTCAGCTTGCAATACATATTCCTCTACTGAGCTTTTGGTTGAGAATACAGTATTCGTGCTTCTACCAAATTGCTGCCAATGTTGCTCTAATGTGTCAGGATTATTATCTAAAACCCAAACATCTGCACCCATTCCAACTGCCATATGAGCGGCATGAGCGCCAACAACACCGCCACCTAAAATAACAACATTTAAAGGGTCTACTCCTGGAACACCTCCAAGCAAAGCCCCCATTCCACCATTTGGTTGCTCTAGAAAGTGTGCGCCTGCCTGGACAGCCATTCTTCCTGCAACTTTTGACATAGGAGCCAATAATGGTAAACCACCTCTAGGCGAAGTAACTGTCTCATAAGCGATACAAATAGCGCCACTCTCTACAAGTCCTTTTGTTTGCTCAGGATCTGGCGCAAGGTGAAGATATGTATAAAGAATTTGACCTTCTCTAAGCATTGCAATTTCTATAGCTTGAGGCTCTTTAACTTTAACAATCATATCCGCTGTTGCAAAAACTTCTTTAGCTGTAGATATAATTTCAGCACCATGACTTGAATACTCGTCATCACTTGCACCGATACCAATACCTGCATTAGTTTCAACTAAAACCTTGTGGCCATGACTAACAAACTCCTTTACACTTCTAGGCGTTAAACCAACTCTATATTCATGGTTTTTAATTTCTTTTGGAACTCCAATTATCATTTTAATTTTCCTGTATTAATTTTTATAATTTATAAACTAGCTTTTGTAACTATTTTGATAGTTAGTAATACCTGTTCTTAACTTAT
>CAJQSO010000018.1 GCA_905614365.1 uncultured Candidatus Thioglobus sp.
ACTAGCTAATGCAGAGCCTTGATTGTGATTTAAGTTCCTTGTTAGAAGATGCTTCACTGAAAAACCAGTACTCTTATCTAGATCTTTTCGGTATGAAAGTCCATAAACTATTTGCCTTCCTGTAGGTGATAAATCAATATTACTATCTCGATAAGAAAGACCTCCATCAGATTCTGCTAAATTAGACAGGCGAATTGACATTGCTCCGTCATTTACTCTATTAGGCTGACTAACAGATAAAGAAAAACTATCATCACTCGTTATATTTTTCTTGGTAGCAATTAAACTCACACTCGAAGATTTAACATTACTCGCAGAATTTATGAAACTATCCGTTGGACTTGACATCTCAGTTCTAGCTGCAGTAGCTATTCCAGTTAGGGTTAAGTCATTAGTAAAGTAACTCTGAGCTTTAATAGCAGTGAAAGTTGTATTTGACTTTGAACCTAACATTGAATACGCATCATTACCTGTTGATCCCAATAGACTATCTTCATCTTGAGTAATACCAGTCATCAAAGTAAATGATGTCTCTGATGGATTACCATACTCTAATGAAGCAATCAGAGATTTTCTTAAGCCAACTTTATCACCTGTTAGATTATTAATTAGGATAGGTGTTGTAGCACCTATCAAGAGGCGAGATTTACCCAGTTGATAGTTTGCACTCAATCCTATCCCGCCCTCTCCTGCCTCAAGATATGGTGCTTGAAAATCTGAGAGGATGACTTCTGAATCTGAATTTGAGCCAAAGAAACTTTGAACTGGAATTGAACTTGAGCCTAGAGTCACATTGGTTTCCAATGTGTCTGTTTTAGATAGTGTGGATAAGACCTTACTAAAATTTTGCTTCCAGTCTGCATTATTACCTAATTTTAGTTGATTATCCAACTTAGACAACTCAGAGGATAAACTGATAGTTGGTGCTTTATTATCTGTCATATTTACTCTTGTTGACATGTCATACTTAAAGCCACCACTTAATGCATCATAGGCATACCCAATCTCACCAATCATGCCTTGAGAAATTGCATTACCAAATGAAGAAGATGGGGTTATAAATGAAGAACTCAGATCAACAGCCTTACTTGATTGAATTGAATTACCCATATATAAAGCCATTGAAGCAGGGTTTCCATTAGAGGTTATTGGACTGAGTGCTGCATAAAAATCTGGCACTCCCTGGCCCCAGGTTGAGTGATAGCCGTGGGTGATACTATTGCCATGAGTAGTAAAGGTAGTATTACCTTCAGGTGTAAACCATACATTATTAGCTGAAGCCAATATTCTATCTACTAATTGTTCAGGCGTATGATTAGGAAAAGCTTGTGCCATTAATGCCACTCCTCCAGAAACCATTGGCGCTGACCATGATGATCCGTAAGAAGTTCTACTAGTATTGTACTTACTGGTTCCACTATCAACATATGTTGCTGCGTATACATCCCATCCATCAACTGATAAGCAGTACTCTTTTGTTGAGCCACATTTATTTCCTTTTAGCGTAAATTCTGAAGAAGTGGCATTTGATAAATCTGAGTCGCCAGTATATTGAACAACATTTGCAACTAGCCACGCCTCTCCAAGATCAGGAAATAACTCTGGTAATGCAGCCATAGCATTTGCATCTGACTCATCCGTATCATTGGCTGCTGCCCAAACCATAACTCCAGAATTTTCAAAATTATTTAATGCTGTAACGTAAGTATTTGCATCTGTTAAATCTTGGCCTGAGGACGAGCCATGCATTAAAACTGCTAAACCTTCTGCATTAGATAATCCATTACTAGATATATAAGATTTAAATTCAGAAATATTATAGCTCGAACCTCCAGCGTTATAACCCCAACTCTGGTTAGAGGCTATTGCACCTGCCGCTTTTGCAGCATCTAAATCTGCAGCATAATCATCTCCTTCATTAGATCCTTCAAAATCTGGAATACTTGACAAAATCAAATCTGCATCTGGAGCAACACCGCTTCTAGCGCTAACATCGCCAGCAGCAAACATAGCAACGCCTTGACAATGATTATTACTAGAAGTAGCCGATCCAAAAGTACTTTCTCCTGAGCCTCCATCATCTAGATTTGTTATTGTTTTATTATTATAAATATCATGATTAATATCACAGTAGAAATCAGCTATATGAATTGTTTCACCAACTCCAGTTAAAGAAACTCCACCTGATGAAAATGATTGTACTTTATGAAGGCCCATTTGCTCATAAGGATGGGTTGCCCCACCAGCTTCAATTGCCGTCCATGTAGCCCTATTTTTGATAGTATTCTGTTCAGAAGCACTACCCTCAGTAAAGGCAGTTCCAGTCCTTAAGGCATACTCATTAATAGTTATATTTACAGATGTTGTTCCACTTGCAGAAGAGCCTGCGCCAGATGTGCTAGAAATAGCAATTGTAGCGGTCTCACTACCCTCATTTACAGTATCTGAAGTTGGGTTGAATGTGGTTGTTCCAGTAGTTGATCCTGCAGCAATAGTTATATTGGAAATATTAGCATAATCTGTTCCTTCAGTTGCTGTGCCTGATGTTCCAATTACAACCGTAATAGCCTCATCAGCTAACTGAGTTGATGTGGCAGTGAGTGTTAAATTTGAGCCGTTATCATAAACACTTGAAGCACTTGAACTTATTGAAACTGTTGGTGCAGATTCATTATCACTGATAGTTATATTTACACTTTGAACTCCCAACTCTGTTGCACCATCACCTGAGACGCCAGAGATTGCAACAACTATGGTCTCATCATCTTCATAAACAGAATCATCAGTCATAGTAAACGTTTTAGTGCCTGTCATTAAACCTGCAGAGATAGTAATAGTTGTTCCGTCTAAAACAGAGTAGTCTGTTCCATCAGATCCAGTTCCTGTTGTCGCCAAAGTTACCGTAATATCTGATAACGGTATTACTGAAGACGCTGCTGTTATTGTAATTTCTGTGGCTGAAGTTTCAGTCAATATTGTATGTGATGTTGCTAATGTTATTGAGGGTAGCGTTCTCACAATAGCAGCAGAACCACCTCTTCCACCACAACTAATAAGTATCAAGGATAGTGAAAGAATAAGACAAATACTTTTAAGATTCATGCTTCAAACTATACATGTAATTAGAAATTTAAAAACACAGTGTTTTAAATAAATAAATAGAGAAATTAATAAAATGTATCTATAATTTTATCCTTTAAGATTATCACTAAATACAATGTCATTCAGATCAATAGAAGCAGTAATAGCCCCAGGAAATCTTCATTTTGTAGGGGATGGTTTTAGGGTGCATGGAATTCTAGGTAGAGAAGAGCCTCTTACTATGAAACGTATGAGCCCATTTCTATTGATGGACTATGGCCCAACTCATTACTTTCCACCAAATAATGGAGCCCCAAGAGGGGTTGGTTCTCATCCTCACAGGGGAATTGAGACAGTCACGATTGCCTACAAAGGAAAGGTTGAGCATCATGATAGTAGCGGCGGTGGCGGAATTATTGGTGAGGGAGATGTCCAGTGGATGACTTCAGGTTCTGGCATTCTTCATAAGGAATATCACGAGAAAAACTTTGGTAAAAAAGGTGGTGAAATGCAGATGGTTCAGCTCTGGGTTAACTTACCCGCTAAAGATAAAATGACAAACCCTAAATATCAAAATCTTAACAAGAATGATCTCACTAAAGTTGCACTAGAAAATAACGTAGGATCAATTGACATTATTGCTGGAGAATTTGAAAAAGATAAGGGCCCTGCCTCTACATTTAGCCCCTTAAGTCTTTTTAATGTTCATCTTAATAAAGGCAAAGGAACTAGCTTTAGTTTTGATAAAAATCACAATACTGGCCTCTTAGTTATTAAAGGTAGTATCACCATTAATAATATTGAAAAAGCACCTGCGAACCACTTTGTACTTTTTGAAAATGATGGTAAAGAGTTCACAGTTAGAGCAGATGAGGATACAACCATTCTTGTTCTAAGCGGTGAGCCTTTAGATGAGCCTATTGCGTCATATGGACCATTCGTTATGAATACCAATGAAGAGATAAAGCAAACAATTAGTGACTTTAATAGCGGTAAGTTTGGCTACTTAGACTAACTGTATATTATTTTAAATCTGCAGATGCTTCTAGAGCTGGATATTTAAATCCCAGTGTAACTCCTCTTGCTATTGAAAATATAATCAATGAAGCCCAAAGCCCATGATTACCATAAATAGGCAACAAAATGGCTAATGCAATCAAATACACACAAAAAGAAATAAACATCATATTGCGCATATCAGCCGTTCGAGTAGCCCCGATAAAGATACCATCTAACATCCACGCAGCAACTCCTGCTAAAGGCGCAGCAACCATCCAAGGCAAATATTCATAACTAACAGTCCTTACATCCTCTGCAGTTGTCATGATGTTAATAATACTATTACCAAAAACAAAAAATGAAAGCGCCATTAGAATCACTGTTCCAAGACCCCACTGACTTGTCATCACCACTGCTCTTCGAAAAAGAGGTCTATTCTTAGCGCCAAGAGCTTGACCTACTAAAGTCTCTGCTGCAAAGGCGAACCCATCAAGCGCGTGAACAGTAATGCTTAAAAATTGAATCAATATCTGGTTGGCTGCAAGCGTCGCATCATTAAAACTTGAGCCTAGAAACAAAAAGCTAACAAAACCAATCTCTAGCAAAATTGAGCGAATCATTATATCGCCATTTACTTTGGCCATCTGCACTAGGCGAACTCTATCAAATATCTGAGCCCAATTCTTCCAGTAGCTGTTATTGAAACCCTCTCTTACAAGCCATAGACCAAATATAAGGCCTGACCATTCGGCTATCAGAGTTGCAATAGCAACCCCTTCAACGCCCCATCCAAGCTTTAAAACAAATACTAAATCCAATATAATATTAATTCCATTTAATACCAGCTGAAGCAGCAGAACTGCACGAGTTTTTTCTTTAGCAATAAGCCATCCAGTAATACCAAAAAGAGCAATAGCAGCGGGTGCGCTATAAACCCTAATCTGTAGATATTTTTGAGCTAAGTCTTCTACCTCGATAGAGGCTGGAGATAGTTGGAGAGCTCCTAAAAATACAGGCACTTGGGTAACAATTAGTATCAAGCCAGCAACCACTCCAATAATGATTCCTCTTACCAATAAAGCAGAAGTTTCAGATTTATCACCAGAACCGATTGCCTGTGCAGTAAGGCCTGTTGTGCCCATTCGCAAGAAACCAAATAGCCAGTATATTGCTGTGATAATAATTGCGCCAATTCCAACAGCGCCAATAGGAACAGCTAAGCCCAATTGTCCTACAACTGCAGTATCTACTGCGCCTAAAATGGGGATCGTGGCGTTAGCCAATACTATTGGAATAGCCACGCCTAAAACTCTCTTGTGAGAAAGGGCTGTAGAGTTATTTTGCATATTTATGGCTTAATTGATGCTGCTAGAGGGCATTACTTTTAGATTTTTGATTAAAGAGCTTAAATCGCCAATACAGTATAAATGCAAGAAAAGCATATACAAGTTTAGCAAAAGTAAAGACTACTGGGGTGCTTACAAATCTTGCAAGCCAGTTATAGCCTTTGGTATTACTCCATACATAGATAAATGCTTCAACGCCTTTTATTTCAGTGCCATCTGGAAATTCCACGTAAAGGGCTTTTAAATATTTATCACCCTTCTGACTACAATTTTCATATTCTAGCTGTGAGCGTTTTTTATAGTGCTTAATTTCAAAATTGCAGATACTACACTCTTCATTAAATAAAACCTTTCCTGATGATTCAGTTTTCATACAATTCTTTGGGATAGATATATAAACAGCATTATACAAGTCAGAGTGATAATATTAATTATGTATTGGTCTTTAAAAGTAGAGTTATTAATAAATAAATATGTAGTGTTTAACCTCAGATTAAACTAAACTACTTGAATGAAAAAAATTCTACTACTGTTAGCAATATCTATTGGATTAATTGGTTTAGTTTATTATGAACTTCAGAATGATAAAGCTACCTCTACTGCAATAGCTGAGGCTGAAAAAGCTGCAATACTTGATGCAGAGCTTGCAGCATTTGAAGCTGACCTTTTAGCTAAACTTTTACTCCAAGAAAAAGAAGTTGAAATAGCAAGACAAGCTTCACTGGATGCCTTCCAACAAAAACTAGCAGATGATAAAGCTGCTGCAGCGGCATCGACAGCTGCCTATCAAGATAGTCTTTTAGAGGCT
>CAJQSO010000019.1 GCA_905614365.1 uncultured Candidatus Thioglobus sp.
TCCATTACTGCAAATGCCATATGATCATTAACAACAAAAACTGCATCTGGTATTTCTTTTGCTGTAAACATTTTTCGCGCTGCTTGACGTGCTTCGTCTAGGTTAAAGTTACCAACTTCTCGAGCAAAAATATTTTGTCCATTTTTTTTAAGCTCATCAGTAAAGCCTTTTTCTCTATCTCTTTGAGTCGAGGCTCCTTCCCATCCAGCTATGTAGCCGATGCGTTTATGGCCGTTGGCACAAAGAAATTTAGCAATCTTTTGCCCTCCAAGTTCATTATCAGAGGTAACTGCTGAAAGCCTTTTATCATCTTGAGTACGATTAAATAACACAACAGGAACGCCGGCATCAGAACATCTTGATGCCAGATTTGTAGACATACCAACAGATGCTGCAATTATTCCATCGACCTGATAGTCAAGAATTTCTTCCACTACGTTGTCAATATTTCCTGAGGTGTTAGTCGCCATAAAGATCAATACGTGATAACCATTTTTTTGAAGCGCCCCCGATAAAAGTTCTAAGGCCTCAGGATAAAAGTAATTGTCTAAGTAGGCAACAACAAGCCCTATAATTTTTGTCTTTCCAGTAATGAGTGATCGAGCCAATATATTAGGCCTATAACCAAGATCCAAAGCAGCTTTTCGAACTAACACATTAGTCTTTTTAGAGGATGAGGCGCCAGGTGTAAAAACGCGAGATACTGCAGACTGACTAACGCCAGCTAATTTTGCTACTTCTAATGACGTGACTTTTTTATTTAACATTAGTCAGCAGTCCAGCCTCCATCAACCATAAGGGCAGATCCAGTGACCATTGATGAAGCATCAGAGGCCAAAAATACAACCGCACCCATAATATCTTCCACTTCCCCAATTCGGCCAATTTTTATTTTGCTTTCAATCCACTCTTTGCGATCAGGATTATCAAAAGTAGATTGCGTAAGGGGGGTTCTTATAAATGTTGGACAGATTGTATTGACCCTAATTTGATGAGGGCCCCACTCAATAGCCATAGCCTTTGTAAATCCTTCAACTGCATGTTTTGATGCTGAATAAACTGCTCTGTCAATTCCACCAACATGTCCCATTTGAGAAGAAATATTGATTAATGAGCCAGTTTTTTTTGCTTTTATTAATCCATTTGCTACTGCCTGAGTCACAAAGTAAGCACCACGAAGATTAACATTCATTACCGCATCAAAATCTTCTATTGATGTATCTTTAGAGGGCGAGTGCCTTCCTAAACCAGCACTATTTACTAAGATGTCGAACGTACCTTTACTGCCAATAATTTCTTGAACTAAATTTGTATCAGCAACATCCATCACCATTGCTTCAGCGCTTAATCCTTTAGCTTTAATTGCATCAACAACTGAATTAAGTTTATCAATACTTCGAGCTGAAACAACTACATGTGCACCTGCTTCAGCTAAGGCTATTGCACAACCTAGACCAATACCAGATGAAGCTCCTGTAATTAAAGCAGTCTTGTTATCTAGTCTAAACGATGGTGTAGTTGGAAGTTTCACACTCAATATCCTTTCATATTTCTTGCTTTATTAAATTCTCTTAATCTACCAAGTACATCGATACCCATTTGATTATAAATATCAAGGATATCAAGCATTACCCAGTTCTCTCTTATTTTTCCTTCTTCCAGTCTCCAGAAATCAAGTGAGCGAAGAAAAACTTCTTTGTTAGTTGGGGCCATACCCATCCAACCATCATGGGTAAGGGTTTGTTTCATATTAGGCCAGCCAGTTACAGCTACATAATCTCCATCTCCAAAAAAGTGGTAACCTACTTTTTCTCCCCATCCATCTCTCTTGCTATAGGTTGTATCCTTTCCCCTATCTGGCATAGCGTTCAAAAATGGAATTTGATGCCAGTTTCTAAAACCTTCAACCCCTCTTCCACTTCCTATAGAAGATGGCCCATACCAATTCATTTTTGGATGCCAATAGTAATCCATTTTCATAATCTCAGGGCCACCCTGGGACGGGTGCTTTTTCATAGCATCAGCCATTCCTAAAACATGCTCCATTGAAGAGTTGCTTTTTTCTGAATCATAAGGCTTATCTGAAATACCATCCATCGTTGCTGGACCTGGAACACACCATTCTCTTCCAAGTGATGGAGCCATTGGCCAAGAGCCTGATTGCATCATTAGTTCTGGAATATCCCATAAAGCCTGAACTTCTATTATTTTGTCACCCTGAAAGCAATAAAACTCATGAAATCGCATATGCGCTATATGGCCTGTTGGTGGTATATCTAAAAAAGGCTTTAAGAATGCACCATTATAAAAGCCAGCGCATCCAACCCACTCTAAATCCTTTTCTGTTTTTCCAGCGATAACAATATAATCCCGCCTTTCTAGGTCTGGCATTGATTCAAATAGCGGCTTAAGCGCCTGGTTATAAAAATTAGTTGGGCCTGATATATCCCCAAAAGGATGAGATAGATGAATAGTAACTTCTTCATGAAATAAGGCGTCAAGATTTCTTCGAACTTCAACTTCACTAAAACTGTACATACTTAATCTTAGAGGCTTTATTAGCTCCTTAAGATAATTAATTCTATGCACTACTGAGCTGCCTTCCCATAAGGTACATCCTCTCCACCATATCGCCTTACTCTCATGTTGGCTTGCTCTGCATGACCAACAAATGACTCAAGCATGCATAGTCGAGAACAATATCTACCAATCTTTACAGCTGCTTCATCTGTTGTAATTTTTTGATAACTGTGAGTTTTAAGGTACTTACCAACCCAAAGTCCACCAGTATAACGACCTGCTTTTTTGGTTGGCAAAGTATGGTTGGTTCCAATGACTTTGTCACCATTAGAAACGTTTGTTCTTGGACCTAAAAAGAGAGCCCCATAAGAATGCATATTTTCTAAAAACCAATCATCACGATCAGTCATAACCTGGACATGTTCAGATGCAATCTCATTAGCAACATCTAACATCTCATCATAGCTATCACAAAGAATTATTTCACCATACTCCTCCCAACTAACGGAAGCAGTTTCTGCTGTTGGAAGAATAGTTAAAATTCTAGCTATCTCCGAGATTGTCTCTTCTGCCAAATTTTTGTTATTAGTTACCAAAACAGCTGGCGAGTTATATCCATGCTCAGCCTGGCCTAACAAATCTGTTGCACACAATTCAGCATCAACTGTATCATCTGCTATCACCATAGTTTCAGTTGGTCCGGCAAATAAATCAATTCCAACCTTACCAAATAATTGCCTTTTAGATTCAGCAACGAATGCGTTTCCAGGACCAACAAGCATATCAACTGGGTCAATTGTTTCAGTACCAAGAGCCATGGCTCCAACAGCCTGAATGCCTCCTATGACATATATTTCATGAGCACCACCAAAATGCATTGCTGCAATAACTGCAGGATTTGGAGTGCCCTTATATGGAGGCGTGCAAGCAATAATTCTTGGAACCTTTGCAACACTAGCAGTTACAACCGACATATGCGCTGAGGCAACCATTGGGAACTTTCCCGCTGGGATATAACATCCAACTGATTGAACAGGAATATTTTTATGTCCTAAGATAACGCCAGGCATAGTTTCAACCTCTATATCCTTCATAGAATCTCTCTGCGCTTGGGCAAAGTTTCGAACCTGCTCTTGAGCAAACTTAATATCCTCAAGATCTTGAGACGATACTTGTTGAATTAAACTATCAATCTCAGACTGACTTAATTTGAAAGAATTTGGAGTGTAATTATCAAACTTTTCTGCAAACTCTCTAACTGCCGCATCTCCTCTATCCTCTATGGACTTTAAAGTATTTTTTACAATTTCACTAACTTCAGCATCATCGATGGCCTTAGCAGCATCTGTCTTACCTTTTTTTAAATATGTTATCGCCATAATATCTCCAATTAATTTGGCTTTGCGGGAGCCATCTCACCTCGATCATAAGCCTCCCAGCCTAGACCATTAAAAACATCAACGCCAAGTTGTGAAAGAATACTTGGAAAGTCAACAGTTACCCAATTGTCTATTATGAGTCCATCCTTAACTTCCCAAAAATCTGTGTAGTGAATTTTTACGCGCTTATTCGTAGGCTCAATGCCCATGAATTCTCCACTATGAACTGCATCAATATGACCGAAGCAAGATGCCCACTCACCATCTACTAAAAACTTGTCGGTATTATAAATTCGATCAGAGAAAGCAGCCCTGAGAGGTAGCTGCCAATTATTACGAAACTCTTCTAAACTTTTCTTAGTCCCACAACCCTGATTGCCCATCCAACGAAAATCTTTATGAAAATGCTTTTCCATATTATTAGAATTAGCAGCTAAGGCATCTTCCATAGCCCTAACAACAGCAAGTGTTTTTGTAGATTGCTCGTTATAACTCATTTTTTAAATCTCCAGTTTTAATTTTCAAGCATTTCTCCAGTTTTAGGATCAAAAAGTAGGCATAAATTTGAAGGTATGCTTGCCCTCACTTCAGAGCCAATTTCAGTAAAGTAGTTTTTATCAGACTTAAAAGAAACCAATGCACCTCCAGCCTTAACTGAAACCATTGTCATATCACCCAATAGTTCCATTGAAAATGCTGTTGCGATAATTGAACCCTTAGTTTTAACAATCGAAGCATCTTCTGCTCTAAATCCCAGAGTAATATCACCTGAATGCTTTTTACTTAAGCCATCAATTTTTACGTTATCTCCTGTAAAGACACCATTGGAAATAACACCTGTCAGCAAATTCATTGCAGGCGATCCAATAAAGCTAGCTACAAAACTATTGACAGGCTTATTGTAAATTTCTTGAGGTGTTCCGACTTGCTGCACTACTCCTGCATTCATCACAACAACACGATCAGCAAGTGTCATTGCCTCTACTTGGTCATGGGTGACATAAATAGTAGTAACACGCAACTTATGCTGGAGATTTTTAATCTGGGCACGGGTAGAGACGCGTAATTTAGCATCAAGATTTGAAAGCGGTTCATCCATTAAAAAGACCGTTGGCTCTCTAACAATTGCTCTAGCTAGAGCTACTCTTTGTCTTTGACCACCTGAGAGCTCTGCTGGCTTGCGATGTAAGAAGTCGTTTAATTCAACCATTTCAGAAGCTCTCATAACTTTTTCCTTATGAAGCTCTTTATCAATATTTCTTACTTTTAATGGAAAGCAAATATTTTCATAAACAGTCATGTTTGGATAGAGTGCATATGACTGAAAGACCATTGCAACGTCCCGGTCTTTTGGCTCTAGATTATTGACAACTTTGCCGTTAATCAGCACCTCTCCACTGCTAACACTTTCAAGCCCAGCAATCATTCGCATTGTGGTCGTTTTTCCACAGCCTGATGGGCCTAGTAACACCAAAAATTCTTCGTCCGCAATAGTGAGGTTAAAGTTATCCACACCGACAAAATCACCCCAACGTTTCGTAATGTTTTTTAGTTCAATTTCAGCCATATTTTTTTATGTATACTATTTTGAGAAAAATGCTTTAAATAATCATAGTGCATACGATTGCAAAATATTATATCACATGCTATTTTTTTTTGATGATGATGTTGAAATCGTAAACAAAATTCCTACAATTTGATATTGGTTTAAGTAATATACAATTTAAAATAACAAACATAAATTCGGAGAAATCATATGACTAACCTTCAACCATCCCGAGAAGTTTTTATTACTTGCGCTGTTACGGGGTCAGGCGATACTACTGGAAAATCTGATAAAGTTCCTATTACGCCTCAACAGATAGCTGATTCATGTATTGAAGCAGCCCAAGCTGGTGCAGCCATCGTTCATATTCACGTTCGCAACCCCAAAACAGGCGTTCCCGCGCGAGACCCTAAACTCTATGCTGAAGTTGTAAGTATTATTCGTGAGTCAAAGGTTGATATGGTGCTCAATCTAACAGCAGGAATGGGTGGAGATTTAGTATTTGGCTCTGCTGAAAAACCTTTACCATTAAATAATGAAGGTACTGATATGGTAGGCGCAACTGAGAGGCTTGACCATGTCAGACAAATACTTCCTGAGATCTGCACTATTGATTGTGGAACAATGAATTTTGGCGAAGGTGGTTATGTCATGACCAATACTCCAGCAGTGCTTAAGGAGATGGCAAAACAGGTTCAAGAGCTCGGAGTTAGGCCTGAAATAGAAGTCTTTGATACTGGTCATTTACAACTTGCAATATGGCTCAAGGAACAGGGTTTAATTGATGATCCTGTTATGATTCAGTTATGTATGGGTATTCCATGGGGAGCGCCTGATGACTTAAACACTTTCCTTGCAATGACATCAAATGTTCC
Source organism: uncultured Candidatus Thioglobus sp. (assembly GCA_905614365.1). Taxonomy (GTDB): domain Bacteria; phylum Pseudomonadota; class Gammaproteobacteria; order PS1; family Pseudothioglobaceae; genus Pseudothioglobus. The sequence goes on from CAJQSO010000019.1 coordinate 6,321, forward strand.
AAAAGATTGGACATTTTCTGCCTTCTCAATCGGTAGAAATCAGCTGCCTTATGTTGCTATGGCTATCTTAGCTGGTGGCAATATTCGTGTCGGACTTGAAGATAATATATACTTAAAACGTGGCGTTTTTGCTACCAATGCAGACCTTGTTAAAAAAGCTGTGCAGACAGCAGAGGGCATGGGCTGCGCTATCATAGGGCCAGATCAAGTTCGAGATAATATGAAACTTGTAAAACGCTGGGGCTAGATATGAAAAGTATCAAGGCGGCAGGTGTTATTGGTGCAGGTGTTATTGGAAGTGGGTGGATAGCTAGATTATTACTAAACGGTATTGATGTTTTTGTCTATGACCCCTCCAAAGAGGCGCCAAAATATGTCAATAAAGTTATTGATAATGCTGAGAGAGCATATAAAAAGTTGCTCACCTCTAATTTACCTAAAAAGGGTAAGCTCTTATTTTCTAACTCAATTGCAGAGGTTGCAAAATCTAGTGAGTTAATTATTGAAGCTGTTCCAGAAAGGCTTTCAATCAAACAATCAGCATACGAGGAAATCGAGTCGAGTGCAGACAAAGACATAGTCATAGCATCATCAACTTCTGGCATTCTACCTTCAGACTTACAAGCAGAAATGAAACATCCTGAGAGGCTTCTGGTCGCCCATCCATTTAACCCAGTCTACCTTTTGCCGCTAGTTGAAATTGTTGGTGGCGCCAAAACATCCAAAGCTGCAATCGAGGAAACAAGTAACATTTTTACTAATATTGGCATGTTTCCACTTCATATTAAAAAAGAAATTCCTGCTTTTATTGCTGATAGACTTCTTGAATCAGTTTGGCGTGAAGCCCTTTGGTTAGTAAATGATGACATAGCAACAACTGAAGAAATTGATGATGCAATTCGTTATGGCTTTGGTCTGCGATGGGCACAAATGGGACTTTTTGAAACTTACAGGCTAGCTGGTGGTGAAGCAGGTATGCGTCATTTCATATCGCAGTTTGGTCCTTGTTTAGAGTGGCCTTGGACACATCTTATGGATGTCCCTGAATTTACAGACGAATTAATAGAAAAGGTATCCAGCCAATCTGACCAACAGTCTGGAAAATTTAGTATTGACGAGCTAATGGAAAAGCGTGATGATAACTTGGTTGATTTTTTAAAAGTTTTAAAAGAAAATCAGTGGGGCGCTGGAAATTCTCTCAAAGAATTTGATAAAAGTTTGTCAGAGTCAATTAAAAAACCAAAGTTTTCAGAGCTAGATTTATCAAGCTCCATACTCACCTATATCACTAAAGTGCCAAAAGAGTGGGCTGATTATAATGGGCATATGACAGAAGCACGTTATCTTGAATGCTTTTCAGAAGCAACTACAGAGATGATGTCTATTATCGGCGTAGACGAAGAATACATATTAAACATAGGATCTTACTTTACGGTTGAAACTCATATTCGCCACTTAGATGAGGTTCAAATTGGAGAGAGTATAAAAGCTAAAACCCAAGTTATCTATGGAGAAAATAAAAAACTGCACCTGTTCCACTGGCTTAATCATGAGGATGGCAGGCTGTTAGCGACTGCTGAGCATATGTTAATTCATGTGGATCTCAAAACACGGGGCGCAAGCATGCCAAATGATTTGGTCATGAAGCGGATGGGGTTAGTTTATGAAGCTCATCAGAAACTACCTAAACCAGAAGGCTTAAGCCGAGCAGTTGGAGATAAATTTTAATACTGTTTTTCAGATAGGACTTAAAGCGCTCTAGTTAAACTCAATACTTGGCCAGTAATTGGCGCTGAAATAGTTCTGCGATATGCATGAATGATACTCTGGTTAGATGTTGGCTCAAAGCCATCAAAAAGCATTCCATAGTGATCAACTGAGTTTTCAATAATAGATGGCGAGACCACATTGATTCTTAATTTTCCAGCATACTCAGCAGCCAATGTTGAAACGCACATATTAAGAGCACCATTAGCGGCGGCGGCACATGAACCAGCAATAATTGGTTCATCGCCAATTATCCCACTAGTCAGGGTAATTGATCCATTTTCACAGAGGAAAGGTATAGCTGCTTTTGCCAAATTTAATTGACTAAAACATTTAGTAGAAAGGCCAGCTGCAAAATCCTCCATTGTCAGCTCATCAAAAATCTTGAAAGGAGTGCCGCCGATACAAGATACCAATCCGTCAAATGGGCCAATAGAAGCTAAAACATCACTAACACTTTCAAAATCAAAAGCGTCAATCTTTAAATCTGGCCCAGATCTGCTAGCTCTTATAACTTCATAGTCTTTCTGTAAACCTTCAACAACCACTTTACCAAGTTTTCCAGTTGCGCCAATTACTATAATTTTTTTCATTTAAAACCTTTTAATGTTTAGTTTAAAGAATAAATAGAATCTTATCATTAATAAAGCAACTTGCCAATAGATGCCTTTACTTCATTTCTGTTTGTTTCAGAAGTAAGAGCCTCACCAATATTGACATTAACACTCCTTCGAAGGCTAAAAATTTTTTTCTTTTTAATTAATTTTGGAGCTTTTGAAAAGAAACTACCCCACATATCATTGATTGCAAAAGGAACAACAGCTACATTATCTTGGCACTCAACTAATATTTTTTCGAAGCCTCTTTTCAAGTCGCTTAGTTCTCCTGAAGTAGAGATATGGCCTTCAGGAAATATTACAACAACGCAATCTTCATTTAGCAAGTTGATTATATTTTGCATAGCATTGCGACTATTTTCAGGCCTAATTGATACAGCGCCAACTCCTTTTAGTATCCAATTCAGTATCGGCATTCGATAGTAATCATCATGGACAACAAATCGAATGGTCCTTGGAGTTGCCCATTGAATTAAAGCAAAATCTATCCAGCTAATGTGATTACCTAAAAGTAAAACAGGTCCATTTATAGGAATATTATCTAAACCAGTTACCTTTAATCGATATCGCCACCCAAACAATAAGAGGCCTACAATTTGCCGCATGACTAAAGAATAGTTTTAAGTTTTTTAAGAACGATACTAAAGCCCACTACTGCAATAAATGCGTTAAAGTAAAGTATAAACTCACTTCCAAAATTTAGATTCGCAAGAATCATTGTAAAAATCAAAAGGGTAATCATAGCAATATTTTGAAGCCAGTTTTTACCAGCTAACATACTCCCAAGTCCATCTTCAGGTGAGTTTGCTTGCATAAGAGCGTTGAGTGGAATAATCATCATTCCTGCGCCAACACCAAACATAAGGATGACAGCAGTTACTAAAATTAAGGCCGTTGAATCTGGAATAAAACTTAGGCTTGAAATTACAGGTATTAAGATCGAACAAACTGTAATCATTATGGAGCCAGTATAGATATTGTTAATACGTATGAAATTTAGACTTTTTCTGCCTGATAAAAAAGCACCAATCATTATTCCAAATACAGAAGAGGCTAACATAGCATTGACAACAAGTGGACTTTCAACGCCAAAATTAACTTTTGCATGTGCCGGAATAACAGCCACTAAGTTTTGTGACATACCCCAAAAAATCGCTGTCCCTAAAATCGAGTACCAAACAATCTCATTACTCTTCATAGCTTTAAAATTAGTCTTTAAGTAATGGAAAGAAACAAATTTCTTTATGGAAAATTGAGCTTGGCTCAACTTGGTTGGATAAAGGCGGGTACCAAGTGTTGCTAGAAATTCAACCAAAGAAAGGCCAACAAGAACCCAGCCTACTGGGGCTATTTTCATTAATATTTCCTCAGGTGTTGTTGCTTGCATAGTCCCCAAATATACTTCAAATAAGTATGAGAAAAAAACAGTACCCATCAAAATTGCTATTAATACTACTGATGAGTGAAAGGCATTACCCCTACTAAGACCTGCTTTGCTTAAACATTCTTTAATGTAACCCATTTTTGCAGGTGAATAGATTGCACTCTGAGTCGCAAGAAGCAAGGTAAAGCCAAAGGCCACTTGATATAAACCATTGTAATAACAATAAGTGATTGCTAAGGTAATTAAAACAGCAGAAAATGCGCTATAGCGCATGATACTTGTCTTTGCAAATTTATCAGAAAGGTACCCTGACATTGTAAATAACAAGATAAATGGAACTAAAATCATTGCGTTTACAATAGCAGTTAAAATAATCTGCTGCTGCTCACCATAAATCATGAAGATCGTATTTTGAATAATGATTTTGTGTCCTAAATCAACAAAAGCATTTAGAAATACTGCTACCAAGTAAATAGAAAATATTAGGCCGCGACCTTTATCGATCTCTTGATTTTCTTCCATACCTCTCCAAACTATAATTTGTATAGTAAATAGTATAAGAGAATTATGAGGGAATTAGAACTTAATATCTTATTTGCTTATTAGAACTCAAGGCCTTCAACTTCAGCAATCGTCTGCATGTCCTTATCACCTCTTCCAGATAAGTTAATAATCATGCTTTTATCACTTGACCACTCTTTAGCAAGCTTCACCGCATAGGCAATTGCATGTGATGGTTCAAGCGCAGGAATAATACCCTCAACTTCTGTAAGCATATGGAAAGCCTCTAAAGCCTCTTTATCAGTTATTGCAACATACTCTGCCCTTCCAATATCTTTCAGATAAGCATGCTCTGGCCCAACACCAGGATAATCAAGTCCAGCTGAAATGGAGTGACCTTCAATAATTTGGCCATCTTCATTTTCCATTAAATAGGTTCTATTGCCATGCAAAACACCAACACTTCCAGCAGTAAGGGGTGCTGCATGAGCATCAGGTCCTAAGTCAATTCCTCGGCCTCCTGCCTCAACACCAATAATCTTGACCGATGTATCCTCAATAAATGGATGAAACAGCCCAATTGCATTTGAGCCTCCTCCAACACACGCAATTATGGCATCTGGCAAACCACCAACTTGTTCATTAAATTGCTCTTTTGCCTCTTTACCAATAACACTTTGGAAGTCTCTTACCATCATTGGGTAGGGATGTGGGCCAGCAACTGTTCCAATAATATAGTAAGTATTATCAATATTAGTTACCCAATCACGCATCGCTTCGTTAAGTGCATCTTTTAGTGTTTTTGATCCAGCAGAAACTGGAACAACCTTGGCCCCAAGAAGTTTCATGCGGTAAACGTTTTGAGCTTGTCTATGAACATCTAGTTCACCCATGTATACAACACATTCAAGGCCAAGTCTCGCTGCTATAGTTGCTGATGCAACTCCATGCTGACCAGCTCCTGTTTCAGCAATAATTCGTGTTTTGCCCATTCTCTGAGCAAGTAAAGCTTGTCCTATAGTATTGTTGATCTTATGAGCACCAGTGTGGTTTAAGTCTTCACGTTTCAAATAAATTTGAGCGCCGCCAATCTTTTTAGTTAGGTTTTTTGCATGATAAAGTGGCGTTTCACGACCAACATAATGCTTCAGATCATCCTCAAACTCTTTTAGAAACTCAGGATCATCTTTAAACTTGTTATAAGCATCTTTTAGCTCAGTTACAGCAGTCATTAGGGTCTCTGCAACAAAGACTCCTCCATATTGATCAAAATGACCTTTATCATCTGGCAAGTTATAACTCATGAGCGTACACTTTGGATAAAAGCTAATATTTTATCAATATCCTTCATCCCTGGTGAACTTTCCACACCACTTGAAGCGTCAACTGCATATGGATTTACTTGACTAATTGCCTCAGATACATTTTCAGAATTAAGGCCACCAGCAAGAATAATTGGTAAATTAATCTTTACGCGCGCTAAGGACCAGTCAAAAATCTCTCCCGTACCTCCATAACTATTAGGGTTGTAAGAGTCTAAAAGAAGTGCGCTTGCATCTGAGAAATGCTCGGCTATTTGGTCTAGATTAGTCTTAGAAGTTACTCTTAAGGATTTAATAAAAGGCATTTGATATTGAGTACAATCCACCACCTCTTCATCTCCATGAAACTGCAAAGTATCCAGAGGGACCTCACAAAGAACCTCATCAATAAAACTTGGATTTGCATTGACAAACAATCCCACTCGATTTATAAACGGTGGAAGGGCTGCAACTATTTCCCGAGCCTTTTGAATATCAACATTGCGCGGTGACTTATCATAAAAGACCAGACCAATAGCATCCACACCAGCAATAGCTGCATCTCTTGCATTTTCGGAATTAGTGAACCCACAAATCTTAACTTTGGTCATTGGAATTACCATTAACTTTTTCTAGTGCAGATTTTTTCATAGCTTTACCTAGTATTTAATGCAAATAGCTAAGGAAGCTCAAGATTAACTAGAGACTTTTTTCTTAGCAGTAGGTTTCTTTTTAGCTTTCTTGGCCTTTGCTTTAGCTTTAATTTTTCCATCTATTGCTTTTTTACACTCTTCCAGAGTAAGGTCAATAGGAGCTTTATCACCAAACACTTTTTGAACTGTCACATTTTTTTGACCTTTACCACGCTTTTTACCATTCCAAACATACGGTCCAAAGCGTCCATTTAAAACTTGAATATCAGAACCTTCAAAGACCTTAATAATTCTTTCAGCATCAAGCTTTTCCTTAACAACGATTAGTTCAAGAGCTTCTTTTAAGGTAACTTCCTCTGGCGAGATCTCCTTTAAAGAAACATATTTTTTACCATATTGAATGTATGGACCAAAGCGTCCATAATTTGCCTTAATTGTTTCACCCTCAGCTGTCTCACCAACTGTTCTTGGCATTTTAAATAGCTCAATGGCTTCAGCAAGTGTAATGTTCTCTATGTCTTGGCCAGTTCTTAATGATGAGAAGGTTGGTTTTTCCTCGTCGTCTTGATGTCCAATCTGAGCAAAAGCTCCATAGCGTCCAAAACGAACACTGACAGGTTTTCCAGAAACAGGGTCTTCACCAAGATCTCTCTTACCATGGGTCTCATCTCGCGAAATATCTTTCGCAAGCTCAATCTGAGCATGAAAAGGTTCATAAAAATCACGAATAACGCCTGCCCAAGGCTTTGACTCTTCAGCAATCAAATCAAAATCACTTTCTAGGCTTGCAGTAAACTCATATCCAATAATATTGCTAAAGTTTTTGACCAAAAAATCAACTAAAAGATAGGCAACATTTGTCGGGAATAATTTATTTTTTTCAGCACCAGTAGTTTCAGTTTGGATAGACTCTGAAATAACTCCATCTTCAATTTCTATCAACTGATAGTCGCGCTGAACTCCTTCTCGAGTTTCTTTCACAACATAGTTTCTATCCTGAACAGTTGTGATCATTGTTGCAAATGTTGAAGGCCTGCCTATTCCCATCTGCTCAATTTCTTTAACCAGTGAAGCTTCTGTGAATCTTGGCTTTGCTCTTGAGAAAGACTCCTTTGAAGCTAAGTCTACTAAGGTCATTAAATCACCTTTACTAACTTCAGGAAGAAGCTTATCTTCAGCAGCCATATAGTCATAAACCTCAAGGAATCCAGCAAAAGATAAGACCTCTCCATCAGCAATAAAATGCTCTTTACGATTTGAAATATTGATATTGATTTTTGTTTTTTGAAGCTGTGCATCACTCATCTGCGATGCCAACGTTCTCTTATAAATTAACGAGTAAAGCTTTGTAGACTGATCATCTAAACCCAATATAGATGGCTTAGTAAGATCTGTGGGTCTTATGGCTTCATGGGCCTCTTGAGCGCCTGAAGAATTTGTTTTATACCTTCTTGCTTGATGAAACTCTGATCCAAACTTTGAAACAATCACCTCTTGAGCAGCAGTTATAGCTGTTTCAGATAAATTGAGTGAATCTGTTCTCATATAAGTGATAGCACCTTCTCGATATAAATTTTGTGCAATCGACATAGTCTGCTTTACAGAAAAACCTAGTTTTTGAGACGCTTCTTGCTGAAGTGTAGAGGTAATAAATGGAGCTTTAGGTGATCTCTTTGAAGGTTTAGTTTCAACTGAATTTACTTTTAGTTCTGCTAATAAAACACTTTCAGCAAAAGAAAGTGCTTCTTCCTTAGATTTAAAATCTACGCTAAGCTTAACCTCTAGAAACTGGTTAGAACTATTAGCTAAGTTCGCTTTAACTTTATGAGAACTTGAAGAACTATGGGCAGAAATTTCACGCTCTCTTTCAACAACGATTCTTACAACAGGTGATTGAACTCTCCCTGCTGAGCGCGCTCCTGAAATCTTACGCCACAATACTGGAGAAATTTCAAAACCTACTAGCCTATCAATAATGCGTCTAGCTTGTTGTGCATTTACAAGGTCAGTATCAATTGTTCTTGGGTTATTAATAGCCTCTGTAATAGCGCCCTTAGTTATCTCATGAAAGACTATCCTGGGAGTATCTTCTGCCAACGATAATGCCTGCTGTAAATGCCAAGCAATAGCCTCACCCTCACGATCTTCATCCGTAGCCAAAAAGATTTTTGTAGCAGTTTTGACCGATTTTTTAAGATCAGCAACAACTTTCTTCTTATCTGCACTGATAGCATATGTGGGTTGAAAGTTATTCTCAATATCAACGCCCATATCTTTCTTAGGCATATCCCTAATATGGCCTATACTGGACTTTACGACGTAGTCTGGTCCTAAAAACTTTTCAATTGTTTTTGCCTTCGCCGGAGATTCGACAATAACAAGATTCTTAGACATAATGATTCCTACTGAAGGGTAGGATTATCATCATAAAACACAATAGACTCGATCCATTGTGATGGCACAGTTGATTCAGTGCTATTTCCAATGACCATCATCACTACCCATTTCAAGTCATCAATACTCAATTTAGAGTCCTCTAGAGACATAACCTGATCAATTACAATTTCACGTTGACTGGCATTAAGCTGACCCATATTTTCCATAAACATTATGAAGCCTCTTGCCCTAGAATCTAATTTAGTTTTTTCATGCTCACTATAAATTCGCATGGAGTTATGGAAAGTATCAAAACTAGCAATCTTCCCATCTTGAAGTGCTGCGATATTTTCAAGCCAAACTAAAGCCTTTTCAATCCGATCAGCATCAAAGCCAGCCTCTGAAAGATGTGTTTTTAAAAGATCATCATCTAACTCTTGAGACGAATCTTGCTCAGCAGACTCAAATAAGAAATCAAACATAAAGGTGAGTACATCAAGAATATTATTAGTCATAAAGCCTCATCAAATTAAAACATGTATTTCAAGCTAACTATTTCAAGATTCCTACAAACATTAAAAGAATCTACTTTGCCTATTATTTGTGGGCAACAATAACTTTTTCAACCTTACATTGAGTTATATAGTGATTTGCTCGAAAAGTAAATTCATAATTTAACTCTTATTATCCACATCTTGATAGAGATTGGGCTTTATTAAAGCAGTATTGTCATATAAACTCTCGTTTAACATGCATACCGAACTATTCCAAGTATGGTAAAATTGCAAACTTTTTTATTGGTAGATACATTATGAAAAGAACTTTTCAACCAAGCGTACTAAAACGTAAACGAAACCATGGCTTTAGAGCTAGAATGAAAACTCGTTCTGGACGTGCTATCTTAAGTGCTCGCAGGAAAAAAGGGCGCAAACGCTTAGCCGCTTAAACTAATGACTAGCTCGCTCGCTCATGGTGTGCGTATTACAGATGCTAAAGATTACGCTCATGTTTTCAAAAAAGGCTTTCACACTCAAAGTAGATTTTGGAAGGTTATAGCTAGTGACTCTGGTAAATTATTTTCACGGTTTGGTCTTGCGATTTCCAAAAAGCAATATAAAAGGGCAGTAGATAGAAACCTTTTTAAGCGCATAGCACGTGAGACTTTTAGAAATAATCAGGATGATTTAGAGTCTATTGACTTTGTCATAATGGTAAAAAAATCAGCTCGTACTGACAATAAAGAAATGACTAAAGACCTTCTTTCACTTTTAAAAAATGTAAAGAATAAGGCTCAATCCAAATGAAATTTCTACTTCTGCCCCTAATTAAATTATACCAATGGGTAGTTAGCCCTCTTTTAGGAAGTAACTGTCGTCACATTCCGACCTGCTCAGAATATACATTTGATGCTATCAAATATCATGGAACTGTCAAAGGTGTTTCGCTTGGAGCAAAAAGAATTAGCAAGTGCCATCCATGGTCAGAGGCAAGTTATGATCCTGTGCCAAAAAATAATCATTCAATTAATAATTAAAAAATTATGAATACTCAAAAAATATTTCTTTTTATTGCAATCTTTTTGACAATCTTCCTTCTTTGGGATAAGTGGGAACTGACGCAATCAACTGACAAAAATGGAAATATAGTTACGAAAACAGCGATAGTAGGAATTGATTCGCTATCTGAAGAAAATGATGTGCCATTAGCTGCTGAAGTTCCTGCAGCAGAAAATACATTTACTGAAGTTTCAACTCCAGTCATAGATGACTCTAATATAACTGGCGCATATACGACGGTTGTTACAGATCTTTTAACGGTGCAAATTTCAAATAAGGGTGGAACAATAATTAGTGCGCTTCTAAATGACTACCCAATAGAATTAAATTCAGATCAAAAATTTCAACTACTAAGTAATTCTCCAGAGAGTATTTTCCATGCTCAAAGTGGATTGATTCCAGCAGATCAAATGCCAACGCACCAATCTGAATTTACTTCTGAGAGCCAAGAATACTTCCTACAAAATAATAGTGAACTAATTGTTCCACTGTCTTGGAAAGGAGATAACGGCATTGAAGTTACCAAATACTTCTACTTTAAACCTAACAGTTACATTGTAGAAGTAGATTACCAGATTAGAAATAATAGCTCTAGTGATCAAAATGTTAGCAGTTATACGCAGTTAGTTCATGGTGCTACAATTGAGTCTAGCGGCATGGCAATGGGCATGCAAAACTTTAGTGGTGGCGCAACTTATAATGATGAAGAGGTTTTTGAGAAAATTGATTTTGAAGATTTTGACTCCACACCAAAAACCTCATCTGTTGGTGGCTGGGCTGCAATGATTCAGCACTATTTTTTTACTGCTTGGATACCAAACGAAAGTCAAAAACATACCTACTCAACTAAAACTAGTAGAGGCAACTACCTATTAACTACAGTGAATCCAAGCGCAATGGTTGCGGCTGGAACAACAATTAATCTTGGGAAAAATCAACTATATATTGGTCCTAAAGAGCATGTTCGCCTTGAGGAGCTCGCTCCGGGATTAGATAAGACAGTAGACTATGGCTTCCTTTTTATTGTTGCCAAACCTTTATCAATATTTCTTCATTGGATTTATAGTTTTGTTGGTGACTGGGCAATATCAATTGTTCTTTTAACTCTATCAATTAAATTAGCTTTTTATAAACTCTCTGAAAAGTCCTTCCGCTCAATGGCTGGAATGAAGAAATTAGCCCCAAGACTTCAAAAAATTAAAGAGACTTATGAAGGTGATAAACAAAAAATTGGCAAGAAAACGATGGAGCTTTATAAATCTGAAAAAATAAATCCTGCTGCAGGTTGTCTTCCTATTTTAGTTCAAATTCCTGTCTTTATTTCTGTTTACTGGGTACTTATCGAAATGGTTGAGCTGCGTCAGGAGCCATTTTTATATTTGTTAGACCTTGCTGCAAAAGACCCTTATTTCATCCTACCATTAATTATGGGTGCATCTATGTGGTTTCAGCAGAGACTTAACCCACCTCCAGCTGACCCAATACAAGCAAAAATAATGATGATGCTGCCAGTTGTATTTACAGTTTTCTTCCTCTGGTTCCCTTCAGGCTTAGTATTGTACTGGGTAACCAATAACGTACTTTCAATTGCTCAACAAGTGTACATCAACAAAAAAATTAATGGTTAAATAAAACCCATGCATTTAAATGAAAAAGTAAGTGAGATAGCTAAAAAAATTAAACTCTTAATTTTAGATGTTGATGGAGTTCTTACTGATGGTGGAATATATTTTGATGACAATGGTATTGAACAGAAAAAATTTGATTCGCAAGATGGTCTTGGAATTAAATTACTGCAATTAGCGGGAATTGAAGTTGCTGTAATCACAGCAAGAAGCACAAAATCTGCTGCTCATAGACTTGAAGGACTTGGGGTCAAACATTACTATCATGGCGTACTTGATAAAAGTATTGCTTTAGCGGAGCTAACAAAAAAACTCTCAATCAGTCCTAGTGAGTCAGCTTATGTTGGTGATGATGTCATTGACCTTCCTGTGATGACCAGAGTTGCTCTTCCAGTTGCAGTGGCAAATGCTCAAGAATGTGTAAAAGATCATGCCCTTATGGTTACTCAGAAGAGTGGTGGCAACGGAGCAGTTCGTGAGGTATGTAATTTCATATTAAAATCACAAGATAAATATGATGATTTAATACAATCTTTTCTTAAATGACATCTTTTCAATCTCAGTGTTACGAGGCTTTAAAAACAATTCCTTCTGGTAATGTCATTACATATGGTGGACTTGCTGGAATGATCGGAAGGCCTAATGCTCATCGAGCAGTTGGCAGTGCAATGAATAAAAATCCATTTGCTCCAACAGTACCCTGTCATCGAGTTGTTAAATCAAACGGTGAATTAGGCGGTTTTGCAGATGACATAAGCATCAAAATAAAACGCCTTCAAAAAGAAGGCGTTCATGTCTTAAACAATAGGATTGTTAATTTTCAGTCTGTTCTCTTTAAAGCAAACTAACGCTTCTTTCCTCTCATCTTAGAAATCATTTGCAGCTGCATCATAGATTCAGCTAGTGCTGCTTGAGTAGTTGAGATATCTTGTTCTGTCTGAGAGCTAGACATAGCCTCTTCAGCACGCTTTTTCGCTTCGAGAGCTTTTGACTCATCTAGGTCGCTTGCACGAATAGCTGTATCAGAAAAAATTGTAACTGTATCAGGCTGCACTTCAATAATACCACCAGAAACAAAAATAGACTCTACACCATTCTCAGTTTCAACTCTGACTTCACCAGGTTTAAGTGTGCTTATTAAAGGAACATGCATTGGATACACACCAATCTCGCCCATTGTAGCTGGAGCAAAAACACATTTTGCCTCACCTGAGTATATCTCCTCAGTTGCACAAACTACATCAACATGTATTACTGCCATTTATGATTTCTCCAATGCCTTTTTCTTGACTTCTTCAATAGAACCAGTCATATAAAAAGCTTGCTCAGGTATTGCATCATGCTCACCATCTAGAATAGCTTTAAAACCTGAAATAGTATCTTTCAGAGACACATACTTACCCGGTGCTCCTGTGAATACTTCTGCAACAAAGAAAGGCTGCGATAAGAATTTTTGAATCTTACGAGCACGTGATACAGTCTGTTTGTCTTCCTCAGATAACTCATCCATTCCAAGAATCGCAATGATATCTTTCAATTCTTTGTAGCGCTGAAGAACACCTTGAACTCCACGAGCTACGTCATAATGCTCTTGACCAACAACTAGTGGATCAAGTTGACGTGAGGTTGAGTCAAGTGGATCAACAGCTGGATAAATACCAAGTTCAGCCACTTGGCGCGAAAGAACTACAGTCGCATCTAAGTGAGCAAAAGTTGTTGCTGGAGATGGGTCAGTTAAGTCATCCGCAGGCACATATACTGCTTGAATTGAAGTAATAGAACCAGTCTTAGTAGACGTAATTCTCTCTTGAAGAGCGCCCATTTCTGATGCAAGTGTTGGCTGGTAACCAACTGCAGATGGCATACGCCCCAATAGCGCAGATACCTCTGTTCCAGCAAGCGTATAACGGTAAATGTTGTCAATGAATAGAAGTACATCACGACCTTCATCACGAAAATATTCAGCCATAGTAAGACCAGTTAAAGCAACACGAAGTCTGTTTCCCGGGGGCTCATTCATCTGACCATAAACTAGTGATACTTTATCTAAAACATTTGAGTCCTTCATTTCGTGATAGAAGTCATTTCCTTCACGAGTTCGCTCACCAACACCAGCAAAAACTGAATATCCTGCATGCTCGATTGCAATGTTACGAATTAGTTCCATCATGTTTACCGTCTTTCCAACACCGGCACCACCAAACAAACCAACCTTACCACCTTTTGCAAATGGACAAACTAAATCAATTACCTTAATGCCTGTTTCAAGCAATTCTGTCGCAGGAGCTAGTTCATCATATGCAGGAGCAGAGCGATGAATTTCCCACTCAGCTTCTGGACCAATTTCACCAGCATTATCAATTGGCTCACCAAGGACATTCATGATTCGACCAAGAGTCTTTGTGCCAACAGGAACTGTGATTGCCTTACCCGTATTAGTAACTTCTAATCCACGTTGCAGACCTTCAGATCCACCCATAGCAATTGTTCTAACAACATTATCTCCAAGCTGCTGCTGAACCTCTAAAGTAAGGTTCGCTTTAGTTACATGGAGTGCGTGATAAATTTTAGGTATTGAATCAGATGGAAACTCGACATCAATAACTGCACCAATAATTTGTGTAATTTTGCCTATACTCATTTGCTTTTCCTTATTTTAAATCTTTAAACAGCAGCAGCACCCGCTACAATCTCAGAAATTTCCTGAGTAATAGCCGCCTGCCTTGCCTTGTTGTAAATTAATTCTAGCTCATCAATCATATCACCTGCATTTTCTGTAGCACTATGCATAGCGATCATTCTAGAAGACTGCTCACAAGCAATGTTTTCTACAATTCCTTGATAAACTATTGCCTCTATGTACCTTACTAGTAGAGCACTTAATGCACTCTCTGCATCTGGCTCATATATATAATCCCAGTGGTGATCCTTACTTTTTTCTTCAGTAACCTCCATTGGAACAATTTGCTTAACAGTTGGAACCTGAGTCATCGTACCTCCGAACTTGTTATAGGCAATCCTGATTTGATCAATTTCACCTGCATCATAACGATCCAGCATTACTTTAATAGTTCCTAAAAGATCATCAAACTGTGGCTTGTCTCCAATATCAGTTAGTACAGCATTAATCTTAAGCCCTGTATTTTTAAAAAATGAAGTAGCTTTTTTACCAATCGTACAAAGCTCAACTTCAACTTTATCTGATTGCCATGCCGCAATATCTTTTAAAAGACTTCTAAATAAATTAGTATTTAGTCCACCACAAAGACCTCTATCACTTGAGATAACTATAATTCCTACACGGGTATTATCTGATGAAGCGGTCATATATGGATGCTTAAACTCTGAATTCGCATGAGTCAAATGGCCAATAACATTAAGAATTTTTTCAGCATATGGACGTGAAGCAAGCATTCTATCTTGCGCTTTTTTCATCTTAGAAGCAGCGACCATTTCCATAGCCGAAGTAATCTTCTGAGTATTTTTAATACTCGCGATTTGTGTTCTAATTTCCTTGCCTACTGCCATATCTTTCTACCAGGTATTATTAGCTTTAAAGTCATCAATAGCAGCTTGAAGTTTTGCTGATATATCATCATTGTAATCGCCAGATTCATTTATAGAAGCCATCAATTCAGCTTGGTTAGCATTCATATAAGCAAGAAGTGCGCCTTCAAACGCAACTACTTTATTCGCTTCAACATCATCAAGTGCGCCAGAGTTTGCAGCAAAAAGTGATGTCGCAGTTTCAGCAACATTAAGAGGCGAATATTGTGCTTGCTTCATTAGTTCAGTTACGCGTATTCCTCGATCAATTTGCGCTTTAGTTTCAGCATCTAGATCTGATGCAAACTGAGCAAAAGCTGCTAATTCACGATACTGTGCTAAATCAAGACGAATACTACCGCCAAGTTTCTTAACAATTTTAGTTTGCGCAGCACCACCAACTCTAGAAACTGAAAGGCCGGCATTAATCGCTGGTCGAATACCAGAGTTAAATAGATCTGTCTCTAAGAAAATTTGACCATCTGTAATTGAGATTACATTTGTTGGAACAAATGCTGAAACGTCTCCAGCCTGAGTTTCAATAATAGGAAGAGCAGTCAATGAACCTGTCTTACCTTTTACTTCACCATTCGTTACTTTTTCAACATACTCAGCATTAACTCTTGATGCTCTTTCTAGTAGACGAGAGTGGAGATAAAATACATCACCTGGATATGCTTCACGTCCTGGTGGGCGTTTTAAAAGAAGCGATACTTGACGATATGCCCATGCTTGTTTAGTCAAATCATCGTAAACAATTAGAGCATCTTCACCACGATCTCTGAAATATTCACCCATTGCACATCCAGCATAAGGAGCAATATATTGAAGAGCTGCAGAGTCAGAAGCTGACGCAGCAACAATAATTGTATGTTCTAACGCGCCATGCTCTTCTAGCTTACGAACAACAGTAGCTATAGAAGATGCTTTTTGTCCAATAGCAACATAAATACATTTAACACCAGTACCTTTCTGATTAATAATCGCATCAATTGCAACAGCAGTTTTTCCAGTTTGACGATCACCAATAATTAGCTCACGCTGACCACGTCCAATTGGAACCATAGCATCAATTGCCTTAATTCCAGTTTGAATTGGTTGGTCAACTGATTGTCTTTCAATAACGCCAGGAGCAACTACTTCAATTGGGCGAGTTACAGATGTTTTTATCTCTCCCTTACCTTCTAGATCTACTCCAAGAGGATTAACAACACGGCCAAGAAGCTCGTTACCAACTGGAACTTCCATAATTCGATTTGTACACTTAACAGTGTCGCCTTCTGAAATATGAAGATAGTCACCTAATACAACCGCGCCAACAGAATCCTGCTCTAAGTTAAGTGCCAATCCAAAAGTATTTCCTGGAAATTCTAGCATCTCACCAAACTGAGCGTCTGCTAAGCCATGGATACGAACGATTCCATCACTTACACTAATTACAGTGCCTTCTGTACGTGCTTCAGCTGAAAAGTCAAAGCCCTCTATTTCTTTTTTAATTAAATCACTGATTTCAGAAGCGTTTAATTGCATAACTAACCTCTCTTTATAAAATTAATTTACAGACAAAGAGACGCCTAGAGCATCTACTTTTGCCTTAATTGATGTATCGATTACTTTATCACCTTCTTTAATAATGACGCCACCTTTAAGGGTCGCATCAATTTCAGTTTCAACTGATACAGTAGTTTTGTGTTTACTTGTTAAATCTTCAACGATTGCTTTTTGCTCAGCATCACTGAGCTCATATGCACTAATAACTTTGAAGTTCTTACTCTTATTAGCATTAGAAACTTCGGAATCAAAAGCATAAGCTATACTGCTAATTGCGCTCGAACGATCATTATTCAAAATAAGATTTATAAAAGCCGACTCTTGTTTACTAAGTTCTTTTGAAGTCATCCTTAAAATTAAAGCAGAAATCAAATCAAATTTTTGATCTTTACTTTTACTTGGAGATGCAATGAAAGTCTTTGTGTTTTGATCAGCCATAATCGCTGAAGCTGTCGCTAAAAAGTCACTCCATCCTGAGACAGAATTACTTTGTTGAGCAATTTCAAAAATCGCTTGAGCGTATGGCTTTGCAATTGTTGATAATTCCATCGTCTTAGCCTATAGTGATTGAGACAGCTTAGAAAGCATATCTTTATGTGCTTTAGAATCAACTTCTTTCTCTAAAACTGAGTTGACACCTTGCATAACCAAAGTTGAAACTTGATTTTTAAGCTCGTTACGTGCTTTCACAACTTCTTGGTCAAGTTCAGACTTAGCGTGCGCTTTAATCTTATCAGCCTCTTCAGAAGCTGTTCCTTTAGCTTTATCAATCATTACGTTAGCTTGTTTATCCGCGTTTGCAATAATTTCAGCAGCTTGGGTTTTAGTGCTCTCTATAAGATCTTCAGCATTTTTCTGAGCTAATGCATGCTCTTCTTTTCCAAGTTCTGCAGCCTTTAATCCATCTTCAATAGCTTTTTTGCGTGCTGCCATTGCCTCGACAAGTGGAGGCCAAACAAACTTCATGCAGAACAGCACAAACATGGCAAACATAATTGTTTGCCCAATGAGCGTAAGGTTAATGTTCATAGCTTAATACCCTTAATTATTAAAAGAATACAATTTATCCAGCAACCGCAAACAATATATACATAGATATACCAACTGCGATCATAGGTACCGCGTCTACAAGACCCATAACAATAAACATTTGTGTTCTTAACATTGGAATAAGTTCCGGCTGACGTGCAGCACCTTCAATGAACCTAGCGCCAAGAATACCGATACCTACAGCAGCGCCTAATGCGCCTAAACCCATCAAAATAGATCCTGCTAAAAATAATATACTTTGTTCCATTTTTTACTCCTACTTATAAAAACTATTTAAAAAAAATTAATGCTCTTTTTGGTGCGCCATATCCATATATACAATTACTAAAGTCATAAAGATAAATGCCTGAAGTAATACAATTAAGATATGAAAAATAGCCCACGGTAAAGACAGGCTCCACTGAATCCAGAATGGCAACAGTGCAATTAGAATGAAGATCATTTCGCCTGCATACATGTTTCCAAATAAACGTAATGCAAGAGAAACTGGCTTTGCCAGTAAGTTCACCCCTTCTAAAAAGAAGTTAAAAGGCAACATCCATTTACCAAAAGGATGGAGCGTTAGTTCGCCTACAAATCCACCAAGGCCTTTTTCTTTAATACTGTAGTAAAGGATCAATATGAAAATACCAATAGACATTCCAAATGTTGCATTAGGATCAGTCGTTGGAACCACCTTAAGAAAATGAATACCCATAGCAGCAGCTAAAGATGGCAGCCAATCAACAGGAACCAAGTCCATCGTATTCATTAAGATTATCCAAATAAATGTCGTCAAAGCCAGTGGAGCAACCATAGGATTTTTGCCACTGAAAGAGCCACGTACATTTTCATCAATAAAATCAATAATGCTTTCTACAAAATTTTGAAACCCACTTGGAGCATCAATAGAAGCACGTTTTGCCGCTCTAGCAAAAAAGAATAAAAATAATGCGCCTAAAATAAAAGAAAAGCCAAGAGTATCAACATGGAAAGCCATGAAGCCCATTTCTTTTGCTTCTAGAGCACTTTCAGCAAATCCCCAATGACCATCTGGAAATTTTCCGTAAGTTAAATTTTGTAAATGGTGCTTTATATAAGCGCCAGATGTTAGTTCACCACTTGCCATTATTTTTGCCTTAACCTATCTAATATAAATCCTACCTGACCAACTACTAAACTCAAACAAAGAGCTGTAGGCTCAAGTTCTAAAAAACCAAGTCCAATTAAAGCTAGTAGGATTAGAGAAAGCATCCTACTGAGACTGCTACTGACCGCCATCCTAAAGCTTTTTTGTGCATCAGCATCAACCAATGCTTTTTGTTTTTTTGTATACCAATTAAATATCCAGGTATTGCTTAAACTTACTAAGGCGCCATAAAAGGCCGCAACTGCAAAACCATCAGTGGCATAAAAAACAACAATTAAAGCTAGGAGAAAGTATTGAATAAGTGAGCTTATTGATTTCACTTTTTCGATATTCACCCTGACTATGCACAAACAAAATATTATACAATTTAATGTTTAATAGTCAAGTCTTACAAGGACAATTTATTTACTGTGAAGTAAAATAAATTTAAGTAATTTATTAAAGCTTATTTTCAAAAAAGATTCAGTTGTCTAAGTGCTTGAATTTATCATCTCTTCAGCTGCTATTCGAGTTTTATCACTAACTGTAATGCCGCCTAAGATTCTTGCCACTTCATCCGTCCTTTCTTTAGGACTAAGGCTTGCAACTTGAGTGAAAGTTGAGCCATTTTTTTGCGTTTTTACAACCTTCATATGATCTTGTCCCTGCGCTGCAACCTGAGCTAGGTGCGTTACACAAATAATTTGGTATCGATTTGATAATTTTTTTAACATCTGGCCAACAATTTCAGCAACTGATCCGCTGATACCTACGTCAACTTCATCAAATACAACTGATGGTGTGAGCTCAGTTTTGCTTGTAACAACTGAAAGTGCTAGAGAAATTCTTGATAACTCTCCACCAGAAGCTACTTTTCCGAGCGGCTTAAAATCTTGCCCAGCGTTAGTTTTTGTAAGAATGATAATTTCTTCCATACCATTAAGCCTTACAGCTCCTTCAGAAGAATTAATGCTAAAAGTGATTTCACTTCCCGGCATTCCAAGTTTTTGCATTAAGCTTGTAACCTCTTTTGAAAGAGACTTGCTCGCAATTACTCTTTCAGCACTCAATAACTTTGACTTGGCATAATATTCTTTCTCAAATTTACTTTGCGCTAGTAATAACTGATCTATCTTATCGCTCGATGAGCCCAACATATTAAGATTTTCTTGCAAAGCTGATTGTGCCTCAAGTAGTCCTTGAATTTGACAATTATGCTTACGACCAAGGTCATGAAGCTCATTAATTCTAGAACTAAGTAATGCTGAATTATCTTCTTGGCTGCTAATTTTACCGAGGTAATCTGTCAAGTCATAAATTCCTTCCTGGACTTGAAGCTGGGCGCTTGCCAGTAATGAATGTATTGTGTCTAAGCGTGAATCAAGTTCTTTCGACTGATTAACAATATTTTCACTTTCAATTAAAATATTATTAACACCTGATTCATTATCAAGAGAGTCTATTATTTTAGAAATTTTTTCAACAAGTTGGCTTGCGTTTGTAGAGACTTTATAGTCATCCTCAATATTATCAAGCTCATCCTGAGTCATTTCGGCTTGAATAAGTTCATTCAGTTGATGGGTTATTAACTCTTTTTGGGCTGCAAGGAGAGAGTTATTATTTTGTAAGTCTTCAACCTCATTCTTGACCGCTTGATAATTGTTGACAATATTATTTACTTCTTCACACTGCTTTTGAGTGCCGGCATAATCATCAAGTAGCAAGCGATGATGATTTGCTCGAAGTAACAGCTGATGCTCATTTTGGCCATGCATATCAATCAAAAAACTACCAATATCTTTTAGCGTTGATAAAGGCACATTAGAACCATTGACATATGAACGAGACTTTCCATCCGAAGCAATAACTCTTCGTAAGATGCACTCATTCTCATTTTCTAAATCCAAGCCCTCTAAAAAAGTTTGAAGCTCAGTTCCAGAATTCAAACTAAATGTTGCAACAATTTCAGCTTTACTTGCGCCTTTCCTAACTAGTGACGAATCAGAGCGACCTCCAGAAACTAAACTTAATGCTTGAATTAAGATTGATTTACCTGCTCCTGTCTCACCAGTCACAACAGTCATGCCAGACTTAAACTCAACACTTAGGTCTTCGACAACAACTAAATTTTTTACATGTAAGTGCTCAAGCATATCTTTAATTTATTAGACTTTTTGTCCCCAATGAAGCTTTGACCTGATAATTTCAAAATAGTCATAACCTTTTGGATGAATTAGATGAACAAAATTTTCATGTTGCTTTACTCTAAGAGCTATGCCTTCTGATGCATGAACTGAGGATTGAGCATCAAAGCTAATTGTTGCTCTATCTTCACAATCTAAAAGAGTAATCATTACCTCACTTTCACCATCAAGAATGAACGGCCTATGACTCATTGTATGAGGGCTGATTGATACTAGGCAAATCGCATTTGTACTCGGATGCATAATTGGGCCTCCACTTGAAAGCGCATAAGCAGTAGAGCCAGTAGGTGTGGTAACTATAATTCCATCTGCCCTCTGATTATTCACAAAGTCGCCATCAACATTCAGTTCAAACTCTATCATCCTTGGAGTTTCATTCCTATGAATTACTACCTCATTAAATGCCAGATGTTTTGACAATACTTTGCCTTTTTGTTCAATTTGACAGCTTAAAAGTGATCTTTTCTCTTTAATAAACTCACCATTTAGAACCGCACTAACAACTGGCGTCATCGAGCCAACTGGAACATCAGCTAGAAAACCAAGGCGTCCTAAATTAACTCCAAGAATAGGAATATTGAAGTCTACATAAGTTCTTGCGGTATTCAATATGGTACCGTCACCACCAACAACAATAATTAGATCAGCATTTTTCTCAAAGTCTTTTTGATCCTCCAACAAAGTAACGCCAAGATCTTTAAGAAGCACTCCAAGCTCCAGGGCAGTTTTTTGACTGGTAAAATCGTTTGGTTTACAGATAACGCCAATAGAATTAAACATAGGCCTTGAAATATACTAAAAAGTAACTACATAACATGTTAAATATACATTAGTTTGGTTAAAAAATGACAAAAAAGACAGAACAAAAAACTCAAGATGATACCTCTAAAGAGGTTAAAGAAGATTTAGTTGATGATAACAAAAATGAAGATTTAGCGACTCAGCTTTTAGAGGCACAGCAATCTGCAAAAGATAATTGGGATAAGCTTTTACGCTCCCAAGCCGAGATGGAAAACCTTAAAAGACGTACATCAAAAGATCTTGAAAATGCCCATAAATATGCGCTTGATGGTTTTGTTAAAGCCCTATTAGAGGTCAACGACTCTCTATCAATGGGACTTAAGCTAGCTATGGATGAAAATGCAACTCTAGCAAATACAATTGAAGGAATTGAGCTTACAAATAAAGTTTTTATGTCAACTCTTGAAAAATTTGGAGTTGAGGCAATAAATCCTGTTGATGAAAAATTTAACCCAGAACTTCATGAGGCAGTAACTATGGCGCCGATGCCAGACAAAATATCAAACACTGTTTTAGAGGTTATCCAAGTTGGATTTACTTTAAATGGTCGATTAGTCCGCCCAGCACTGGTAATAGTCGTACAGTAGATTTACTCTTTTCAGTCACTGTCGAGTGGCCATCCTAAATGTAAACTTACTTTGAATTAAAGATTTAAATAATCTTTAAATTCATCCTTAACATCACTACCAATGTCATTAGTTAGGTACTCATAAACATTGAAGATACAATCATAATAAATATCAGATAAGAATTCATCAATCTTTTCATAATCCTCATGATCATGATTAACCCACCACCTTGAATGAGGATCTTCTTCAACTTCATTCATCATTTCAGAGTCTAAAAACCTCAGATAGTGTTTTTCTACATACATAATCCTGTGAATCAACATATGTAATGATCCTTCAAACATTCCGTCAACTCTAGTGATATTAAAGGAATCATCTGAAAATTTTGTTCTGACCTTAGTAAAGTTATAGGTTGATGATTTAGTATCATCAATAATCGTTGTCAATTCTTTTGTAACAAATCTAATTATTGAATGTTTAACAAAGTTATTCATCATAATTTTTATTTTATTATAAATATGACTTTGTTAGATGTCTCCAACATACAAAATCAATCAGTCAAAAATACAACTGGATTTAACTCTTCTTACTTTGATGAACGACTACTGGATTTGTTATATTCTTCTTTATTAACTTATTAATAAACGTTTGTTTATCTTTAAGAAGTAGTTCAAGATACTCACCATTGTTGCAAAACACCACATTACCCTCTGTGTCTTCAATATAAAAATAACCCCAATCAGTAATATCATCAAGACTAGTCGTTTGATCGGGTGCTAAGTGTTGAGTGTAGAAATGTTTCCACCATCTTTGGGAAATCCCTTCACTTTGTTGAAGTTGAAGCTCTAATGACTCTAAATTTTCTGCATCAAAATCATATGTAACAAAATCCACCTCTTTATGATTTTCTACATAATAAGTAACTGTAAAGTTTTTCATTTGTAAAATGTTACAGGACACAAAAAATATGTGGTGAAAAATCCATATACAAAATGGCTTTATTAGTGGTGAAAAAAACCTTGGTTTCACAACACAGTTTTAGACTGCTAGAATGTCCTATCTTAAGAGGGTTTCAATTTAGTTATTTCTGAGGTGCTTTTGTACACTGTGTGTTTATATTGAAATATAATTAGTGATGATTTCAAATGAATAAATATAAATGGCAACAAAAATAAATATTAAGCATACTCAAAGTGGAATGGTGAAGGCTGGTTTTTATGGTTATAGTTGGACATACCTCATCTTTGGTTGGTTTGTTCCCTTGTTCAGAGGTGAATTGGGAGTTGGGGCGCTTCATCTTCTTTTTACGATAGTAACTGGTGGTATTTGGCAACTTATTGTAAGTTTCCTATACAACAAACAATACATGACAAGAATGCTAACAAATGGCTGGGTTCTTGATGGGTCCGACTCAGACAAAGTTCTTGCTGGAACCGCACTAGGAATATCAACACATAATAACAACTAAAAATCGTAATAGAATTAAGTGCATAATTTAAGAATTCCAATAGAGCCCTATAAGGGTGATTTATCAGGTGTTGCGCATTACCTCGATGAAATGAACTTTCAACTGTTAACGCAAATAGCGCCTTATAAAAACAATAATATTTGGACAGCATTATCACTTCATGGATTTGGCTCAAATGCATCAGATATATTTAAACCAGGTTTTGTAGATACAAAGGTAGAGGTTGACACTCAATTGCAGTGGACTTCGCTATTCAACGAACCTATTATGAAGCCAATACGTGAGATGATCTCTAAGCTACCTTGTAATTTTGAGAGAATTCGATTTACAAAATTAGTTGCAGGCAAGACTCTTAAAAAGCATACAGACAATATAGATGATGATATTAAAAATAAAAAGATTGCTAGGCTCCATATTCCTATTAGGACCAATAATGATGTTATTTTTACTTTTTATGAAAATGAAAATGATCCAAAAGGTAAGTTATTTAATCTAAAAACAGGGCAGTATTACTACCTTGACGTTACTAAACATCATTCCGTGAGCAATAATAGTAATATTGATAGATACCATCTAGTTATAGATTGCTTCATGAATGATGAGTTAAAAATACTATTTAAGGGTATTTTTTGATATAAATACATTAATTTTCATCAAAATTAGCTATTTTTAGCTATTTTTTAAGTAATAACGATGTTTTTATGTATAAAAATAGTTAAATTACCATTTTTTTATCATTTTTTTAGATAATAAGTAATTTTTTTTAAATAATAAGACATATTCTTAAAAAAATCGCATATATTTGTCCCTTGACATGCAACATTTAATACTCTATATTTCTTGTTACTCAAGTCGGCAGGCAGTGAGAGAAAAAGGTGTGTGCCCTGTAAGTATATTTTACAAACATTTATTAATGGACTGACTTGTGGAAGACTTTGAAGTGATCAATTATTCAGATACGCCCTCTTTTTTTGATAAAGATGGTACAGCCTATAAAGCTTTCGGAGATGCTCCAGCTACATTAATTTTTATTCATGGCGTTGGAATGTGTAAAGAAATATGGCAACCTCAAGTCGAACATTTTTCAAAAAATTATCGCGTAATAACTTATGACTTTTTAGGTCATGGACAAAGCTTACTCAAAAAGGATAAACTCACCCTAGAAGACTATATTAGCCAACTATACAATCTTGTTAATGAGATAGGGGTCTCAAAATTTTCTATAATTGGACACTCAATGGGAGCGCTTATTGCAGTTGCATTTGCATTAAGATATCCTGAAAAAGTTGACACACTCATTCCCATAAATATTGTCTTTAAAAGAACTAAAAAAGCCCAAGATGATGTAATTATGAGGGCTAAAGATGTCTTAAAATCTCAACAAATACCTAATATTAATCAAACACTTGAGAGGTGGTTTAAAAATAAAACCAGCCCTTATGATTTACTGAAGATTAATAATGTTCAAGGCTGGCTTAAAAATACCTCACCAAAAGCTTACTCAGAGGCTTACTATTTGTTTGCAACATCTGATCGAGTTTTTGTAAATAATCTCTCAAACTTACAACCACCTGTTTTATACTTAACTGGGAGTGAAGACCCTAATTCTACTTCACTAATGTCTGAACAAATGGCTCAAGAAACGCCAAATGGCTCTAGCGAGTCCATAGAAGGTGAAGCACATATGATGGCATATATATCGGCAAAAAAAGTTAACCCAATAATAGAATACTTTCTTAATAACACTTACAATACTACTACATGAAAACAGAAGAAACACGGGATCTAAGACAAGCACTTGGCTCTTTTCCAACAGGGGTAACTATAGTTACAGCTAAAGATAAAGATGGAAGCCCAATAGGATTTACTGCAAACTCTTTCACATCAGTGTCGTTAGACCCTCCATTAATATTGATATGCATTGACAAGGAATCTTTCAATATTGAATCATTTTCTAAGGATGGGAATTTTGCAGTTAGTGTTCTCTCTGAAAGTCAGCAACATATTTCAACCACTTTTGCAAGTCCTGAAACAGATCGTTTTAAAGATATTTCTTGGGAGTCAAAAGCTACAGGAAGCCCTATCATATCTAACTCAGTCGCCTGGTTTGATTGTGATACGGATAATATTATAGAAGGTGGTGACCACCTTATTCTTATTGGAAAGGTAAGGGAGTTTGGGTATAACCCACAAACTCCATTGGTTTATTTAAGAGGAAATTATGTCAATCTTGGACTTGAACAGAAAATGCTCCTTGCAATGGAAAATAAAAACACAAAAATACTTGTTGGAGCATTAATTGAATGGAGAAAAAAAATATTTCTCCTTACAGATCAAACAAGTGGGCTACTTTGCTTCCCTACTGCTACAAGACTTGGTGCAAATAATGATGAAGAGAGCCTTCTCGGCAAGCTCCATAAACAAAAAATTCACATAAATGAACATTATCTATTCTCAGTTTTTGAAAATAATGATGATAGAACTAGCCTAATATATTACCGTACAAAAATTGAGGATGGCTCATCTATAACTACTGGAAAGTTTTATGAATTTGACTCGATACCGTTTGAACTTCTAATTGATGAGGCAAGTAGGATAATGCTTAAACGCTATATTGCTGAAAGAGATTTGAATGCTTTTGGAGTATTTGTAGGTAAGGAAAGTGAAGGTAATATCGAGGCTATAAGTAAAACTAATCAAAATATATAGGAGCTGTTAATATGAATTTTTCTTTATTTGCTCAAATGGAAAGGATAGACGAAGAGCAATCACAAAAACGCTTATATGAAGAGTATGTTGAGCTATGTCAAATAGCTGACAGGTCAGGTTTTAAAACAATATGGACAGGTGAACATCACGGTATGAACTTCACTATTGCTCCAAACCCGTTTATTAATCTAGCTGATTTAGCCAACAAAACAAAAAATGTTAGGCTTGGAACTGGGACAATTATTGCACCTTTTTGGCATCCAATCAAGCTGGCAGAAGAAGCGGCAATGACGGACATTATCTCAGGTGGTCGGCTTGAGATTGGTATAGCTAGAGGTGCCTACTCTTTTGAATATGATCGCCTTGCAGATAGCATAGATGCATTTTCAGCTGGAAGTGCTATGAGAGAAATTGTCCCAGCAATTAAAGGCTTGTGGAAAGGTGACTTCACTGGTGAAGGTGAGCATTGGTCATTTCCAAAAACTACTAGCTCACCAAAACCTCTACAATCTCCTAACCCACCAATTTGGATTGCCGCCAGAGATCAGCATTCTCATGACTTTGCTGTACAAGAGGGTTGTAATGTTCAAGTAACTCCATTGTGGCTTGGAGATGAAGAGGTTATCTCTTTGATGGAAAAATTCAATAACTCTTGTGAAAAATATAAAGATATAAAGCGGCCAAAAATAATGGTACTACGTCACACATTTGTGGGTGAGAGCGAAGAAGAAGTTGTTCAAGGCTCTAAAGATATATCTAGATTTTATTGTTATTTTGGTGCGTGGTTTAAGAATGAAAGGCCTATTAAGCAAGGACTTATTGAGAAGCTTACGGATGAAGAAATGTCTAAAATGGAAATGTACTCACCTGAAAAAATGCGTCAAAATAGTATTATAGGAACTCCTGATGAAGTTATTGAGCGTATCAAGCTTTGTGAGACTCTTGGTTTTGATGAATATAGTTACTGGATTGATAGCAGCATGAGCTTTGAAAAGAAAAAGAGATCTTTAGAACTTTTTATTGAAAAAGTGATGCCTGCATTTACATAAAGAGGAAGGGACATGGAACACTTTAAACACTATATTAATGGTAAGTTTAGTTCTGGATCAGAACGCTTTGAAACTATTAATCCTGCAAATGGCATACCATGGGCAACCTTTCCATCTGCAACAGAAGATGAGTCTAATTTAGCCATAGAGTCCGCGCACAAGGCACTCCATGATAGTCCCTGGTCAAGCCTTACTCCAACCCAAAGGGGAAAATTAATTCATAGGCTAGGTGATTTAATCTCTGAGAATGCTAGAGAGTTAGGTGATCTTGAGACCAGGGACAGTGGAAAATTATCAGTTGAAACTCGTGCTCAATCCAACTATGTTTCTGACTATTACTATTACTATGCTGGCCTAGCAGACAAAATACAAGGAGAGGTTCTTCCCATTGATAAACCTAATATGCGTGTTTTTACAACCCGTGAACCTATTGGGGTTGTTGTTGCCATTGTTCCTTGGAATGCGCAACTTTTTCTTTCAGCAACAAAAATAGCTCCTGCTTTAGCTGCAGGAAATACACTAGTAGTCAAAGCCTCTGAACAGGCTCCCGCTGCGTTATTTAAATTTGCTGAGTTGGTTGAAAAAAGTGGTTTTCCTCCTGGAGTTATAAATATCATAACTGGCTTTGCAGAGCCATGTGGGCGAGTATTAACTACCCATCCAAAAGTTGCAAGAATTGCTTTTACTGGTGGCACTGAAGTAGCTAGACATATTGTTAGGAATAGTGCTGAAAATTTTGCTCATGTAAGTCTTGAGCTTGGTGGCAAATCACCTATGTTAATTTTTGAAGACTGCAATATTGACGGGGCAGTAAATGCCATTATTGCAGGAAACTTTGGAGCTTCTGGGCAAAGCTGTGTTGCCGGCTCGCGTGTTTTTATTCAAAAATCAATTCACTCTCAAATAATTGAGAAGATTAAAGAGCGTGCAAAAAATATTATAGTTGGCGATCCCTTAGATAGGGATACACAGGTTGGGCCTCTTGCAACAAAACATCAAGTTGAAAGAGCACTAAGTGTTGTTAAACAGTCTATTAAGCAAGGCGCCAAACTTATTTTTGGAGGCGACAAGCCAAGCCATAAAAAAGAAGGATGGTACTTTGAACCTACTTTACTTGACTGCCCTAATCAGGAATTTGATTGCGTTAAAACAGAACTATTTGCACCTGTAATAAGCGTCATTGCATTTGATACTGAAGAAGAGGTTATAGAGATGGCAAATGACTCTGCTTATGGTCTTGGTGCAGGAGTTTTTACTGAAAATTTAGCAAGAGCTCATCGCGTTAGTGAAAAAATACACTCTGGGATTGTTTGGATTAATACTTATCGAGCAATTTCACCTATTGCTCCTTTTGGTGGTGTGAAACAAAGTGGAGGGAGTAGGGAGGCTGGAATAGATGCTATTCATGAATACACTCGCACTAAAACAACATGGATTAACACGTCTTCTGAACCAATGAGTAACCCTTTTATAATGAGATAAATAATCTTAATCTTTAAAAATTAATGGAGTAAATAATGGACAAAGAATTATTCGAATTAGGCTTATCAAAGAGAAAAGCAACCCTAGGTAGTGACTATGTAGAAAAAAACTTAGAGGCAGCAGATGATTTTAATGAAGACTTTCAAAAACAAATGACTGAGTGGTGCTGGGGCTTTGGATGGGGTGATGACACCATTAATGAAAAAACTAGGTCTATGATGAATCTAACAATGATTGCTGCCCTTGGAAAAATGGATGAATGGGAAATCCACCTTAAGGGCGCTTTAACGAATGGAGTAAGTAAGGATGAGATTAAATCAATACTCCATGTTATTGCAATCTATTGTGGAGTTCCTCAAGGAGTTGAGTGTTTTAAAATTGCAAGAAAAGTTTTAGAGAATGCTGGTGAGATTTAAGTGCCAAAAAATTCTTAATGCGCTACTTTAGAATCATTATTTTTTGATGAAGTCATTGCAACAGAAAATGCAATTAATAAAAATCCAGTTATTGCCATGATGCCCATAGTCTCTCCAAACAGATACCAAGCCTGAATTACTACAAGAGCAGGAACTAAATAAAAGTAACTACCAACTCTAGCTGAAGCATCCTGCTTAATCATTGTCATTAAAAGGAGCACCGCTCCAATTGAAAGCCCAAAAACCTGCCAGGCTAGGGTAATAACAAATGAACCAGTCCATTGAACCTCACCAGTCTCAAAACAAAAAGCCACAATAATACAAAACATAAATGCACCAAGATATTGAACCCAGGTTCCACTAATTAAATCCATGTCGCTGCAAAATCGCTTTTGATAAATGGCCCCTAACGAAATCCCAAAAAGTGATGCAAATACGGCCAATATTGCCCAAAAAGAGAAACCGCTAAAAAAACCATCAGTGGTTAAGTCAAACCTTTCAAATAAAACTAAATATATCCCTATGAGTCCGATAATTAAACCAATCCATTGTTTTCTAGATACCCTCTCATGAAGAATTATTCCAGCCATGAAAGCCATTCCTAATGGCTGAAGACCAATGATCATTGAGGATAATCCGGCCGGCATTCCCCATTTGATCGCCTGAAAAACACCTCCAAGATATATCCCATGAATCAACACTCCTACGAATATTAGATGAAAAAATGCGGATCGAGAGCTTGGCCAACTGCTTTTATTGATTCGTAATATAAAAAACAAAACTAGTAATGTAAGCGCAGTGCGATAAGCTAATAAAGTGAATGGCTCTGCGTATGGAAGGCCGTATTTGGCGGCCAAAAAACCTGTGCTCCATATCCAAACAAAAAGCCATGGGGTAAAGCGTGCACTTAAAGTAAGATTTTTCATAAAAAACACCAAACATTCATTTACTTATTAAATCACTAATTAAAATAACTTAGATAATTAATCAAGAATCGATTTTATACAAAATAGCTCTATGGCAATCAAGAAACGTAACTCGAGCAAAACTTTGATTAGACTATAATATATACTGTAATTCTTTCATAAACCTGTCAGATTTTGACTATTTCTTTTGAATAAAGTTACCCAATTTTAAATAATTTTATGAAGCAATTTTTTTCTATCATTCTGCTTTTGATCCTTGTCCCCCTCTCAACAAGCTGGGCTGAAACTCTTTTAGTTGATAAAGAATCTAATCTAAGTGAAAGCAATCAATCATCAATTTTATTGCAGGGTGAAAATAACCTTAGTTTTGAAAAAAGCCCAGTAAAAGTTAACGAGGCTTTTAAGTTAAGTGCTATTTCGGTTGATGAAAAGACAATTACTGTGAGATGGATTGTTAAGGATAACTATTACCTCTATAAAGATAAAATTTCTTTTTCAGTCAAAGGGGCAACAATTGAAAATGCTTTGTTTCCAAAGGCAAAGTTAAAGGTTGATGAGTTTTTTGGTGAGGTCAGTATTTACAATTCATCCATGGAGGTTGTTCTTTCACTCACTGATATTGTTAGCAACAAGGTTATATTAACAATAGAACACCAAGGCTGCTGGGAAGGTGGGGTTTGTTATCCCCCTCAGAGCGATACCATTCAAGTTGATTTTAATGGAACTCAAGCATTCTCTTCTCAAGACAATAGTCAAATAACAAAGTCAGAAAAAAGTGCCAATGAAAAGTTTCAACAAGGTGGCTTAACTTTATTGGTTGCAGCATTTTTAGCTGGTTTGGCACTTTCTTGGACACCTTGCGTATACCCAATGGTACCAATACTCTCTGGGATTATTATTGGGCAAAAGAAAGCTCCAAGTACTCCAAGGGCAATCTTGATGTCCGTTGTATTTGTTTTTTCAATGTCTCTTGCTTATGCATTAATTGGAGCGACAGCTGGTTACTTCGGGGCTGGCATAAATATTCAGGCGATAATGCAAACTCCTTGGGTCTTGATTGTTTTCAGTTTAGTTTTTCTATTCCTTGCATTTTCAATGTTTGGATACTATGAAATCCAACTACCCTCTAAATTACAAGTCAAAATTACAAACCTTAGTAATAGGCAAACGAGTGGTGACTTTATTGGTGTAAGCATCATGGGCTTCCTTTCTGCTCTAATTGTTGGGCCATGTGTAACGCCCTTCCTGGCAACCGCTTTAAGCTATGTTATTGCTGGAGGAAGTGCTGCTAAGGGAGCCGCTAGTCTTTTTGCAATGGGCTTAGGAATGGGCATCCCTCTAATAATAATTTGTGGCTGGGGTGTCAATGCACTGCCAAAAGCTGGGCCATGGATGGAAAATGTCAAGAAAATTTTTGGCTTTTCAATGATTGCTGTTTCTCTCTATTTACTAGATCGAATTCTTAACCCACTTTTGTCTCTAGTTCTATGGTCCCTGCTATTCACTATAGCTCCAATTATGCTTGGTGTTTTTAACAAAATTACTAAATCTATTAGTTTCTGGGGTCTTCTATTCAAAGCAATATGTTTGATTTTTTTAGCTTATGGCGTCTTACTATGGCTAATGGTGGCGAAAGGTGGTGGCGATATTCAACAACCTCTTGACTCAATTATTTATGGGGATAGTATAGATTCATCGAATAGTGTTGATTTTCAAGTGATTAAAGATGAAGATGAATTTAATACATTATTAGATAAAACTAAAAATAATAATAATTTGCTAGTCATCAAGTTTTATGCCGAATGGTGTATTTCTTGCAACAAGCTTGAGAGAGTCGTTTTCTCAAACAGACAAGTCAATGATGCTTTGGCTGATTCTCTTAAATT
The DNA here is from genome assembly GCA_905614365.1 of uncultured Candidatus Thioglobus sp. Classification (GTDB taxonomy): domain Bacteria; phylum Pseudomonadota; class Gammaproteobacteria; order PS1; family Pseudothioglobaceae; genus Pseudothioglobus. The sequence continues at coordinate 38,866 of CAJQSO010000019.1, forward strand.
TACATTAGACGTAACTGACAATAATCGCTTCAATCAGTTGATGCTTGCAAGATTCTCCCTTGTTGGGCCACCTGCCATATTATTTATTAAAAATGGTAATGAACTTCGAGATCAAAGGATTATTGGTGAAGTTAGTGCTAAAGAGTTTGTAAACCACATAAATAATCTACAATAAATATTTATTAATTTCCTCTAAATGCTTCGAATTGTAGCTATATTTGGTTAAATAGGTGGTAAAATTATCTTTAGTTATTTATAGTTAAAATTTAGTCTCAAAGGCTTATTTATTATATTTTTAAGCCAAAACATGAACTTGCAATCGTTACTTGTCTTAATGGCTGTAATAGGAATCTGTATTTAGATTCAAAAAACTAGTTGCAAAGAATAATAAAGAGGATTACAAATGGATATTCGAAAAGTTAAAAAGCTAATGGAGCTTCTGGAGGAATCTGGAATGTCAGAGATTGAAATTAAAGAAGGAGAAGAGTCAGTAAAAATTTCTAGATATGGAAATTCTCCTGCACCAAGTCACTCTTTTGTTCAGCAGCAAGCGCCTGCCTCTATGCCTCCAGTGGCAGCAGTCCCAATAATTGCAGATGAACCTGCTACTACTGGCCAGTCTTTAACATCTCCTATGGTAGGAACTTACTATTCAGCTCCTTCTCCAACTGCAAAGCCTTTTGTAACAGTTGGTCAGCAGATAAAACAGGGCGATACTATTGGCATTGTTGAGGCTATGAAAATAATGAATCAAATTGAAGCTGAACAGTCAGGTACAGTCCTTCAAATTCTTGTTAAAGACGGTGAAGCAGTAGAATTTGGACAATCGCTAATCATAGTCGAATGAGTTCAATAAAAAAAGTTTTAATTGCTAACCGTGGTGAAATTGCACTTCGAATTCTTAGGGCCTGCAAAGAACTTGGAATTCAAACTGTTGCAGTATATTCAACAGCAGATAAAGACTTAAAACACGTTCGATTAGCAGATGAAGCAGTTTGTATTGGGCCACACCCATCTATAAAAAGCTACCTTAATATTCCCGCTATTATAAGTGCTGCTGAGGTAACACATTCTGATGCAATTCATCCAGGATATGGATTTCTTTCTGAAAATGCTGACTTTGCTGAACAGGTTGAGCAAAGTGGTTTTATCTTTATTGGTCCACACGCAGAAAATATAAGGGTTATGGGGGATAAAGTTGCTGCCATTGAAGCAATGCAAAGCTCTGGTGTACCTTGTGTTCCAGGGTCAAATGGAGCGCTAGATGATAATGAACAAAGAAGTATCAAAATTGCGAGAGAAATTGGCTTACCAATAATTATTAAAGCCTCTGGTGGGGGAGGTGGCCGTGGAATGCGAGTTGTAGACTCTGAAGATGATTTAGCTGATTCAATAAGACTTACTCAGTCTGAAGCGTTAAGTTTTTTTGGTAACGGTGAAGTATATATGGAAAAATTCTTAACCACTCCGCGTCATATTGAGATTCAAATTTTAGCTGATCAGCATGGAAATGCAATACATCTTGGTGAAAGAGACTGCTCAATGCAGAGGCGTCACCAGAAAGTTGTAGAGGAGGCTCCTGCGCCAGGAATCTCTCCAGAATTAAGAAATAAAATTGGTAATATTTGCGCTGAAGCGTGTAAAAAAATTAACTATCGTGGAGCTGGAACGTTTGAATTTCTTTTTGATAATGACGAGTTTTACTTTATTGAAATGAATACTAGAGTTCAAGTGGAGCATCCAGTAACTGAAATGGTCACTGGGGTTGATATTGTCCGTGAACAAATCTTAATTGCGGGTGGTGATAAATTATCAATAACTCAAGATCAAGTTGAAATTAAAGGTCATGCTGTTGAATGCAGGATTAATGCTGAAGACTCTGTAACATTTATGCCCTCACCTGGAAAGATTACTCAGTACCATGCTGCTGGTGGCTTAGGAGTTAGAATAGACTCTCATATTTATAATGGCTATAATGTACCGCCATACTATGACTCTATGATTGGAAAAGTGATTACTTTTGGCGACAACCGAAATAATGCAATTGTTAAGATGCAAAATGCTCTTGATGAAATGGTTATTGATGGAATAAAAACAAATATTCCACTTCAAAGAAAAATTATGACTGATGAAGTATTTAAAAAAGGTGGTATGAATATTCACTACCTAGAAAAAATGCTTGGAGGCGAAGAATAATGAAAATTAAAGTCGGCATAATTGGTGGTTCAGGATATACCGGAATAGAACTATTGCGCATCATCCATCAACATCCTCTTGCTGAAGTTACATCAATTACCTCCAGAGCTCTTAAAGGAAAAAAAATATCAGAAGTTTTTCCTAATATGCATGGTTTATCAGAATTAATATATTCGCTGCCAGATGATAAAGCTTTGTTTGAATGTGATATCGTTTTCTTTGCAACGCCACATGGAGTTGCAATGAATAATGCTAAATCTTTTCTTGAAAAAGGCATCAAAGTTGTTGATCTAGGTGCTGACTTCAGAATTAATGACGCAGACTTATGGTCAAATTGGTACAAAATGGAACACTCACAGTCTTCACTCCTAGAGGAGGCAGTGTATGGTCAGCCTGAAATTAGAAGGGATGCTATTAGAAATGCGCGACTAGTTGCAAATCCTGGGTGTTATCCAACAGCAGTTCTTTTAGCCTTAAAGCCTCTTGTTGAGAATGGCTTAATTGATACCTCAAGCATAATTGCAGACTGCAAATCTGGAGCCAGTGGAGCAGGAAGAATTGCAAACCAAGCAACTCTTCTTTGTGAGATAACTGAAAGCTTTAAACCCTATGCAGTAAGTGGTCACAGGCACTTTCCTGAAATAAAGCAAGAGTTAGAACTTATGGCTGGAAAGCCAGTTGGGTTAACTTTTGTCCCCCACTTGCTTCCAATGATTCGAGGTATAGAGGCTACTATTTATGTTGATCTTGTTGATCCAGCTGTTGATATTAGATCTTATTTCGAAAATGCCTACAAAAATGAAGAATTTGTTAAAATACTCCCTGAAGGTACTTATCCTGAAACGCGTTCCGTTAAATCATCAAACTATTGCCAGATTTCAATTCAGTATATTAAACACAGTAACAAATTGGTAATTATGTCAGTTATTGACAACTTAGTTAAGGGTGCCGCGGGCCAAGCAATCCAAAATATGAACTTAATGTTTGGACTTGAAGAGCAGGAAGGTCTTACACAGATTGGTTTACTGCCTTAAAAGCAGTCTATATATAATAATTTGGAGATAACCTATGGTTACCGCTGAAATTCAAGATGAAGCTGATATAGTTTTTAGCGATAGCGCTGCAAGCAGAGTTGCGCAACTCATCAAAGAAGAAAAAAACCCAGCTTTAAGACTTCGAGTCTATATTACTGGTGGTGGATGCTCAGGCTTCTCCTATGGCTTTGCTTTTGATGAAAATCTTAAAGAAGGTGATAGTGGAGTTAATAAACAGGGTGTTGAACTAGTTATCGATCCAATGAGTTATCAGTATCTAATGGGCTCAACAGTAGACTATCTTGAGGATCTCCAAGGTGCAAGATTTATTGTAAGTAACCCTAATGCCAAAACCACTTGTGGTTGTGGATCTTCTTTTTCAATTTAATAAAATTAATAATAATATGATCGAATATATACCAGGCCTAGCAGGCGTTCCAGCAACTAAATCAGCAATTTCTTCAATCGATGGTGAGAAAGGAATACTTGCCTATAGAGGCTACTCCATTCAAGATCTTGTTGAGCATTCTTCATTTGAAGAAACTGCTTTGTTGTTAATGAATGGCGAGCTTCCTTCATCTAAAGAGCTGTCAAACTTTAAAAATATTTTACAAAAAAGAAATGAAGTAAAACGAAAAATCCGCCATTTACTTTGGTCGCTTCCACCAACTGGACACTCAATGGACGTGCTTCAAACTGCCATGGCCGCAATGGCTACTTTCTACCCGGATGCTGGCGCATCGGAACCAGATTCAGCCTATACTCAGAATGCACTTATCAAAATAATTTCTAATATGAGTACTCTGGTAGCAATGTGGACTCGCATTAGTAGAGGATATGATCCGATTCCTCCAAGTAATAAAATGTCTTATGCTGAAAATTTTATGTACATGTGTTTTGGAGAGGAGTCTGATCCAGAAATTATTAATCTTTTAGATGCTTCCTTAATTTTACATGCTGAACATACAATCAATGCTTCCACCTTTTCGACTATGGTAACGGCATCTACACTTGCTAATCCTTTTTCTTCAATCGCCTCAGGAGTTGGAACTCTTGCTGGGCCTTTGCATGGTAATGCAAATGAAAACGTACTTCTTATGCTTGATGAAATTGGTTCTGCAAAAAATGCCCGCTCATGGATTGAAAATAGACTCAAAAACAAACAAGTTATTTGGGGCATGGGTCATCGCGAATATAAGACTAAGGATCCTAGAGCTACAATCCTTGAGAAAATGATTAAGACTTATATTAAGAAAAATGGCCTCAACTTATCTAACCGATTCGAAACAGCACTTGAAGTTGAAAGTGTCTGTAATGAATTATTATCTGAAAAAGGGGTCTACCCCAATGTTGACTTTTATTCTGGCATCCTTTACTCAGAAATATTTAACTTTACCAAAGAACACTTTACTCCTATTTTTGCCATGGCTCGTTCAGCTGGATGGGTGGCTCATTGGCATGAGCAGGTTAGTCACAATAGAATCTTTAGACCGACACAGATATATACTGGTGCTGACTTTAGGGACTATCCTTCTAATTAATAATGGATAAGACTACTCACTTTGGCTATAAACAGGTCGATGTTGAAAAAAAACAAGGCCTAGTTAAGGGCGTATTTGACTCAGTTGCAGGCAAATATGATCTCATGAATGATGTCATGTCAATGGGAACTCACCGATTATGGAAAAACTATACGATTTCTAGTAGTAATGTATCAGAAGGAGACCAAGTTCTTGATATAGCCGGGGGAACAGGTGATCTAGCTATAAAATTTAGAAAAAAAGTTGGTGAATCTGGAAAGGTTATCTTATCTGATATCAATGGCTCAATGCTTAATGAGGGTAGAAAAAATCTTTTAAATCATGGAATTATTGACGTGGACTTTGTTCAAGCAAATGCTGAATCTCTTCCATTTGAAGACAATACATTTGATTGTGTAAGTATTGCCTTTGGCTTAAGAAATGTAACGAATAAGGATATTGCACTTCAACAAATGCATCGTGTTTTAAAAAAGGGTGGTACATTGCTAATTTTAGAGTTTTCTAAGGTTGAGAATGAGATGCTGAAAAAAATATACGACTTATACTCTTTCAACGTTATACCAAAATTTGGCGAATTCTTTGCAAGTGATGAAGATAGTTATCAGTACCTTGCAGAATCAATTCGCAAGCACCCTGATCAAGAAACACTAAAATCTATGACGCTTGATGCTGGGTTTGGTTTTTGCGAATATCACAATCTTACTGGCGGTATAGTAGCGCTTCATAAAGCAATCAAAACTTAATTACTATGTTTCGCCTTGCAATTGAAAAAGCCCTTAACCACATGATAAATGTTAATAATATTAACATAGATCGCCTCGACAACAGTCTAGTTAGTTTGTATGTTGATGATATAGATTTAAAACTTTTTTTTCTGTGTCTAAATTCTCGCATTTTTGTCATAGAGAATACTGAGAACAAAGATGCTAACGTTGATATTACTCTCAACAAAAATGCCTTCCTATCTTTATTTAAAGGCACCTCCTTTGAAGATTTAATTGAAAGCGAAGATATTGAAATTAATGGAAGCATTAAAACAGCGCAGCAATTGGCTGATTTATTTGCATTATCCTCTATAGATATGGAAGAACTTATTTCTCAATATACTGGGGACGTTATTGCTCATCAGCTTGGACGAACAATAGATAGAATTAAAGATGCTTCAGCTCAGGACAAGGATTCATTTATTGAGGGTTTAAAAAATGAATTTACCACTCTTTTGATTGCTCCTAGTCGATCTAAATTTTTTAAAAAAAGAGCGTCCTAAATGAAAAGTTTTTTTCGCTTCCTTGGCATATCAAGAACTCTAATAAGATACCGACTAGATCATCTTATATTATCTACTTCGCTTCTAAAAAGCCTCAAGCCACTAATTTATTTAACGCCATGGCATTATTTTCCAAGCAAAAAACTTAGTAGGGGTGAAAGAATTCGCCTTGCGCTTGAAGAATTAGGCCCAATTTTTATAAAATTTGGTCAAACACTTTCAACTCGAAGAGACCTTCTTCCAGAGGATATAGGTAATGAGTTGGCAAAACTTCAAGATAAATGCCCTCCCTTTCCAGCTAAAGACTCTAAATCAATTATTGAAAAAGCCCTTGATGCAAGCGTCACAACTTTATTTGCATCTTTTGATGATGAGCCCTTAGCTTCAGCATCTATTGCACAGGTTCATAGCGCGATTACTCATAATAATGAAGAAATTATTATTAAGGTTGTTCGACCAGGAATAGAAAAACAAATTAAAAGAGATATTCGCTTACTTTATGCCTTTGCAGGCTTAGCTGAAAAACATCCTGACGGTAAAAGACTGAGGCCAAGAGAGGCAGTTGCTGAATTTGAAACTATCATTTATAACGAACTAAATATGATGGTTGAGGCAGCTAATGCATCCCTACTGAGAAAGAACTTTAGTGATTCCAACCTTCTTTATGTCCCAAAAGTTCACTGGGATTATTGCCGTTCAAACATACTGGTAACTGAGCGCATTTATGGAACTCCAGTTACTAATATTGAGGCCTTAAAAAGTACTGATACAAACCTTCAAACTCTCGCTGAAAATGGTGTGGTGATTTTCTTCACTCAAGTGTTCGATCATAATTTTTTCCACGCTGATATGCACCCAGGAAATATTTTTGTTGGAGAAAATGATCAATATATTGGTGTTGATTTTGGAATTATGGGTACTCTAACAGAAGCTGATCAATACTATCTTGCTCAAAACTTTTTAGCTTTTTTCAATCAGGACTATAAAAAAGTCGCTCAAGTCCACCTTGAGTCAGGCTGGATACCAGAAGGAACTAATGTCTTAGAGTTTGAAAATGCAATTCGAAGTGTTTGTGAGCCGATATTTCAAAAACCCTTAAGCGAAATTTCTTTTGGTCAAGTTTTATTAAGCCTATTAAAAGAGGCCAAACGTTTTGACATGGAAGTTCAGCCTCAACTTCTTCTACTTTATAAAACATTACTAAACATTGAAGGATTAGGGCGAACTCTATACCCTGAACTTGATCTATGGGCAACGGCAAAACCTTACCTTGAGAAGCTTGCCAAAGACAAATATAGCTTTAAAAACATAACTAAAAAAATCTCTGATCAACTTCCTGAGCTTATTTTAGAATTACCGCAAATCCCTATGTTAGTAATTAATGCTTTAAAACAAATTGAAAAAGGCTCACTTCAACAAGAAAATTCAAAAAAACAAACAGAGGCAATTCTCGCTCAACTTCGAGAAAACTCACTAAAGGAGCGTGCGACTATTATTGCAATATCACTTCTTGTACTCACAGGGTTTCTTGCAACTCAATCAATTTGGACTTATGCTGGGGTAAGTGTATTTTTCAGCCTTATCTTCTGGCTTAAATCGCGCTAAAAACTTATTAAGACTTATAAATTAGCAATTATATAGATTTAGTCGTCTAATAAAAAAGTTGGCATTTTGTAGTACATATCAACTGAGCTATCTGTTCTTTTTACTTTTTCTTCAGAGTCATACTCCCAACAATTAACTGATGTAATCATTGCATTTCTAGATAAAACTAAAACTTCGCTAAATGGAGGGGTTACCTTGCCCTTTGAAACCTTAATAGACTTATCATTTTTATCATAAATAGCACATTTAACATTTTTAGCTTCATTAGCACTAATGAGGATAGAAGTGCTATCGGTTAGTTCTTTCCTCTCAAAATAAAAATTCTCAACTTGAATTCCATTAGACTCGCCATCAATAGTAGTCATCATATTAATCTCATCAGCAGAAATGGAGTAAGGCACTAAAAGAAGACCAATTAGGAATAGTTTTTTCATAAGTACGATAGTCTAGAAAATTTAATGTGGATTAGGGGTTCTTTAAATCAAGACTCGATTAAGCTAATCAGCCATTAATATTTCCTGATATCTCTCCATTTTCCAAAATATACTCTGCCGCTCTTAAGCCATCTTCATAAAAAATAGATTTACCATTAAGAACGCCATTCTTATATTCTTGCTCAGACTCCAAGAGGCCATCTTCATTCCAGGCAGTAAGAGTACCTTCAAGTTCATTATTTTCATAAAAACCCTCTGAAGCTTTTTTTCCATTCTCATACCAATAAGTTAGAGTACCTTCAAGTTCATTATTTTCATAAAAACCCTCTGAAGCTTTTTTTCCATTCTCATACCAATAAGTTTCTCTACCATTTTTAATGCCATCTTTATACGTTGTCTCTAGCTTCATGCCATTATCTAAATGTTCAGTTTGTAATCCATTTGTATTTTTATTCATTGTGAGATTATATTTGATTTTGCCTCAAAGTCCAAATTTCGTTTGATGCCTGAGTGGCCCCCAATGATGACTACAGCAAAAGAAATTCGGGTAAAATGATGCTCCAGCCTATCTGGTCGCAAGACAGGCATTGTTGGTTACATCACTGAACGTAGTGTTTTTTTATTTATTGGAGAACTCAAAATGAGTATTATTGTAAACGCATTAGAGCGTAAAGATCAAGGGAAAGGTGCGAGCCGCCGCTTGAGAAAAGAAGAAAGAGTACCAGGAATTGTTTATGGCGGAACTAAAGCCCCACAGATGTTAACACTAAACATTCATGAAATCACTCACTTACTAGAAGATGAAAATACATTCACTTCTTTATTAGACTTGATGGTGGACAAGTCAAAAGAATCTGTCATTCTAAAAGACATTCAGCGTCATCCTGCAAAGAATACTGTTCAACATATGGATTTTTTACGCGTAGACGCAAAACATGCTCTTATTACAATGACTCCATTACACTTTATTGGAATGGATGATAATGAGGCATTAAGACTTGGAAATATGCTGAATCAATTTGTTGTTTCAGTTGAAATTTCATGCCTACCTCAAGACCTTCCAAATGGTATTGATGTAGATGTTACCAGCCTTGAGATTGGTGATCATCTAACGCTAACTAATCTTGTCTTACCTAAAGGAGTTGTAATTACTTCACTTCAACACGAGGATGTTGAGGCGCATGATCAAACTGTATGTTCTGTCTCAGAACCTAAAGTTATTGTAGAGGAAGAGGAAGAGAGCTTGGAATCTGGTGATTCTGAAGCAGAAGGCGAAGAAGGCCAATCTGATGAAGGCTCTGAAGATTCAAAAGATGGTGACGACAAAGAATAAAATGTTGCCAGCCTTATTTACTCAATAAGCACTTAAACGAAGCGTTGTAATGATTAAATTAATTGTTGGACTGGGAAACCCAGGAAAAGAATATCAAGGACATCGTCACAACGCCGGCTTTTGGTTTGTTGAATCATTAGCTAGCGCGTTGGGCTCAAAATTTAATGGTCAGTCTAAGTTTCTAGGAGAAACTTCAACTATTAACCTTAGCTCTAAAAAAGTTCACCTTCTCAAGCCTCAGACATTTATGAATAATTCTGGTGGCTCTATTAAAAGCTATTCGAGTTATTACAATATTGAACCTGAAGAGATCCTAGTGATTCATGATGAGCTTGATTTACCTGTTGGCTCAGTCAAACTAAAACTAGGTGGAGGACATGGAGGGCATAACGGCCTACGTGACACGATTAAAGCACTTGATACGAATAATTTTTATCGCCTGAGAATGGGAATAGGTCATCCAGGCTCAAAAAATGATGTTGTAGATTTTGTTTTGAACGCTCCTGCTAGCTCTGAATTAAAACTAATTGAACAAGGAATGACAGAGGCATCAGGGATTATTGAAATGTTAGCTAATGGTGATTTTGATAAGGCTATGAAGGCCCTTCATTCCCTATAATGGAGCACGAAGATGGGATTTAAATGTGGTATTGTTGGGCTTCCAAATGTAGGCAAATCAACACTTTTTAATGCGCTAACAATGGCAGGTATAGATTCAGAAAATTACCCTTTTTGTACGATTGAGCCAAACGTTGGTATTGTGCCTATTAATGATCCTCGATTACAGGGATTAGCAAACATCGTTACTCCAGAAAAAATCCTACCGACCACGATGGAGTTTGTAGATATTGCAGGGTTGGTTGAAGGTGCTTCAAAAGGCGAAGGATTGGGAAATCAATTTCTTTCAAATATTCGTGAAACAGATGCAATCCTTCACGTTGTTCGATGCTTTGAAAATGATGACATCATTCATGTTTCAAATAAAGTTGATCCACTTGATGACATAGAGACAATTAATACTGAGCTTGCGTTAGCTGATCTTTTCAGCGCTGAAAAAGCCTACCAAAAAGCCATAAAAAACTCCAAATCAGGGCAAAAAGAAGGATTGCCTTTAAAAAATTTACTTGAGAAAATCTTACCAACCCTTGAAGAAGGTAATGCAATTAGATCCCTTGACTTTAATGAGGAAGAGGAAAAGCTAGTTAAAGGGCTTCAATTACTTACTTCAAAGCCTGTTCTTTATGTTGCCAATGTTAGTGAGAATGGCTTTAAAAACAATCCACATTTATCTGCCTTAACAAACTATGCAGATAATGAAAATAGTCAAGTTGTTGCTGTATGTGCTGATATTGAGTCTGAAATCGCTGAGCTTGATGATGAAGATAAGCAGGGGTTTTTAGATGAAATGGGGCAATCTGAATCTGGACTTGATCGCCTAATTAAAGCTGGATATAGCTTATTGGGTCTTCAAACATATTTTACTGCAGGTGTTAAAGAGGTTAGAGCTTGGACAATAAATATTGGAGATTCGGCTCCAATGGCGGCGGGTAAAATACATGGTGACTTTGAAAAAGGCTTTATAAGGGCTGAAACGATTTCTTATGATGACTTTATTGAATATAAAGGCGAAAAAGGCTCAAAAGATGCCGGCAAGTTACGCTCGGAAGGAAAGGAATATATTGTTAAAGATGGTGATGTAGTTCACTTTTTATTTAATGTATAACTATTAATTTTCTAATGAAAAATACAAAATTACTATTAATTTTAGATGGTTGGGGCTACTCAAAAAACTCTGAAAATAATGCTATAGTAATGGCTCACACTCCTAACTGGGATAATCTTATTGATGAATATCCTAATACGTTAATTGGAACATCTGGAAAAAGTGTTGGACTACCTGAGGGCCAAATGGGCAATTCAGAAGTAGGTCACTTAACAATTGGGGCAGGAAGAATTGTTGAGCAAGATTTCACCAGAATAGGTAATGACATTAAAAGTGGCGCTTTCTTCAGTAATAAAAATCTGTGCAAAACACTTGAAGCTGCTAAGGCTAATAATAAAGCAGTACATATTCTTGGACTCCTATCTGATGGAGGGGTTCACTCTCATCAAGACCATATTTTCGCTGCGCTTAAGCTAGCAAAACAAAAGGGCTGCGAGGAGGTTTATTTTCATGTCTTTACTGATGGACGTGATACGCCACCAAACAGTGCTTTACAATTTATTGAGCTGTTGGAATTAAAAATCTCTGAACTAAAAGTAGGAAAGATTGTTTCAGTAGTAGGTAGATTTTATGCAATGGATCGAGACAATCGCTGGGAAAGAGTTTCAAAAGCCTATGAACTAATCTCTTCTGGAAAAGGTGATCGAAAAGTAGGTTCTGCGAAAGATGCAATTCAAATGGCCTATGAAGAAGGCGAAAATGATGAGTTTATTGCCCCTACAGTTATTGGTGAGCCTGTAAGAATTAATAATGGTGATGCAGTAATCTTTATGAATTATCGAGCAGACCGTGCAAGAGAAATAACACAAGCCTTAACCTCAGAAATATTTGATGGTTTTGATAGAAAAACTTACAAAAACTGCAATTTTATTTGTCTTACAGAATACAAAAAAGACTTTAACCTTAAGTGTGCTTATCTGCCAATATCTATTGATAACACTCTTGGCTACTATATTTCAAGCCTTGGTTTTAGTCAGCTTAGAATTGCTGAAACTGAAAAATATGCGCATGTCACCTTTTTCTTTAATGGAGGCGTTGAGGCAATACTTCCTGGAGAAGAAAGAAAACTTATTCAATCTCCTGATGTAAAAACGTATGATTTAAAACCAGAAATGAGTGCGTATGAATTAACTGAAAATCTTATTTCAGCACTTCAGTCTCGAAAACATAAGCTAGTTGTCTGTAATTTTGCCAATACAGATATGGTCGGACATACTGGGAACCTTGAGGCTGCGATTAAAGCTGTTGAAGCAGTTGATAGTTGTTTAGGAAAAATTCACCAGGCATGTCTGGAGTCTGAGACTGAAATACTCATTACTGCGGACCATGGAAATGTAGAACAAATGCTAGATCCTGAAACACAAAAAAACCATACTGCGCATACAACAAATCCTGTTCCATTAATTTATGTTGGGAAAAGGAAAAGCTCCCTAATAGGCCCACATATTGGTACACTGGCCGACCTAGCGCCAACACTTTTGGAGCTCATGGAAATTGAACAACCAAAAGAAATGACAGGCCAAAGCCTTTTTAAAGAATAAACGGAGACTAAAATGAAGCAACAAAACTTTATCGCACCCTCAATACTTGCAGCAGATTTTGCTAAACTTGGAGAAGAGGTTGATAATGTCTTAGTTGCTGGTGCTGATATTGTTCATTTTGATGTTATGGATAATCACTATGTACCAAACCTAACAATTGGGCCTTTAGTTTGTGAGGCACTTAGAAACCATGGTGTAACTGCACCGATCGATGTCCATTTAATGGTCAAACCAGTTGACAGAATTATTCCTGACTTTGCAAAAGCGGGTGCTTCTTACATCACGTTTCATCCCGAAGCATCTGAACATATAGACCGGACAATAGGACTTATAAAAGAAAATGGCTGCAAAGCAGGTTTAGTTTTTAACCCAGCAACCTCACTTCACTATTTAGAGCACGTCATTGATCAACTCGATATGATACTTCTGATGTCAGTAAATCCAGGATTTGGAGGCCAGTCTTTTATAGCCTCAACTTTAGATAAATTGACAATTGTCAGAAAGTTAATTGATGAAAGAGGTCTCAGCACAAGACTTGAAGTTGATGGTGGCATTAAAGTTGACAACATTCAAGAAATTGCAGCAGCTGGTGCAGATACATTTGTCGCTGGGTCAGCAATTTTTAATACTGAAAATTACAAATCAACGATTGACAAAATGCGCGAAGAACTTTCTTTAGTTAAATAGCCATTCAGAAAAAATTTAGACAATCTCAATAGCCAGTTGTGAGAAAATATTGTCTTTGTTTTTAAACTGAGCATTTATGGGAAAGTCATCCTTTTTTGGTCCTGAAACAATATCTTTGCATTCTGGTTATCAACCAGAACCGTCTTTTGGAAGCAGAGCTGTTCCTATATACCAAACCACTTCTTATGTTTTCGATACAGTTGATGATGCTGCGGCTCTTTTCAACATTGAAGAAGGTGGTCACATATATAGCCGAATGACTAATCCAACGGTAGCGGTTCTAGAGCAGCGAATTGCTGCACTTGAAGGCGGCGTAGGTGCTATTTGTACTGCCTCAGGCATGAGTGCACTTTTTGTTACTTTTATGAGCCTTTGTTCTGCTGGAGATCACATTGTGAGCGCGTCACAAATTTATGGCTCAACAGCAACACTTCTAAAGCACACTCTTAAAAGGTTTGGTATAGAGTGCACCTTCGTTTCTATAAATGATGAAAAAGCACTAAAAGCGGCAATACAAGAAAACACTAAACTTGTATTTTGCGAATCAATAGGGAATCCTGGGCTTGAGGTTTCCGACCTTCCTAAAATTGCTAAAATTGCTCATCAAAATCACTTGCCACTTGTTATAGATGCTACTTTTGCAACGCCTGTGTTATGCAAACCTTTGGAGCACGGCGTTGATGTTGTTGTTCACTCAGTCACTAAATGGATCGGTGGTCATGGAGTTGCTGTTGGAGGTGTAATTGTCGATGGCGGATCTTTTGACTGGGGGTCTAGTAAAAAACACCCAACGCTAACAACGCCTTATGAACCATTTCATGGTATAAACTTTTGGGAAGAATTTGGTCCATCTGCCCTATCGATGAGAATTAGAGCAGAATCAATGCGTGACTTTGGTCCAGCAATGAGTCCTCATAGTGCATTTTTATTTCTTCAGGGAATAGAAACTCTCACTCTTAGAATGAACCAGCATGTCAAAAATGCGCTTAAGCTTGCTAAGTGGCTCCTAGAACAATCGGCTGTTATGTGGGTTAACCACCCAGATTTGCCCGAAAATCCAACTTACGAAATTGCTCAAAAGCTATTTCCAAATGGTGCTGGCTCTATGCTTTGCTTTGGAGTTAAAGGTGGTAGAGAAGGTGGTGCGGCATTTATCAATGCACTAAAACTATCATCGAATTTAGCAAATGTTGGTGATTCAAGAACCTTAGTTCTTCATCCAGCTAGTACGACGCACTCGCGCCTTGATGACGAAGCAATGAAAGCAGCTGGAAGTAGCGCTGACTTGATACGCGTGTCTGTTGGAATAGAATCTGTAGCAGATATTATTAATGACTTTAAATCTGGCCTTAAAGCAGTAGAAAAGGCAACTTCATAATGAATATCGTTATTGATGGAGATAATATCTTTGCAGCTACTGGTGGCTGTGCATTTGACCCTAAAAAACCAACTGTAGTATTTGTTCATGGAAGTGGTCTAGACCACAGATCTTGGGCCCTTCAAGCGAGATGGTTTGCTTTTCATGGTTTTTCAGTATTCGCACCTGACCTTCCTGGTCATAGTCTTTCGGAAGGCATGCCTTTAAAAACAATTGAAGAGATGGGTAAATGGCTCGTAAAAACTCTTAAATTAGCGGGATGTGAGTCTATACATCTTGTTGGACATTCTCAAGGATTTCTTGTTGCTTTAGAGGCAGCTAGCTCTTTAGGGTCAAAACTAAAAACATTAACCGCTGTTGCAACTGCTGCATCAATACCTGTTAATGAATCTCTAGTTGAAGCGGCTAAAAAAACACCTATTGATGCAGCCGATATGTTGCTCAAATGGGGGTTTGGCTCTCAATCACAATCAGGCAGTAGTGCTGTACCAGGCATGCAGCCTATAGGGATTGGCCGACAAATAATGGTTAATAATCCTTTAGCAGAAGATCTTATTGCTTGCACTGAATATAAAAATGGCATAAATTGTGCTAAAGAAATTAACACTCCGTCTAATGTTATTGTCGCAACAGAAGACAAAAATACACCTCTTAAGTTCGGCTTAGAATTAGCTAAGCTACTCAATGCTGAAACCACAACTATTGCTAATGCTGGCCACATGCTACCAATAGAGTCTCCAAAAGATACTCTAAAAGCCATTAAATCATTCATTTTAAAAAACTCTTCATGATAAATCAAATTAAAAAGGTAGGCGTCATTGGCGCCGGAACAATGGGTGCTGGTATTGCTGGTCAAGTTGCAAATGCTGGGATAGAAGTCTGGCTTCTTGATCTTCCTAGTGAGGGTCAGAACGTAAATATCCTTGCGAATAAAGGACTTGAAAGACTTAAAGATCCAGACATGCCTGGACTTATGAGTAAGGAAGCAGAAAGCCTTATAAAGATTGGAAACACACGTGATCACTTCCATGAGCTGGAGGATTGCGACTGGATTGCTGAAGCTGTTGTAGAAAGACTAGATATTAAACAAGCACTTTACAAGCGACTTAATGAAAACTGCAAAGAGTCAACAATCATTACATCTAACACCTCAACAATTCCAATTAGCCTACTGACAGAAGGAATGCCACAAAGCTTTTGTGAGCGTTTTGCGATCACTCACTTTTTTAATCCCGTTCGCTTTATGAGACTCTTAGAGCTTGTGAGAGGAGAGCAAACCAGGAAAGATGTAATAGATACACTTGATACGTTTTGTGAAACAATGCTTGGAAAGGGAGTTGTCTCTTGCTCTGATACACCTGGTTTTCTTGCAAATAGAGTTGGTGTTTTTGCAATTCAGTGTGCTCTTCACAAAGCATTTAAATACAAGCTTTCACCAACAGAGGCTGATGCTTTTTTTGGAAGGCCACTTGGTCTCCCTAAAACTGGGGTCTTTGGGCTTTATGATTTAATTGGTATCGACCTTATGGCAGACGTTGCAAAAAGCCTTGAAAGCATCCTGCCAGAAAATGATCCTTTTCATGAATACTCATCGCCTATTCCCTTTGTCTCTGAAATGATTGCTAATGGCCAAACTGGAAATAAAAATGACCAGGGTTTTTATAAGCAGGTTGGTGATGATAAAAAAGTAATTGATCTTTCTAATGGAAACTATATTGACCATGAGCGCTTAAAAATGCCATTGCTTGATAAGGCAGAAAAACTCGGAGTAACTGCAATTATTAGCGATGAAAGTAGCTATGGTAACTATATTTGGGATGTGCTCTCTGAAACTCTTTGTTACGCGGCCTCTTTAGTGCCAGAAGTCACTGAAGATCTTACTCAAATTGATGATGCAATGAAGCTAGGCTATAACTGGGTCAGAGGACCATTTGAGCTAGTTGATGAAATTGGTATAGAGTATTTTATCAATAGGCTTCAAAGCAATGGAAAAGAGGTTCCCGACTTTCTTCTAAGTAGTGCTAACAAAAAATTTTATAGTAGCTCAAATTCAACACTCAGTGCCCTTTCTCCATCTGGAAAGCCCACCCCAATTCTAAGATCAAAAGGTGTGCTTAGATTTTCTGAGGCTAGGCAAACTTTAAAGCCGGCTAATTCTAATGAGTCTGGTAGTTGGTATGAATATGAAGGTGCTGCAATTGTTGAGTTTCACTCAAAAGCTAATGCGCTTGATAGTAAAAGCCTAGATATGATTTCTGATGCCGTTATTGAGTCTGAAAAGAAAGGACTTCGGGGTGTAATAATTCACAATGACTTCCAGCACTTTTCTTGTGGAGTGAGTCTATGGAGCGTCAGAAACTGCTTTGAAAAAAACGACTTTGATGGTCTAGATGCATTTCTAACTTACTTTCAAAATACTATGCTGCAAATGAGAAACTCAAAACTTCCAGTTATTGCGGCGCCTGTTGGAATGTCAATCGGTGGAGGGTTTGAAGTTGTGCTTCATGCAGATCATGTAGTTAGTCATGCAAACTCGGTTATGGGTCTTGTTGAATCTTTTGTAGGGGTTGTGCCTGCTGGTGGAGGGTGTAAAGAGACGCTTTATCGATGGACAGAAAAACTTGAAGATTCTAAAAAAGGTGCATGGAAAGCTTTTATGAATATTGGTCTAGGTAGAAAAGCTAACTCGCCGCAAGAGGCTGATGGTCTATCAATGCGAAGGCCTGATGATGTTTTTCATATGAACCGTGATCGTATATTAAATATTGCTCTTTCATCACTTGATGACACTAAAAAAGCTGGCAAAAGAAAGCCGCTTACTCTGTCTGGGAATGAGCAATTTCAAGAGATGCTTGAGTGGCTTGAAGTAAATCATAATAAAGGGATGCTTACACCGCATGATGTGACTGTTGGAACCGAAATTGGGAGAATTATGTCTGGTGGTGAATGTTCTGCTGGAACTATCTTTACTGAACAAGAAATTCTAAATGCTGAGCGCTCCTCCTTTATAACTCTTGCTCAAACCCAAGAAACTCAAGCAAGAATAGTTTCCATGCTAGATAATGGCATTACTCTTAGAAATTAACAGTCGAGACTATGAATAAAAATCCTGCTAATTTTGTGCCCCTAACCCCTATTTCTTTTTTACATAGAACTGCGGACATTTATGCAGATCATCCATCCGTTGTCTATGAAGATAGGACTTATACTTGGAGTCAGTCTAGAGAGAGATGCGTTAGAATTGCCTCAAGTCTAAAAAGTTATGGCATAAAGTCAGGTGACACTGTTTCAGTACTGGCGTTTAATACTCCCGAAATGTTTGAATCACATTTTTCCATTCCAATGGCTGGTGCAATACTAAACACCATCAATATTAGACTGGATGCCGCAACAATTGCATACATTTTTGACGATAGCAATGCAAAAATTCTTTTTGTTGATAGAGAGCTCTTTGCTGTTGCATCTGAGGCCCTTTCTATGGCTTCAGTTAGTCCAAAAATAGTAGTAATTAATGACTCTTTCGCTGAATCACAGCCAGAAATTCCCTCGGATATAATAGATTATGAATCCCTTGTTGAGAATGGAGATCCTCAATATAACTGGCAAATGCCTAATGATGAGTGGAGTCCTCTTTCGCTTAGCTACACCTCTGGAACAACTGGGAAGCCTAAAGGTGTCGTCTATCATCATCGTGGTTCATATTTAATGAGTATGGGTACTGTGATTGGCTGGAATCTTCCAAACCACCCTGTATATCTTTACTCTGTACCATTATTTCACTGCAACGGCTGGGGCCATGCCTGGACAATGGCTGCGCTCGCTGGGACAATTATTTGCCTTAGATCCTTTGCACCAGAAAGAGTATTTAGCCTGCTTGAAAAACACAAAGTAACTCATTTTGGTGGGGCCCCTATAATGCTTAATATGCTTGCTAATGCCCCTAAGGAATCGCAAAAGTCTTTCGATAGAGAAATTAAGGTAATGACTGCAGGTGCACCGCCCCCAGCAAAAGTTCTTGAAAGCATGATGAAACTAGGATTTAATGTTATGCATGTGTATGGCCTGACTGAAACGTATGGACATATCCTTCAGGCAGCGCCTCAAGCCTCTTGGCTTAATAAGAGTCCAGCTGAGCTTGCTAAGCTAAGCTCAAGGCAAGGAGTAAGATTCCCAATGACTGAGGATGTTAGCGTCATCGACCAGGATACTGGGCAGCATGTTCCGCATGACGGTGAGGCAATTGGTGAAATTGTTATTCGCTGTAATACCTGCATGATGGGCTATTGGAACAACCCTAAGGCAACAGAGGAGGCTTTTGCAGATGGCTGGTTTCATAGTGGTGACCTAGCAGTTATCCATAGTGATGGGTACATTCAAATTAAAGACAGATCAAAAGATATCATCATATCGGGTGGTGAGAATATTTCTTCCGTTGAGGTTGAAAATGTCCTTTACCAACACTCTGCAGTTGGAGAAGCAGCAGTTGTAGCAATGCCAGATGAAACTTGGGGAGAGGTGCCATGTGCATTCGTAGAACTCAAGTCTGGCCAAGAGGCAACTGAAGATGAACTTATAGTTTTTTGCAAGAACAATATGGCTAGATTTAAAAGACCAAAAAAAGTTGTCTTTGGGCCGCTCCCAAAAACTGCGACTGGAAAAATTCAAAAACACGTGCTCAGAGCATCAGTTAAAAAACTGGGAGAAGAATAATGTCAAACTATACCGCGCCTGTTGAGGATATGAGCTTTGTATTAAAGGAAGTTGTTGAGATTGAAAAACTTTGTAATGAAACTGGCCTTGACACTTCAACAGTTGACATCATTGATACAATTTTAGATGCTGCCGGCAAGCTTGCAAAAGAAGAAATAGAACCGATTAACAAAACTGGAGACTCAGAGGGTTTAAAAATTGACAGCTCTGGCAAAATTACAACTGCAAATGGTTTTAAAGAGGCCTACCATCACTTTGTGGAGGGAGGTTGGGGGTCGTTACAATTCTCGCCTAACTATGGTGGACAAGGGGTTCCCTTTGTTGTCGCTGCAAGCGTTCAAGAGATGTGGCATTCGGCGAACATGTCATGGGGTCTGTGCCCTCTCCTTACTCAAGGTGCAGTGGAAGCAATAACTCTGAATGCAAATGAGGAACTCAAGCAGCGCTATCTTCCAAAACTTATATCTGGTGAGTGGAGTGGAACGATGAACCTTACTGAAGGTGATGCAGGGACAGATGTCGGCGCACTTAAAACGCGCGCAACTCCAAATGGTGATCACTACTTACTCCATGGTCAAAAAATTTATATCACTTGGGGTGAGCACGACATGTCTGAGAATATCATTCATTTAGTATTAGCCCGACTGCCAGATGCACCTGAAGGAGTTAAAGGAATTTCATTATTTTTGGTTCCTAAGATACTTGTTAATAATGATGGCTCCCTTGGAAAACCAAACGACCTAAAGGCATTATCAATCGAACATAAAATTGGAATTCATGCGTGTCCCACATGTGTCATGAGCTATGGTGACGAAGATGGGGCAATTGGCTACTTGGTTGGCGAAGAAAATAGAGGTATACAGTGCATGTTCACAATGATGAATAATGCAAGACTCACAGTTGGACTCCAGGGAGTATCAGTTTCAGAACGCGCATACCAGCAAGCTCTTAGTTTTTGCAATGATCGGGTTCAGGGCATTGCTCCAGGCTATGAAGAACCTGGTCCAATCATTAGACATCCTGATGTGCAAAGAATGTTAGCAAATATGAAATCAATAACCGAAGCATCCAGAGCTTTAGCCTATTCTGCTTGTGCCGAAGTTGACTATTCTGGAAGCGACCTACCAAAAGAATCACTAGAAAAACATAAAAGAAAACTTGGAATTCTAACGCCAGTTGTAAAGGGGTGGTGCACTGAAACTGCACAAGAGGTTGCCTCCGTCAGCCTTCAGTGTCATGGAGGAATGGGCTATGTTGAAGAGACTGGAATTGCTCAGATTTTAAGGGATGCACGCATACTACCAATCTATGAAGGGACCAATGGAATTCAGGCAATGGACCTCGTTGGTAGAAAAATAATTAGTGATGGTGGGCATGGAATCACTGAGCTGATATCAGAGATGAAAGAGTGCTCTAATAGTAAATCATTGGCAGAGTTGGTTTCAAACTCACAGATAACAAGGTATGCTAAATCTCTAGATGATCTTGGAACTGCTACTTCAATAATTCTTAACAATTCTAAAGATAGCACTCACTCTGGAAAGGTAGCTTTTGATGCTTTAATGATGCTTGGAACGATTGCGGGTGCCTGGCAAATGCTTAAAAGCCTAGAAAGAGCAAAAAATGCTTCAGAACACAACTCTGTATCTTCTGAATTTTTAGAGGAAAAGACCGACACAGTTAAACATTATTTAGACTTTATCTTGCCAAGATATTTAGCTAACTTTGCGACAATATGTGCAGTCTCTGAGTAATTTATTTGCTAGTTATTAGCTTTTTATCCTAACCATTAGTTCGTTTTTACGAAACATTGGAAGCGCCCATGGTGAATTAAATTGAGCAACCATAAAGCCTCCTTTTGCTTCAATCTTATTTTTTAAAAGTAGCTCAGAAAGTTTTTTTTGATAATCCATGCTGCGAGATTCAGTAGCCCAACCCCCAAAAGATAAAACCGCGACTTCACCAAGACTCTCTTTCTGAATTGAAACTTCACTTGTGTTGGCTTTAGGAAGGTCGATCATGGAGTGTTCTTTGGGCATTACAAATGAAATGTTATAAGACTTTAGTCCCTCAGAAGGGCAGTCTGCAATGACAGGTGCGGTCATGGCAATTTTCATTTCTTTATCATTGCCACCAAAAATATAGCTTGCAATTCTTCTAAATCCAGAAGAAGTTGAGCTCTTGTAGTCAGCTTGAACTTTTGTTGTGGCGATCAACATATCACTATAGTGCCGAACTTCAAAGCCTTTATGTTTAGAAATTATTTTATAATCAAGGGTTTCAATTGCCATTTTTTTAGTTTGAGTTATTTTTTTCCAAAATAAGGAATCAGTATTGGTGTGTTGTTCTTGTATTCAAGATATCCCTTGTCATTGCCCCATTTTTTTTCAGCTTTTTCTTCTAAAAAAGGCAGGCCGCTTATTTTAGTTAAAAGAAGGTAGACAAAAACTGGTGAAACAAGAGTTAAAAATTGCCAACCAGAAAGCAACGGTAGCGACATTATCGCAATGCCAGTCCACAGAACAATCTCTCCAAAATAGTTTGGATGGCGTGATATAGACCATAAGCCAAGCGTTATAAACTTATCCTTATTTTCAAGGATCTTACTAAAACTCTTTTTTTGCTTATCTGCAACAGCCTCGAAAGTAAATCCTAAAATCCAGATGGCAAATCCTGCCATAAAGAATAAATCAAGAGTCACTTGCTGATTTAAAATAATAATAGTAACAGCATTTACTGTCGTTAAGAAAACCCACAAGGCTGAAAGAGTCCATGTCATTAAAAACTTTGGCAATGACTTCTTTATCTCTCTAAACCTTTTGTCTTCTCCACTTTTAACTATTCTTATGTAGAGAAATGTCCCAAGTCGTAACGTCCAAATTGATACAAAAATAGCCACAATAGTTGAGCGTATGGATATTTGCTGTCCTGAGCTTAGGAGCGCAAAAATTGCAGTGGCTATGACTAGAAGGGTTGCAATCATGCCTGTAAAGTCAAAATATTTTTCTGAGCTCGTAATAAGCGAAGGGATTGCAACTATCCAGTGGACAATAAAGCTAACACCAGCACATAAAAGTATAGCTGGCACTCCATAAAGAACAGCGCCCTCGACTGTTGCAGCAGTTGCAACAAAATAGGCTGTCAAAATACATGCAACAATAGCGGCTAGATCTTTAAGATTATCTTTCATTATGGCTTCTCAAAAAGGTAGTGGGAAACACCCCACTCTGATCCATGATTAAACCCAAAAAGAACCTCACATGACATGAAAAAAATTCGCCATCTTTGAAACCAAATATTTGCTTCGTCTTTACCGTAAGTTTTTTCGAATAGTTTAAGCACTTCAGCTTTATTTTTATCCATCTTGTTAAGCCATGCGAGCGAGGTTTTTTCATAGTGTGTTCCTTCAACTCTCCAGTCTTGTTCTATCTTCATTTTGTCTGGGAAGCTCATTAAAAGACGATGTGAAGGCATTTGTCCCCCACTAAAAAACTCTCTAGCCATCCAGTCCCCCTCGTCTTCATCTTCAAACGGGTATGCAATTTTATCATGTGAGAAGATATGAACAAAAAGTTTTCCTTCTTGATTAAGCCACCCACTGACTCTCTTTAGAAGCTCGTCATAGTTGCGCATATGTTCAAACATTTCAATAGAGACCACTCGATCAAACACCTTATCGATTGAAAAATCATTCATGTCTGCAGTTATAACTTTGATATTTTTTATTTTAAGTTTCGCACATTTTTTTTCAATGAATTGCCTCTGATCATTTGAATTACTAACAGCAGTAATTTTGCTATTAGGAAAATTTTGTGCCATATAAAAAGTCAAAGAGCCCCATCCACAACCTAGCTCTAAAATTTGTTGCCCATCAGAAAGTGCTGCCCTTTCACTAGTTAACTTTAACATCTCAACTTCTGAGTCATCCAAAGTCGAGACTCCCTGCGGCCAGTACCCAGAACTGTATTTTAAATTCGATCCCAGTACTAATTCAAACAGCCTTGGCGGAACTTCATAGTGTTGCTCATTTGCTTTTTCAGGAACTAACGCAACTGGACTCTTATTTAAAGAGGCAATCCATGATGAGTGTCTATTTTCCATCTCCTGCTGACCAATGCTCGTTGCCTCTAAGAGTCTTTGAGCACATAAGCGCTTTATACCAAGCCTAATAAGTGCGTCTGGTAATAAGCCATTTTCTGCAAGTTTTATTAATAATTTAATCATTTTTTTTAGTATGTAATTTTAGTATTTTGAGAGTCAGGTTTGGCAAATATAAACTGAAAATCACCAATTAAGTTTTCAAGAAATCCTGCTTCACAGTAGACTAGATAAAAAATCCAAATTCTTATAAAAGGATCTGAAAAACCAAGCTCTCTTACTTGTGGCAATACTTTTTCAAAATCTTTACGCCAGATCTCGAGTGTCCTTGCATAATGAAGCGTTATGTCTTCAGAATCAACCATAATTAAGTCTGTTTTCTGTTTGATTGCTTTTTCAACTTGAGCTACTGAGATTAAGCATGAGCCAGGGAAAATATATTTTCTTATAAAGTCTACTGAATTTTTATAGGCATCAAAGTCTGGATCGTTATACGTTATTCCTTGAAGCGCCATTAGACCATTTTTCTTCAGTAATGAAGAGGCTTTTTCAAAGAAGCCAGGCACGTAGTCAGACCCAACAGCCTCAATCATTTCTATCGAAACAATCTTGTCAAAAGAGCCCTCAAGCTCTCTATAGTCTTGGTTTAATAAAGTTATCTTATTGTCTAGATTTTCTTTACTAACTAAATCAGCAACATAATTAAACTGATTATCTGAGATAGTCGTAGTTGTAACTTTACAGCCATAATTTTTAGCCGCATGAGTTGCAAAACTCCCCCACCCTGTTCCAATTTCAAGGACATGGTCATCACTATTAAGGTTCAGTTTTCGACAGAGCCTATCCAATTTTTCTATTGAAGCATCGTGCATGCTTGACTTCTTATTTAGAAAAATACCGCTTGAGTAAGTCATGGTTGAGTCAAGCCATAGCTGGTAAAAATCATTACTCAGATCATAGTGCGCCAAAATATTACTCTTGCTTCCTTTCAGGGTATTTTGTCTAAACTTATGGATTATTTTAGTGATTGGATTTGTTAATCTTGCAAGTCCAGACTCAAGACCTTCCATAGTTTTTTTATTTCTAATAATAAGCTGAATTAACTGGACCAAGTTATCTGCAGACCAATAACCAGCAGTGAAAGCTTCTGCCGCACCATTGGTGCCGCCACTTCCTAAAAAAACATAAAACTCTTGAGATGAAACGGTTAAAGTAGCCTTAAGTTCTGATTTGGGTATGCCAAATACGTGAATTTCAGAGCCATCAATTATTGTCAGTTCACCTGTTTTTAAGCCTTTAAGTTTTTTAAATAAAATCTTTTTAAAGAAAGAAGTCATTCTGGTGCTTCTTTGCATTTCTTGAATATTATTTGCTAGGCCATCAACTGAAAGTCTATCTTTATTTTGAATTTCTTGGGTCATAGTTTGTCTGGATGAGTAAAAAATGGAGCTCTTTTTATATAGAGCATAAATGCTTGCCAATGGATTCTATATACAACCATCAGTGTGATAAATGGAAACCTAGAAATTGCCTTAATAAGACCTGCGTTTGAAAATGCACGCCTCTTTAGGCTTAGTGAAACATTAAAAACCTTTTTACCGTCTTTAAAGTTTTTCATTTGGACATTTAAAGAGTTTTCAGGATGTGAAAAAAACCACTCGTAGTCATGGTCCATTCCCCAAAAAGGGCTCACATGTAGTTGTTTTTTAGGAGATGCAGTAAGGCCTGGCTTATTATCATTTTTAGTCTGCTCTTCTATAATGTAGGCATGCCTTTCTTTCCATGGTGTGTTTGTTACTTCAGCCATTATGGCCTCAACTTTTTGGTCTAAATCATCAAAACAGTAATAGAAACTTACTGGGTTAAAACAATGTCCAAAGTACCTCAAGTGCGTTAGTAGTCTTATAGGTCCATTAAAAACTTTACCCGTTTTTTCATGTAGCGTTTTTCGTACCGCACTATCTAAGTCCAATTCTGGGTCTCCATGGTAGTCCTTCCTCTTAAACGAAACAAGTGCAGGCTTATTAATGTTCCAAAGAAGGGATGGCTTCATCGTAGAAGCTAAAGATGAGATGTCGATATAGGCCATGAAAATTGGGTATGAGAAAAAACGCTTAAACGGTGTATGGCGCTGATGACTAATCGTCCCCCAATATAGTTGATGATTTTTAGAGAGCGTCATAAAGCCTTATCAAAAAAACTACAAACATCAAGGGCGCTATTTACGCCATCCTCATGAAAGCCATTTCCCCAATATGCTCCACAATAAAACGTGTTATTTACGCCACTTATTTGATTCTTTTCTTTTTGTGCTTTAACGCCCTTGACCGTGAAAAGAGGGTGATGATAGACTAAAGTCTTAATTATTTTGCTTGTGTCAACCTCTCCATTACTATTAAGGGTTACTAAAAAATCAGTCTTAGACTCTAACGATTGCAAAATATTCATGTTATAAGTTAGCGTAACGGGCTTGCTTTGATCGCCGCTCAAAAGATAATTCCAACTGGACCATGTTATTTTCTTTTTAGGCAAGATAGAAGAATCTGTGTGAAGTAGCGCAACATTTTTTTGATAAGGCAAAGATCCTAAAATTTTCATTTCTTCCTCGCTAGGGTCCTCTAATAATGCCAATGCTTGGTCACTGTGTGTTGCAAATATAACTTTATCAAACTGATGAGAAGCATCGTCTTTTCCATAAAAAACTTCAACGCTATCTTTACTTCTCACAACTTTTAAAACTGGGGTTGATAGTAAAATTTTATTTTTAAATCCTGCAGTTATTTTTGGTATATAGGCTTTTGAGCCGCCCTTAATTACGAACCATTGAGGACGATTAAATATTTGAAGTAGGCCATGATTTTTGAAAAATCTAATATAAAAAACTGCTGGCATTTCTGTTGTTTTTGCAGCTGCTGTAGACCATATAGCGGCACCCATTGGGATTATATAATTTTCAATAAAATTCTTACTAAATTTATGGGCCATCAAAAAATCATAAATTGTTGTTGACTCGCTGAGGATATTTAGCTTTGCCACTGAGATGCGATTAAACCTTAATATGTCTTTAAGCATCAACAAAAAAGAGGGCCTAAAGATATTTAGGCGTTGCGCAAATAAGGAATTTAAAGAGCCTCCAGAATATTCAAGGTTTTTTTCTGGCGCCTTAACGCTAAAACCCATAGAGGTTTGTTGTGTATCAACTTTGAGTATTTGAAGAAGCTTTATAAAATTAGGATATGTGTTTTCGTTATAAACAATAAAGCCAGAATCAATCAGCCACTTCTTTTTATCTACCTCAATTTGATGGGTATGGGTGTGTCCACCAATGTAATCATTGGCCTCTAAGATAGTAACATCATGTTCTTTGTGAAGAAGATATGCCGCTGTTAGGCCAGATATCCCACTTCCAATAATAGCAATTTTCATATCATTAAATCAAATATGTATTATAGAGCCCCCCTTATTAGGCTAGATACATATCATAACCAACATTTGGTCATAAGTATTTTTAAAAGGCGTAATTATAAAGGGTGTTTTTTTGAGTTGTATGTTTTTTTAGTGAAGAGGGTTGTGGATGGCTTTATATAAAGGAATTAGGGAAAATAGGCTTTGCTTAATTCAAAAAAATATGGGATAATCGTCGCCTTTCAGCCAATATGAGCTGGAAGAAGGGCTAACTAGATGTTTATAAAGTTAGTATTTTAATGTATCACACAGAGCCCCAATATTAGCCAGGGTGCCTTTTTAATAAGGTTGGTTGATAGGCAATGTGGAAGTCTTAACCCAGGAGAAAAATATGGCGAAAGCGTCAATGAAAAAAATGTTAGAGGCAGGTGTTCATTTTGGTCACAGGTCTCGTTTTTGGCATCCAAAAATGGAGCCTTTTATCTACGGAACACGAAATGGTGTTCACATAATTAACCTAGAAAAAACCCTACCACAATTCAACGATGTGCTCAACTTTGCAAGCAAAACTGCTGCTGCTGGTGGGTCAATCCTTTTTGTTGGTACGAAGAGAGCGGCAAGCAACATTATTAAAGAAGAGGCAATTCGATGTGGAATGCCTTATGTCAACCATCGCTGGCTAGGCGGCATGATGACAAATTATAAAACTATTAAAGCTTCTATTAAACGCCTTAAGGATCTTGAATTTCTTGCAGAAGAAAACTTTTCCCAATTTACAAAAAAAGAAGCACTCATTATGACTAGAGAGCAAGAAAAGCTTGAACGAAGTCTTGGTGGAATTAAAGACTTAGGAAGCATTCCTGATGTTATTTTTGTAGTTGATATTGGTCATGAAAAAAATGCAGTTCGTGAAGCTCACACTTTACAACTTCCAATTATTGGTGTTGTTGACACAAACCACAGCCCGGAAGGAATTGATTATGTTATAGCAGGAAATGATGATTCAATAAGAGCCATTGGTTATTATGCTAGAGAAATTGCTAATGCGATATTAGAGGCTAAAGCTTCAATCGTAGAAACCAAAGCTGCAGTTAAGAAATCTGCGCCTGCTGCTAAAACTGAAGCTGTTGCTGAAGATAAGAAGCCTGCTGCTAAAACTGAAGCTGTTGCTGAAGAAAAGAAGCCTGCTGCTAAGAAGCCTGCTGCAAAGAAGCCTGCTGCTAAGAAGGCAGACACTGAATAAATAGCTATACAGAGTATATATAGGAGACAAATTATGGCAATTACAGCCGCTTTAGTTAAAGAACTAAGAGAAAGAACTGGTGCAGGCATGATGGACTGCAAAAAAGCATTAGTTGAGACCAATGCAGATTTGGAGGCGGCAATTGATTTAATGCGCGCATCTGGAGCAGCAAAAGCTGCGAAAAAAGCTGGTCGCGTAGCCTCTGAAGGGCTTGTAAATGTTACTATTAGTGAAGATAAAATGCATGCTGCAATTCTTGAGGTTAATTCTGAAACAGACTTTGTAACTAAGGGTTCAGCCTTTATTGACTTTGTTGATACTTTAGGCGCTCTAGCATTAAGAAACAAACCAGAATCTATTGAAGTCTTTTCAAAGCAAAAACTAGACTCAGGTGTTACTGTTGACCAGGCGAGAGAAGAAATAATTGCTAAAATTGGTGAAAATGTTTCAGTTAGAAGAGTTCAAATTGTCAGCACTGAAAATGGCGTTTTAGGCGCATACAAGCATGGTGAGAGAATTGCTGTTCTTACAGTGTTATCATCAAATGATGCAGAGCTTGCAAAAGATGTTGCTATGCATATTGCAGCCTCGAAGCCAGAATGTGTAAGTGAAGACCAACTCTCAGCGGAACTTCTTGAAAGAGAAAAAGCAATTTTTATTGAGCAAGCAAAAGAAAGTGGCAAGCCTGACAATATTATTGAAAAAATGATCGTTGGCAGAATGAAAAAATTTGTCAACGAAGTTACTCTTTATGGTCAGTCTTTTGTTAAAGATCCAGATACAACAGTTGGTGCTTTAGTGAAATCTAAAAATTCAGAGGTTGAGTCTTTTATTCGATATGAGGTTGGTGAAGGCATAGAGAAAAAAGAAGATAATTTTGTTGAAGAGGTTATGGCCCAAGCTCAGAGTTAAAACTAAAACTCTTCAAAAAAAAGGCGCCTTAGGCGCCTTTTTTTATAATTAAAATTTACATTACTTACATACTGGTCTTGTCCTTAATAATTAACTTCATTATTGCAGGCATCAAGAAAAAGTCTGCCAACACAGCGACTAAAATTGCACTGGCTGTTAAAACACCAAAGTCAAACATATTATTCATTTGTGAAAAGGTCAGCACAAGGAAACCAAGAGCAAGAACTATAGACGTTAATGTAATAGCTCTTCCAGTGCCAAGCAATGTAAGCCTTACGGCCTTATCAACATCATTATATTTAAGCTCGTACCTTCTAAAGTTGTGCATAAAGTGAACGGTATCGTCAACAGCAAGTCCAAGTGCTATTGCACCAATTAATAAAGTGAACATATCAAGAGGCATTTTAAAAACAACCATAATTGTTGAAAGAAAAATTATAGGCAAAATATTTGGAATCATACTAATTAGACCAATTTTTAAGTTGCCTATTAATAGCACCATAAGAATGGTGATTAATGAAAATGCAAGCACATAACTAAACGCACTACTATAAATCGCCTCTTCAAAAGTTACGGTCATCAAAGTTCCAATTCCTGTGAAAGTAACTTTAGCAAGAGAGCCAAACTTTTGGTCTAGATAGACTTGTGCACTATCGATAAAAATATTAGCCTCAAGAGAGTCAGTAAAAGGAGTTTTTAAGGTTAGTCGAGCTTTGGAGTAATTTGCATCTACAAGGCTAGAAAGATCATCATTACCACTGCTTTCAAAAAGTAAAAATTCCTGAGCAATTAAATCAGGATCGTCAGGAATAGCATAATACTCTTCACGATTTTCATTAAGCGCTCTATTTGTTTCCTTAATAACGTCAATATAACTAATAACCTTTCCAACAAACATGTTTCCTGTTGAGATGGAATTTATATTTTGGGAGACGTCATCAATTACCCTTAAAAGCTCTGGGTTATAAAGGCCGTTTGTTTCTCCAGTATCAATAATGACCTCAAGCGTTAGGGAGCCCTTAAGATTTTCATCAACCGCCTCAGTTGCAATGCGGGCAAAGTTATCTTCTGGAAGCCATTGAAGTGGAAAGTGTGAAAACCTTAGTTGTGAGGCAACTATAGCTGCGCAAATTATTAATACAGCGCTTACCGACACTATTAGTTTTGGGCGTCCAGTTGCAAAAACACTTATACCAATCAGAGATCTATCCATTAGGGTTTGACCTTCTTTGTCAGCATTAGTCTTAAGCGTTTTAACTCTAGTAATAGATATTAATGCCGGCAGGAAGATGAGGGTAAAAACCAAACCAATCATTACACCACTACTGGCAAAAATACCAAGGTCAGCTACCGGCGCAACTCCAGAAAAAGAGAAGGACCACAAGCCAACAGCTGTAGTAATAGAAGTCATTATAATTGCAAGTCCAGAGTGGCCCATTGCATACCTCAGAGACACTTTTTTATCGTTTGTTTTTGAAAAGTCTTTATAGAAAACAGCCAATAAATGTATGGAAGCACTAGTCACCACTGCCAGCAAAAAGGTTGGCATAATTTGGGTAGCCATTGTAAAGGGAGCTGAAAATACTGACATTAATGAGACGGTTGTTATAAGCGTCAGAGACACGCAGGCTAATGGCAATATAACGCCTGAAATACGCCTAAATAGAGCAAACAAAACAATCATAATAACAATCATCATTAAGCTAATAAAGATAACTGAATCGTTCATTAAGGCTTGCTTGAAAATTCCCGCAATTGCCGCTGAGCCTGACAAGTATATTTCAAAATTATCATCATCAAAACGCTGCATGATGCTCTGTGTTTTTGAAATTATTTCGTCGTTCTCAACATCAGTTAAATAAACCCTCTGTCCGCCTAAACTATCATCATCAAACTCTAGGCCATCATCAAACTCTAGGCCATCATCAAACTCTAGGCCATCATCAAACGCAAATTTTTCTGCCTCATTTAATATCCCATTATTGGAGTATGTTTCTGTGTCTATCGTAACAGTAGTCATAGTATAGTCCTCACTGTAAAGTGAGTTTTCATAGAGACTATTGTTGATAACTATTTCTTTTAGTTTAAGTAATTCCGCCTTAGTTTCAGGAAGGCTGTCGATTAAAGGCTCAACAATTAACTCACCCTCAATTCCATAAGTATTTCTAGCATTTATTAGGGAGTCAACGCCCTTAATATTTGGAAGTTCGCTCTCTAGAGCAGCATGAAAACTATCAAGCTTCTTTAAGAAGCTTAAGTCAAAAATGTTTTCAGTTTTTACTGCGATCATTAACTTTTCATCTCTACCAAACTGATCTCTAAATATGTCGTACTCAACACGCATTGGGTCTGTTTTATGTAAAAACCCTTCGGTAGTAGTGTCAATCTTTAAGGATGGTAGTTGTGAGCCAAGAGCGGCCACAAAAAGAAAAATAACTAGTATTGTTTTCTTTGCGTTTTCAAAAAGCCAATCAGAAAATACCTCTATTTTTGCTTCAGTTTTTGTTCGCCAATTCATTTTATTTTAAAGTTAGTTACAATATTGTATATATAGGGGCTTCATACGAAACTTAAAGCCTGCATATTATATGTTAGACATTAAAGGGTAAAGTTGGAATTCTAAAGATAGAGACTCGAGAGTTAGAGAGCTTTTTTATAGCGGCTCTATGATAGCTTTTGGTTTGCTTTCTTGGTCTTGATTATTTTTCATTGCTCGCCAAGAGACATAAAGGCCACTAAGAATAATGATAATTAATCCAAGAATCGCTTGAATATTTGGCACAAAACCAAAAATGAAATAGCTCAAAATAATAGCAACTACGATCTCAAAATAATTAAAGGGGCTTAGCTCTGAGGCGCTCGCAAATTCAAATGCTTTAATAATCATAAAGTGGGAAGTTGCAGCAAAAAAACCCATTGCTGCCCCCATTAGAACGCCCTTTAAATCTGGAGTTGTCCAATAAGGCACAACAATTAACGACATAATAACTATTCCAACGATTGCAGAATAAAATAAAGTCAAAACTGGTGGAGCACGAAAAGATAATTTTTTGGTTATGATAATGTAAAGGGCATAGCAAAACCCCGCAACTAGGGCAAACAATAAAGTCGGATCAAACTGCTCGCTATCTGGCTGAAGAACTACTATAACCCCTATAAATCCTATTAGAACCCCAACCCCAATAAATATATCAAAGCGCTCTCCTAGAATAAAAGGTGAGAGAACTGCAACAATAAGAGGAGAGATAAATAAAAGCGTAAGCGCTTCAGGGATATCGTTGGTTACAATGGCTGCAAAAAAGAATAGCGTTGCTAGCGTAAGCATCAAGCCCCGTAAAAACTGTAAGCCGGGCTTTTTAGGGATTGAAAATAACTTAACCTTTTGCCACATAATAATTGGCAACAACCAAACAGCATGGAAAAAAAACCGAGTCCATGTAACTTGTGTTACGTGATAGCCTTCTTGGCTCAAAAGCTTAGCAAAAATATCTAAAAAAGGAACAATAGTCATCCCTAAAAGCATTAAGCCTATACCTTTAAGTATTTTTATATTCGTAATTTTCATTAACTCTAAATTATGAAAGAATGCTGATTGTACATAACAACCCTAAGAAACTGTATGAATAAAGCTTGAGTTAAAACAACTGCGTTTGGTGCCGTCGGACGGAGTCGAACCGTCACAGCTTGCGCTACAGCCCCCTCAAGGCTGCGTGTCTACCAATTTCACCACGACGGCTTTAATTAATTGCTGGGAATTTCGCTTGTGTCTGAATCAAGCCCGTCATCAGTCATAGTTGTCTGTGACATAATGCTTTGGTCTGTTTCTGTAGCTGACCTTTCATTTGAAGCGAAGTACGCCAGACTTATACTTGTTACAAAAAAACCAATAGCCATGACTGCGGTTAATTTATATAAAAATGAATGCGCGCCTCGAGCTCCAAAAACTGAGCCTGCTGCTCCAGAACCAAATGCAGCGCCGGCATCTGCTCCCTTTCCATGTTGTATTAATATTAGCCCAACTAGCCCAAGAGCCAACAACACATGAATTACTAAAATTATTTGAAATGTCATATTAACCTGCCTTACATATTTGTAAAAAATCTTCTGCTTTAAGTGCAGCTCCGCCAATTAGCCCACCATCAATGTCTGGGCAAGAAATTAACTCCACAGCATTGCCTGCATTCATACTTCCACCGTATAGTATAGGTGTTTTTTGAGCAATATTTTCACTACTCTCGCCTAAAAGGTTTCGTATGAATAGATGAACTGCTTGCGCTTGTTCTGGTGTTGCTGTCATGCCAGTTCCTATTGCCCATACTGGCTCATAAGCAACAATAATATTATGAAAGGAATCAATACCAAGCAGCTCTATGACAGCGTTAATTTGCTCCTCAACTACTGCCTCAGTTTTTCCAGACTTCCTATGCTCCAGAGACTCTCCAACACACAAAAGAGGGGTCATTCCAGCATCTAGTGCGGCCTTCGTTTTTTTGGCAACGACTGAGCTTGTTTCGCCGTATAAGCTTCGCCTTTCCGAGTGCCCAACAATAACGTGCTTTGCACCAAAATCCTTTATCATATCGGCGCTAATTTCACCAGTAAATGCACCCGATGCGTTTATATTAATGTTCTGGGCGCCAAGTTTTAAATTACTGCCTTCGATCAAAAGCTCAACTTGTGACAAATATGGAAAAGGAACACAAACTAAAACCTCTGAATTAACGCCTTCCATTCCAGACAATATTCCACCAATTAGCCTCTTAACTGAGTCTTTACTGGCGTTCATTTTCCAGTTTCCAGCAATAATCGTTTTGCGCATACTTTATTAGCCGATACAAAAAGAGGGCAATGTTACTCTAAAACACGCACAAAATCAATTGCAAAGTAGGCCTTAGCCCACTCCAGTGTAGTCTTTACTTAAGACTTGGCATTTCACGCATAAACATTGCTTTTTGTATTTCTTGTTCAGGCTCCTCAAAATTTTGCGCGGCAAGATGGCCTAAAAAGACTGCATCTGCTATTAAGCCCGGAGACTCAGCATCCCCTATTAACTGAATATGTTTTGTTTCTCTCTTTTCAGCGCTATTTTCTTGCTCAATAAGCTGATCATAGAGGGTGGTATTTGGAATACGCTCTGTAACCATTACTATTGCTGCGCACTTTAAAAAGGTTATTTCTCCAGTAAATATACATTGAAGGCTAAGATTGCTTCCTTCAGCCTTATCTATGGTCTTATTGCAAATTACTTTAACGCCACTAACAAGAAGCGCCTTCTGAATCCTTTTTTGCTCTAAGGTTGACTCTGTCCATGGAGATACAACACTGGCTGGGGTAATAAAAATTATTTCCTGATGATCAGAACTCAAATGATCCGCAATAACACCTGCTAAATATCCCTGCTCATCATCATAAACAACAATAGGCCCGCTTAGGTCTTTACTCTGTGTTATTGCCTCTTCTGGGGTTAGCACCTTTAGTGACTCCAGCCCTAGAATTGGTTTTCTTCTGCTTCTGCCAACACCATCTTTGCGCCAACTTGATCCAGTAGCTAGAAATATATTATTAATTCCAAGTTCATTTATATGCTCGAGGGTCAGTTCACTTTCTTTGTAAATTTCAATATTATTTTTTTGTTGTATCTCATAAAGCCTATTGTCAGATACTCGCTTCCAGGCAGAAAGCCCTTTAAGGCTAGATTCAAAAAGCACTCTGCCTCCTAATTTATTATCTGCCTCAGCTAAAGTGACATGATAGCCACGTCTTGCAAGCTGCATACTACACTCTAATCCAGAAGGCCCAGATCCAATAACAAGCGCTTTTTGGTCTGTCTTTTTAGGCTTAATTGATTCTGGATCCCAGCCCCTTCTCCACTCTTCTCCCATAGTAGGGTTTTGAGTACAGCGTATTGGTACTGCGAAATTATCACTCGACACACAAATGTTACAGCCAATACATTCTTTTATTTGATCAGTATTTCCAGCTTTAATTTTGTTAGGAAGATAAGGATCTGCAATTGAAGGCCTTGCTGCACCAATAAGATCTAAGGCTCCACGCTCAATAAGACTAACCATTAGGTCTGGGGATGTTAGTCGCCCAACACCAACTACTGGCTTTGTTGTTATACTTTTGACAAATTCAACATATGGAATTTGATAACCTTCGTTTGGCTCAAAACGAGAAGTCTGAGAGTCGTTAGCCCAATCAGAAACATTAACATCCCAAAGGTCAGGAATCTCCGCCAGCATTTCAACTACAGCTCTGCCTTCTTCAAAGAATTGCATTCCATCTGAACCCTTAAGCTCATCAACAGCAAACCTAAAAGCTACTGCACAAGTATCTCCAACAGCGTCTTTAGTTTCTTCAAGCAGTTCACGTGTTAGGCGCACGCGGTTTTCAATACTGCCACCATACTCATCAGTCCGGTCGTTAATTTCTGGAAGCAAAAACTCCTGAGTAAGGGTCATACCATGGCCTGCATATACATAAATAATATCAAAGCCCGCAGCTTTTGCGTTTAATGCAGCATTTCGGTGCCACCTCCTAAACTCGGCAATATCTTTTTTATTCATGCGCCTAGTTTGTTTAGGATAAATAAGGTCTATTGATTGGCTTACAGGAGAGATAACTGGAAGTCTTGAATATAAGTTAGCAGCATGGTTTCCATTGTGGGCTAGCTCTATGGCTGCAAGAGCGCCATGCTCATGAACAGCCTCTGTCATAAGGCTTAGCGCTGGAATATCCCTTTTGTCCCAGATTCTTTGTTCAACATATGGTGCCAAATCCGAGCTAGGGTGTATTTCAGACTCCTCAGTACTGACCACTCCCCATCCACCTTTTGCCTTTAGGGCTCTCATTGCTGCGTGTGCTTGTGGTCTTTGATGACCCATACCACAACAATGAGGAACTTGATAAAAACGATTTTTTGTAACGACAGGGCCAATTTTTACAGGCTCAAAAAGTCTACTATAAGGGTTATTTTTCATTGATTAGTTATCCGGTTTTAACAATCGTATTTTCTATGATTAATTAACTAAATTATATAGATATGGCGCTAATAAAAAACAACAAATATGCAGGTCTAAATATCAATCTACTCTAACAAAGGCTTTAATCATCTTTAGGCTTATTACAGGTATCATTAGTATATTGTTTTCCTATTTTAACCTTCATTCTTATGTCTCAAACTTGGGTCCAGTGTCTAGAATCGCTAAAAAATACACTGCCGTTAGGTGAGTTCAGTGTATGGGTTAAGCCTTTAAAAGCAGCTGAAAGAAATGAAACTCTTTACCTCTACGCGCCCAGTGCATCTGCACTTAAATACATAAATAATCATAAAAACCTTGAAGCGGCAATTATTCTCGCAGTCTCAGAGTTTGATCGCAAACTGAAGGTTAGGTTTGGTGTTGTTGATTCAAGTAAAAAAATTGCTGGCCAAACCAAGCATCACACAACTCCGTTATTCCCAGAATACACTTTTGATAGTCTAGTTTTAGGAAGCGCTAACCAAGTTGCTGCTCTTGCAAGCAGACAAATTGCAGAGAAGATTGGCGCCTCCCCATACAATCCTTTTATTATTTATGGTGAGTCTGGCCTTGGAAAAACTCACTTAATGCAAGCTGCAGGACACCTGGCATTAGAAAAAAATCCAAACACAAAAATAATTTACGTTCCATTAATGGATTTTGTAAGAAATATTACAACCAGCCTTAGGCACAATACAATAGAAAATGTTAAACTTTTTTACCAATCTGCTGATTTGTTATTGGTTGATGATATTCACTTAATAGCTGGTAAGGATAAATCACAAGAAGAATTTTTTCATATTTTTAATTTTTTGTTTAGTACAAAAAAACAAATCATCTTTACATGTGACCAGCCGCCTAAAAACATTAAAGATCTCGAAAACAGACTTAAAACTCGTTTTTCACAAGGTTTAAATTTACAGCTTTCACCTCCAGAACTAGAAATGAGAGCCGCTATCTTGTTAAAGAAGTCCCAAAACCCCCAGATATCACTAAACCTTAGTGAGGATATTGCTCTTTTTATAGCAAGCCATGTTGTTTCAAATGTTCGAGACCTAGAGGGGGCACTTCTAAAGCTGAAGGCTTTTGTAGATTTTTCTCAGATAGATCATTCTTTCATAACTAAAGACGTTGTTGAGGGTGCATTGGGTGACCTAATTAAACCAAAAAAACTTATTATTGAAGTAAATGAAGTTCAAAAGACAGTTAGTAAGTACTATGGAATAACGGTTTCTGATTTAATTTCAAATTCGCGAAAACAGCATTTGGTCAAAGCCAGACAAATGGCAATTTACTTATGCCATGAATTAACTTCTTTGTCGCTAGCAAAAATTGGTCAAAATTTTGGAAATAGGGATCACTCAACAGTGTTGTATTCCTGCGAAAAACTAAAAGGGCTTATGAATACAAACGAAGAGATTAAAAACGATATTGAAAACTTAACAATTAAAATTACTAACTTATAAACAAAAAATTATAAGTTGTGTTGTTGATAAGAATCAAAACATCTTATAATTAGAACAATGACTAACAATAGTGTAAAAATAAAACTGTAGATATCAACAAGATATGCACCACTTATACTATTGATTTTATTAAGAAAAAATTAGAAATTAACAGAAAATAAGTGCACTAATAATAATAATAATTAATTTATAAAGACAGACAACCTATGAACACAGAATTAAGCGTTGAAGAATTAATTGAACCATTACAAACTGTAATTGGAGTTGTTGAAAAGAAACAAACTCTACCAATACTCTCACATGTGTTAATTCAGTTAAAAGATAAGACTCTAACTCTTACGACGACAGATATGGAACTAGAAATAAGCGCTTCCAGTGAAATAAAAAGTGAAACAGAAATAACCTTTACAATCTATGCAAAAGATCTAATAGATATTGTAAGAAAACTCCCAGAAAAAACTAAGATTAAATTTAAGATTGAAGAAAATAAAGTTTATTTAAATGCAAATAAAAATACATTTGAATTAAATACATTCAATCATTTAGATTTTCCCGCGCTTCCTAAAACTCAAAACACAACTGTAATAAAAATCAAACAAGAGGCACTGAAAGAACTAATAGAAAACACAAGTTTTTCTATGGGAAATCAAGATATAAGGGCTTATTTAAATGGGTTGTTTTTTGAATTAAATAAAGACTCTTTAACTGTTGTAGCAACTGATGGCCACAGACTCTCAATTGGTGAGGTGAAACAAGGTAATAATTTGGAAGAAAGAAAAACAGTAATTCTGCCAAGAAAAGCAGTATTAGAACTTACCAAGCTTTTGAGCAAAAGCACTCAAGATATGGCAGAAATCCATCTTTCAGATAACTACTTCTCGCTAATAGACACAAATACTAAAATTATCAGCCGGCTAATTGATGGGAACTTTCCGAATTATAAACAAGTGATGCCGACTGACTTTAGCAACACCATTGTTATAGATCGAGCAGATTTTTTATCTAGCCTTCAACAAGCATCTATTTTTGTTGACGAGAGAACCAAGGGTGTAAAGCTCGTTTTTAGAGATGATAAGCTTAGTATTTTTTCACATTCAGAAAGGGGAAGAGCTGAAACACAAATAGAAGTAACAAAGCAAGAAAAAGAACTTGAAATCGCCTTTAATATTCACTATTTAATTTCTGTATTAGAAAAACTGACCTCTAAAGAAATCAACATGGTTATACCTGGCGGCGAAAATAAATCTTGCCTACTAAGTGCTATGGGTGATGAAAGCTATCAATATATAATCATGCCAATGAGAATCTAGAACAAGTTACTAAATGGCAATAATTGAGAAACTACATGTCGCAAGATTTAGAAACTTAAACAACCAGTATCTAGAACCGAACAAAAATATAAACCTAGTTCTAGGGTCTAATGGCCAAGGAAAAACCAACTTTATTGAGTCGCTGTATTATTTAGGACACAATCGATCATTTAAGTCAAAAAACATAAAAGACGTTATTCCTTTTGATGAAGAACTTGTACAAATAAATGCAATAATCGATGGTGAGAAAACCACTTTAAATAAATCAAGAAGTAAAAGCACTATTGTAATTGGTGATAAGAAAATTACTAGTAACAGCCTCTTAAGTCAACACCTACCAACACAAATTATTTCTCCTGATAGAGGGTTTATAGTCGGCGGAACTCCAAAACTGAAAAGATCTTATCTTGACTGGGGTGTTTTTCACAACAATAAAGAGATATTAAAAACATACAAATCATATAACAAAACCTTAAAAAATATAAATGCAATTCTAAACGGTAATAACCAAAATCAACTTGATGAATGGCTTTCAAAATTTTCCTTATTATCTGTCGAAATCTCTAATGCTAGAATAAACTATATACAAAAACTGACAAAAATGCTTGAAGAAAGCTCATTGAAAAAACTTGAAAGTTTTGTTGAATCAACTCAAAGCTTGGAATTTGTCTTACAGACAGGCTGGACAAAAGATGTTGATGGTCTTAACAATAACGAAATTAATCAGTATCTCCAAAACAACAAAAACTCTTTTATAAGAACAAAACACTTGGGATATGGCCCCCATAGGGCTTCAGTTGATTTCTTCTTAGACAAAAAAAACGAGGGATTTCTTTCAAGAGGTGAGCAAAAAAAACTATCAATTGTATTTTGGATGCTTCAAGTACTCGTTTTAGCCAAAGAAAACTCGGCCCCAGTTGTTCTAATTGATGATATTTCTTCAGAGCTTGATCAAAATAAAATTAATTCAATACTTGATTTTTTAACAAACCTGAATATTCAAATATTCATAACTGATATTGGTAATAAAGAGCTGCCTTTGGACCCCAGAAAAACAAATATTTACCGCATTGAAAAGGGTGTTATTGTCAGTGCATAAGTAAAAAATTTCTTATAACAGTAACATGAAAAATGTTATATGATTTATCGATAAAGTTACTACCCGTGGTATAATAAATTCATTTTTTAAAGGCCATTTATGACCGAAGAATACCAAGCCTCCAATATTAAAGTTTTAAAGGGTTTAGACGCTGTTAGAAAGCGCCCTGGAATGTATATTGGCGACACAGATGATGGCACTGGTCTTCATCATATGGTGTTCGAAGTTGTTGACAATTCAATTGATGAGGCTCTAGCTGGCCACTGCTCAAAAATTGAGGTGGTAATACACGAAGATAACTCAATATCCGTAACAGATGATGGTCGCGGTATACCAGTTGATATTCATCCTGAAGAGGGAATATCCGCAGCTGAAGTTATTATGACTGTGCTTCATGCTGGTGGTAAATTTGATGATAACTCATACAAGGTTTCTGGCGGCCTTCATGGAGTTGGCGTCTCTGTAGTAAATGCTCTTTCAGAAACTTTAAAACTAACCATTCATAGGTCTGGTGAAAGTTATGAACAGGATTATGTTTTAGGCGTCCCAGTTTCATCAATTAAAACCACAGGAAAATCAGATAAAACAGGCACAACAATTCACTTTAAACCAAGTATTGAGATTTTCACTGAAACAGTTTTTAAATTTGAAACCTTATCAAATAGATTACGTGAGCTATCTTTTCTAAATTCAGGCGTTCATATTGAAATCAATGATGAGCGTACAGATCAAAAAGATATTTTTGTTTACGAGGGCGGTATTAAGGCCTTTGTAGAGCACTTAAACAAATCTAAAAATCCAATTCATAATGATATTATTTCAATTTCTACAGAGAAAGATGATATTGCTGTTGATGTAGCACTTCAATGGAGTGACTCTTACAATGA
Source organism: uncultured Candidatus Thioglobus sp. (assembly GCA_905614365.1). Lineage (GTDB taxonomy): Bacteria > Pseudomonadota > Gammaproteobacteria > PS1 > Pseudothioglobaceae > Pseudothioglobus. Next base: position 79,757 of record CAJQSO010000019.1, read on the forward strand.
AAGCGTATATTGTTTTACTAACAACATTCCACAAAGGGATGGTGGTGCGCATCTTGCTGGCTTAAGAGCTGCATTAACAAGAACTCTTAATAATTTCATAGATGCATCTGGTTTAGCAAAAAAAGAAAAAGCTGCTATTACTGGAGAAGATACAAGAGAAGGTTTAACTGCTATCTTATCAATTAAGGTTCCAGACCCTAAGTTTTCTTCGCAAACAAAAGACAAGTTAGTTTCATCTGAAGTTAGAGCGCCAGTTGAATCATCTGTAAGTGAGAAGCTAAGTGAATACCTCCTTGAAAACCCTGCAGAAGCCAAAATTATTATAGGAAAAATTTTCGATGCCTCTAGGGCTCGTGATGCTGCTAGAAAAGCACGCGAAATGACTCGTCGTAAAGGTGCTTTGGATATAGCAGGTCTACCAGGTAAATTAAGTGATTGTCAAACTAAAGACCCTGCTGAATCAGAAATTTTCTTAGTAGAGGGTGATTCTGCTGGGGGATCTGCCAAACAAGGAAGGGATAGAAGAACACAGGCGATTCTTCCATTAAAAGGTAAGATTTTAAATGTAGAAAAAGCTAGATTTGAGAAAATACTATCCTCTCAAGAGGTAGGAACACTTATTACGGCTTTGGGTTGCGGCATTGGCAAGGAAGAATATGATCTTACAAAGTTAAGATATCACAAGATAGTTATTATGACCGACGCGGATGTTGATGGAGCCCATATTAGAACGTTACTATTGACTTTCTTTTATCGTCACTACCCAGAACTAATAGAGAATGGTTATTTATTTATTGCTCAACCACCCCTTTATAAAATTAAAAAAGGTAAGCAAGAACGTTACCTTAAGGATGATATTGAGCTTAATGAATATCTTCAACAGGAAGCAATAAACGATGCAAGTCTTTTTGTTAGTAAGGATGCTCCTGCTATACAAGGTGTTGCTCTTGAAAAACTTGTTACCAGTTACTACAATACAATTGGTACTATTGAAAAACTTGGAAAAAAATATAATGAACCGTTGTTAATGTCTATGTTGGGAATGCCAAAGTTAGACTTAGCTAATGAAAAAAATTCGAAGGAATGGTGTAATAATCTTCAAGAAAAAATGAACAACAATAGTTCAATGTCTGAGCAAAATATTTTAGAATTTAAAAATAATAGCATCCTGTACTCATTGAAAACATATGGGGTAGAGGTCACAAATATTTGTCTTGATGAGGCATTTTTTAACTCTTCTGAGTTTAAAAAAATAGAAGCATATTCGGACCAAGTTGAGAGTATGTTTGACGATGAAACGTATATTCAAAAGGGTACAAAAGAAATTAAAACACCTAATTTTTCTGCTGCTTTGAATTTCTTACTGGTTGAGGCAAGAAAAGGTCAAGGATTTCAAAGATATAAGGGATTAGGAGAGATGAATCCTGATCAACTTTGGGATACAACAATGAATCCAGAGACAAGAATAATGCTTCGAGTAAAAATTGAAGATGCTATCGCCTCTAATGAGGTTTTCACAACATTAATGGGAGATGAAGTTGAGCCAAGAAGAAATTTCATTGAACAAAACGCCCTTAAAGTCGATAACTTAGATTTTTAATTAACAAAACTCCCCCGTGATTTAAATTCAAGCTGTTATGAATTTATTTATTAACAGCTCGACTAACTTTGTAAGATAATAAATATAGTTTTCTTATAATTGGTGGGGCTATGTCAAAAAAACATCCTGTAATTGCCATAACTGGCTCATCTGGCGCTGGAACATCGACTGTCAAAAATGCCTTTAATCATATTTTTTCAAGAGTGGGTGCTAAGCCAGTAATTATTGAAGGAGACAGTTTTCATAAGTTTGATCGTAAGCAAATGAAGAGTGTCATGAAGGTCGAAGACAAGAAAGGAAATAAATATTTTAGTCATTTTGGTCCAGAGGCAAACCACTTTGATTTGATTGAGAGTACATTTAGAGATTATGGTGAAAAAGGCCATTGTAATCGTCGTTTCTATATTCATTCTGATGAAGAAGGTGCCCCCTTTGAAAAAAAAGCTGGAGAGTTTACTAATTGGGAAGATGTCGGTAGAGACAGCGACCTACTTTTTTATGAAGGCCTTCATGGCGGCGTTAAAGATGGAAATATAGATGTCGCAAAATTTGTTGATTTATTAATAGGGGTAGTTCCTGTAGTAAATTTAGAATGGATTCAAAAAATTCATAGAGATAAGGAGCAAAGAGGGTACTCGGCTGAGGCGACAGTAGATACAATTCATAGAAGAATGTGGGACTACATTACTTACCTCACACCTCAGTTTTCCAGAACACATATTAATTTCCAGCGCGTTCCCACGGTAGATACTTCAAACCCTTTTATTGCAAGAGACATACCCACTCAGGACGAAAGTTTTGTAGTTGTTAGATTCCAAGATCATAAGTACTGCGATTTTGTTTATTTACAGGATATGGTTGCAGGCTCTTTTATGTCACGGCCAAATACTTTAGTTGTTCCAGGAGGCAAAATGGGATTTGTAATGGAGCTAATATTAAGAGAACAAATCGAAAAGATGTTAAACCGTTAAAACTACTCCCAACATATATAATTTTATCTAACAACTACATTTATAAGCTTGTTTGGGACAACAATAACTTTAATTATTTCTTTGCCTTCTATATGCTTGCTAACGCCTTCGTCAGCCAAAGCTAATTCCTGAACTTCTCGATTGTCAGAGTTTAATGGAATCATCATTTTCGCTCTTAATTTTCCATTAACTTGGGCAATGATTTGTATAGTGTCTTGAATAAGTGCAGATTCGTCAACAACTGGCCAATTAGTATCTACTACAGCCTTTTTCCCACCCAGTAAAAGCCAAAGGTGGTGGCATAGATGAGGAATTACTGGGCTAAGGCACTTGACCATGATTTCAATCGACTCTTTCCTAACAGCGATGCCTTTTTCAGACATGTCTGTAAATTTAGACAAAGTATTGTTAAGCTCCATCATAGTCGCTATAGCAGTATTGAATGAATGTCTTCTGCCTAAATCATCACCAACTTTTTTGAGCGCTAAATGAGTTTTTTTCCTAACTTCTGTTTGCTCATCAGTTAGGTCTTCAAGATTAGACTTAGCGGTTTTATTGCCTTTATTGGAAGCTATAAACCCAGTAACAAGACGATAAAATTTGTTTACAAACCTATAAGCACCCTCAATCCCGGTGTCCGACCACTCAAGATCTTGAGTTGGGGGAGCTGCAAATAGTATAAAAAGCCTTGCTGTATCAGCACCATACTTAGCAATCATTTCTTGGGGGTCAACTGTATTCCCTTTTGATTTGCTCATTTTAGCGCCATCTTTCAAAACCATCCCTTGTGTAAGAAGGTTTGTAAAAGGCTCATTCGCTTCAATTACCCCCTCGTCACGTAATAGTTTTGTGAAAAAACGCGAGTATAAAAGGTGTAAGATCGCATGCTCAATTCCACCTATATATTGATCTACAGGAAGCCAATAGTTGGCCCGCTCATCTAAAATAGCATTACTTTGATCAACACATGTGTACCTTGCAAAGTACCAAGAAGACTCAAAAAAAGTATCAAAAGTATCTGTTTCTCTATTGGCCTTTGCTCCACACTTAGGACACAATACACTATAAAAATCAGGCATCTTTTTTAATGGAGAGCCAACGCCATCAAGTTCAACATTTTCAGGAAGTCTCACAGGAAGGTTTTCGAGGCTTTCAGCAACATCCCCACAAGAAGGACAGTTAATTATTGGTATTGGGCAGCCCCAGTAGCGCTGTCTTGAAACGCCCCAATCTCTAAGACGATAATTAGTCTTTAGTTCTCCCATTTTTAAGGTTGAAAGCTTCTCACTAATTGCAGTAAACGCCTGGTCAAAGTCTAAACCGTTGAACTCGCCAGAGTTTATTAGGACTCCTTTTTCAGCGTAAGCTGTTTCACTCGTATCTACATTGCCATTCTGGTCAGAAATTACATTAACGATGGATATACTATATTTTTTTGCAAACTCATAGTCCCTTTGGTCATGAGCTGGAACGCTCATTACTGCTCCTGTTCCATAACCCATAAGAACAAAATTTGCTATCCAAATTGGAGTAGATTCACCTGTGATTGGGTGAACACAAGTCAGTCCAGAGTCAACGCCTTTTTTCTCCATTGTTTCAATGGCTGCTTCAGCTGTTTCCATTTTTTTACACTCTTCAAGAAACATCTGAATCTCACTACTACCTTTTCCAGCCTTAATAGCAAGAGGGTGTTCTGCAGCAATTGCAAGGTAAGTAACGCCTAATAAAGTATCAGGTCTTGTGGTATAAACAGTTAGTGCTTCAGAATCAGTAAGCTTAAATTTAATATCAAGTCCAACAGATTTACCAATCCAGTTCGTTTGCATCATTTTTACAGCATCTGGCCAGCCGTCGAGTTTTTGAATGTCCGCAAGAAGCTCTTCTGCATAATCAGTTATTTTCATATACCACTGAGAAATCTCTTTCTTTTCAACGGGCGCGCCAGATCGCCAACCACAACCATCAATTACTTGCTCATTGGCTAAAACTGTTTGGTCTACAGGATCCCAGTTTACGACTGCTTTTTTCTTATATACAAGGCCTTTTTCAAACAATCTCACAAAAAACCATTGTTCCCAGCGGTAGTACTCTGGATGACAAGTTGCTAACTCCCTTGACCAGTCATAACCAAACCCAAGCTCTATAAGCTGTTCTTTCATGTGCTTAATGTTTTCATAAGTCCACCCTGCAGGAGGAACCTGGTTTTTTATAGCAGCATTTTCAGCAGGCAGTCCAAATGCGTCCCAGCCAATAGGCTGCATAACATTCTTTCCTAGCATTTTTTGGTATCTTGAAATTACATCACCAATACTATAGTTTCTAACATGACCCATATGCAGTCTTCCAGAAGGATAAGGCAGCATTGAGAGGCAGAAGTACTTTTCTTTACTTGTATCCTCAACCACAACAAATGAATTATTAGTATCCCAATACTGTTGCGCTTCTCTTTCAATTACAGTTGCGTTATATTCGTTTTGCATCATTAATTTTATAAGTTTTTAATTTAAAGTAAGAGAGCCAACTAAAGACTGGACATCTTTTAAGTTGTGCTCTAATAGATATTTACTAATCCCTTCATTTATTTCTTGGCAAACAAGGGGGTCATAAAACAGCGCAGTTCCAATACCAACTGTGTCTGCTCCAGCAATAATGAACTCAATCGCGTCCTTAGCCGACACAATTCCGCCCTGACCAATTATAGGAATATTATATTTTTTACTGACCTGGTAAACCTGATGAACCTTTAAAAGCGCAATCGGTTTTATCGCAGGGCCAGAGAGCCCGCCCTGATTATTTCCTATTACTGGTTTTTGCTTTTCAATATCAATTGCCATGCCCATGACTGTGTTTATAACCGCGAGACCGTCACTTCCAGCCTCAATACACCTCTTTGCATTAGATGCAATGTCTGTTTGATTTGGCGATAGTTTTGTAATAATTGGTTTAGACGTGTTTTTTCTACAAATCTCGACAACTCTAAAAGACATCTCTGGATCATTTCCAAAAGCAACACCACCCTCTTTTACATTTGGACATGAGATGTTTATTTCAATAGCATCAATATCAGAATCATCAAAATGCTTTGCAATCTCACCGAATTCCTCAACAGTTGAGCCAGAAATATTAATAATGAACCTAGTTTCCGTTTTATCTAGCTCTGGCATGATATCATTTATGACTGCATTAGTGCCTGGGTTTTGAAGGCCAATAGCATTGAGCATTCCGTTAGGAGTCTCAGCAATTCTATGAAGCCTATTTCCAAGGCGTGGCTCTAGAGTAGTTCCTTTTAAGCAAACCGCACCAACATCAGAATTAGAGAAGCCTTTGATTCGAGTGTACTCTTCACCAAACCCAACACACCCTGAAAGCAAAATGATTGGTGAGTTTAATGACATCCCACAAAAGCTTGTTTTAAGATTATTTTGCATTGTCGCCATTATACTTTTATGGCGACTTAGGGGTTGATAACTTCGTCTAAAATGTCGCTATGAATGGAGTTTTTATAACAGGCAGCAATACAGAGGTTGGAAAAACTACTGTAGCTATTGAAATTATTAAGCATCTTGGTAAGACAAGACAAATCAAGGTTCGAAAACCTGTTGAGACAAACTGTGATCTCGTAGATGGAAACTATATCCCAAAAGACGCTATTGTGCTAAATAATGCATGCAATTCAAACGAGCCTTTAAATATAGTGTGCCCTAATTGTTTTGCTCTTGAGGCTAGCCCTGAAGAGGCTAGTGCAAAAATTGGAAAGACTCTTAGTTTAGAGGACTTAGTGAAAGCCTGTAATAACCAAGTGGGAGACAGTTTTGTTTTGGTAGAGGGGGCAGGTGGTATCTATTCTCCAATTGCAGATAGGTCGCTTAATTCTGATCTTGCTGTTTGTCTTGAGCTTCCAGTTATCATTGTTGTTCGAGACGAGTTAGGGGCTGTTAGTCAAGGGTTAATGGCTATTGAAGCCGCAAAGAAAAATAATTTAAAGGTTGAGTGTCTTGTGTTAAACGAAATTAATTCAAACTCACTTTCTAATAAAGATGCTCTCATTGGGTACACAGATGTTCCAATACTTCCATTTTCAAAAGGTAATTTGGAGTTTTTCTATTCTGAAATTGAAAGATTAATCTAAGATAGTTAGGCTCGGCTTCTTATTTTTTTGATCAAGAAGTTCTGCTTTGTTATCAAAAAACATTCCTTCACCATTTTCTTTAGCATAAATAGATAATACCGCAGTGCATGGCACGGTGATTTTTTCAGACCTTCCATTAAATCTCGCCTTAAAGCTAATAGACTCATTGGTTATTACTCGGCCTTCTGTTGCTGAGGCGGCAATGTTTAAAACAAGCTTACCTTCACTTGCAAAGCCTTCAGGAACCAAAACACCAGGTTTTTCAGAGTTAACTAGTATATGAGGCGTAAAACTAGAGTCCTCTATCCAATCACAGTATGCTCGGATTAGATAGGGGACTACGCTTGACATGGGGATTTTTAATTGAAGTCCTTCTCAGCAAAAGTTAGGCTTTCGTGAAAACCTTCCTTTTCAAAAAGCCTGTTTGCATATTCCATAATTGGTTTTGCTTTTTTACCATCCAAAGATATACCTAAAAGATCAAGACGCCATAAAATAGGCGCTATACAGACATCAACAAGAGTCATTGTTTCGCTTTTAAAATAAGGCTTGTGAGAAAATAAAGGCAATAGCTCTATAAGGTTTCCGTGCAAAGTTTTTCTTGCGGCTTCACTTTCTTTTTTTGGGCCATGTAGAATTTTTTCTACAAGTTCGTACCAGCAGCCTTCTGATCTTGTGAAACGATAAATTAGAAGTCGTTTTTCAGCTTTTTCAATAGGGTCGACTGGCAAAAGAGGAGGAAAGGGAAATCTCTCATCTAGATATTCCATAATTACGGAGAGATCATATAAAACCATTCCTCTGTCAAAAAGTGTTGGAAGAGTTTCACAAGGATTGAGCTCTAAAACCTCTTCTGGCATCTCATCAAACTTAAGCTCTATAACTTCTCGCTCAATTAACTTGTGAGCCATAATAAATCGAACTGCATGTGACTCAAGCTCTTCAGAAGCGGCATAGAGGGTCGTTGAAGATGGATTAGGTTTAGATAGCATAGTTTTTGCACCAAATTAAAAAAAAATAACCTCACCTGTTAGGGCAAGGGATGTAAAGTTAAAGATTGTATCAGATATTAATCGCGCGGCCTCCATATGCCGTACTTAACATCTTTCCAATACTCTTTCTTAAGCATATAAGTAAGAATAAATAAGATACCAAGGAATAGTAATACCCATTTACCTAGTTTCAGCCGGATTAGTTTTGCTGGCTCACCAACGTAGTCTAAGAAGTTTGTTATATCAAGAACGCTTTGGTCAAACTCTTCTTCAGATTGACTTTCTCTTAATGACCATAAGACATCTGGCATAGAAGCATTTACCAGAACCGTATTGTTTACCCCAAAAATTCTCTCTTCATCATCATAAAAGCTTCGCAGGTAAGTGTAAATCCAGTCCGTTCCTTTTGATCGTGAAACTAAAGAGAGGTCTGGTGGGACGCCTCCAAACCATTTCGCTGCACCATCTTCTGGCATAGCTGTAGTTATGGCTTCCCCTACTTTATTTCCAGCAAACATTAGATTTTTAGCAACATGCTCTTCGGTTAGGTTTAGGTCCTTAGCAATTCGATTGTAACGCATCAAGCTTATCTCATGACAACCTGAACAATAATTCATAAAAAGCTTTGCACCATTCTGTAAGGAGGCTTCGTCAAAAATATCAGTATTTGCATGATCTAAATGAACCTTACTAGCAGCAAAAATGTTTACAGAAAAAAGAAGAACAGATAAACCAACTATTAATTTTAATTTTATTCTCATATATTATCCAGTAACCCTCTCTGGAACCTCTTTGGTTTTTCCAAGAGTGCTAAACCAGGGCATTAAGATAAAAAATGAAAAATACAAGGTCGTAAAAATACGAGCTAGTAATACATATAACGGAGTAACTGGTTGAACACCAAGCCAGCCTAACATAATAAAGCTTATAACAAAAGTCCCAAGAATCCACTTATAGATTGGGCTTCGATAGCGTATTGATTTAACTGGGCTTCTATCTAGCCAAGGAAGGAGGAAAAACACTCCAAGTGCTGCAAACATTCCTAATACTCCAGGAAATTGTGAGCCAAACAGGGGAGGAATTGCCCTTAATACAGAGTAATAGGGAGTTAAGTACCATAATGGCGCAATATGTTCTGGAGTTTTAAGTGGGTTGGCCTCGATGAAGTTCGGAGCCTCAAGAAAATACCCATTTAGTGCTGGCGCATAAAAAACAACTGCACAAAATATCCATAAAAATCCAACAACAACAACACTATCTTTAATTGTGAAGTATGGATGAAAGGGAATTCCATCTTTTGGAATGCCGTCTGCATCTTTATTTTTCTTTATTTCAATTCCATCTGGATTATTTGATCCAACGTGGTGAAGAGCAACAATATGCAAAAAAACAAGAACAACAAGAATAAGTGGAATGACAACAACATGTAAAGAGAAGAAGCGATTTAAAGTCGCATCACCAACAGCATAATCACCCAAAATCCAAACTAATAGATCTGGCCCTACAATCGGAACTGAGCCAAAAAGTGAAATAATTACTTGGGCACCCCAAAACGACATTTGCCCCCAAGGTAAAACATAGCCCATGAAAGCTTCAGCTAATAAAAGAATATATAGCACCATACCAAGTATCCATATCAATTCCCTTGGTCCCTTATAGGAGCCATATAATAGGGCGCGCATCATGTGAAGATAAATTATTACAAAAAAAGCAGAAGCCCCTGTTGAATGCATATAGCGTATAAACCAGCCCCATTCAACGTCTCTCATAATATACTCAACTGAGGCAAAAGCATACTCTGCGTCAGGCTTATAGTGCATAGTTAAGAATATCCCAGTAACCAGCTGCATTATAAGCATCACCACTGCTAAGCCACCAAAGAAATACCAGAAATTAAAGTTTCTGGGGGTGTAGTATTCTGCTAAATGCTCATTAATAACTTTACTTAATGGAAATCTTTGGTCTATCCAACTTTGTTTATTATTCATATTTTCTCTTATGTTTTTTGTTGGTCAACTCCAATACGAATCAATGAATCAGTGACGTATTGATACGGAGGTATTACTAGGTTGGTTGGAGCAGGTACTCCTGCATAAACTCTTCCAGCAAGGTCAAACTTAGAGCCGTGACATGGGCAATAAAAACCACCTTTCCAACTGTCTCCACCAAGATCAGCTGCGCCAGGCTCTGGCCTATATGTTGGAGAGCAGCCTAAGTGCGTGCAAACTCCAACGATAACAGCAACACTTTCTTTGTTTTTAATAGCTCGAAAATTAGATGTTACATAATTTGGCTGTTGGTTTTTAGAGTTGCCTGTACCATCTGGATCATCAAGATTTTTAATTAGGTCTTCTGAGTCAAGAGACTCTAGTGCTTTTTCATCACGTTTAAATATCCAAACAGGTTTTTTACGCCATAAGACACGAACAAGCTGACCAGCCTCTAATTTAGAAATATCAACATCTATGGGCGCTCCAGCCGCTTTAGCTTTAGCCGACGGTTTCCATGTTGATAAAAAAGGCCATGCTGCAAAACCAACACCAACCGCACCAACTACACTAGTAGCTTTGGTTAAAAAACGTCTTTTCTTTAGGTCGATTGTCTGTTCTGACATTAAAAATTCCGAATGATATTTAGGTGAAAAACCGCACTATTATAATGTAAATGGTTGATATTTAAAAGCAAAAAATGACTCAAATGCTTAGTAGTTTTTTTTATCAACTTTAATCGTGATTGATTTTATATTTGTTAGGCCCTCAATTTGTTTAATTAAAGAGAGTAGCTTTGTTTTTTGTTTTTCAGCTCGGAAGGCTATAGATGAGTTTTTAGCAAGTAGAGTTGCATTTTGAGAGTCTAAAAAGCAAAGATTAAGGCCTTTAAATTGGTCAGAGAACTGCGCCTTAATTAATGCGTTTAAGTGGTTGTGCTCTTTTGCTTTTGCAAATAAAGAGCTTAGATTGCTGCCAACTTTAAAATTTGTAGGGTTTCCTTTTGTTTTGTCTTGCATATATGAGAAAATACCCCAGTTTTATTAATTAATTTCGTTAGTCTTCTATGAGTATTATAAATAATGTTTTATCAAAAGTTTTAGGGTCTCATAATGACCGGCTAATAAAAAAGTATAACGGCCAAGTTTCTAAAATTAATTCGTTTGAAGAAAAGATGCACTCGATGAGCGATGATGAGCTTGTCTCAATGACATCAGAGTTAAAAGAGAGGCTAAGCAATAAAGAGAGTGAGGAAAGCATTTTAGCGGAGTCTTTTGCTGTTGTCAGAGAAGCAAGTCAAAGAGTTTTAGGTTTGCGGCATTACGATGTCCAGCTTATTGGCGGAATGGTTCTTAACGAGGGCAGTATTGCGGAAATGGGAACTGGTGAAGGAAAAACATTGGTTGCAACATTGCCAGCTTATCTGAATGCACTTGCTGGAAAGGGCGTCCACATTGTCACTGTCAATGACTACTTAGCAAAGCGTGACTCTGAATGGATGGGAAAAGTGTTTTCTTTTCTCGGGCTTTCAGTTGGAACAGTTTTTTCAGGAATGTCTGGCGATGAAAAACAAAAAGCATATTCTTGTGACATCACTTATGCAACTAATAATGAGCTTGGTTTTGACTATCTTAGAGATAATATGGCTTTTTCTCAAGATCAAAAAACACAGAAAGCTCTGGCCTTTGCGGTTATTGACGAGGTTGATTCAATCTTAATCGACGAAGCCAGAACGCCACTAGTTATATCTGGCCCTACAGGCGATCACGCTGAGGTTTACATTGCGATAGATAAAATGATTCCAAGCTTCACACTGCAAACTGAAGTTGGAGAGGGCAAGGAGATTGAGGTTCTAATTGCAGGGGACTATACGCTCGATGAAAAACATAAACAGGTTTTTCTTACTGATGATGGACATATTAAAGCCGAAGATATGCTTATAGAGGCTGGTGCTTTACCTCCAGAGTCAAGCTTATACGATTCCAGCAATATTATTTTGATGCAGCACTTACTGTCAGGACTAAGAGCTCACATATTGTTTAAAAAAAATGTTGATTATCTAGTTAAAGATGACGAAGTTGTTATTGTTGATGAGTTTACTGGAAGGACAATGGAGGGCAGAAGGTGGTCTGAAGGACTGCATCAGGCGATAGAGGCAAAGGAAAATGTAAGCATTAAAAAAGAAAACCAAACACTGGCGTCGATTACATATCAAAACTATTTTAGGCTTTACGAGAAGCTATCAGGAATGACTGGAACGGCTGAAACAGAAGCGTCAGAGCTTCAAGCTATTTATGGCCTGGAGGTTGTTGTTGTCCCCCCTAACACAATCTCCTCAAGAGTTGATCACTCAGACCTAATTTATGGGACGATGGATGAAAAGCTTGACGCAGTAATGAAAGATATTCAGGCGTGTCAAAAAAATATGCAACCAGTTCTTGTTGGAACAAACAGCATTGAAAGCTCTGAAAGTGTTTCTGCTCTTCTGACAAAAAATAAAATTAAGCACGAAGTTCTTAACGCTAAGCAGCACCAACGTGAAGCTGAGATTATTGCAAATGCTGGAGCTCCAGGAGCTGTAACTATTTCAACAAATATGGCTGGAAGAGGAACAGACATTGTTTTAGGGGGAAGGCCGTTAGAGGGTTCTAGTGAGGCTGAAACAGAGTTGTGGAAAGCCAAACATCAAAGTGTTATAGACTCAGGTGGCTTGCATATAATCGGTACAGAGCGTAATGAATCACGAAGGGTGGATAACCAACTGCGTGGAAGATCAGGAAGGCAGGGTGATATTGGATCAACACGATTTTATCTGTCACTTGAAGACAGCTTAATGAAGATATTTGCATCTGAAAAAACAGCCTCAATGATGAAAAAGCTTGGCATGAAGGAAGGAGAAGCTCTTGAGCATAGTTGGTTAAATAAAACAATTGCTAATGCACAAAAGAAAGTAGAGGGAATGCATTATGACGCACGAAAACACCTTCTTGAGTACGATGATGTGGCAAACGACCAAAGAAAAGTGGTTTATCAGTTAAGAGATGAGTTGATGGGCACTGAAGACGTTAAGGAGCGTTATGAGACTATTAGAGACGGCGTACTTAGTGATCTATTTTTTGAATATATTTCTCCAAAAGTGCTTGAGGCGGATTGGGATGTTGAGGGTCTTGAAAGTGCTTTAGCTTTAAATTATTCTTCGAACATACCTATACAAAAAAGTATTGATGAAGGTCTAGATGTTGACCAGCTTTTAAAAATAATCTTAGAGGGTTTTATGCTTTCTCATCAAGCTAAAGAATCTGCTATAGGCAGTGAGACTATGAGGACTTTTGAAAAAGCAGTTATGCTTCGAGCTCTTGATCAACATTGGAAGGACCATCTTGCGGTTATGGACCAATTAAGACAAAGTGTAAATTTGCGAGGGTATGGGCAGAAAAACCCTGTACAGGAGTATAAACGAGAGTCTTTTTCGATGTTTACAGTTTTGCTTGACACAATCAATGGTGAAATGGTTCAAGCGCTTTGTAGTCTTAATGTTGATCAGGCTAATGCGCAATCTGCCCCATCTTCTGGTGAGCTGCAAAGCCAAGAAAAGACCGGCCCCGCACAGGCAAAAAAGCCTATAGCGCCAAGACCAAGGATTACTAGACAGCCCTCCAAGTTAAAAGTTGGAAGAAACGATCCCTGTCCATGTGGTTCTGGAAAAAAGTATAAGCAATGTCATGGATAAGACTTGTTTTTTTGGAGGCTGCGCTTACTAAATGGAGAAAATAACGCTCACTAAGCCGGACGACTGGCACCTTCATCTTAGAGGAGGGTCTGCAATGAAGTCTGTTGTTGGCATGAGTGCGTTACAGATGGGACGGGGGGTTATTATGCCAAACCTATCTCCGCCGATAAAAAACGCATCTCAAGCAATAGCTTATCGCAAAGAGATCATGAGCGCATTGCCAATAGAAACAACTTTTAACCCTCTGATGGTGCTTTATCTTACAGACAGCACAACTAAAAATGAAATAATTGAGGCAAGTGAGGCTCAAGAGGTTCATGCAGTGAAGTTTTATCCTGCAGGAGCTACAACTAATTCTGATAGTGGAGTAACAAAACTATCAAGCACCTATCCTGCTTTAGAGCAAATGCAAAAAGAAGGCGTACCTCTTCTTATACATGGAGAGGTTACTGATAATGATATTGATATCTTTGACCGAGAAAAGGTTTTTATAGACAGAACGCTAACTAAACTAGTTCAAGACTTCCCTGGCCTCAAGATAGTTCTTGAGCACATAACAACTAAAGATTCTGTTGACTTTATAAATGAATGTGAAATAAATATAGCGGCAACAATAACTCCTCATCATCTTTTAGCAAACAGAAACCATATGCTTGTAGGTGGAATTAAGCCACATTATTACTGCTTACCTGTTCTGAAAAGACAATCGCCTCATCAAGAGTCACTAATAGCAGCAGCCGTCTCAGGAAGTCCAAAATTTTTCCTAGGCACAGATTCAGCCCCCCACGAGAAGCATCAAAAAGAGTCATCATGCGGATGTGCAGGGATCTTTAGCGCACATGCTGCCATTGAGCTTTATGCTGAAGCCTTTGATAAGGCTGGAAAAATTGAAAAGCTAGAGGGGTTCGCATCTTTTTTTGGTGCTGACTTTTATGGTCTTCAGAGAAATCAAGAAAAAATTACACTAGGGAAAGATACCTGGCGAATACCTGAGAGCTTTAATTTTTCTGGCTCACATGTGGTACCTTTTTTTGCTGGAGAGGAGCTCTCTTGGAAGCTATTAACTTAAAAAGCCTATGCTTCTAAAGTAATCTTGGCTTTTTTCAACATCATTTTTAATTTGACTTTTAAGTTCTTCAAATGAATTAAATTTAAACTCATCCCTGCTTTTTTGTTTAAAAATAACAGTCACGTATTCACCATAAATTTCTTGATTAAAGTTAAAAATAAAAACCTCTAAAAGTACCTTGGTGCCGCCTATTGTTGGTCTTTTCCCTATATTACAGACACCAGTATATGAAGTATCATTGATTTTAATTAGTACACTATAGACTCCAAGAACAGGACTTAGTTTTCGTCTGATGCTTATATTTGCAGTAGGAAATCCAATTGTTCGTCCTATTTTTTCACCATGAGCAACCCTACCACTTATTGAGAAAGGCCTACCAAGATAAGTTTCGGCTTTTTTAAAATCTCCCTGTGAAAGTAGTTTTCTTATTGCTGAGCTGCTAATTCTTTGGCCATCAAGATTCACGCCATTAATTTTATCAACTAAATAGCCATTTTCAGATGACATCTCTTGAAGCATTGAAAAATCTCCAAGACGGTCCTTTCCAAAACGAAAATCATCACCAATGAAGCAATGCTTTACGCCAACTTTGTTAACTAAAGTTTGGTTAATAAAAGACTCTGCACTTATTTCAGAAAAAGTTTTATTAAATCTTATTAAAAGGTGTTTGTCTATCCCAAGTGACTCTAGAAAGAGGTGTTTGTCCCTAAAGCTGCTTAATCTTGCCTTTGTCCTTCCAAAAAAAGACTCAGGTGTCACAGAAAAAGAAATTACAAGAGAGGGAATGCCTTTATTTTTTGCAGTTGAGACAAGTTTTTTTAGTATTTCTTGATGACCCACGTGGACGCCATCAAAGTTGCCAATTGTAAGAACACAACCAGATTGATGTTTAAGATTATGAAGGCCTCGTATTAGTTCCATTATGCGTATTTTACGCACAGCTTTAATGATGGTTTATTAAATCAAGTGAATGAATAATTTTTTTAACTGGAGCGGGAACGCCAAGAGTAATATTGTTTGTTTTATAGTAATTATCAAATAATCCTGGGGAGCTTACAATAATTGGATTAATCCAAAGAGTGTAATGACTAAAGGTATGTTTGAATTTAGCAAGTGATTCGACGATTTTTGCCTTAGGGTTGTGGATAACAATCTTCTCTTGTATTTCTGCTTTATTTTCTGAACACTCAGCAAAGCTCCATAGCCCTCCCCAAATTCCTTGGCTTGGTCTTTTTTTAAGATAAATTTCGCCTTTTTCATTTTTATAAATTAAGAACACAATGTTTCGTTCAGGTTTAATTTTTCTAGGTTTTTTATTTGGATAGATGTCCTGTTGATTGTGAATAAAGGCGCCACAATTTTTTAATATGGGACAGCTTTGACAGGTTGGTTTTCTTGGGGTGCAAACAGTAGCCCCAATATCCATTATTGCTTGTGTGTATTCTGCATTTTGTTTTTTAGGAGTATGAAGTTCTGCAAGTCGCCATAATTCATTCATAACACCACTCGAGCTATAATGACCTTCTACCCTGTGATATCTTGCTAAGACGCGTTTAACATTTCCATCAAGGATTGCATGAGGCTGGTTGAACGTAAGTGACAAAATAGCTCCAGCAGTTGACTTACCAATCCCAGGAAGTGCAATAACCTCTGAATAGGTTTTGGGAAAAATACCCCCATAAAGAGATAAAGTAATTTGTGCAGTTTTATGCAAATTACGAGCTCGGCTATAGTAGCCAAGGCCAGCCCATGCAGCCAAAACATCATCTTCACTTGAATTAGCGAGAGAAGTTATATCTGGAAATTTTTTAATGAAGTTGTTGAAATAATCAATAACAGTTTTAACTTGAGTTTGTTGCAACATAACCTCGGAAAGCCATACGTGATATCCATTTGGAGGGCTGGACTGCCAAGGAAGATTTTTTCTGCCATGTTTTATAAACCAACTTAATAGGCCACTCGTTAACTCCGTCACTTCTCTAGGTTTAGCGGATTATTTGGGTCAATACTCTGCATAAAAGGCTTTTTAATGTTTTCATTAGTTACTTGATAAACACAGCCAATCCAGTTATTAATAATAGCACTAGCACTGTCATGCCAGGTATTATCTAGGGTTTTTGTAAGAAGCTCTTCTGGAAATTCTTTAATAGTCGCTGTTTTATTTATAAGCCTGGCGCGATACTCTGCCAAGATGGCGCGACTTTGAAGTGATAAATAATTACTTGGAAATGGCGGGTAGTCTGAGGTTCTTTTTTCAAGGTAAAGTAAAACTTCTCTCTTGTATTCCTTTAAAAGACTTACGGAGTCATACTCAGGGTGCCCTTGAAAGAAGACAATTCTAAAAAGATCAGGACTGACAGCAAGGTGAACGCCAATAGGGCTTTTAGCTAAAACTACAGCCTTTGCCTCTTCAAATTGGGATTCAGCGATCTCGTTAAATCGTGAGTGTGGTATGTCAAAGCGAGTATTAACGCCCTTGACAAGAGGATGTGTTCTATCAATTACCTGATGAGGAAAGACGCCCCAATGTTTTTTTCCAACGGCCTTTCTTTTCTGGCCATACTTAAACTCTAAAACAGCATGGGTTGCAAGACAAGAGCACAAGGTCGAGGTTACGTTTTCATAAGACCAGTCAACTACCTCTTTCAGCTGTTCATAAAATGGAGCGAGCTGAAGATCTGGATCAGTTACATTAGCACCCGTAATAATTAGTGCATCAAGCCCTTGAAGTTTAATTTCTTCAAAGGTTTTATAGTGCTCTTCAATGTGCAATGTTGAGCGCTTTCCTCTTTTAATGCTTGAAAGTGAAAATGGATGAACATAAAATTGAGCAATTTGATTTGAATGGCCTATTAAACGAAAAAATTGCCTCTCTGTTGCTTCAAGCGCAGGATCGGGCATCATATTTAATAACCCAATATGAAGCTCTCTAATAGTTTGATTTTGAGCCCTCTCAATAGAAAGAATGGTTTCGCCTTGTTTTGCAAGGCGCTCAAATGAAGGAAGTTTAGAGTGTGCTATTAGAGGCATGTTATTTAAGCGCGCTAGAGATTAAATTTAAGACGTCCTTTGCAGAACTGCACTCATGAAGCGCATCACTTTCTATTGTGCAGCCGTATTCTTCTGCAAGTGTGCTGTATTTTTTAAGCCTATCTGCAACTAGTTTTGGAAATACCCAGCTAACAAAAGCATTTGGGATAATTTGAGCTGCGTAAGCTAAACTATTCTCTTTTAAGTAGGTATGTAGAGCTTCCTTAAAAAACTTTGGATTGTAGTACATTGGTTTTAGCTGGCTTTTAGCTCTGTCAATAAGCACTCTCTCATTTTCCTTGCTTGTTTTAATATAAATAATTAGTGTTTTTTCTGACAGAAGTTGATAAAGTTTTTTGTCTTCTAGCTCGCACAGACTTCCTCCAGCATCATTAATAAAATGGCTATAACCGTCTTTTAAAGACTGGCTAATAAAATGAGGAACCTCATACATTGTCTTTTTTTCTGCCTCCAAAAAAAGACTTTGACGGTGAATAAACTCCTCAATAGGAAGCCCACCCTCTTCAGGATTGCCAATTTTCCCAAGGAACGCAGAAATTGGCTCTAAGTTATCAAAAGTAACCTGACTATTAACACTTATAGAGTTGTTTTCTAGAAGTGGTTTAAGCCATGAATCATTTTTCATTTTATTAGCTACATTATCAATGATGGCTTCTTTAAGATGAGTCGCACCAATTCTATAATCTCCAGAAAAATGGTACCACCCGCCTTCTTCACCAATAAGTTTAGCAAGATGAGTCTTACCTACACCAGACATGCCAAGAAGCGTTAATCGCTTATTTTTTTGATTTATAAATTGTTTGGCAGAATTTATCATATTGACTTTCATTAGTCCGTTAGCTGCTAATTGTAAGGTGATACGAGCTAAATTTTCTTATATTAAGCACTCCACTGTCTAACAATAAATATTGTCCTTTTATGCCCTCTAGAACACCTGAGATGATAGGTGTTTTATCCAAGTTTAAAGACACAACCTTTGTAGGATATTTTAGCACAGGGTAGTTTATATTTACCTCATCATCGCTGAGGACTATGGCCTCAGTTTCTTTTATTGTAGCTGCAATTTCAATAAGTAAGGCCTCTTTTAGAGAAGGCAGATCTGATAGCTCCACTTCATTTTTAAGCATATTTCGCCAGTTTGTTTTGTCAGCAACAAATTGTTTTAATGCAACCTCAATCTTCCCAGAGTCTAGACGTGACTTTGCCTCAAGTATAGGCAGCGCAGAAATGGCTCCTTGTTCAATCCAGCGACTATAAACTCTTTTTTTATTAGTGATTCCAACCTTGGGCTTAGACGTGTTTGCAAGATAAATAACTGTTGGCTGAAAACAGTAGTTAAGGCCCCATTGAGGCTCTCTACAGGTACCTTCAGAATAGTGACAAGTCTCAGGCCTCATGATGCACAAGTCACACCTAGCTAAAACTCGCGTGCATGGAAAGCAATAGCCTCCAGACCAGCTTTTTTTAGTTCTCACTCCGCAGTTAGAACAAAGTATTACGTCATTATATTTGAGCTCAATATGCTTTCCTACAAGAGCGTTCATGTCTATTAGATTTTCTCCAATAGGAAGGCTATAGCTTGCAGTGCTACCCTCAAGAGAGGTATTCATCATTTGTATGTGACCACTTAACTGCATAATATCGATTGAATGTCTCTATATTTTTCAGCGGTTTTATTCATAAGTGACCCTGGAATAATGGGTGCAGGAGGAGTCTTATTCCAGTCAAGCGTTTCAAGGTAGTCTCTAATAATTTGCTTATCAAAGCTTTTTGGACTTTTTCCTTTAGCATAGTCGGCCAAAGACCAAAATCTTGAAGAGTCTGGAGTTAAAATTTCATCCATTAGAGTCAGCTTATTTTCAGAGTCTAGGCCAAATTCAAACTTTGTGTCAGCAATAATAACGCTTCGAGATAGCGCATGTTCTTCAGCAAAATTATAAAGAGTAAGGCTTATTTTTTTGATTTGCTCCGCAATGTCTTCACCCACTAGGGACGCAACTTCCTTGAAAGATATATTGGCGTCATGCTCACCAGCTGCAGCTTTTGAAGAAGGTGTAAAAATAGGATTTTTAAGTTTTTCAGCAAGCACCATATTAGGAGGGAGGTCTATTCCACAAACAGACCCAGACTCTAAGTATTCTTTCCAGCCAGAGCCAATTAAGTAGCCTCTCACAACAGCTTCAATAGGCAGTGGTTTGAGTTTTTTTACAACAATTGCTCTCCCTTCAAGCGCTTCAGCTTCATTGCCTGGCAACACTTCATCAAGCCCAACGTTTGTTAGGTGGTTTTGAATAATGTGCTCAGTTTTATCAAACCAATAGTTTGCTATTGATGTGAGAATTTTTCCTTTTTCTGGAATAGGCTGATCAAAAACAACATCAAAAGCTGAAAGCCTGTCGGTTGTAACTATAAGCATGTTGTCTTTGTCAATATCAAAAATATCCCTTACCTTTCCACGATGAAGAAGAGGCAGAGACAGCTTTGTTTGCAAAGTGGAATGCATAATAATCATAAAACGAACTAAAGTATTCATTTTAATCGATTGCGCTATAGCCGTGGTATAGATACAACTGAAGAACAAAAGAACGTTAACCTATATTTAAATCCTGAAGAATTCTTCGCGCTCTTTTTTGAAACTCTGGCATAGCGCTAGTTGGTACGAAAGATTGTTTAGGTAGTTTTATCTTTTCAGCATCTTGGTGGACCCCATTAACTCTAATTTCATAATGAAGGTGAGGGCCAGTTGATTGACCTGTAGTTCCTACATAGCCAATTAACTCGCTTTTTTTAACTTTTTTTCCAGATTTTAGGTTTTTAGCAAATTTAGATAAGTGGGCATAGACGGTAAGATATTTTGAGCCATGCTTTAAATATACAACGTTACCATAGCCAGATAACGTAGCTCTATATTTCACAATACCTTTTGCGGGGGCATATATTGGAGTCCCAGAAGGTGTTGCAAAATCAGTACCCCGATGTGAGCGATAAATCTTTAGCGTAGGATGAAAGCGTCTTTTTGAAAAGCTCGAACTAATTCGATTATATTTCGCAGGCGCAAAAGCAAAGGTGTCATTTATGGTAGCGCCTTTTGAGGTGAAGTATTTCTTTTGACCAAGTGTATTTTTATATGAAAAAAGTGCAATAGTTTTTCTACTTCCAACGTAAACCATTGCAATTGGAGTCTTTTCTCCATTCCAAGACAACATAAATTTGTCACCCTTTCTGAGGTCCCTACTAAAGTCCATCTCCCATGAAAAGTGATCGACCATCATCTTGATAACTTCAGCACCTACCCCAGCTTTTTTGGCATCATAGTTTAGAGATTTTTTGATTGTAATTATAGTTTGAGATAATTCCCCAATTTTCTGGATACTGGTTTTTCCATAATTAAAAGATTGGCCATCATAGGTTATAAATAAGGGGTTGTCATTGGCTGGACTATAAATAATCTGGTCTAGCTCGTGATTAGCATTAAGGACTATCCTAAACTTATCACCAGGATAAATCTTGTTGAGTTTCTGAGCTCTTTCATCAGAGGCCATAAGTTTTTTGAGAAGCTTTCCTGATAGACCTGTACTAAAGAAGAATTTGTAAAATGCATCGCCTCTTGATACTTTAAAACTATAGTCATGCGTTCCACTTGCAGCAGAAGGAGTGCTTAAAAAAACGCAAAATAATAACAAAGAGAGTAAAAAAGATTTATACATTAAGGGCAGTTTGTTATGAATGGCTAGGCTTAATAAAAGATTGAGCTATTTTACGAGAAAGATGGTCATTTTCCACAACACTTGCAAGAGTGTCAAGGTTTGAAATAGGAGTTGTGGCTAAGGTTTTTTCTATAGTTTTGCTAATGTCTAGAAACCCTATTTTTTTATTTAAAAAAGCCTCTACTGCAACTTCATTGGCGGCATTAAGCGTTCCAGGAACACTTTTTCCTTGCTCTAAAGCATCATATGCTAGGCCTAGGCACTTGAATCTATCCATGTCGGGCGATAAAAACTCTAGTGATGATTGCTTGGTCAGGTCAAGATCTTCAACGCCTGAAATTTGTCTGCTTGGGTAGGACAGTGCATAAGATATTGCGCTTCTCATATCTGGAAGACCTAGTTGTGACAAAACACTACCATCATTAAAATAGACAAAAGAGTGAATAATACTTTGAGGATGAATAACTACCTCGATTTTAGAAGGTGAAAGTTGAAATAAGAAATGAGCTTCAATTACCTCAAGACCCTTATTCATCATGGTGGCAGAGTCAACTGATATTTTTTGACCCATCTTCCATTTTGGGTGGTTACAGGCCTGTTTTGGAGTGACATTATAAAGTTCTGTAGCCGGCGTTTTTAAAAAAGGACCACCCGATGCAGTTAGCTGTATTTTATTGAGGCCCTCTTTACCAGCCTGAAGGCATTGAAATATTGCGCTATGTTCTGAGTCTACTGGGATTAATTCTGCGCCAGATGCTTTGGCAGTATTAATTAACAAATTACCACCTAAAACTAGAGACTCTTTGTTAGCAAGCATAACCCTTTTTCCAGAGGTTGCCGCTGCAAAAGTAGATGATAGCCCAGCACTCCCAACTATTGCCGCCATGACAAAATCTGTATTTTGATGTGAGGCTATATCATTTAAAGCGGCCTCACCCTGTAAGACCATAACTCCATCTGGCGCAACTTTTTTCAAGTTTTCTGCAGCCTCTTCATTAACCATTACTGCAAATTTTGGCAGGTGTTTAATGCAAAGCTTTTCCATTTTTTCCCAGCTATCATTAGCGCTTAAGGCAAAGACATTATATTTCTCTGGATGACGAGACATAACATCTAGTGTATTGATTCCAATTGAGCCTGTCGCTCCTAAGATAGTTACATTTTTCATATTAAGAATGTAAATAAAATAAAAAATAATGGCGCAGACGATGTTAAGCTATCTATTCTATCTAGCAATCCACCATGTCCAGGAAGAATATTACCACTATCTTTTACTTCTGCAATACGTTTTAAAACGCTTTCAAATAAATCACCAAGAACAGACACAAGAGAAACCGATAAGGCTAAAAAGCTAAATATAAGAAAATCATTTAATAATGGAGTTTGAGTCGTAATATATACGTAAGTAATCGCGACTACTTGGGTGAGAGCAATTCCACCATAAACCCCCTCAAGCGTTTTTCCAGGACTTACATTTGCACATAGTTTATTTTTACCAAAAGACTTGCCCGCAAAGTAGGCGCCAATATCTGCCGCCCATATTAAAATCAAAAGAAATAAAACTAGGGCCTTGTCTTGCAAGTGAAGCGCCATTAATGAGATTGCCATAGGCACGAATATAAATAAGCCATTGATTAGCCTAACTGTTAAAGTTTTTCTGAGCAGGTTAGAGCCTTTTGGAAACAGTGCCACCCAAATTAAGGCGATTAGCCACCAAACTACACCAGCATATAAAACTACAGTTAAATATGAAGGCACACTACTTAGAGAATAAGTTACTGCCAATATAACTAAAGAGTAAAGGACTTTGCCTGCTAAATGTTTTATTTGAATTAGATCGCAATACTCCCAAGAGCCAATAATAAGAAGTAAAGCAAGGGCTAATGCAAACCCAGTTTGAGTTAATATCAAGATACCAAAAACTACAATTGGCGCAATAATAGAGGCCGTTAAGATTCTTTTAAGAAGCATTATTTTTCACCATTTCGCTCCCCAAATCGACGTTCCCTTAGGTGGAAAGATTCTATGGCAGCGTCTAATTCATGTTCATCAAAATCAGGCCACAAGGTGCTGCAGAAGTATAGTTCGCTATATGCAATTTCCCATAGCAAGAAGTTGCTTATCCTTACTTCTCCACTCGTTCTAATTAACAGATCAACTCTGGGAAATGCTGCTAAAGATGAATGTTCATGAAAAAGCGAAGTATCAATCTTTTCAGGATCAATTTCACCATTGACAGACTTAATAGCAATTTTTTTTGCAGATTCTGCGATATCCCACTGACCACCATAGTTTGCAGCTATAACAAGATTAAGACCATTATTATTCGCGAGCTGTTTTTCTGCAGTAGTAGCTAGCTCTTGTATTTCAGGAGTAAAAACTGAAAGATCTCCAATAATTTTGAGCTTAATATTGTTATCTTTTAGTTTCTTTGTTTCATTTTTCAAAACAGTTAAAAAAAGCTTGAATAGAAGGCCAACTTCTTCACTAGAGCGATTTAAGTTTTCACTACTAAAGGCAAATAGAGTTAAAGTATTAACGCCGAGTTGAGCACAATGTTTTACAATTTTTCTAACGCTTTGAACCCCTCTTTGGTGACCACTAGAGCGAGGCAGATGCTTTGATTTTGCCCATCTTCCATTTCCATCCATAATTATGGCTATATGCTTAGGTGGTAGTTTTTCGTCTCTAAATGAACCCAGTTTTTTTTCAGTCATGGGGCGCAATTATACCTATCAGGCTCTTTAAGACTTAATCTAAAGCAAGCTACGTTGAGACTTGATCTTTTAACTAACATATTGCACTAAAAAATATGGCTACATTTATGCGGTAAAATCATTCTCCATGAGCTTAGCAAAAAGAATAATTCCATGCCTAGATGTCCGTGACGGAAGGGTTGTCAAAGGCGTTAAATTTATTGATATCAAAGATGCTGGGGATCCAGTAGAGATTGCAAAGCGTTATGATAATGAAGGTGCTGACGAGATAACATTTCTTGATATTACCGCCTCACATGAAGGAAGAAATACCACGATAGAAATGGTTGAGAAGATTGCTGACCAAGTCTTTATTCCACTTACTGTTGGCGGCGGAATTCGTAAAGCAGAGGATGTTCGCGTAATGTTAAAGGCAGGCGCAGATAAAGTTGCAGTCAACTCTGCAGCAATTTTTAATCCACAACTTATTAATGAGCTTTGCGCTATATTTGGCTCTCAGTGCATCGTCATAGCTATTGATGCGAAGAGGGTATCTTCTAATCCATCGAGATGGGAAATATTCACTCATGGAGGTCGAAAACCAACAGGTATTGATGCCATAGAGTGGGCAGTAAAAATGACAGAAGGAGATAATGGTGCTGGAGAGATCCTTCTCACATCAATGGATAGGGACGGTACTAAAGATGGGTTTGATCTTGAGCTTACTAAGGCAGTATCTGAGGCAGTTGATGTTCCTTTAATTGCTTCTGGCGGGGTTGGTAATTTATCACATTTATCCGAGGGCATTATTGAAGGTGGGGCGGATGCAGTTCTTGCAGCAAGCATCTTTCACTTTGGAGAGTTTACAGTGCATGAAGCTAAAAAAGCAATGCAAGAAAACGGAATAGAAGTTAGGCTTTAGTAAGTTGAGTTTTTAACTTCATAAGCGTATCATTACGCAGTTTTGAGTCGAGGGAAGACATGACAGTGAAAAAAGATTTTTGGGTTTTATTATCGATATTTATTCTGCCCATAGCCATTGGTACTTTATTCTTTTATTTGAATCCGACCTATTTCAGTCAGAACACGATTAACTATGGGGAGCTTATTCGTCCAGTTATAACAACTGAAAAAACAGATATTGAATTTCAAGACGATGCCACGTTTAATGGTTTTTGGACGCTTGCATATGTTTCAAAGAGTTGTGATAGTGTCTGTGAACAGGCTGTTGACGATATTAAAACGATTCGCACCCTTATAAATATGGATATGCGTCGAATTCAAAGAGTCCTGATTACTGAAGATGGCTCACTGCCAATGAGTAACGATGAAAACTTGCTTATAGCTAAAGTAACTAATGAAAAGTTAGCCGCTAGACTTGTAAAGTTTCCAGAAAACTCAATTTTTCTAATTGATCCAATCGGCAACTTTATGCTGTATTACAACTCAAAAGAGATCAACATTAAGTTTGTGTTAAAGGATCTGAAGCGCCTACTTAAATATTCCAGGATAGGCTGATGGGAAGCCTTCCCTCCATTACAGATCTTTTGGGTCTTTGTAAGCTGAAAGTTGTTTCGCTTATTTTGCTTACAGCGGTTGTTGGGATGTTGTTAGCAGTTCCATACCTGCCTAATATCTTTTTAATAGTTGTTGCTTCTGCAGGGATTTCATTAGCTGCAATGTCTGCTGCAGTTTTTAATCATGTGGTCGATGAGAAAATTGATGTAAAGATGTCTCGCACTGATCGCCGTCCTCTCCCTGAGGGAAGGGTAACAAGAAATCAGGCTCTTATATGGGGCTTCTTTTTAGGTATTGTAGGTATTGCTCTATTAGTAATTTATGTTAATTTATTGACTGCATTTTTGACGCTTACTTCTTTGATTGGCTATGCTGTTTTTTATACAATGTATTTAAAGAGAGCTACGCCTCAAAATATTGTTATTGGCGGCGCTGCAGGCGCTGCTCCTCCGGTTCTTGGGTGGACCTCTATAGCAGGCTCTCAAGGAATTGAATACGCACTTTTGCTTTTTTTAATCGTCTTTATTTGGACGCCCCCACACTTTTGGGCGTTAGCTATTCATAGGCGAGAAGAGTATAAGAAGGCTGAGATACCAATGCTGCCGGTTACTCACGGCCTTGAATTTACTCGAGTACAAATTCTTCTATATACAGTGCTATTATTTTTAGTTGCCCTATTGCCCTATCTTACTGGGATGAGCGGCTTAATCTACTTAGTTTCTGCTGCAACTTTAGGCATACTTTTTTTAGGCTACTCTATCAAGATTTTTATAGAGCCTGAAAATCCTCACATTGCATTTAAAACCTTTAAATTCTCGATTAATTATTTAATGGTTTTGTTCCTAGCCTTGCTGCTTGATCACTATCTTTTGATGACTTTTGGAGTTTCTTCCTAGTAATGGGATCTTTATTACAAGTTTTTAGAGCGGTAGCTTCGGCAATGATTGGGGTTGGAAAAAAGAAACATTTAGCGCAAGATTTTGAGTCTACAGAGAAGACTGGTCCTTGGCCTTACGTTATCGTTGGAATTATTATGACCGCGCTTTTTATTGGATCTATTCTGTTTGCAGTAAGGCTTGTATTACCTTAGATTTTCGATAATTATATCAATTGCCTTTGCCATTGCTACAGGCTCATGAGGGCTTGTTAAAAGAGCTGTTAGCTTTAATTCTGGGTTAAAAAGTAAATAGCTGCTTGTATGATCAATGTCATAGTGATCACCATGATCATGATTGCTATGATCTTCCAGCGCTAATTTTTGTGACTCAACTACTTCATGATAAACCCCTAACGAGCTGCTAATTGACATCAGCTCATCTTGATGTACTGTCAAACCTAAAAAGGTAGGGTTAAATGCGCCTGCAAACTGATTAAGTTTTCCAATATCACGCTTAGGGTCTACTGATATAAAAACAACTTGAAGTTTCTTTTTATTTTCCAACATCTGGTATGTCAGATTGATCTTTGAAAGGTCTATTGGGCAAACGTCTGGACACGATGTGTAGCCAAAATATAACAGCACCCATTTTCCTTGAGACACATCTGATAAGTGCGTCGCTATTGATTCATCATTAATAAATTTTAGCTTCTCCGAAACAGACTTTGCTTCAGGGTATAAAGATGCTGCAGGGGCCACAGATTTTTTGAGCTCCTGCATATTTGGCTTACCACCAAAATAAAAAAAAGTTGAAATAGCACTAATTGTAACTAGAAGAAGTAGCGATATTTTAGCTATAGTACTCAAACTATGAGGCAGTATCTTGGTTAAACATTTTATGTGCAAGGCTTATTAGGCTTAGTAAAAGTCCGAGTGCAACCGCGTTATGCATTACTGCGGCAAACATTGGTAATGACATGACTACATTAACAATTCCAAGCGCAACCTGAACACCTAAAAGAGCCAGAACTATGACAATATTTTTCTGAAAAGCCAGGTAGTTTTTTAGGGCAAAAGATAAAGCTATTATCGCCGCAGTAATAACTAGCGCGCCAACTCTATGTACCATCTGAATGGCAGTTCTAGTTTGATTTTCCAAAATTCCAAACTCATAATCCACTCCAAGCTCACCCCAATAATAGGCATTTTTAAAGTCCATGTCTTCAGGCCACATCTCACCCAAACAAGTAGGAAAATATTCACCACAAGAAAGTGCTGCATAGTTAGTGCTTGTCCAGCCGCCCAGAAATATTTGGAATATTAGTAAAGCCGTTACTATGATGAGCATTAATTTATGGCGTTTTAAAACAGGCTGCCCAATTTTTAGTTGTGGACGCTGATTCAAAAAAAGCCAAAATAATAAGGCGGTTGTTGAGAAGCCTCCAAACAAATGCATAGTAACTATTCCAGGGTGAACCTGTTCGGTAACAGTCCACATTCCAAGCGCACCTTGAAAGCCAACCAGTAAAAGTAAAGCTGTGGGAAGCTTAATAGATTGCTTTCTTTCGGTTTTACGAAGTACTGCCAGTAAAAATATAACAAGTATTGAAAGTCCGAGTGTTGAGGCGGCGTACCTATGAACCATTTCTTTCCAAGCCTTTGCAATATCAAGAGGCCTTTCATATTCACTCGAAATAACATCTGGAACTAATAACTCACCATAACATCCTGGCCAATCTGGACAGCCAAGTCCTGCATCTGCAAGCCGAGTATAGGCCCCAAGAATGACAACTATAAGAGCTAAGATTAAGGAAATATTAATGGTTTTACTGAACATAGGCAATAATTAGTTTAAGCAGAAAGATATTTTAAATGAACTAAGTTAAATTTTGAAAAATTACGATAATTATTTTTTAATAACAAATAATATATATGGCCCTTGATTGCATTTTCAATCTTTTGACCTCTCTTTTTTAAAGCTAGAATAGTAAGCGAAAAAAGTTCAACCAATATTGAGAATAAAGGTGAATTTTTACTTGGTAAAAAGACGATAAACAGGTATCATTTGGTTGCATTTTTTATTTGATAATTGAAATTGCATATTTAAGAACTATATATATTATTGGCAATATGGCTATACAAAGATTTAATTCGGAGATTCTATGAAATTATTGTTTAAACTTACCGGCGCATTTACTGCACTTTTGAGCTCCAAGTCTGTCTTGGCAGAATACACATTCAATATGACCAAAGGCGTTACAGATATTAGTAACGATATATGGGGCCTTCACATGATGGTATTTTGGGTTTGTGTTGGTATTGGTGTTGTTGTTTTTGGTGCAATGTTTTATTCAATTATTGCACACAGAAAGTCAAAAGGAGCTAAAGCATCTAACTTTCATGAGAGCACGACAGTAGAGTTTTTATGGACAGGAATACCAGTTTTGATTCTAATTGCAATGGCTATCCCAGCTTCAAAGACACTTATTGACATTGAGGTTCTGGATAAGGCTGATATGACTATAAAGGTAACTGGAGTAAGGTGGAAGTGGCAATATGACTATCCTGAAGAGGGCATAAGCTTTGCTTCGAATCTCGCACAATCTTCTATGGATGTTATCAAGGGAACTCCTGAAGAGCGTGAAGCTGTTCATAAAGAGGGCGGCTACCTTCGCGAAGTTGATAAGCGTTTAGTCGTTCCAGTAGATACAACAATTCGTTTTTTGATTACATCAAATGATGTAATTCATAACTGGTGGGTTCCAGCGTTTGGCCTTAAGCAAGATGCAAACCCAGGATTTATAAATGATGCATGGGCAAAACCCAACATAATTGGAACTTATAGAGGTCAGTGTGCTGAGCTGTGTGGAAAAGGCCATGGCTTCATGCCTATTGTTGTTGATGTTGTCTCTAAAGCTGACTACGCTGAGTGGGTTGAAAGTATGCAGGCTGAAAAAGTTGCTGAACTTGCAAGCGCTACTCAAGTTTGGACTGAGGCAGATCTTGTTGCTAAGGGAGAAACTGTATACAACGCAAACTGTTCGGGCTGCCATCAAAAAGATGGTACCGGTATTCCGGGTGTCTTTCCTGCAATGATTGGGTCAGAGGTAGCCAATGGCCCAGCAGCATACCAACTTAATCTAGTTATAAATGGAATGGGCGGAATGCCTTCATTTAAGGCGCTAAGTGATTCTGACATAGCTGCAGTAATAACATACGAAAGAAGATCTTTTGGTAATAATGGATCAGTTGTTCAACCTTCAGATGTTACATCTGCACGTTAATTTAAGGAGAAATATATGAGCTCAACTACAACGGCAGCATACGATGATCACGGTCATGGCCCTGAAAAAGGACTTCTAAGATGGGTTAAAACAACCAATCATAAAGATATTGGAACGCTATATATGTGGTTTGCATTTGCAATGCTTCTTATAGGTGGTTCACTTGCAATGGGAATTCGAGCAGAGCTTTTACAGCCTGGTTTGCAATTATTTGAACCACAGTTTTATAACCAGCTGACTACAATGCATGGTTTAATTATGGTTTTTGGAGCGATTATGCCGGCCTTTGTTGGTTTGGCAAACTGGCTTATTCCTTTGATGGTAGGAGCGCCTGATATGGCTCTGCCAAGAATGAATAATTGGAGCTTTTGGATCTTGCCGTTTGCAGGAGCAATTCTTTTGAGTACGTTCTTTATGGAGGGTGGAGCGCCTGCTTTTGGTTGGACTTTTTACGCACCACTTTCAACGACCTTTGCTCCAGACTCAACTGACTTCTTCATTTTTGCAATTCACTTGCTAGGATTTTCTTCAATTATGGGAGCGATTAACATTATTGCTACGGTTCTTAATATGAAGGCCCCAGAAATGCGATTAATGGACATGCCACTTTTTGTATGGACATGGCTAATCACATCGTTTTTATTAATTGGCGCAATGCCAGTTCTAGCAGGAGCAGTTACCATGATGCTGACGGATCGAAACTTTGGCACAGCATTTTTTGATGCTGCAGGTGGCGGTGATCCAGTAATGTTCCAGCATATTTTTTGGTTCTTTGGTCATCCAGAGGTTTATATTATGATTTTGCCAGCCTTTGGTATCATCTCCCATATTATTCCAACCTTTGCTAGGAAGCCTCTTTTTGGTTACTCTTCAATGGTTTATGCAACTGCATCGATTGCATTTTTGTCATACATAGTATGGGCTCACCATATGTTCTTAACAGGAATGCCTGTGGCAGGCGAGCTTTACTTTATGTACGCAACAATGTTAATTGCAGTCCCAACTGGAGTAAAAGTTTTTAACTGGGTTGCAACGATGTGGAAGGGCTCTTTGAGCTTTGAAACTCCTATGCTTTGGGCGCTTGCGTTTGTATTTTTATTTACGATTGGTGGTTTTTCTGGGCTAATGCTTGGCATCGCTCCAGCCGATATTCAGTACCACGATACTTATTTTGTAGTTGCTCATTTTCATTATGTTCTTGTAACTGGAGCCCTATGGGGAATCATTGCAGCAGTATTTTACTGGCTTCCTAAGTGGACAGGAAAGATGTACAACGAGCCCCTTGCTAAATTTCATTTCTGGTGGGCGCTTATCTCGGTTAACGTAACGTTCTTCCCTCAACACTTCTTGGGCCTAGCTGGGATGCCACGTCGTATTCCTGACTATTCACTTCAGTTTGCTGACTTTAACTTTATCTCTTCAATTGGTGCATTTTCTTTTGGACTGTCATTCTTATTGCTTACTTACATTGTTGTAAATTGCATCCGTAATGGTAAGCCAGCAGATGCAAGACCTTGGGAAAGTGCTAAAGGTCTAGAGTGGACTTTAGCGTCACCAATTGCTTATCATACGTTTGACGTTCCGCCAACAAGAGCAGAAATTTTGGCAGAGTCGCAGAGTAATTAATGGTAGATAAAAAAAACAATAGAGGTGTTGGCATAACTGCATTGATAGTTGCTGTTGTTGCAATAGGACTATATACGCTAACCATTGCCCTTAACTCCTGACGTGGAAAGAAAAAAAATTACGAAAAGTTTTTGGATAAAGCTAGTTTCTGTTCCAATCTTGATGTTCTTTTTTGCCTACGCGATGGTGCCTTTATATGATGTGCTGTGCGACCTAACAGGTTTTAATGGAAAGACTGGTAGAGTAGAAACAGAAAAGCAGTATCAAGTAAATGAAGAGAGATTGGTGAGTGTTAGTTTTTTTGCGGCAACTACTCCTGGCTTCCCAGTTCAGTTTGCGCCGAAAGTAAGCTCGATGGAAGTTATACCTGGAAAGTTTTATACTACCAGCTACATTGCTAAGAATACGACCGATGAAATAATTTATGGTCAAGCAATTCCAAGTGTTGCGCCTACAGATGCGGCTCTTCACTTTAAAAAGCTAGAGTGTTTTTGTTTTGTAAAGCAGGCATTTCAACCTAATGAAGAGGTCGAAATGACACTTCGATTTGTAATTGAGCCTGAAATGGATGAGTGGATCAAAGATGTTAGTTTGTCCTATAATTTTTATAAGTTAGATAGTTAAGAAAGGGGAAGAAAAATGAGTAACGAAAAATATTATGTACCTCATGGCACCTACTGGCCGATTATTGGATCAATTGGTGTTTCAACTTTATTTGTAGGGTTTGCGAACCAAATGCATGATGTAAGTTGGGGCTGGCCTGTGATGGTTTTGGGTTTTGCAATAATTGCATTTATGTTATTTGGATGGATTGGAACTGTTGTCAGTGAGAGTATTGGTGGACTCTACAATTCACAAGTTGACAAATCTTTTCGATGGGGAATGAGTTGGTTTATCTTTTCTGAGGTAATGTTTTTCGCAGCATTCTTTGGAGCCCTTCTGTACGCAAGAGTTTTGAGTGTGCCCTGGCTTGGTGGTGAGTACAATAATATTTATACGCCAGAGCTGTGGGAAGGATTCAAATCAGCTTGGCCGCTTATTACTACTCCCGGTGAAGTAGGACAGAACGGCGTTACTTTTGCTACTAACTTTAAATTAGTAGATACGTGGGGGCTTCCAGCTTTAAATACAGGGCTTCTTCTGACTTCAGGAGTGACTCTAACTTATGCTCACCATGCTTTAAGAGCTGGCCATAGAAATGCACTGATGGCTTGGATGCTAGCAACGATAGCGCTGGGCGTTGTGTTCCTAGGTTTTCAAATCACTGAGTATGGACATGCCTACCATGATGGATTAAAGCTAACTTCTGGAATTTATGGCTCAACGTTTTATTTGCTTACAGGATTCCACGGTTTCCACGTAACAATTGGCGTGATTATGCTGACAGTAATTCTTTACCGTATTCAAAAAGGACACTTTAACTTAGAGAACCACTTTGCCTTTGAAGGGGTTGCTTGGTATTGGCATTTTGTTGACGTAGTCTGGCTAGGGCTATTCATATTCGTATACTGGATATAATTACGAATAAGAAGTTTTATAAAAGGCTCCTTAGTTGGGGTCTTTTTTTTCAATTTACTTAGGAAAACTATGGATTATTTTGTAATAGCTATAATTGTATTAATATTTTTCTTTTTAGGCGCCGCTGTTATTGGCTTACTAAAAGGTGGCAGAGAGGGTTCTGACAAAATGTTTAAAGCTTTAAGAATGAGAATTATTCTTTCAGTTTTCTTGTTTGTCTTTTTACTATTTGCTAATTATATTGGATGGATAGAGCCTAATAACTTTAACCTTCTGCCAACCCAATAATGAGCTTACGTTTTCTTCTTCCTTCGATTCTAATAACTGCGACTTTTGCTTTTCTAGTCTCTCTTGGTTTTTGGCAGCTAGATCGTGCCGATGAGAAACGCGGCATTGAGGTCTCAATAAAACTGGCGAATACTGGAAGTGTTGAGCTCATCGTGGAAGAAGGCAGCCTTAAAAATAAAGAGTACTATGAGGTTCGACTTCAAGGAAAGTACTTAAGTGATAAGCAGTTTATCTATGACAACCAAATTGTCAATCAAGTCTCAGGCTATTATGTTTTAACACCTTATGCTTTAGAGGGCCAGTCAAAAACTATCCTAATTAATCGAGGCTTTATTCCATGGAATGGACGGCGAGACAAATTAGCAGATATAGATATTGGGCAAGATGCCAGAGAAATTAAAGTACTAATCTCAAAACCAATTAAGAGAATGGAGTTAAAGCCCACTGAGATTGGCATTCAATTTCCGATTTTAATCCAGTCAATTGACCTACAAGATATGGCTAGTTTAGCCAGCGTGGATTTTTCAAGTGTCATTGGCTTATTAGATCCTTCCACTTCTAATGGATTTGTTAGAAAGTGGGAGCCTTATACAGGGAGTATTGAAAAGCATATAGGGTACGCTGTTCAATGGTTTTTAATGGCTCTTGTTCTTGCAATTATTGGAATTCGTATTGCTATAAAGCAGAGAAAAAAATAATCAAATTTTGATGGTATAAAACATTCTTTAAATAAAAAACCTTACTGTATAATTTCCCACTAAGCCGAAGTAGCACAGTTGGTAGTGCAACTGATTTGTAATCAGTAGGTCGCCAGTTCGAGTCCGGCCTTCGGCACCAGCATTAATAAATTAAAGAGACCCTCTAGGTCTCTTTTTTTTGTCATTTTTGTTAGGTTAAGACGCCGAAGTAATTTTTTTCTTAGGGTCGTAGAATGGTTTTTGCACAACCTTAATAGAATGATTGCCATCTGACGATCTAACTTCTGCAACCGTGTCTATAGCCGAATAGTCAGCATCCATAATCGCAAGCGCAATATTTTTGTCAAGTCTAGGTGAGTAAACTGCTGACGTTATGTAGCCAATCTTATTTGAATCTATAAAAATTGGCCAATAGCTTGTATTGGGGTGCTGAAGAGGTGGACATGTTATTTCTACGCCAACTTGCCTGCGCTTAACTCCCTCAGATTGAATTTTTTTAAGCGCGTCTTTTCCAATAAAGTCTGCATCCATTTCAAGGTCAACGAGTCGGCCTAATCCAAGCTCAAATGGGTTTACAGTGTAGTCCATATCTGCCTGGTAAGAAAGCATGCCGCCCTCAATTCTTCTTATTGTTGAAGTATGTCCAGGTACCAGCCCCATTGGTTTGCCAATTTTCATAATGTGGTCCCAGAGTTCATTTCCTCGAGAACCATCACGTAGGTATATTTCATAACCTAACTCACTTGACCAGCCTGTTCTGGAAATAATTAATGGAATACCATTCAGTTCAAACTTTTCTAGCCAGTAATATTTAAGGCCATCTATTCTTTCACCAAAGATTGCTTTTGCAATGTCACCTGACTTAGGCCCTTGAAGCTGAAGTGGAGATACATCTGGCTCACCTAAATTAACATTTAAGCCAGAGTTGACAGCAACACCTTTGGCCCACATCAAAATATCACTATCAGCTAAAGATAGCCAGAAGTGATTTTCACCAAGCCTTAAGAGTACGGGATCATTTAATACGCCACCATTTTCATCAGTAATAAGTACATACTTACACTGCCCAACCGCACATTCAGAAAGGTTACGAGGGGTTAGTAATTGAACAAATTTAGCAGCATCTGGGCCCGTTATTTCAACTTGACGTTCAACTGCAACATCACAAAGAATGGCCTCATTTACAAGATTCCAAAAGTTTTGTACTGGATCACCAAAGTCTCGAGGGATATACATGTGATTGTAAACTGAGAAGCCTTTTGCTCCCCACTTTACAGTTGCATCAAAATAAGGGGACTTACGTACTTGAGTGCCAAAACTAAATTCTTTTTTCATTATTTTTTCCATTGAAGTTAGGTCTAATAACGGTATAGATTATCGGCAGATAATACACTTTTTAGAAAAAAATGCTAGATTTTCCTTGTAAATGGGAGGTTAATTTATAACATTTAATTTACGAGAAAGCTCTGAAAGAATTTCTGGACCATCAGCTCTCAAAATTACAATCTCCTCTAGTCTGACACCAAACCTACCTTGAAGATAGACACCAGGTTCAATTGAGAACACCATTCCTTCATCAAGAATTACTTCGGATGTTGCAGTTATATAAGGTGGCTCGTGAATGTCAATACCAAGCCCATGTCCTAAACGATGAACAAAGAATTCTCCATAGCCAGCTTCAGTAATGACGTCTCGTGCAGCGGCGTCAACATCTTTTGCCATTACTCCAGGTCTTGCAGCCAACATTGCAGCTTGCACAGCGCGTTCAACAATAGCATGAATCTCGAGGTAGCCTTCTGGTGGCTCTCCTAGAACTGACATACGAGTCATATCGCTTGGAAATGTTCCTTTTCTTCCGCCTATATCTATCAAGATAGAATCCCCATACTCAACTTTTCTATTACCAGTATGATGATGAGGAAAGGCACCATTTGGACCTGAGCCAACAATACAAAATTGAGGCTTTGCACCTTCAGATATAAAGTGTTTATTTATCGCCTCCCCAATTTCAAGCTCAGTTACACCCACTTTAATTGCTGCAAAGCCAGCTTGCATTGCTCGATCATCGATTAGCGCATTTTCTTTAAGGTTGGTGAACTCAGCTTGATCTTTACGCATTCGCAAAGCGCCAATTGTTGAGTTGGTGAATTCATAAGATGGATTTGATAACGACTCAAGAAGAATTAAGGCAAAGTGAGAGCGCATAGCTTCATCTATAGCAATATGTTTTGCATTTGATGAGTCAGTATAGGTCAGTGCATCCTTAAGAGCTTGATCTGGGCCATTTGCATCATTCCAGCAATTCATAGCTATTGTAGTTTTCTGTCTTATGCCTTCTTCATTAACTGCTGGCATAAGAAATGCCTCTTTTTCTTTTCCAATCAAGAGCAAACAAGGGCGTTCATCAGGAGAGGGGTTGAAGCCTAATAACCAATTCATATGGCTACCAGGACCCAGAGCAACTAAATCAACATGATTGTCTTTCATTCGAGCGCGCACAGAATTTATTTTATGTTGCATAAGTTTTTCTCTGTTTAATTAATTTAAAAAAATAATTAAATTATAGATTCAATTTTAGGCATTAGCCTAATAAGTTCCTTAGTATATGGATGTGCTGGATTGTTAAATAATTCCTCAGTTTCTTTTGTCTCACAAACACTTCCATTTTTAAGCACTACAATTCTATTACACATTTGTCTAATTACAGGAAGATCGTGACTAATAAATAACATAGTAAGGTGAAGCTCATCTTGAATATCTTTTAAAAGATTTAATACCTGTGCTTGAATACTAACATCCAAGGCAGAAGTAGGTTCATCACAAATTAATAAGCGTGGTCTTGTGGCTAAAGCTCTAGCAATTGATATTCTTTGTCTTTGTCCTCCAGAAAATTCATGGGGGTATCGATCCAATGATTGTCTTGTCATTCCAACAATATCTATCAAATCATACATATTTTGTGTGAGTTCATTCTTATTAATATTTTTTTGAAAAAGCTTTATTGGTTCAGATATTATGTCTCTTACTTTAAATCTTGGGTTCAAAGATGAATATGGATCTTGAAATATCATCTGAATTTGCCCCCTACTCTTATCAATTTGATATTTTCTTTTTGAATTATAAAGTGAGATATCATTATAAAAAATTTCTCCATTACTTGGCCCCACTAGCCCTGTAATAATTTTTGCTATTGTTGATTTTCCTGAACCAGATTCACCAACTAAACCTAGAGTTTCGCCTTCAAACAATTCAAAAGATACATTATCAACTGCCTTTTCTACTTTATTAGTAGACTCAGCCTTTGATCCAAATGAAAAATTACTTACCAAAGACTTATCATCAAAAATTTTAGTAACAGCTGTCAGTTGTAATATTTTTTTATTTTTATTTTTCTCTCTAACTCCCCAGGTTTTAATAATTTTTTTTGTTAAATTTTTAGAATCAGCCGTAATTTCTTTTCCATCAGGACTAATAAGTCTGAACCTATCAATTTTTTTATTTGTAGGCGGTACAGAAATAACTAGGCTTCTAGCCTCATTAGATTTAGGGTTCGTTAACAGTTCTTTAGTATCACCTTGCTCAACAATAAGTCCATGTCTCATAACAATAACTCTATCTGTTGTCTCAGCAATAACTCCCATGTCATGGGTAATAATAATTACACCTAAATTTCTTTTTTTAGTAAGATCTTTAAGCAGCTCCAGTATTTGATGTTGAATACTTACATCTAAAGCAGTTGTTGGTTCATCAGCTATAATTAAATCTGGTTCACAACTTATTGCTAAAGCAATAACAACCCTTTGGCGCATACCTCCACTAAATTGATGAGGATAATCTTCAATTCTTTTTTCAGCGTTATCTATCCCTACTTCTTTTAAGAGTTGAATTGATTTTTTTAACGCATCTTGATAGTTTAAATTTAGATGTGTTTGAATAGTTTCAATTAATTGATCTTTTATTCTAAATAATGGATTTAAGGATGTTTGAGGATCTTGAAAAACAAATCCGATTTTCTTTCCTCTAATTTTTTGAATGAGCTCTTCGTTATCTCTTAATTCATTATTATCCATTTTAATGGATCCACTTGTTATTTCTCCTGGCGGATCAATTAAATTTATGATGGCATTTGCAATAGTAGATTTTCCAGAGCCAGATTCACCAACTATGCCTAATATTTCACCCCTTTCCAATGTAAATTCAACGTCCTTACTGGCAACAATTGTTTCTTTTCTAGTTGGGTAACTAATATTTAAATTTTTAACCTCTAAAAAACTCATCTTATTTTTAATTTTGGATTTAAGGCATCTCTCATCCAATCTCCTAATAGGTTAATAGATAAAGCTAAAATTATTAAAAAGATAGCTGGAAAAAATGTTATCCACCATTCACCTGAAAATAAAAAACTATTTCCAAATCTAATTAATGTTCCCAGTGAAGGCGTAGTCGGTGGAACCCCAACCCCTAAAAAACTTAATGTAGATTCAGTGATTATTGCAAGAGCCAATCCAATTGTAGCAATCACCAAGAGAGGTCTAAGTATATTTGGCAAGATATGTTTAAACATAATTAGAATATTTGATAGTCCTATAATTCTCGAAGCTGATACATATTCTTTATTTTTTTCAACCAGAGTAGACGCTCTAGAAACTCGAGCAAACTGCGGCCATTCAGAGATACCGATCGCAAAAATTAATACGTAAATTGCCATGTCATTATGCATTGATTGTGAAATGAATGATTTGGCGATACCATTTACAAGTAGAGCCATTAGAATGCTTGGTATTGTTAATTGGACATCTGTAACTCGCATGACAACTATCTCATATTTGCCTCCTATATAACCAGCAGTAACGCCAAGAAATACTCCAAGCACCATCGCAAAAAGTATTGATGCAAATCCGACGATTAATGAAATCCTTGAGCCATAGATAATCGTTGAGAACATGTCTCTTCCCTGTTGATCTGTTCCAAGAATAAAGCTAGAGCTTCCACCCTCAGACCATGAAGGTGGGGTAAATGCATCCATTAAAGAAACTGTAGCTGGGTCAAAAGGATTGTAGGGGGAAACTACGCCAGCAAAAACTGAACAAAGTAAAATAATAAACAAGATAGTAGAAGAGATAACTGCAATTTTTGACTTAAAAAAGCTATACCCTATATCGGTGTCATAAATTTTCTTAAAGGTTTTGTATATCATCTCTAACTCGCCTCTTCCTTAAGTCTTATTCTTGGGTCAATAAAATAATAGGTGATATCAACAATGAAATTTATCATCACAAAAATAAAAGCAACCATAATCATATAGGCTGACATTATTGGTATATCAACAAAGTAGACTGCGTTGATAAATAGTAAGCCCATACCTGGCCATTGGAAAACTGTTTCAGTAATAATTGAAAAGGCTATTAAGGTTCCAATATTAATACCGGTAATAGTAATTACTGGTATTAAGCCATTTTTAAGAGCATGCTTATAATAGATAGTATTTTCTTTAATGCCTCTTGCTCTAGCAAACTTAATATAATCCGTTTGAAGTATTTCCATCATTTCCGCACGAACTAATCTGATGATATATGTCATCTGAAATAAACTTAATGT
This sequence comes from uncultured Candidatus Thioglobus sp., assembly GCA_905614365.1. Lineage (GTDB taxonomy): Bacteria > Pseudomonadota > Gammaproteobacteria > PS1 > Pseudothioglobaceae > Pseudothioglobus. The sequence goes on from CAJQSO010000019.1 coordinate 119,097, forward strand.
GACTGAGGGTAATATTAATGCCTTAAGTCCAGAAGCAGTTAAAAAACCTGTTGCCCAAAAACCTAACTCTACAACTTCACCTCTTCCAAAAGACGGAAGAACTCCCAGTATTACTGAAAATAAATAAATTAACAGTATTCCTATAATGAATGTAGGAAGAGAAACACCAACAAGTGAAACAACAAGGATGATGTTTGAAATAAAGCTATCTCTATGGATACCTGTATAGACCCCTAGAATAACGCCAGATACTATTGCCAGAACAGCAGATACAAATACTAATTCTAGAGTAGCTGGCATTCTTTCAGCAATTAAATCTGAAACCTCTCTTTTTAGTTGATAAGATATGCCGAAATCGCCTTGAATAACATTACCTAAAAATCTTGAAAATTGAATATAGACTGGATCATTTAATCCTAGAATCTCTCTAACCTCAGCTTGTCTTTCATATGAGGCATCTATTCCAGTCATGCTATTTACTGGGTCTCCAACAAAATTGAATAAAGAAAAGGAAACAAAAGCCACAACAATCATTACAAGAATTGATTGTAAGAGTCTTTTAAAGAAATAGATAAACATGGAGAGCTTGGTGATGTAAAGGACGTTTATGTTACATCAACTTGAAATGTTTTTCTGGCCAGATAACTGACCAGAAAAATATAACTTTTTTAGTTTACGTTTGCAAATCTAAATAATGGTTCGTTGTTCATCCTAATTGGAACATCGACATTACTTTTTGCTGCTTGGTTAACAACTTGGTGATGTAAAGGAAGATATGTTACGTCGTCTTGAGTAATATCCCAAGCTTCAGCAATCATAGCATTTCTTTTATCCAGGTCTGTTTCAACACCCATTGCCGCAACTAATTCGTCGACTCTAGCATTACTGAAATTTACTTTATTCCAGCTACCAGAGCTTTCAAACAAGTATGAATATACATAGTGACTATCAAAAGTTGGAACACCCCAACCTAACATGTACATGTCACTAGTCATGCCATTAGCATCACCTTCTTTTACTTCAGAGAAATGCTGACTCTTAGTTTTTGCATCAAGATTTACTGTAACACCAATTTTTGCAAACATACCAATAGCTGCTACACAAATTGCTTCATCGTTGATATAACGATCATTAGGGCAATCTAATGTGACCTCAAATCCATCAGGATATCCAGCTTCAGCTAAAAGTTTTTTTGATGTCTCAGGATCGTAAGCCATTCTTTGGTCACGAGCTGCTGTGTGTCCATTAACACCAGGAGCAGTAATAATACCTGCAGGCACACTTTGCCCTCTCATTACCTTATCCTGAATAGCATCCATATCTAAAGCATGGTACATTGCTAGACGAACTCTTTTATCTGCAAAAGGATTTTTTCCTTTAATATTAGATGAATTCAATTCAGCTGAACCTTGATCCATACCAAAGAAAATAGTTCTATTTTGAGGAGTCATTTTCACACTATGACCTGAAGAAGAGTTGATTCTTTTAATATCTTGAACAGGTACAACATTAGTGTAATCGATTTCTCCAGAAAGAAGTGCTGCAACTCTTGTTGCATCATTCTTAATTGGAAGTAATTCAATTTTATCTATGTTGTGTGCGTAATGATTTCCCCACCAGTTGTTATTTTTTTCAAAAACAGTTCTTACGTCCTGCTCTCTGAAAGTAATTTCAAATGGTCCAGTTCCATTGGCATTAGATGCGCAATACGATGTCTCACCTGCATCCCAATTATATGAAGCTTCACAATTGTTTGCTTTTGCCCAACCTTCAGACATTACAAATATCTGAGTTAATTCGTTTAACAGAATTGGATTTGGTCCATCAGTTTTTATTTCAACAGTATGATCATTAAGAGCTGTTGCTGATGTAATACTTTTAATTAAATCAACCATATCAGATGGAGCAGTTCTTGCTCTGTTGATACTAAAAGCAACATCACTTGCTGTTAAAGACGATCCATCATGAAACGTAACACCCCTACGAATGTTAAATATCCAAGTATCATCTGCTGTTGCAACCCATGACTCTGCAAGCTGAGGAAGTATTTCCATATTAATACCTGGAGTTACCAAGCCCTCATATATTTGACGAGAAACCATATGTGTTGGTCCTTCGTTTTGTGCATGCGGATCAAGTGTTAAAGAATCACCAGGCATCGACCATTTTATCGAATTAGCAAAAGCTGATGAAAAAATACCAATGAGCATGAATGACAAAACAATTTTTAAAGTTTTTTTCATTTTTTTCTCCTTAATAAACGCCTAAGATAAGGCGCAATAAATTTTTAATAAAAAACCAGCTACTATAATTTTCGCTGGTTAAGAACACTATATAGTATCAAAAATGTCAGGTCAAGGTTAATTTTGGTTAATGGTTGGCAGTAATCTTATAAATTAATTCATCTAAAAGCTAATCAAAAAAAACTATATTTCAAAAAAAACCATAAATAAATTACGTGTAATAAGGGGTCTTTAAGTCTATTATCTAGTTTGACAAAAAAACTAGAAAAATTATGAAAAAAATTCTGACCTTTATAACACTCCTATTAGTCTCTACGTATGCAAGCGCACACAAGCCAGTAATGAATGAAAATTCAAGCTATCCAGCCGACGCACCCTACGAGATTGAAGAGCCTGAAATCTCAAAAGCTATATATTCAACTCTCAGTGGAGAGCCTCATTTTTATCGAATTGAGTCTGAAACTGATTTTAACTTTTATGCAGGTATTCTTGCTGCAAAGATTGGAGAGTGCACGCTAGAAGAAACGTTTTCTTTTGAAGTTCTAGACTCCGATTTCCATCCGTTATATATGGCTGATGGCGAAAACTTTGAGTGGACACCATGGTATGAAGAGTATGGAAAACAGTGGTATTGGAATGGTCCAGAAGTTGGAAAAAGCTTTCTTTCAGATCGAGTTTTTAAAGCTGGAACCTACTACATAAGAGTATTTAATAACTCTAATACAGGTCAATATATTATTGCTGTTGGCGATATCGAGAAGTTCTCGTTTACTGATATTGTGGGATTAATTTTTTCTATGGGTAAAATCGAAGATGAATTTTGGAATCCTAGTCTATGCCCTAGTGGCTAAGTTTCATCTGGATCAATAGGCTCTGGTGCTAAAACATCTCTATTGCCTGCACTATTCATAGAGCTAACGATTCCGCTGGCCTCCATATCTTCGATAATTCTGGCAGCGCGGTTATAGCCAATTCGCATTCTTCTTTGCAGACTGGAGATTGATGCTCTTCTTGTTGAGGTGACAATTTGCACTGCTTCATCAAAAAGTGGATCTAATTCACCAGAGGATTGTCCAGAGTCTTTGTTGGTGACAACCTCAGTTTGTGCTTTAAGAACTCCCTCTAAGTAGTTAGGGCTTGAGTTTTTCTTAAGATGCTTAACGACTCGCAGAATTTCGCTGTCCTCAACAAATGCTCCATGAACCCTAGTAAGGTGAGTCATGCCTGGCGCCATATAAAGCATATCACCCATTCCAAGAAGCTGTTCAGCTCCTGACTGATCCAAGATAGTTCTTGAGTCAGTTTTTGATGAAACTTTAAAAGACATTCTTGTTGGTATATTGGATTTAATTAGGCCGGTGATAACGTCAACACTAGGGCGCTGCGTTGCAACAATAAGATGTATTCCAGCTGCTCGAGCTTTTTGAGCAATTCGAACAATAAGACCCTCAACTCGCTTAGACTTAGCACGATCTTCCTGTGCAAGAGCGCCAAGCATATCCGCATATTCGTCTATCACTATAACGATAAGTGGAAGCGCTTCTAGTTCTGGATGTTGCTCACCTTCTTTTGCGTTATCTGGATTAAATGAAGGGTCTAATAAAGGTTTTCCAGACTCTTTAGCTCGGTGCTGCTTTTCATTAAATGATTCGATATTTCTAACACTAAACTTAGCTAAAAGGCTGTAGCGCCTCTCCATCTCATTGACACACCACCAAAGTGCACTTGCAGCCTCATTCATATTAGTAACAACTGGAGTAAGGAGGTGTGGAATATCTGCATAGGATGCAAGCTCAACAATTTTTGGATCAATCATTATGAATCTAACTTGCTCTGGTGAAGCTTTATATAAGATGCTGAGAATAATTGCATTAAGACCAACGGATTTACCCATTCCCGTAGCGCCCGCAACTAAAAGATGCGGCATTTTTGCAAGATCCACAACAATTGGTAATCCATTGATGTCTTTACCAAGACCCATAGAAAGAGTCGACTTAGCTTTTGTGAATACTTCGCTTGAGAGGATTTCTTTAAGTCCAATCATCTCCCTGTTATTATTTGGAATTTCAAGACCAATAACTGGCTTTCCTGGAATCACATCAACTATGCGAACACTTTCAACAAGCAATGCCCTAGCTAGGTCTTTGTTAAGGTTCATGATCTGGCTAACTTTAATTCCTGGAGCAAGCGAAATCTCAAATTGAGTCACTACTGGCCCTGGAGTTACGGCAGTTATTGTTACGTCAAAGCCAAAATCTTTTAATTTAATTTCAACTTGTTGGCCCATTTCAACAAGGAACTCATCTGTGTATCCTAAGCCAGAATTACTCACGTCATCTAAAAGCGAAAGACTTGGAAGTCCACCTGACATTCCTGATTTGTATAGATTACTTCCCTGTTCTTTTTTAGGCTTCTCAGTTTTTTCAGCTTTCTCAGTTTTCGCAGTTTTTTCCACTTTTTTAGGCTTATCAGTTTTTTCCACTTTTTGAGTTTTCTCAGTAGCAGAATTAGAGCTGATAATTTCAGGCCTAGTTTTTAAACTACTTGAATTTACAGCAGTGCTTTTTTCCCGATTAAAGACTTTTCTAAAAAGGGACGTGCTTATGTTTCTCCATGACGCGCTAGAGGCGATACTAAAACTAACAAAAATAATGCCGAAATATATTATTGTAGATGAGCTTCCAAAAATTTCATAAAAGACCAAATCATGCATTGACATTCCAATCCATCCTCCTGCTAAAAATGTAGCTTTAAGGCCTTCAATAACTTTTATCTCTGGTGCGAATTGATGTGCAAGTGCCGCTGTAAAGAAAAGCATGATGAGAAAAGCAATCAAACGAAGTAAGAAGGTAATCTGACTGCTGCGCTCTTTATTTGCATCTCTATGAAAGTTATATCCAAGCCATATTAGAGCTATAGGAATTATGTAAGAGACATAACCAAGAACTCCAATACTTATATCACTCAGATAAGCGCCAAACATTCCTGCGCTATTTATAACTGGCTTAATTAGTTGCGCTCCACCAGTCCATGGGTCTTCCTCTGGTACATATGTCACAAGTGCAATGAGGAAAACGACACCGAGTGTCAAGAGTAATATAAAAATCGACTCACTCGCAATCTTTGAGCGCGGATTATTTATGGGGGTATTAAGAGTTGTGCGTTTATTATTTTTTTTCAAGATAGCTTATAATACTCATTTGGTTAATTAGTATAAAGTATTTCATAATGAGTGATATTAAACATTGTCGAGTTTTGATTGTCGGTTCAGGCCCTGCAGGCTACTCTGCAGCAGTATACGCGGCTAGAGCAAACCTGAATCCAGTGATGGTAAGTGGGAGCGAACAGGGTGGTCAGCTAATGACTACAACGGATGTGGATAATTGGGTAGGTGATCATGATGGTCTTCAGGGTCCAGACTTGATGGAGCGCATGAAAGAGCATGCTCTTCTTTTCAATACAGAAATAATTAACGATCATATTGCTAGTGTTGATTTTTCTAAGCGCCCTTTTACTTTGCAAGGTGGAGATACTACGTATACTGCTGACGCAGTCATTATCTCAACAGGTGCTACAGCTAAATATTTAGGGCTTGACTCAGAAGAAGCATTTAAAGGTAAAGGGGTTTCAGCATGCGCAACCTGTGATGGTTTTTTCTATAGAGGCCAAAAAGTTGCGGTTATTGGAGGCGGCAATACTGCTGTTGAAGAAGCGCTCTACCTTTCAAATATTGCTGATCATGTTACTGTTGTACATCGACGTGATAAGTTTAGGTCTGAGAAAATTCTTTCTGATAAGTTAATTGAAAAATCTAAAAATGGTAACGTTTCTATTGAGTGGGATCATAACCTAGACGAAGTTTTAGGTGATGATATGGGTGTCAACGGACTTCGATTAAAGGGCAACGATGGAGAGACTAAAGAAATTGATGTCCATGGTGTCTTTATTGCTATTGGGCATAGCCCAAATACAGGCGTTTTTGAAGGGCAGCTAGAAATTAATAATGGTTATATTAAGGTTCAAGCAGGTCTTCAAGGTAATGCAACTCAAACGAGTGTTGAGGGTGTTTTTGCAGCAGGAGATGTGGCAGACCATGTTTATCGTCAAGCTATTACTTCTGCAGGCTCAGGCTGTATGGCAGCACTAGATGCTGAACGTTTTTTAGATGATATGGCTGATTGACAGGCTTTAAGAGCCTAAATTCAAACTCACTTTTGATTTCCATTGTGTATAATTACGCGATTTGGCCATATAGCTCAGTTGGTAGAGCAAGGGACTGAAAATCCCTGTGTCCCTAGTTCAATTCTAGGTGTGGCCACCATTTTTTAAAGCCGAATTAGACTTTTGTTTAATTCGGCTTTTTATTACTTATTAGCCAGTAGCGCGAGTTTTCCAAAAGAATAAAGCGGCTAAAAGTAGGGCTGGAATCATTCCCATTGGGTCAAAATTTGCAGCTCCTGTTGAGATATGAAAAACTTGAACTGCAGCTAGTGCAAGATTAACATAGACACCAAAAATCATACCAACTTTATTAATGTTATCTCCTACCCAAGATGGCGCCATCCAAGCGAATAATCCTAAGGCAAGTAATGGAATCGCTAGTACTTGTCCAAAAGACACCATGTTTGCAGTTAAAGTCCATCCTGGACCTTGAGCAGCCATTTGAGGTGCTACCCAAAACATTACCGCATAGAGCCATATAAATATTGCTTGTGCTTTAAATAAATTTCCTAAAGTCATTTTATTACCCCTTATATTATTTAAAAAGTACCTTTGAGCTCTTATTTCTAATAGAGCTAGAAATAATTATAGTCCTTAATGAGCTCTTATTTCTAATAGAGCTAGAAATATTTATAGGCCTTAATAGGAATAATTCTTATTAAACTGATTGATTAGTTTAACGAAGTAGTGAGCAATTTCTGCTTTTTAGTGGAGCTGAGTAGGGCTAATAAAGTCCTGTTTAGAGGGCTGAAGGGTCTCTTGAATAAATAGCACACCTATACGAACAAACTCAACGATTTCATAAAAGTCTTGAGTGTTTTCTTCGTTATCCAGAAGATCAGCATCCATCTTAGAAATCTCACTAATGTCTTTGATCATTTCTAATACTTCTTCATCTGATGCTTCTACCGAGCTTAATCCAAGGCCAACTAATAGTCCTTGACACCACTCAATAAGAGTGTTTGCTTGTTCTCTTAATGGTGATTCATCATCTGCAATAACAGGCCAAAAATTTAAAGTAGGATCAGAGAGCTGTTCACTCGTATTATTAAATATTTCTGCAAGTACGTGATGAGCTTCCTTTTCAATTAGATTATTTAAATCAATAGTGACCAGTATTTCATTTAGCCAATCGTCTAATTGGATGTCTTGTTTGACGCAGTAAAATCCGCATAATAACCCATGGGCTGAAGAAATTGTGTCATCGGTATTAAGCTTTTGAAGGGCGTCTTTTGCTAGATCATAATTGATAGGTTGACTCATTTTTAAAACGCTCCAGCCAAAATTTCCATAACAGCCATTCGCACTGCGATGCCATTAGTTACCTGTTGAAGGATAACCGATTGAGGACCATCTGCAACTGATGACTGAAGCTCAATTCCTCTATTAACTGGCCCTGGATGCATAACAATTGCATCGGGCTTTGCAAATTTTAAGGTCTCATTTGTAATTCCAAAGCTATCAAAGTAAGTCTGCTCATCTGGGATATCCGCACCAATCATTCTTTCTTTTTGAAGTCTTAAAGAGATAATGACGTCAGCCCCTTCGATGCCTTTTTTAAGATTATCAAAGCGCTCTAAGCCAGGCGTTTCTTCTTTGTAATGAAGAGTTTCAGGAGCAATCAAGCGAATATCCGTTGTACCTAAAGTCTGCATCGCTTGGATTCCAGATCGCGCAACTCGAGAATGCCTTATGTCCCCAACAATTGCAACAGATAAGTTATCAAAGGTTTTTTTATGCTGCCTTATGGTTAACATATCCAGAAGAGCTTGAGTAGGGTGAGCATTAATGCCGTCCCCTGCATTGATAATAGATACCCCTTTCATATTTTCTGCAACATGATGCGGGAGTCCGTTTTGTTTGTGACGAATCACAAACATATCAATTTGCATGGCCTTGAGGGTATGCATAGTATCCATCAAGGTTTCATTTTTTTTAGTTGCTGAATTTGCAAGGTCAACATTAATTGTTTTAGCGCTTGTTCGTTTCCCGGCTATTTCAAAAGTATTTCGTGTTCTAGTTGAGGGCTCAAAGAAGAGGTTGGCGACAGACATATCTCTTAAGATTTTAGATTTCTGGAGGTTGCCTTTTTTATCGACACGATCATCTGCTACGTCTAATATTTTTTCGAGTTGTTTTTTTGGAAGGCCTTTTAAACCAAGAAGATGGGCTAATCGACCGTTTGAGTCTAGTTGAGATTCGTTGCTAATCGTGTGTGGTTTCATTGAGCCAAGTCTGCAAAATTAGTTCAGCTGATCGCTTATCTACATCACCTCTGTCAGCGTTCTTGTGGGCGTAGTGCCATTTTAGTTGTTTTTTTGCTTCTGAAGAGGATAAATACTCGTCTATAAAAAAGACCTCAATATTAAATCGTTTTGTTAGTTTTTTACCAAATGATTTTGCTATAAAGGTCATCTCTTGTTCTTTATTTTCTTTATCAAGAGGGAGTCCAACAATGAATGCATCAGCCTTATGCTGATTAATGATTAGCTCAAGATGCTCCCAATTTGTAGAGCCATCTTTGTGATGAATTACTGTATCAATTCCGCTTGCATGTGAGATCAGGCTGTTCGCAATAGCAATACCTGTGCGCTTAGTTCCTACATCAAAACCAAGGTAGGTTTTGACCTTCATTGAAGCTGTTGAAATAATTCATAACCAACATAGCCATCGGCCGTGAGACCAATATCAGACTGAAATTTTCGAGTTGCTTGTCGCGTCTTAGATCCTGCCATACCATCTGGAGTGCCAGTATCATAGCCCAGTAAATTCAAAGTATTTTGAATTTGCATAATGTCTTCTTTGCTAAGCAGGGGCTCATCAATAGTTTTTGCAGATAGCTTTGCGTTTCCGTTAAGTCTGTCCGATAAGTAGGCAACCGAAAGAGCATACAAGATGGAGCGATTCCATCCCATTATTGCATCAAAATTTCGATACACTAAGAATGCTGGTCCTTTGTGTCCCATTGGCACAATTAAAGAGGCCTTAAAGTTTGATTTTGGCAGGTTTGAGTTGTTGCCACGTCGAACGCCAAGTGCTGCCCATTCATTAACGGTCTTTTCATTATTTAGTCCAGTTAATTGATAGTTAAAGTTTTTAGGAATTAAGGCTTCTCTCCCCCACTTTTCACCTTTTTTCCAGCCAAGCTTGTTAAGAAAATTAGCAGCGCTTGCATAAATATCAGCCTTTTCATTCCAAAGATCTACTTTGCCATCATTATTGGCATCAACGCCATAAGCGATGACATTGGTTGGCATAAATTGAACTGCTCCCATTGCTCCGGCCCAAGATCCAGTTGCATCAAACGGAATGGTTTTTTTATCCATCAACTTTAAAACAGCAATTAGCTCTCGTGTAAAAAACTTTGATCGTCTTTGGTCATAGGCAAGTGTTGCCAAGGAGCGAATAAGACTCTCACTTCCCATATAATTTCCATAGTTACTTTCAAGGCCTAAAAATGCAACTATAACGTAGGTTGGAACGCCATACTTTTCAGAGGCTTTAGTTAGTAACGAGGCATTTTTCTTTAATGTATCTTTGCCATTATTAAGGCGAACTTTACTAACTCTTTTGTTTACATAATGCCAAAAGTTTTGATTAAACTCGGCTTGAGCTTTATCAGATGTAATAGCGGAAGGCCTCGGCGTGAGCTCAAAGAAAGCCTTATCAATGGTTGGTTTAGAAACGCCCTGCTCAGTTGCGGTTTTGCGTACCTGGTCTAGAAATTCTTCAAATGAATGTGAATTAGCAAAAACGCTTGAAGTAAGAAAAACAAGACAAAAAAATCTTAAAAACATAAGTAAATTATAGTGTGTGAATACGTTCTTATTTTAATACCTTTTTTTGCAGTAATGATGGCATTGGAAGGGAAAAATAATATTGTTTAGAAATAAATTAAAATTATCTGCGGTATTAATATCAAATAAAGAAGATAATTATAAAATTATAAAAATTAATCCTTAATTTAATGTCAACCTATAGACCTCTTGCAGAAATACTAAGACCCAGTGAGCTGAGTGAATTTATAGGCCAGCGTCATTTACTTGATCCTGATAAACCTATTGGCAAGGCTCTGGCTGACAATCAACTCCACTCAATGATTTTATGGGGCCCTTCCGGCGTTGGAAAGACAACTCTTGCCCGTATTATATGCTCGCAGATGGGTGCCCACTTTGAACAAATGTCAGCTGTACTTGATGGCATTAAAGAGCTTAGAAATGTAATAGAGCATGCTCAGCTTTATAAGCATCAGGATAAAAATACAATACTTTTTGTTGATGAAATTCATCGTTTTAATAAAGCGCAGCAAGATGCTTTTTTGCCTCATATTGAGTCTGGTTTAATTACATTAATCGGCGCAACTACTGAAAACCCCTCTTTTGAAATTAACTCGTCTGTACTCTCAAGATCAAGGGTCTATATTCTGGATAAGCTTAACGAAAAGGATTTATCAACTATTGCGACAAGGGCTATAAAGAACCAGGGCATTATTCTTGATGATGATGGATCTTTGTCATTGATCGTTAACAGCAGTGATGGGGATGCGAGGCGCCTAATAAATATCATTGAGCAGCTCACTGAAACATCAGACAAAACTCTAAATAAAAACGATATAGCTAAAACGCTCCAAGAAAAAGTAAGCAGCTTTGATAAGGGTGGTGATATTTTTTACCATCAGCTCTCTGCATTTCATAAGTCTGTAAGAGGCTCTTCACCAGATGGTGCTCTTTATTGGATGGCCAGAATGATTGTTTCAGGTTGTGATCCAAAGGTTATTGCTCGAAGGCTTTTAGCAATTGCATCCGAAGATATAGGCAATGCAGACCCAAGGGCGCTTCAAATTACTATTAATGCTTGGGACGTTTATGAGCGACTTGGAGATAAAGAGGGAAATAGGGCAATCGCTCAAGCGGCTGTTTTCTGTGCTTGCGCGCCAAAATCTAATGCAGTTTATAGCGCATTTAATCAAGCTATAGAGGTAGCAAAAAATACAGGTGATTTTGAAGTACCAATTCATCTTAGAAATGCAAGTACTAAGTTGATGAAGGAGTTAGGCCATGGCGAAGGTTATCGTTATGCTCATCATGAGCCTGATGGTTTTAGTAGAGGCCAAACTTATTTTCCTGAGGAGATGGGGGAGCAAATATATTATGAGCCTACTGAGCGAGGACTAGAGATTAAAATTAAAGAAAAATTGAAACAGCTTAGGTCAAATTTATGAACACTTTAACATCTATTTTAAGCATTAGTATAGGCGCTACTGTTGGAGCTACTTGCCGATACTATATTGGCATTTTTTCACTTCAATACTTTGATAAAGCCTTTCCGTATGGAACTTTAATTTCTAATATTATTGGATCATTTATTGCAGGACTATTAGTAGTTTTTGTCTTAGAAAAACTCTTTCTTAGTGAAACATATCGTCTAATGTTGCTTGTTGGATTGGCAGGTTCTCTAACTACTATGTCAGCGCTTTCAATTGAATCTGTTGAGATGCTTAGCAGCGGTAACTATAGTGAGGCATTATTAAATATCTTGTTAAACTTAGGGTTATCACTTCTTGCTGCAAGCCTTGGCGTAATGCTTGCAAAATATGGCTTTAACCTAGCGCAGAGCTAACTTATCCTCTATCTCATCTAAGAGCATAGAAGAGATATTGAGATCAAACTGACTATCCAGCTCTCTAATACAGGTCGGACTTGTTACGTTTATTTCTGTAATGTAATCACCGATAACATCAAGCCCAACAAACATAAGCTCTTTCTCAATGAGCATTGGAGCAATTTGACTGCATAAATGTCGGTCCCTTGCTGATAGTGACTGACCCACTCCCTTTGCTCCTGCAGCTAAATTCCCCTTAAAGCTTCCTGCTGCTGGTATTCGAGCGAGCGCATAATCAACAGGCTTTCCATTAATTAATAAAATACGCTTATCGCCATTCTTAATTTCAGGCAAAAACTCCTGAGCCATAATAAAGCGGCTCCCTTGATTTGTTATTTTTAGAAGCACTTCCTCAATATTTTTATCACCTTTTGTAAGTTTAAATATATCAGTCCCACCCATTCCATCAAGCGGTTTAACAACTGCTGTTTTAATTTTAGAGATAAACTCTGAAAGCTTTTTTATATTGGAACTAACAAGAGTTTCTGGGATGCATTCTGGGAAATTTAAAGCAAACAGTTTTTCATTAGCATCCCTTAAAGAGCTGGGCTTATTAACGACTAAAGTACCGCTATTCTCTGCCTGCTCTAGAAGATAAGTTGCATAAATATAATCCATATCAAACGGAGGATCTTTGCGCATAAAAACAATATCTATATTATTTAGTGGGAGCGCTTTTATGTCTTCACACTCGTACCAATCTTGCTCAGAATCTCTGACTAATGTCTTTCGTGCATTAGCGAAAACTATCCCGTCTTTATAAAACATATCAGGAGTATCAAAAGTAAAGATCTCCCAGCCACGTTTTTGCGCTTCAAGCATCATGGCAAATGAGGAATCTTTAATTGGCTTAATGCTGGAAATGTCATCCATCAGCACGGCGAGTATAATTTGCTTCATTGGGATAGTATAAAGTATTCAGATTAATTAATAATATACATGCCCGTCAAAATATGTTGAAGTAGCGAGGTTAAGGGCGTATAATTTCGCCTCTTTAGTGCGGGGTGGAGCAGTATGGTAGCTCGTCGGGCTCATAACCCGAAGGTCATAGGTTCAAATCCTATCCCCGCTACCAATTTAGACCCCCTTTTTTGGGGGTTTTTATTAGGAATTTTTTGTGGCCAAGATATCTGATAAAGTAGTTTTGTTAATTAATCCAAGTATCAATGATTTGGGTTACGAGCTGGTGGGCGTTGAATACGTTGCCAGTGGAAAACACTCTATTTTGAGGCTTTATATTGATTCAGAAGAAGGAATTGGGGTGGACGATTGTGAGATTGTTTCTCGCCAGGTAAGTGCAATAATGGATGTTGAGGACCCAATAAGTGGGCAGTATAATCTCGAGGTATCATCGCCTGGTATCGAGAGGCCTCTTTTTAGTGTCGCGCATTACCAACGTTTTTTGGGCCATGATGTTCGTTTGAGAACATTTAGACCCATTGATGGAAGAAGAAACTTCAGTGGCGCTATTGGTAGCGTTAGTGAGACTAGTAATTCACTAGAATTAGTAACAGAGCTTGGCCCTGTTACTTTAGAAATAGATTTAATCGAAAAAGCAAATTTAGTTGCTCATTTTTAGGAGAAGCGCATGGATGGTAAAGAGTTATTTTTAATGGTTGAGGCAATCTCAAACGAAAAGAATATAACCAAAGATGATGTTATAGAATCATTAGAAGAGGCGTTAGCTGTTGCAACAAAAAAGCGAAATAATATTGAGGTTCGTGTTGAAGTTGACAGGCATACTGGTGAATTTAATACCTTTAGGCGGTGGCTAGTTATTGAGGATGGTGAAAAATTTGTTGATGATGATGGAGAGATGTTTGATCCAGAGCTTCATATCTATCAAGCAGATGCTAACGGTCAAGATATTGATGCCTTTGTTGAAGAACCTATGGAGTCTCTGGAATTTGGAAGAATTGCGGCTCAAGTTGCTAAACAAGTAATCATTCAAAAGGTCCGTGAAGCTGAAAGAACAGTTATTGTTGATAACTATACACAGCGTGTCGGTGAAGTTGTTATGGTTACAGTCAAGAGAGTTGATAGAGGAAATGTTTTTGTAGATATGGGAGGTATTGACGGCATGATTTCAAAGTTTGACTTGATACCGAATGAGTCAATTAGAAAAAATGATCGTTTAAGAGCTTATATTAAAGAAGTTAAGTCCACACCTCGCGGTGCACAAATTTTTCTAAGCCGAACGGTTAACGATATGATGATTGAGCTCTTTACTATGGAAGTCCCTGAAATTAGTGAAGGCGTAATAGAAATTAAGGCTGGAGCGAGAGATCCTGGTCTTCGTTCTAAGCTCGCAGTTAAGGCAAAAGATAAGAGAATAGATCCGATTGGTTCATGTATTGGTATGAGGGGTGCACGAGTTCAAGCTGTCTCAAACGAATTAAATGGCGAGAGAGTGGATATTATTCTTTGGGATGAAGACCCTGCGCAGTTTGTAATTAATGCCATGGCTCCAGCAGAAGTCAGCTCAATAGTGGTTGATGAAGAGAAAGGCTTTATGGATATTGCGGTTGAGGAAGATCAATTAGCACTAGCAATTGGTAGGGGCGGTCAAAATATTAAGCTGGCAAGTAGACTTACTGGGTGGAAACTTAATGTAATGTCTATTAGTGATGCAGATGAGATTCAGGCAAAAGAGCTTCAGAAAACAGGCGAAAAACTTGCTGAGAAACTTGGTGTTGATGCAGAAGTGGCAGCTGTTTTGATTGATGAAGGCTATACAAATCTTGATGAAATAGCTGAAGCTGAATCAGATGCATTATCTAAAATTGAAGAATTTGATTCTGACATGGTGGGCGAGCTTCAAGAAAGAGCTCAGGATGCACAGTTAGTTAAGGCCTTAACGGATGCTGAGTCTACAGAAATCTTGCTTAGTGTTGAGGGTGTTGAAGACTCACTAGCAACAGCTCTTGTTGATGCTGAAATTACTACAGTTGATGCGCTAGCTGAGCTATCAATTGTTGAGCTTTTGGAAATTCAAGATGTTGGGAATGATAGCGCTTCTGCTGTTATCATGGCAGCCAGAGAAAAAGAAGGCTGGTTTGACTAACTTTTATATAGGTATCTTAAGTATCAATAACTAGAATATATAGGCAAAAATATGGCACATACTGTAGAAAGTTTATCAAAACTACTCAAAAAAACACCTGATCAGGTTATATCTATTTTATCTGGAGCAGGTATTTCAGGAAAAACAGCTGAATCGAATATTTCTGCAGATGAAAGACAGGTTCTAATGTCAAGTTTGAGCAAACGCTCTAGCACTAAATCAAGTATCTCTGTTTCCAGAAAAACAACAAAACCTGCTGCTAATACATCATCTTCTGGTGGTGTAAAGATTCAGGTGAAAAAGAAGCGTGAGGTTCCTCAGGCCGCTCCCACTGAACAAGTCGACGACGCTGCAATATTAAAAGCTAGAGAGGCTCTAGAGGCTGGGAGACTTTCTGAAGAAAAAGATGAACAGCATGATGCGAAGAGAAATGACGTGGTTCGCCAGCAAAAAGTTAAAAATGAAGAGCTATTGGCTCAAAAAACACAAAAAGAATTAACTGATAAGGAAGAACAGGCTAAAAAAGAGAAGGAAAAGTTAGAAGCAGAAAAATCTAATGATTCAAAGAAGAGTCCTAAGCGACTAAGAACTTCTCCATCACCTGCATCGAATCGAAAACAACTCCACGTTGCTAGGCATAATCCAAATCGAAAACTTAAGAAAAAAGAAAGAACGCATATTTCACAAAAAACTCAGGATGAGCAAGCCCAGCATGGTTTTCATATGCCAGTTGAGCCAGTGAAGCACGAAATTTTAATTCCAGAGAATATTAAAATATCTGAGCTAGCTTTGAAGATGACTACTAAAGCTGGTGAAGTATTAAAAGTTATGATGGGCATGGGCGTTATGGCTACTCTCAATGATGTAATCGATCAAGATACAGCGATGCTTGTAGTTGAGGAGATGGGACATACTCCTGTAGCAAGTAGTGAAGAGACAGTTGAGGATACTTTGGTTCAAGAGGCCTATGATAATTCGGATTCTGCACCAAGACCTCCAATAGTAACTATTATGGGCCATGTTGATCATGGAAAAACATCACTTCTAGATTATATTCGTAAGTCAAAAGTAGCTTCTGCTGAAGCGGGTGGAATTACTCAGCATATTGGTGCATACCAAGTTGAACAAAATGGAAACTTAATCACGTTTATTGATACTCCAGGCCATGCTGCATTTTCAAAAATGCGACTTCGCGGTGCAACTGCAACAGATATTGTAATTCTCGTAGTTGCTGCAGATGACGGTGTTATGCCGCAAACTATTGAATCTATTAAGCATGCTAAGGCTTCAAATGTTCCTATTATTGTTGCTATTAATAAGATGGATAAAGATGGGGCAGATCTTGATAAAGTGAAACAAGTCCTGTCAACACACGATGTTATCTCTGATGAGTGGGGCGGTGATGTTTTAATGGTTGGCGTTTCAGCTCATACAGGTGATGGTATTGATAAGCTTTTAGAAAGCATATCTTTAACTGCTGAAATGTCAGAAATTAAGGCTGTTGTTGACAAGCCAGCAAGTGGTGTAGTTCTTGAGGCTCGATTAGATAAAGGGCGTGGAAAAGTGACTACTGTTCTTGTTCAGTCAGGAACACTTAAGAAAGGTGACATTGTTATTGCGGGTCAAGAGTACGGAAAAGTTAAGCAAATTATTGATGACAATGGTAAGCCAATTAATAAAGCAGGCCCATCAACTCCAGTCGAAATTCTAGGTCTTTCAG